>CAMHJX010000022.1 GCA_946185535.1 uncultured Bacteroidales bacterium
CGTTGGCCACGCGGTTGATCTTCTCCTCGCGGAGTTCGGTCATAATCTGGTGGTTTTCAGGATTGGTCGACAGGTTACCCTTGCCGTTTTCCTTTTCCAAACCACCGACGCGGTGACGCAGGCCAGGCGTGCCCGGGATAGCCCATTCGCGACGCAACCATTTCTCGTCGCGGCGGTAAGGCATATAGACCGGGTCGTTGGCTTTGGCCAACGGAGGCGTGATGCTCGGCAGGTCGGCCATCTTGGGGATGCGGAACACCTCGGAGCCGTTACCCAGTGAACCGTCGCTGAGCATGATGACAGGAGTCATGTGCTCCATGGCGATACGGGCGGCCTCGAAAGCAGTGTAGAAGCAACCGGCAGAGCTGCGGGCAGCGATGACCACAAGCGGAGCGTCACCATTGCGGCCATAGAGGGCCTGCATCAGGTCGCTCTGCTCCATCTTGGTCGGCAGACCCGTGGAAGGACCGCCACGCTGCACGTCGATGACGACGAGCGGCAGTTCGGTCATCACGGCCAGACCCAAGGCTTCGCTCTTCAGCGAGAGGCCAGGGCCGGAGGTCGTCGTCACGGCCATGCAGCCCGTGTAGGCGGCGCCGATCGACGACATGATGCCGGCGATTTCGTCTTCAGCCTGATAGGCCTTGACGTTGAGGTTTTTGTATTTGGTCAGCTCGGCCAAAATGTCGGTGGCAGGCGTGATGGGATACGAACCGAGGAACAACGGGCGGCCCGACTTCTCGCTGGCGGCCATCAAGCCCCAAGCGGCGGCGGTGTTGCCCGTGATGTTGCGGTACTTGCCTTTTTCGAGGTCGGCGGCTTCCACCTTATAAGTATTGGTGAAGAGCTCCCAAGTGTCGGCGTAGTGGTAACCGGCGTCGAGGACGGTGCGGTTGGCCTTGATCACCTGGTCCTTGCCTTTGAACTTCGTCTCGAAATAACGGTAGACCGTGTCGAGTTCGCGGTTGAACAAGTACATCACGATACCGAGGGCGAACATGTTCTTCGATTTCAGCATCGACTTGTTGTCCATGCCGAAGTCCTTCAGGGCCTCTTTGGTGAGTTCCGAGATGGGGGCCTTAATGACCTGATAGTCGGCCAAGGTGCCATCCACGGTGGGGTCAGCGGCATAGCCAGCCTTTTCGAGGGCCTTGTCGGTCATCGAGTCGGAGTCGAAGATGATGATGGTTCCGGGACGGAGCCAGCGCATGTTCGCCTTGATGGAGGCGGGGTTCATAGCCACGAGGACGTCGCAGAGGTCGCCGGTGGTGTGAACGGGTTTGTGTCCAAAGTGCACTTGGAAGCCAGAGACGCCAGCCACGGTGCCTTGCGGCGGGCGGATTTCAGCCGGATAGTCCGGGAATGTGGCGAAATCGTTTCCGGCAAATGCTGTTGAATCCGAAAAAAGATTTCCGGTAAGTTGCATACCATCGCCCGAGTCGCCAGAAAAACGGATGACGACATGTTCAAGGGCTACAACCTTACTTTTTGCTGTCATATTTAATGATTTAAAGATTTAATATTCAAGATTTAAAGATTTAAAGATTAGCCTTCAGCCATCAGCAATCAGCTTTCAGCCGGTCTAAACCGAGCTGAGGGCTGACTACTGAAGGCTGACAGCTTTTAAATTTGCTGCAAAAGTACGTAATAAAAAGGTGCAAACCCAAAGAAAACCGCATTTTATTTTCCTTTTTAGAAGTACACTGGCAGCTCATTCAATATCAGCACTTTAAGCATTATTATTATTTAGACTGAATAAAAATTTCGTTTTTGGGCTTATTGGCAATGAAAGTTGTAGTATTTTTGCGGCACGAAAACTCAAAACAAACCTTAAAATTAAAATCATTATGGCTTACAAAATCACAGACAGCTGCGTTGCTTGCGGCACATGTATTGACGAATGCCCAGTGGGCGCTATTTCGGAAGGCGACATCTATGTCATCGACCCTGACACCTGCGTTGGTTGCGGCACATGCGCCGGCGCTTGCCCGAACGAAGCAATCGTTGAAGACTAATTGAAAAAAGTAACTGCATTAAAAGTAAGGAAAAGCCTGCCAAAAACAGGCTTTTTTTACTTTTTTTGTCAGTTTTTTAAAGTTTGGCAAACTATTTGCTATATTTGCCACGTTCTTTGAGAGAAACAAACGTAAACAAATAACCTAATTATTAACTAAAATCATTAAAAATGAAGAAATTAGCTTTAGCACTTGTGTGCTTCGCCAGCGTTGCTTTCTTTGCAAGCTGCACTAAGACAATCGAACATCCGGAACCTTCAATCGCCATTAAGACGGGTGAGTATTTCATCACGGGTAGCGTCGATCAACCCACAGTCATTGATTACGACGATGAAAACGCTATCAATTTCAAGTACGGTTTCCATGTTGAAGCCAACTCTGAAACCAAGAAAGAACTGAAGAACATGGTGATTACCATGGATGTGATCTCTTATAATGAAGATGGTCAAGAGAATGAAGTTTATTACGACACCATCGACCTTGCTGGAAAAACTTCCTATGATTTCGAAGATTTTCTCTTCGTACAAGAAAGAGAGATTTACACCGCTATGGAAGGCACAATCAAGGCTGTTGTGACTGACGTTGACAACCAAACCAACACCGCCACCGTCGCTTTCAAATGCGAATATGAATATACTCCTGAACCACTGATTGGCCGCACCATTGAATGGATTCGCAGAGGAAACAATGTCCTGAACGCTGATGAAATGGCAGAATACGGTTTGATGTGGGATATCACATTCAAGGCCCCGTTTGCCACTATCAAACCCTTGAATAATGATGTTGTCATGTACTTGTGCAACGGTGACGACTTTGATGACATTGTTAACGTGGACGAAAAGTACACCTATTTCAGCAACCTTGCCGAAAATGCCACCCCAGTTGAATCCTATCGCAAAATTGATGCTAATTTAGAACATGCTGACTACAACGACATGCTGGCCATCGTCTATGGTGAGAAGTATTCCCTGATCCGCATCAACCACGCTGACGTTGAGACTGGATCTTTTGGCACTCAAATCACCATCACCGGTGATGCCAAATAATGACGCTACAATTATTGCGGAATATAATAGGACGGTTTAACACCGTCCTATTTTTTTGTTCCATTTCCAATGAATTTGCTATTTTTGCAAATTATAACTTATTTGTGATATAACAATAACTAAAACACAAAAAAGATGAAAAAGCCCGCTGTTATATTCTTCATGTTATGCCTTACCAGCATCGCTTTATTAGCTGGCTGCAAGAAAGGAGTCATGCCCGATGAGCCCGAAACCCCAGTCACGCCTGACAACACGAAACCATCTTTGAGCATAATCAACCAAGAAGGATACATAGCCAATGGCGACACACTCCAATGTGGCACTAGCTACAATTTTGGTTTCATTGCCCTTTCCAATTCCCAAACAAACGCCGAACTCTCTTCGTTAATCATCCTAATTGATGACGAAGAAAAAACCAACCTTGAATTGAGCGACACTGAATACATTTATAACGACAGCATTTCTTTCAACAATGACTACCCCATCGACAGAGTCACTATCACAGCTATTTTGAGCGATATTGCTGGAAATAAGGTCTCCAAATCCCTACAAGTTCATCTCCAAAAAACCAATCCTGAAACGCTGGTTGGCCGCACGATTGAATGGATTCGCAAGGGACAAACTGTTGAGAGCGCAGAAGAGATGGCTCAATATGGTCTTCAGTGGTCTGGCAGTTACAAGGATATCATGGCCACCATCGAGCCCTTGGATGATGATGTAATTCTTTACTTGTGCGACGGTGATGATTTTGATGACATCATTTACTGGAGCGACAAGTACGCCTATTTCAACGAACTGGCTGAAACCGCCGATCCTATCGAAAAGTATCGTAACATCACCACCAATAACGATTCCAGCTACAACGATATGCTGGCCGTTGTCTATGGCGATGACCTCTTCCTGATCCACATCACCTATGCCGACATCAAAATCGGTAACTATGGCACCCAAATCACCATCACTGGTGAAACCAAATAACTCAAACTCATTCAATAAAAAAGAGACGCGTCGTAACGTGTCTCTTTATTTTATTATTCCGCAAAAGCATGACTGATTTTCCGGTTGATTTGCAGCAGCCGCTTTTCATCCAGTTTAATGACCGTCCTATCGTATGTCATCAGACCGTTGAGCTCAGTCTCGCAGTCGGTGGTCTGCGTGTAGACCGCAGCCGAAAAGCCTTGGAAAGCCATCTTGTATAATTGATTAGCGTATTCCACATAGATATCTGTCACTTTTTCCTCAGTGTCAAACTCCACATAGCCCCAACCTTGGTCTTTCACCCAAGTGTGGCCTTCCACCTTGCGTCCAATGCCTCCATATTCGCCTAAAACCGTGGCGCGGGTCGGATCATAAAGCACCATCTTCGGCTCGGGATAATGGTGCAGGTCGAGGATATCACCACATTGGTAGAAATTGCCACCTGAAGCAGGATTCACCAAACGCGTCGGGTCAAGTTTCTTGGTCATCTCCACGATTTCAGGGGTCTTGAACTGTCCCCACGATTCATTGAAAGGCACCCAAACGCCAATGCATGGCTGCGACTTCAGGCTATTGATAATCTCGGTCCACTCTTTGATATAGCACTCCTCAGACTCGAGGCTGCGTAAGCTCTCTGGCCCTTGGTAGTATTGCGTTGTTTGCCACTCGGGGCCGCGACCGCCACTGGGCATGTCTTGCCAGACAATCATTCCAATGCGGTCGCAATGATAGTACCACCGTGCCGGCTCCACTTTCACATGCTTGCGAATCATATTGAAGCCCAAGTCTTTGGTCTTCTGAATGTCGTAGGCCAAGGCCTCGTCAGTAGGAGCTGTGTAGAGGCCATCGGGCCACCAACCTTGGTCGAGGGGCCCGAAATGGAAAATCGGGAGGCCATTCAAGGTCAGACGCACAATACCATTCTCATCGCGTTTTGAGCCAAAGCTCCGCATGGCAAAATAGCTATCCACTTCATCTATCACCTTGCCTTTACGCAGCACCTTGACTTTCATGTCATACAGGAACGGATGGTCAGGCGTCCAGCGGAGGAATTCCTCTGGCATGTTCACCTCCACAGGCTGTCCATTGATGGATTTGCCTGTTGCCACTTTCTGTCCTTCATAAGTCACCTCAACCTGATAGAGGTCATCTTTGGTCAGATTGGAAAAATCAATTTCGACACTGACCGTAGCCTTATCGAAATTAGGCGTAGTAACAAGGTTTTGGATATAATCCTCGGGGACATATTCGAGCCACACCGTCTGCCAAATTCCAGTCACAGATGTATAGAAAATGCCACGCGGCTTGATGACCTGCTTTCCGTGTGGGATATAGCTGCTGTTGGTCGGATCCCAAACGCGGACTACCATGTTGTTTTGTTTGCCCTTCAAAGCTTGTGTAATGTCGAAGGTAAACGGCGTGTAACCACCTGTGTGCGAACCCACTTTGATATCATTCACCCAGACATCCGTCATCCAATCCACCGCACCGAAATGCAACAGGACACGACCATTTTTCCAATTACCTGGCACAGCAAAAGTCTTCTGATACCAAAGTGCATTGTCAGGCCCAACCTCTTTCTGTACCCCAGAAAGTGACGACTCGATGCAGAACGGAACGAGGATGTCACCCTCATAATGGCTAGGAGCCTTCTCCCCTTTCGTTGTGATGGCATACTGCCATAGGCCATTGAGGGTCTTCCAATCTGGGCGCACCATCATAGGGCGCGGATACTCGGGCAAGGCGTTTTCAGGTGAGACTTGTTCCGCCCAACGGGTTTTGATTTTGTCGCCAGCCGGGGCATACTGTGCCATGGCAAGGTTTGCTAATAGCATTGGGATTAGTAAGAATTTGATTTTCATATTATTGTAAGTATTAGTTTCATATAAAGATTCCCTTCGGGAATGGAGCATTAACTACGTGTTATCAAGCGGCGGTTTATTACGTCTACATATCGTAAGGTCTCTTAGCCGCCGCTGGAAACCTTATTTCCGTCTTCCATTCCCGAAGGGAATCTCATTCTTCCATCATTTCCTTATTAAACGCTTCAGCAGCGGCAATGAGGCTGTGGACGGCACGAGGAATCAATTCCTCAACCTGTGGCGTGGAGTCGAGCATCTGCTCAAAACACATCCAGACCGAAGACCCTTTATCGTGTTCATCCTCAAACTCATAGAGCACAGCCTTAACCACCTTATAGTTCCAATTGACATTGTTGCAAGCCATGATAGCCTCGGCAAAGTTGTCATCGGTCACATCGAAAACGCCGGGCAGAATCAAGCGGAAAAACAACGGGTCATCTGCATCATTCCATAGGAGGAAATTCCAACCTTCATAGCTGAAATTCAAGCCCAAGTCGTTCTTTTTTGAGACAACCCCTATGGACTTCAAATACCTTGACACCAAAGTTTTAATGTTCATCACGATCACTTTTTGTGGAATCCGATGCGAGTCTTGGTGGAATAAGTCGGGTTCTTGTATTTCAGTACATCAACGAGGATCTTTTGCGAAATCGGCACGTCATTGTAGGCAGCGGTCATGGCGGCCTCATTGACAGCCTCCGTAATGTCACCAGCATTGAAGTCGTCTGACATCTTGGCCAGCTCGTCGAAATCGAGTTCCTCGCAAGGACGGTCTTTCAGATGGTCCATGAAGATGTCTTTTCGAGCCTCAAAATCAGGCTGCGGCACAAAGAACACACGGTCAAAGCAACCGATGCGCATAATGGACTGGTCGATGAGGTCAGGACGATTGGTTGTGGCTACCACAAGGATGCCCTTTTTGGAGCAATCGTTCATCATGCCGTACAAAGCCGAAATCTGAGGTGTGACATTCTCATCTCCTTCGGCATTCGGATTGGGTGCCACAAACTCAAGCTCATCGATACAGATGACAAATGGCGCCTTGATTTCGGCAGCATCGAAGACTCGCTGCAAGTTATCCAGCACACCTTCTTGATAGATATGCCCAAATTCTGGCCCTCTAATGATAGTATAATTGAAGCCCATCTCCTCTGCAAAACTCTCAAGGACAAGGCTTTTCCCGCATCCAGGAGGACCATAAAGCAGCACGCCGTTAATCGTCGGCAACTTGTACAATTTCGCTTTTTCAGGATTCTGCAAAGCGAAGAGCACTTCCTTGCGCAACTGCTCTTTCAGTTCATCGCGACCTGTCACATTATCGAAGCCGCTGCCAGTGCCCTTCTTGTAGGTGATGATTGGGCCGCTGTTGTCTTGGCCTTGTGCATCGGTATCCGGTTTTGCTTCTTCCTCTTCCATTCGTTTCGCCAATTCGGGCATCACCTGCTCAAACAAGGCTTGGGCGAACTCACCTGCCGAAGCAAAACGGTCATCTGGCTTTTTGGCCAAGGCCTTAAGCAAGATTGCCTTCATATAATCAGGCAACTTCACCTCGTCTGTTTCCAAAATGAGGTCTAGCTTTCTCGCCTTCTTCAACGCATCGGCAATCTTTTGCTTGTCGCCGTCAAGAACCCTCAAATCCGGTCCCTCCCAAGGCGCCTTACCAAACATCAGGAAATAAAGAAGTGCGCCCGTGGAGAAGATGTCACTCTTCACCGTGTAAACCGCGCGGAAGGTTTCAGGGGCACGGAAATAGGGCATCAAATCCTCATCGACAAAAGTCGGGCGGCCTTTAACCATGTAAGAGATATGACCCAGGTCAATGATGGTCGGCATCAGCATACCGTCATCCAACTCTTGAAGCATGATGTTGGAAGGCCGTATATCATTGTGTATCAATGCACGGGAGTGAATAAACGACAAACCGCTCAAAACACAGAGCGTGATTTGCACAGCATCTTCAAGGTCGAAGCGACCCTCTTCCCTGACAGCATCCAAGAGCAAGGAACCACGGTAGAACTCTGTCACCAGATAATGATAGACCGCGTTGCCTTTTTTCACCTCTCCGTTGTCGACATAACGAACAACATTCTGGTTCTCTTCGGTGTTCAGTTCCTTGCAGAGTTGTATTTCGTAGACCTCTTTGCCCTCAAAAAGCTGCTCGTGAGGGATGCTCCTAAGGTCGAACACCTTCATGAAGTACATCATATCATCGGGACCGAGCACCGTATATGATTCAGCGACAATGCCTTTCTTTATGAACGAGTTGATGACATATTTGCCAATCTTCTCCCCTTTTTTGAATGTTTGCATAGTAAATGATTTGTTGGGGCAAAGGTCACGATAATATTTGACATGTGCAATAGTTGAATAAATTATTTATTTTTGCATGCTTTTTCCGAGAATGATGAAAAGATACCTTATTATAAATATAATCATCCTATTAGCATCAGCATCCTTGCATGCAGTACAATCGTCGGAGAACGTAGGCATGACTCAAAAAAAAATGGAAACCGAGCTACTGCCTGACCTCAATATCCCACGTTATGGCCACTGTACCTTCTTTATCAATGGCGAGCTGACGGTCATCGGAGGACACACCACGGGCTTCGTTCCCACAGCCACGGCAGAATATTTCAACAACGGAGCTTGGCATACGGTGCATACGGTCTATGCGCACGACTTCGGCATTGTCGTTCCCATGAAATCGGGAAAAGTGCTGGCATTAGGTGGTGCCAATGAGCCGTTGGGCATCGGGCAAACCTACCCGGCAGAATGGTACAACCCTGCTACCCACACTTTTGAAGGCTTTGGCTGCATGGACATGAAGCGCAGCAACTTCTCCTCCACCGAAATCGACAGCGGACGTGTGGTGATTTCAGGTAACTGGTATAGCGATGACTGCATAGAACTGTTTGACGGCCACTCGACCTTTGTTCGCGTCAAGGAGGTGGCAGCAAAGCGTTCCTGTCCCTATATTTTGCGCACATCCAAAGACAATGTGATGATATTCAGTAGCTTGGATACAAAACACACCAGTGGCATTCGTCCCGACAGCATCATCGTTGACCAACTATGGGGTGAGCCTTTCCACGCGCCTCTGCTTGACGAATGGCGTCCACTGGCCTACGACATTCCCCGAATAAGCGATTTATGTTTCATCGGCGATGAGACTGCCGGCGACTACGCTTACTTGCTGCCCGTGAAAAACGCCGAAGGTCAAATAGGCTTCGTCAAGACCTGTGGCACCGACTTCAGCCTGCTTTCTACCACATGCGCGGTGCCAATGATGTTCCAAGGCGACAGCATCCAGTATCATTTTCCCGTGGTGGACAGGAAGCGCGGACGAGGCTATTTGGTAGGCTTTAACCGGAAAAGCAAACAGGTCTATGTGTTGCGTGTGGATTATACGGAGAATCCAGCACCATTGACGCTCTATTATACCGACCCGCTGCTTAACATGGGCCTCTGTTGGCCTGTCCTCAATGATGAAGGCAACCTCATCCTTGCCGGTGGCCTCGACAATTCCAACTTTAATCCGCTTGAGTCTGTAGTAATGTTACGCGTCAATCCAGAGGCTCCGATGATGGTTACCCAGACCTCGTTTCCATGGTTATGGATTGGGCTATGCCTGGCATTTGTGGCAGCACTCCTTGTGTATCTTAGTTTAAATCGCAAGCGAAAGGCTACACAACGCAAAGATGACTTGGCGGAAAAGTCTGACGAAGCCAACGAAACAGAAGACCCGACTGCCTCCATGAGACCAACGAGTAGCGTTACAGACGACGAGCTGTTGCAGCGCGTTTGCCAATTGATGGAGGAAGAGCGTCTTTACTTGAACAGCGGACTGAAAATATCCGATGTGGCAATGGCAGCAGGTTGCAACCGCAATGTCCTGTCGGCATGTATCAACAGCCTTCGCAACTGTTCGTTCAGCAAATTCGTCAACACCTATCGTGTGGAGCATGCCAAGCAGCTGCTCAGCCAGCCCGACACCCGTGCCTCGGAGGTATGGATGGAGACTGGATTCGCGAACGAGACGACCTTCTTCCGTGCTTTCAAGGCCATCGTCGGCATGACGCCTTCCGAGTGGAAAATCAGCAATCAGCTATAAATTTGCTTACAATATGTCATTTGTAAGTCCATTTTGACGATTTGTAAGTACACATTCTTTCTCGTATTCCGATTTTTGCCGCGTTGTTGTGGACAGCGTTTATTGTCTACAAATTTGAGGAACTATTAATCTTTAAATTTAACCAATATGAGCAAAATGATGAAGGCAGTAGCAGCCGTAATGCTAATGACAGCAGTAGTATTTACCGCAGGATGTAATAAACCAGAAGATGAACCTAATAATAACGATGAGACCGTAACGGTAACGGTTACCACTATCACACCTTCTAACATCACTACAAAAACCGCAGTTTGTGGAGCTGAGGTCGTTGTAAGCGAAGGTGTTACACTTGAGGAGTTGGGCGTATGCTGGGGTTTACAAGAAAACCCAACGGCAAGTGAAGAGCATCTTTCCACCGCCCAATGGAACGAGCCTTTCACCTGTAAACTTACTGAACTGAATCACAATACGGTCTATCATGTCCGGGCATACGCCAAGAAAGGCTCTGACTATTATTATGGTGCGGATAAAAAATTTACCACTGAGGAACAACCGAGCGGGAATGGTACTTACAACGGCCACGACTACATTGACCTTGGCTTGCCAAGTGGAACATTGTGGGCCACCTGTAATGTATATGCCGAAACACCTGAAGGCTTAGGTAGTTACTTCGCATGGGGTGAAACTACGACAAAGGCCGATTACGATTGGAGCACTTACAAGTATTGCAACGGCAGTGAAAACACCTTGACCAAGTATTGCAACGACGCCAACTATGGTTACAACGGTTATTCTGACGAACTGGTCATTTTGCAACCAGAAGACGACGCTGCCACGGCCAACTGGGGCACGGGCTGGCGCATGCCCACCATTGAGGAATGGGAAGAGCTAAAAAACAACACCACCAGCACGTGGACTACGCAAAATGATGTGTATGGTAGACTCTTCACTTCAGAAAACGGCAACAGTATTTTCCTGCCAGCCACCCACACCTTCCTCTATGGTCAGTATTGGGGAGGCGGTTATTGGTCGAGTTCGCTCTTTTGGCACCCGGATTGTGGGAATCGATTGAGCTTCGGTTCGGGCGCTGTTGGCACTGGCGGCGAACCTCGCTACGCAGGTCTTTCTGTCCGTCCTGTGCGTTCCATAGAATAATTTCATTTAAGTATAATAGTATATAACCCTCAAATCCACCCTCGAAAACTCCAAAGAAAAAAGGAGAGCCATACGGTTCTCCTTTTTCATTATTCACTTGACATTCAACGATTAAGCATCGATATTCGCGTATGTAGCGTTCTGCTCGATGAACTCGCGGCGCGGAGCCACTTCGTCGCCCATGAGCATGGAGAAGATGTGGTCGGCTTCCATAGCGTTCTCGATGGTCACTTGGCGCAAGGTACGATGGGCAGGATCCATGGTGGTTTCCCAAAGCTGCTCGGGGTTCATCTCACCAAGACCTTTGTAACGCTGCACGTCATAGCCGCTCACAGTGCCGTTCTTGGTCAACTCGGCCATGCTAGCAAAGCGTTCCTCGTCGGTCCAGCAGTAGCGGACTGGCTTGGTGCCGCGCTTGATGAGGTACAAAGGCGGTGTGGCGCAATACACATAGCCGTTCTCAATCAGTTCGCGCATATAGCGGAAGAAGAAGGTCAAAATCAGAGTGGTGATGTGGCTACCATCGACATCAGCATCGGTCATGATGATAACTTTGTGGTAACGCAATTTTTCAAGATTCAAGGCTTTGCTGTCTTCTTCAGTGCCGATGGTCACGCCTAAAGCAGTATAGATGTTCTTGATTTCCTCGCTGTCGAACACACGATGTTCCATGGCCTTCTCGACGTTCAAGATTTTACCACGCAGCGGCAGGATGGCTTGGAAGTTACGGTCACGGCCTTGCTTGGCGGAACCACCTGCGGAGTCACCCTCGACGAGGTAAAGCTCGGTCTTGGCAGGGTCACGCTCAGAGCAATCGGCTAATTTGCCAGGCAAGCTAAAGCCTGACAAAGCACCCTTGCGCTGCACCTTTTCACGGGCATTACGCGCTGCTTGACGGGCCTGGGCAGCCAAAGTCACCTTATCGAAGATAGTCTTGGCCTCCTTAGGATGCTCTTCCAAATAGTCGGAAAGTTGCTGACCCACGATGGAGTTGACAATACCCATCACCTCATCGTTGCCGAGTTTAGTCTTAGTTTGGCCTTCGAACTGTGGTTCTGGCACCTTCACCGAGATAACTGCTGTCAAACCTTCGCGGAAATCATCAGGCGAAATCTTCACCTTCAGCTTCTCCAGCTTTTCGAGAAGGCCGCTCTTTTCGGCATAGGCATTGAACGAACGGGTCAAGCCAGAACGGAAGCCTTGCAGGTGGGTACCACCTTCTATTGTGTTGATATTGTTGACATAAGAGTGCAGGTTTTCCTTGTACTCGTTATTGTATTCCAAAGCAATCTCAACCGGAACATTGTTTCGCTCGCCCGAGATATAAATCGGCTCAGGAATGAGTTTCTCGCGGTTTGCATCCAGATAAGCGATAAAATCGATGAGGCCATTCTCAGAATAGAAAGTCTCGCTGCGATATTCGCCGTTTTCCATCTTCTCACGCTCATCAGTGAGAACGATGGTGATGCCGTGGTTAAGATAGGCCAACTCGCGCATACGGTTGGCAAGGGTGCTATAGTCGTATTCAAGAGTCTGGAAGATGGAGCCATCGGGCTGGAAGGTGATACGGGTGCCATTCATCTCGGTCGTGCCCACCACTTTCACATCATACAGCGGCTTACCACATTCATATTCCTGCTTGAAAATCTGGCCTTCGCGATAGACTTCAGCGGTGAGGTGGGTCGACAAGGCATTCACGCAACTGACGCCCACGCCGTGCAAACCGCCAGAAACCTTATAGGAGCCCTTATCGAACTTACCACCAGCGTGCAGCACAGTTAAAACCACTTCCAAAGCTGAGCGATGCTCTTTGGGGTGCATACCCGTGGGGATACCACGACCATTGTCCAATACACTGATGGCATTGCCTGGCAGGATGCGGACATCAATCTTGTCGCAATAGCCCGCCATGGCCTCGTCGATAGAGTTATCGACTACTTCATATACTAAATGATGCAAGCCGCGGAAATGGACATCGCCAATATACATGGCCGGACGCTTACGCACGGCCTCCAAGCCTTCCAAAACCTGAATCTTACTGGCACCATATTCTTCGCTTGCCAATTCTCTTTTCTCTTCTTCAGTCATTTTCTAAAATTTAGCTGTTTTCAATTAAAGGTGCAAAGATACGGAAAATTTCGGCACGAAACACAAAAAAGTTGAGAATTTTGTTTTTTGTCCAAAACGGCTCTACGGGGCTAAAAATAGGCAAATTTCAAAAACGGCCTGTTCCCTCGCGCACGCGGGAAAGAAAAAGCCCCTTCGACGAGAAGAGGCTTTTCGTGAATTCTAAGAGGCTTTTAGGCAATGATGAATGTGGGGCACCTGTTTTGGTATCGGCTAAAGCCGAGAAATCTTAAGAAAATCTTAAAAAATCCATCAAAATATTGATTCTTAATGATTTTGAAAGATTTTAATATTGATTTTTGAAAGAGTTCTTGCAAAGCAATTCCATTTATTCCACGACAACCTTTTGGACTGAACCTTCGTCAGATTTGACGAAGTAGATGCCGGTTCTGAGTGAGATGGAGTGCCTTGCATTCTCAGAGTGGCTTCTGGCGATGACTTGGCCGAGTGTGTTGAACACAGTCAGGTCAGTCGTTCCTTCGACAGTGAACTCACCGTTCGTAGGATTCGGATAGAGTTTGAAGGTTTTGTTTTGATGTTCGCCAATACCGACGATGCCCTCTTCGCTACGGTTAGAGAGCAATCTACTTTCACTCTTGCCATTTTCAACGCCTTGGACAACGACGTGTCCCTCGTTGAACTGGTTCTCTGAACAGGTGTAGCTAGTGACACTAGCACCGACGAAGTCGATGACTGTCAGGTCACCATCCTTGGCACCTGGGTGCCATTCGCAGATGTTGTAGCCGAGCAAGTCATATCCGGTTGGAATGTTCCAGTTGACCTCGATGGTATTGTTGATACCTGTCAAATAGGCCATGTGGATGGTCTCTTTTGGATAGCTCACAATGGGGCATTCTGTGCCATCTATGGCGACAGCTGTGAGTGTGTAAGTACGGGATGCGGAACCACTACCGATATTGTCAGTGAACTGACCGTCAGAGTAGGGGGCTGTGCCGACCTGCATACCGTCACGCTTCACGACGACATGGTCGATGTACTGGGCTTGTGCTACGGTAGTGGGCCAGGTAATCAAGTTCAAGTTGCTCTCAAGGTCACAGGTAGCTAAGTCGATTTCGACATTGTCTTGTACGATGAAGGTCTGTACGGATGTAGCACACATATCGGAGACACCACAGGTGTAAGTTCCTGGTTCGGTAACTTCGATGGTCGATGTGGTAGTGCCGGTGTTCCAAAGGTAAGAGTAGGAACCACTTGGTGCTTCAAGCGTAATGGCTTCTTGCTGACGTTTCCATAGCTGTGAAGTGGCTTCATCTGGGACATTGGGTTCGATGAAGAATACATCGAAGCCAAAACTGTAGCCACAGCCATAGAACAGACAATCCCTGTATTCTGTCATTACAGCTTTGTCGAATATGACAAAACCCACATTATCAATCCATTCACCATTTATTTGCCATGTGCAACTATTACAGCCTTCAGGTGCGTAAAGAATAACTCTATCATACTTGTTTTCGCAAGCACGAATTATTTTGCTTGGCATGTTCCACAATTGTGGGATTGTGATGATGGTGTCGTTTTGTGCTTGGACTTTCATTAGGCAGAAAGTCATACAAATGATGGTAAGAAAAAATTTTTTCATTTTTTGTTTCCTTTCTTTTATTTTTGATTATTATTATGTTTACATATTATTTTTTATAATCATATAATTTCTTATTTCAAGTCTGTTTTTATTTTTGATCTTCTTCAAGATTAGCAGGAACTGGAATTGGGTACACTGTTCCATTTGGTTTTGGTAATGCACAAGATCAATCATATGTCTCAAATCATAAGTCATTTATCAAATCAGTACCTTTTAATCCTCTCATTATATCATACCACACATAGTCAACTTTGGTGCTGTTTGGCTTTACACCATCCGCTATACATATAACTAAACTTCATTTATAAGAGGCCTTTCTTTCAAGGTACATCATTGTTCAAACATTTGTTGCATCACAGGTTAGTCCTATTGGAAGACAGTTACTACCAACTCTAAGTGAACCATTTACATCAAGTGTCGCGTATGGATTGTCCGTATTTACCCCAACCATCAATGATTTATATGCATCTTCTTTATCAACATGTATTGGTGTTGGATCAACATTATGTCGGAGATGTCATACATTGACAGTTACATTTTCATTTAAACTACATTTCTCTGGGTCATTTAAATCATTTCATCGTACTATGCCCATTCATTCGGTAGCTGTGCCTCATACGGTTGTATTTCATTTTGAATTATTTGTTTCTTGACAGCTGTAAACATCTTGTAGTGTTGTACCTCGGGTAATACCTCATGAATTTCATCATCATGATCAAGGTTCATTATCATCGTATGATCCAGTTCTTTGTGTGAAGTAAACAAATGCTCATCATCTTGTACCAACAGCAAGTTCGTTTTCTCATAAGATTTCGTAACTACGATTGATATCTCCTGAAGAATCTCAATCAGCATACATATAAATATAGTTACCTGAACGTCAAGCAAGTATTGGTCAATTTACGCTAAGTCATCTGACTCTTTTTGAAGTGGCGAGGTCTGTCCTATAAAAATAAAGACCTCAATACATCTTGATACCTGTTTGATTAACAACAAATTCTGGTATGTTTTTGTACATGCTTGGTGTATTTTCTGGATTTGCTTTGAATGTTCCTGGTTCTACGAGGACGTTTTGATTTTTTGCTGGTTTGATTGTGTTTGTACTAGAAATTTCTGTCCATAGACTGTCTCATCATCAAGAAGGTTCTGATGCATTGCATTTTATTTCACATCATGTTCGCTCTATTTCATATGGTTTGTTATAATTATTATTATTATTAAGTGACTCATTTATATATTGCAAAAGGGCTTGCATGTTGTAAAAACTGTTGTTTTGCCAATTCCCATCATTCAATTCATCAACTTTATAACTTGAGCACATGTATCTACACCGCCCAAATGGGTTTCACTCTACATCTGTTGATCATCATTCACATTGACCTTGGCAGGTTGGTTCTGCTTGGTCACAAATAATAGAGCAATCTCAATCATCATAAACTACGTTGGTAAATCGAGTCACATTGTCCTTTATTCTTAGGTAGTATCTAATACAATTTGTATCATCTGTTTGATCAGTACAGTTTAGATTATTACTATACTCAGTATGTGCTGCATTACATACATCACTATCATCTCAGTCACACTTCCATGTCAAGCTTAATGAAGGTTGTCTAACACATTTGTATTTACATCGTTGGTCTGGACTTCATACAATATTTAGACTTTCTCATTCTGTTCAATTTGCATTACAAACAATTTGATTATTGTTATCAAATATGCAATATTTGTTGTTTACAAAGTTTTCTGGTTGTCATAGTGCTACAGTATTACAATTTATTGTATCAACTCATTGTACACAAATTTCTTGTTCAGCTCCAGGTGTGATTTTGATGTTTGATGTCTCGTCAGGTCTCCAACCAGGATTACCTGCACCGTCAGTTTTCCAAACAAGACCGGTTTGGTTTTGTGTTGGGCCAATTACATAACCACTTTGATCTAATGCGTTTGGTTTTCGGTTCTGTCTTCGAAATTCTTCGAAGATTGTTCTGACGATATTGTCTATATTTGATGGTGTTCCTCAATCCGCTCAGTCTCTTATTTGAAAAGTTGCGGCGATTGTATCTTCATCTGTATATATTTCTACAGTAGTGATTCAATTCTCATATCAAGTATTTATATGGTGTATTCAAGTTCAGCTTGCTCAAGTATTTCCTTGAGGTCAGGTGATTGTTTGGATAATATTTTGTATTGTTATAGTGGTATCATCGCTTAATGTAAATATGATATCGTTTCCATTAACTTCTCATGAAACTATGTAAGCTCAAGTAGCTCATTGTGCTCAAGTATCTCATTGAGGTCATGTGCTAGAAATTTGTGATATAACGTCTGCCAATGTTATGGTAGAATCATCACTCAACCCAAACACGATATCGCTTCAGCTAACATATCATGTGACAACATGTGCTCAAGTGTTTCATTGAGGTCATTGGTTACCTTGGGTTCATGTATATAATACATCTACATCTCTACAATTTTCTCCATTTTCGTCACAGATTTTGTGAACGTTTAGTTGTCCACCACTCGTGTTGATTTGGAGTTTGAAATTTGAAAGCTCCATACCGGTTTGAGCATCTGGAGAGGCTTTTATAATCAATTTAGTCAAGTTTAGTGCTCCAAATGGATTTCGGTTTTCCACAAAGAAAGTGTATGCGTTTACCATAGAAAATCCGAGTGTAGCAACGGCTAATAGAGATAAAAGAACTTTTGTTCCACGGGTTGTCATTGAGGTTTTTGTTAGGAATGCCTTACAACCGCCAACCAAACATGGCTCCGCCCTTTCAGTCACATTCCAAAATTTCAATCCTTTGCGAAACAATAGTTTACGCAAAACCAGAAATATGACGTTTGGGGGCTTGTCGGATGTTGCAAAGATAGGCATATAATTGAAACACAAAGCATTATGCCGTCATGAATACGTTGGCGTTTTGTAATAAAATGGTTGTCGGAACGTCAACCGATAATTGTCACTGTTTTCTTGTTTGGAAATATTCTAAATTATCTTAATTGATTGATTTTTATATATTTAATATGCATTTTTTCGACTAAAATTCGTATCTTTGCATATCAAAAATGCTTCAAGATGTATTCGGTGAAGTAATGGAAAAAGTCGTGGTGGAGGATGAGGCTGATCTTCAGCAGTTGGTCGGTGCTGAGGTAGTCGTGTGCGAGTTGTCGGCAAAGGTTCTGCCGCGAGCAGCCCATCTGGCTGGCGAGCCAGGCGATGCTCCGCTGCTGTCGGGCAAGTTCCGCTTTGATGAGGTTTCCAATGTGTGGTGCTTTGTCCATAATAAAGGCGTGAATCTGTTTTCATGTCGCTTATATTACCCCTTAGGCTCTGGTAACCTGGTTCAGTATATAAGTGGAAAACAGTTCACGCCATTTGGCATGAACTCTTCGTGACTTATTCCTACTGAACCTAAATTTTACCAGAATTCAAGGGGTTGAGGAACAAGAGCGTAAAGCTCTATGGATTAGTTATGTCAGTCTATTCATTTGTCTTTTCTATAAACTTCCGTTCTTTATCTTGTTGGTTTATAATGATTTCAATTCATTTTCGTTCAGGCCTGTCGTGGCAATAATGACGGCATAGTCCACACCAGCGGCTTTCAGATTGCGGGCAATGTCGAAGGCTTTCTTCCTTTCGCCTTCTCTCAAGCCCTCTTCCTTGCCCTCTCTCAAACCTTCCTCCTTGCCCTCGCGGAAGTGTTTCACATTACTATTATTAATGTCGTTGTAATCAAACAAAGACTTTTCATATTGCCTACGCTCGTTGGGTTGCATCTTGTCAATCTCAGCATGGCGGAACAGCGAGGCGAACACCCTTTCTTGCAAGGCGGCAGGACGTTCCATCAACCTTGAAAGATTGCGCAACACAAACAACCACTTGTCGTACAAGGTCACCAACTCGTCCTCTTGCTTATTGAATTTCGGCAACTCAATGGTAATGAACGACAATTTGTCGTAGAACACTTCCTTGGTCGCCACGTTCATCAGCTTGGCCTCGTGATGCACATCCTCACTGTTTATGTCGAAGATGAAATTAAGGATGCCAATCGTATAGACGGGGTTCAACTTGTAGTCCCAGTCGCCGCGCTTGGCTTGCTCGCGAATGGGAAAGGTGGAATAATACACCATACGGTCAACGAAATAGTCCTGGTCCACGTTCTGCATTTCCACGATGATGTGATCGCCCTTGTCGGTGGTGCAATACACATCGAAGATGGCTCGGCGCGAGTACACCACCTCGTCCAAATGCTCAGAGTTCTGGTAGGTGATGTCTGTGATATGGTGCCTGCCTTCGAAAAGGGCGTTCAGGAACGAAATCAAGTATTCCTTGTTCAGTTCGCTGCCAAAGATGTACTTGAAACCGAAGTCGGTGTAAGGGCTGATATATCGCTGTCCGTTCATGACATGAGGGTTTTACTTTGCAAATATAGTAATTATTTTGAAAAGCAAACCATAAAAAACTAGAATTTCAGCTTCACACCTGCGAAGAACTGTATGCCTGTGACAGGATAATTGTAGAACATCTGGTATTTCTGATGCGCCACATTATCCAACAAAGCAAAAGCCGTAATCTGCTCGTTCACTTTGTAGTCGGCACCAATGCTGAGGTCGAAGACATCCTTCAGCTTTTCAGCCTTGAAATTGAAATTCTGCCAATCGACCACACCGTCCCAAACCTTGGCATAGCGTCCGCCTTGGTAAAGGAAGGTGGTGTTGAAAGACAGCTTGTCATCAAAGTCGTAGGTCACTTTCAGCTTGCCTTCGGTCGTAGGACGGTACCATGCGTATTCTTCAGCGGTAGGCTTGCAATTGTTGTAGGCAAAGCCCAAATCAGCGGTAAGGCTGTTGCGCATCTTGACGCGGGCATCGGCCATGACAGTCACCGTTTGCGTCTCATCATACACGAGTTCAAAAGTATTCATGATGGGATCATAGCCTTGTGGCACTTCGGTTGGGTCAGGGATATGGTAGACATAGAACGGATCGCCAGCCGTTTGGCGATAGCGAACGCCCAAATGTAAATCCACAATCTCCATGATGTTGGTGCGCACGCCTCCCTCAAAACCGAGTTTCACATTCTGAACCAGCAAGGAAGGGCTTAAGTATGAAGTAACGAAAGGATTATCTTCAACCACATCGCTGAAACGCAACAATTTGCGGCCTCCGTTCAATCCCGCATAAAATTCCAGCTTCTTGTCCAAGACAAACAAGCTACCGCTCAAATCGGGACGAACAGCCAAGAACTTGTCCGTATCAGCGCCCTTCGTGGTTCCATCCAAACGCACGCCAAGATGCAAGCGATAAAACTCTTCACTCATCTCAAAGAAAGGATTGACTTTGAACCAAATACGGTCGACCACAAACAATTTGTCGCCTTGTCCCATGCAATAGTCATACTGGAATCCCAAGTCAACGCCTACCTTTTGAGGATGGCTCTTGTCGCCCCAGAAATTGTCAGCATAACTAAGGGTATATCCTAAATCCAGATTGTGTTCTCTTCCAAATAGATAGAAATAGTCCACATGGGCAGCGTGTCCCAATTCACCGACACGGGTCGAAGTGGAAACTAGTCCCAAATGCCCACCCAATTTGTTGTAAGTGATTCTCGGGGCATAGGCCTCAAGCTGCTCCTTGTTCAGCGAGTCCTCCGCCAGATTGATGCCATAGTAGTGGTACATGTCATTCTTGTAATAGACGCCGCCATCCACCTGGAAACCGTCGAACTTGCTCGTTGTGACATTGATATCAAAGGCATTGTTCATGTAGCCTGATGGTGCGTAATTCTTGATACCGAGCCACGAGGAGTTATGCTTGATGCCCACACCGAGACCCAAGGTCTTGGTCTGCATAGAGTTGTGCTTATAGAGGAAGATGGGGGAAATCCTTGAGCCGAAACCTGCCATGAGGAAATTCTCCGTTGGGGTGACAAGCTTGTCGTTTTTCGATGAGAAAGCCGTCGGAGCGATTTTCTCCAAGTCGAGGGCAAACTTCTGCTTGGCGTCCTTTGGGGTGACTTCCGTGCTTGGGAAGTTGTAAGTGGGCTGAGGCGTCTCAGGGGTGAGCTGCATCTTGTTCACCTTATTCACTTTAGGACGGTATTTGCCTTCCACGATGACTTGTTCATCGTGCTGTGCGAAGGCGGAGATGGCCAGGAGGGCCAGGGAGAGGATTATGATATATCTTTTCATTGCTCTTGTTGTTAGAGCAGGGACTGATGTCACCTGCTTATTGATGTGTCGCCCCCACGGGGCTTGGTTTATTCCATTTCTATAGGTTCGATGCCGTTGCTTTTGCCCACTTTGGGTTCCTTGCGTTCCACCTCGGCGAGTTTGGCGCGGGCTTCTTGTTTCAGGTCGCTGCCTTTGTAGTTGTCGATGACGCTGCGAAGGGTTTCCTTGGCCTGGAAATAGTTGTCCTTGGCCACATACACATCAGCCAACGCGATAAACGACTTGGCAACCCAGTAATCATGGTTCGTGAAGTTATCGGCGATATCGAAGACCTTATTTTCGGCCTCATCGTATTTTTTCATCTTAATGGAAGCCAAAGCGGAATAATAGGCGCTCTCTGCACCATACACCGACTTGTCGTTGCGCGCACTCTTGTCAAGTTTCTCGATGGCCGCACTGTAGTAGCCTTTCTCGAAGTACGACTTGCCCATGATGTGGTTGATCTGATTGACCTGCTCATCGGTCAACTCACGCGACTGGCGCATGATTTCACCCATCTCGATAGCCTTGTCGTATTTGCCCATGAAGAAGTTGCTCTTCATGCAGCCTTCGAGGGCTTCGAGTCGCTTGAGCGGCTCATCTGTGATGCGGAACAGACGCTCGTAGCATTCTCCAGCCTTATTATAATTGCTCTTTTCATACTCGATACGCGCCATCTTCAACAGGGCATTGTCAGTGTAGTCGTTGTCGGGTTGCGACAATATATAATTAAGGTGTTCTACGACTTGGTCTTCAGTCCCTACCCTTTCGGCACATTCGAGGCCATAGTAGTGTGCCTTCAGCAGATAAGCGCCACGCTTGAAGTTGTCGAAATAATACTGCAAGGCGGTCTGGGCTTTCTGATATTGTCCATCAAGGTAGAAGCCCTCAGCATTGGCAAAGGCCAAGGAATCCTGTTGGGTGACCTTCACCTGACCGCCATTGGCATTGACATAGCCAAAGTACTCATCCAAGTTGTTCTGCTCCATATAGATGCTACGGATGATGTTCATGGCTTCGCGTGACTCGTCGGTATTGGGATAGGAGGCCACCAAATTCTTCAAATTAGCCAAGGCCTGGTCATATTGGTTGTTGTTATAATAGACCATGCCGACCTTCATCATGGCTTGGCGCGTATAACTTGAACGCGGACGATCCTTGATGAGGCGGTTGAAGTTGGCGAGAGCCGAACGCTTGTCGCCGTGAACGAGATAGGTATTGCCGATTTCGAACAGTGCCTGCTCATAATAAGGCGTGCTCGGATAGGCCTGAATCAGGTCGTTCAGCATGTTGATCTTTTGGTTCACATTGCCTTTTGCACCATAGCAAAGGCTTTGTTGATAGAGGGCATAGTCGGCGTTGCGTTTCCCAGGCCGAATGACCTGATCATAGTAGTTGATGGCATAAGTGTAGTTGCGCTCCATAAAATAGCAGTCACCAAGACGAAGATAGGCATCGGTCTTGAGGTCGTTCTGGCTGCTGTCCTTGGCAAGACGGATGAAGCTCTTGAAACGCATTATCGCAGCGGTATAATCAGGCTTTTGGTAATAGATGTAGCCCAAATCGTAGTCCGCAAGGTTATACTCCGGCATGCTGGTGGCAGATTTCATTCCTTTGAACTGAAGCAGGTACTTGCCCGCCGTGGTGTGGTCGCCCATCTGGTAGGCCGACTCACCCATCCAGAAGCAAGCCTCAGCTTTCTTGGTCAAGTCTTGGGTGGTGTTCATAATCTTGGAGAAATACTCCTGCGCCTTGTCGAAGTTGCCGTTCTGGAAATGGTCAACACCCGTGGCATACAGCAAATCGTTGTAAACCGTCTGCAACTCGGCGCTTTTCTTCTTCATCGACTCGAGACGGCTGAGGGCTTCATCGTTTTCCTTCGAGTTGAGCAGCAAATAAATAGACATCTCTTCTGCTTCGGCCTTGCGCTCCGAATCGGGATGCTCGGCGACAAAGTTGTCAAGCAAGCCCACAGCCTCATTGAAGGGGTCGGTGCCAGGGATGAGGCTCAGCCGGGCATAGTCAAACAAGGCCTCTTCGGCAAGTTCGACATCGAAGCCCGCAGAATAGGCAGTAAAGAAGGCACTGCGGGCATATTTCAGCTCATCCGTTTTGGCGTAACACGAAGCTAAATAATAGGAAGCATATTGCGCGAGAATGTCGTTGTTTCCAGCCACCTTCTGCAAATCGGGAATGGCATCCTTGTAGTTGCCCTTCATCATCTTGCTGACACCCATCTGGTAAAAGGCCTCGCGTGTGGCAGCCCGAGTCAGGTTCTTCTTATAGATGTCGTAGTATTCCAAGGCCTTGTCGTAGTCCTTCTGTTGGAAATAGGCATCTGCGACAATTTGTGCCATCTCCGCCTTGCGTTTCTTGTCGGCCTGACGGATATAGTCGGGACCTTCTTCAATCACCGACTGGTAATCGCCTTTAAGGTAGGCTATCTGCATGATGTAAGAGGGCACCACTTTGGCATAGTCCTTATGGGTTCGTAGACGGCGGAAGTTGTCCAAAGCCTCGTTATATTTCTCTTTGACATATTGGATATGAGCATAATAGTAACGAGCCGAATCCTTGTATTTTCCTTCGTTCATCATCAGTCCGTGGAAGAGCGGCATAGCCTTGTCCAACTCATTCGACTGGAAATAAGCATAGCCCATGTTGAACTGCATCTGCTGCGCTTCATCGGTGGTAAGCGTGAAGGTGTCCGTCTTTTCATAGATGGCCAAAGCCTCCTTGTACTTCTTTTCCTTGAACAAATGGTTGGCATACAAGAAATTGGCGTGTTTCGCCCAAGTACTGCCCGGATTATCATTCACGAACTGGATGATCTTCGCTGGACCGTCGGCCTGACCCAAATAGAGCGAACTGACCGCCTCATAATATTGCGCGTCGACGCAACGCTGCGATTTGGCATCAGCTGCTTGGGCGCGATATTGGTTGAAAACGGAGAGCGCTGCACCATATTCCTGATTTTGGAAGAGCAACACACCTTCATTGAAAAGTGCTTCAGGGTCGTAGTTCTCGATATGTTTTTGTGCTGATAATGAAACAGTTAAAATAGTAAACACCACCATTATCATGCCTTTGATCAGTCCTGATTTCATAAGTCAAAATTTGGGCGAAAATACAAAAATCTCTCTTTGGTTTGTAAAAAAGATTAAAATTCGTTCGAAACGACAGTATGAAAACGGAATTCATGGGTTTTTATTATCGGTTTGTGGCCGTAAGCACGGAAAAATGCACTACTTTTGCCGCAGATATCTAACAACCAAAAACACTACATTTATGTTGAGTCTTTTCACAGGTTCAGGCATTGGTCCCACCATCCTCTATTTAGCTTTGTCCATCTTCATTGGGCTCCTTTTGGGTAAAATCAAGATCGCCAAAATCTCATTGGGCATCACATGGGTGCTCTTTGTTGGCATCGCCTTCAGTGCATGCGGCATCAGTCTTAATGCCGAAATGCTGCATGTCATCAAGGAGTTCGGGTTGATACTCTTTGTCGTAGCTGTCGGTCTGCAAGTAGGCCCAGGCTTTTTCCGTTCCTTCAAAAAAGGCGGTCTGGCCATGAATTTGATGGCTTTGGTCAATGTTGCTCTAGGGGTGCTGATTACCGTCATCATCGCCAAAGTTGCACATCAGGATTTGGCTGACATGGCAGGTGTTTACACAGGAGCCATCACCAACACGCCGGGTCTTTCAGCTGCACAACAAGCCGTCACCGACTTAGGCATCGAAGGTGCTGCCGACCGACTTGCGGCTGGATATGCCGTGGCCTATCCCTTGGCTGTGGTAGGCATGATCTTAACCTGTATCTTGCTTCGACCGCTCTGCCGCATCGATTTGGCGAAAGAACCCTTCACCCTCGAAACAACAGCCACTGCAACTGCCACGAGCAAGAAAGGCAAAGGTGGTTTCCTACTCATCCCCGTGTTTGTCATCATCGCTTTAGGCATCATTATCGGTTCCATCCCGATTCCAGTTGGAATGAAAGCGCCTATCAAATTAGGTTTGGCAGGCGGTCCCTTGGTGGTGGCCATCATCGGTGGCTGGCTGGGTGTGAAGAAAGGCTGGTTCAGCACTGAGTTTACTGAAGGGCAGGGAGTTCATGCGCTTCGCGAAGTGGGTATCGCACTCTTTCTTGCTGGTGTGGGCTTGGGCGCAGGTGGCAAGTTCGTAGAGACCGTCCAAGTTCATTATATGTGGGTCGTCTACGGTGTCATCATCACCATGGTGCCACCTATCTTGGTCACGCTCTTCGGTCGTTTGGTACTGAAAATGAACTATTACACGCTGATGGGCTTCATCGGTGGCAGCCACACCGACCCTCCTACCCTTGCCTTTGCCAACACCGTGGCGCCCGAAAGCTGCAAATTGCCCAACATGGGCTATGCCACCGTGTATCCCTTGACCATGTTCTTGAGGATTTTCACAGCGCAGCTGTTGGTGTTGCTGGCGGTGTAATACAAAACAAAGAAGTCCCGCCAAAGCGGGACTTCCTGTTAGCTAACGACCCAGACGAATAAGCGGGATTCTGTTCCCCTTGCGGGGCGACTGTCATTTCTCTAGACCTGCGGTCGCCCGCAGGCTCAAGCGCCCTACCCTGAGACGCGGACGAGCAGCCCTCTTGAAGCCCGAAAGCTTCGTTGTCTCTATACTTGGACTTGCAGCCCATAAGGTTTACCTCATCGGAATGTCGCCACCCGATGCGTGAGCTCTTACCTCGCGTTTTCACCCTTACCCTTCGACCCTTCGACAAGCTCAGGGCGTAGGGCGGTATGTTTCTGTGGCACTTGCTGTTGCCCTTGCGGACACCTTCCTGTTAAGAAGTATGGTGCTCTGTGCTGTCCCGACTTTCCTCGCGCCGGCTGTCCCGACCCGCGACAGTCTGTCTGAATCGCGCTGCAAAATTACAGTTTTTTTTGATACCGAGCCATCAACTTATTGATGAAGCTCCATGCCACGCGCGAAACATGTTTGGCCATGGAAATCCTCTCCACCTTCCACACCCACATTCTTTCCGTCTTTGCTGGTAATAAACAACCAAGTTTCGCCATTGTCAAGATACTCGAAACGAAGATAACCCTCAAGAATAAGGTTTGCCTTGGTTTGGCCTGTGCGTTGTCGTATTTTTTTTCTGCAATTCCTTGGGCAAAGTGATGTAATAGTCGCCATAAGCGGTGTTGTTGGATTTATATTTTATAACATTTTGCCATCAAATGCCCCCTCATTTATCGCTCTCCCACCTGCTCATCCCGCCATGCAGCACCCTCCACCGCCACATTTGCTCATCGAAGGCCTCCACCGAGTCCTTTTTCAGGCTGTAGGCAGGCTCCTTATCGCTTCGGGTAAGGGTTTTGGCAGGTTCCTTTTGGTCACTTTGCTGGCATCCCGCCAGCAGCAGAGCGGCCAAGGCCGCCACTGCTATTATAAAAAACAAGTTCTTATTTCTCATTTTTTGAAAATGATTAAAACAAGAATGTAACTAATCAATGACATTAGTAAAAATAGAAAAACAAATAAACCTTTTAACCATCTGTATTTTTCATGTCGATATTTTGAATCAAATTCGTAGTAAATCTTTTTATTGTTAGGGAATAGTTTTGTAAAGAATAATACTTCAATAAACAATGGTATGCAAAAAAGAACAATTAATAGTTTGTTTAACCCTGCACCAAATTGAAATAAAACAAATTGTGTTAGAGCCAAAAGATAACCAGTAAAAGCAAAGAACATTAAAAAATATCCTTGTCCGATATAATCATGCATCTTCATTTTCTTGTAGGTATATGCTATCCTATATACACAGTAATTGAAAAGCTTTTTCATGAGTACTTATTAAAAGTTGCTTGTTTTATTCTTTTACAAATTTCCCGTCAGCTATTTCTTTGCCGCCAGAGGTGATGCGATACACATACACCCCCGCATCAAGGTTCTGTGTGTCCACGGTGATGAGGTCGCCTTGCCTAGTGGTGGCGCAGTCGAAGCATTTTACTCCCTTCATGTCAAAAATCTGAAGCCTTAATTCGTTATGTTCCGCATGGTTTATCGGGATGTTAAAGATGCCTTTGGTGGGATTCGGATAGGGCGAAGGATGCGTCTCAGTCTCGTTTTCCTGCACCACATCCCAAGTGATTTCAATGTCCTCGCGACGGAACTTCATGAGTTCGTAATCGGTGTACGGCACCCCTTGATAATGTTCTCCGGTCATGATACGAACCAAAACAAGGCATCCTCCATCGTTGAATACAGCTGGCACACAAGGGTGGTATCTTGTATTGTCCGTTTTAATCACTTTGCGTCCGAGCAGGTTCAAATGCTTGTCAAACAATGCAATGTTTAATTGTTGATAGTCGACGACATTATACAAGAATTCGCTGAATGCACTAAAAGCGAATATTGTTGAATCGTTTACATAGGCCGTGTTTCTTTCTCGTGGCACCCATGAACACGAGTCTATCGGTTCCAAATAGTGTTGGCCATAAACATTGCGAGCGGAATCAATTTTATATAAGGTATGGAAAGTGAACGACTGGCCTTTGTATTGCTCTACATCCAAGATAATATGTTGTCCGTCAATCCAATGCCCATCGCAACTGATATCTGAACATTCCAACCCATCAAGATTCCATAGCAGTTGTTTGGCAACAATGGTATAGGCCGTATCTGCAACCATCATTCCTGGAAAGCCGCTTGCGTTTTCAAAATTGCCATCCCCAACATATACCATCAAATTGTCTGAATTTGGGGCGTAGGTCATTGATTTTATATCCGATAACCTGACCATCTGTCTTGGATTATCCACAATCCTCAACAGTTCTCCTCCCTCGTCGAATTCAAAAAAACGCAATACACTATGGTAAAAACCGTTGTACATCGGATCTTCATAGCTGGGAGCAGCGGCCAAGAGCACGGTTCCCTTTCTGGTTATGATGGACTTCATCGGGCTTCTATCTTCTGGAAAATCGATCAAATCGGTCACTTCATCATCCATGTCGTATGTCCTTGACGACACGCTTTCAAGTTGGCTGTCGAACACATCCACCTGCATGTACCTTTGATAATAGGGGTCGGCGAGGCTGTCATCACAGATACCGAATGCCATGTAGTTTCCGTTGTCAAGTTCGATGGCTGAATAATACCGAAGTGCCATCCCAGGCAAATGTATCTGTCGGCTGATATAGTTGCCATCTTTGTCCACCTTTAGGAGGAATCCGTCCCGGTCAGGGACGGATCCAACATAAAGGATATGTTCGCCGCCATCGACGGCAATCATCTCTTTTGCCATTTCTGTTTGATCAACTGACACGGCCCATTCCTGGGCATAACTCGTCGCCGCCATAACCATCAGGCAGCAAAGCATCATGAATTGTTTTGTCGTTTTCATAACAATTAGGATTTGAAATTTTCGGCAAAACTACAGCCGTTTCCCCACACCTGTCAAGAAAAACAATGTGCGGATTTGTGCGGGTTTTTGGCTATCGTACCGATAATCAATTAGATGCAGATTCGCTCGCAAAGCCTCGAAGCGTCACGGAAAGCGGTTCATCGCTGCCAAAAACGCCTTTCAGTTTGCGGCTGCGCTCGCTCACGGTGTTGTAAGCACGCTGCATCAAGGCGGAGATGTCGGCATCCGAAAGCCCCAGCAGATAGAGGCAGCAATAGTCAAGGTCGCCCTTGGTGAGGTTGGGATAGGCCTTGGCAAGACGGCTCGTAAACTGGTTGAAGTGGCGGTCGGCAGCCTCGCGCAACGCCATCACCTGCTCCTTGCCCAAGGCATAGTCCTGGTATAATTTGCAATCCATCTGCGCTTTGAATTGTCCTTCGTTCACCCGCTCCATAATGAGGCGGCAGATAGGCTCATCGTTGAACGACACCGCTTGCGCCTCCTGTTTCGGCGCACCGTTGCCCGCCCGTTGCCGCATCTGGTCCTTCAGCTCGCGCAGCTCCTGGTTGCTCCGTTTCAGCCTCCCCGACATCGAGGCTTTCTCCAATCGGTGCGCCTCTCGTTCGGCCTCCATCTGTTGGCTCGCCATGTCGCGTTGCTGCTTCATCTTGCTCCTATAGAACAGCCAAGCCAACAGCGTAGCCACCGCAACCAGAACGCACACCACGACGATCATCCTGTTCCTCCGCAGCCGCGCTGCCTGCTGCCTTTCGGCCTCGGCTCGCTCTTGCTCCCACTGCAAATGCTGCTGGAACAGCTCGTTGAGATGTGAGACCCGCTTTTGGCTTTCGGCTGCTGCGGCTACATCTTCTATGATGAATTGGGCATATTGGTTGGCTTTCAATGTGTCGCCCTCACCAATAGCGACGTCATGCAAAGCCTTTGCTGCAAGCTTTTTTATAATGTCGTCATTTGTAAAATCAAATACTGTTTCCAAATAAACCTTGGCAGAATCGAATTGTCTGGCATTAAGATAGATGTCGCCAATGGTTGAATATCGGGTTATTCTTTCGGTTTCGCTTTCAGCTTGTGCTGCCATGCTTTTCAGACTGGCCAAGGCTTTTATGGTGTCGTGGACTTCATAATAATCAAACAAAGCTTGTGAAGCCATCAAATCCCTGTAAACAATAGTGTTTCTGTCATGTAAGGCATTAAACGCCGCATCATAATAGAAAACAACGCTGTCTGGTTTATGCAAGATATGATATTCTAATCCAATTTGATACAAAATATTGGCTTTAGCGTTGAGTGAAGTCGGCGCAATCTGGTTGTATAACAAGTACTGCTTGGCACAATAAATGGCGGATTCTGGCATAAGTTGGCCTTTGAACATATCAATAAGACGGCCGTATGTCAAGGCCATAAACCGCGCCTTCTTATCCACCAAATCCTTTTCCGAGAAATGGCTTTCCATAATTCGCAAGGTGTTGAGGTATTCCGTGCATGCATTCACCAAATCCCCTTGTTCATAATATCCCACACCATTCATATAATGGGCGCGAGCGGATAGGAAAACAATGTTGTCGTTTTGGTTGGGAGATTGCGGATCAAGTCCGCAATGACGCCTAGAAGCGTGAAGAATGTCGTTCAGGGTGAAGGTTAGGCTGTCGAAATATGCTACCGCTTTCAACAGATCCTTCCTATTGCTCTGCCCATAGTCATTCTTAAACAGCAGCTCCGCAATCAGCACCTGGCAATAATGCCCCTCAAACACATCCATACTATCCGCCTTGGGACTTGCCGCAAACTCCATCATCACCGCCAAAGCACTGTCGGGATGGTGCCATAAAAGGGTGTCAATGGCTGCCAACTCTTGGGTCGGCCCTTCGACGCTTCGACAAGGCTCAGCGACCACAGGCTCAGGGACCTCAGCTGGTTTAGAGCAAGCCACCAGCATGGCCAGCCCAACCAAAAAGCTCACTATGTGCAAACACCATTTCACGCGGCAAAAATACTTAAAATCCAACAAATCCTTGCATCATTCCCCAGTCCAAGTCTTTACAAACCGTGGCTTCCCAGCAAAATCCTCCAATACCTCAGCATTTGAAAAGCCTATCTTATGGCAAAGCGAAAGCAGCTCCTCCCCCATCCGTTCGTTGATTTCGAACCAAACTTGGCCGCCAGGATTCAACTGCTTTTTGGCCAAAGCCAAGATTTGGCGGTAAAACCGAAGCGGGTCATCATCGGGAACGAAGAGGGCCTTTTCAGGCTCCCAATCGAGGACATTGGCCTCCATTGAAGCGCGCTCACTATCACAAACATAAGGTGGATTACTCACCACCAAATCGACGGGCTGGTTGAAATAATCGGATGTGGGATTCAATACATCATCTTGCACGAAAGACACTTTCGCGCCATTGCTTTCGGCATTCTCCTTGGCGATTTGCAGGGCGTCTCCCGAAACATCGAAGGCGATGACTTCGGCATGGGGGGATTGCTTGGCCAAGGCGATGGCGATGCAGCCTGAGCCTGTGCCGATGTCCCAGATGCGTATAGTCTTTTCTTTTGGCAGGCTTGTGCCAATTTTTTGCACAAGCTCTTCTGTTTCGGGGCGTGGGATGAGCACGGCGGGTGACACCTTTAATAATAGTTCGTTGAAACGGGCTATTCCAGTCACATATTGTACTGGTTCACCTGCCAGTAGGCGCTTGACGGCTTCACTCAGTTGATAATGCTGATGCTCATCGATGCGCAGGTCAGGACTCATCAGTTGCTGGTTCCAATCAATGCCGAAAAGGTCTTCCAAGAGGATGCGCATCAACTGTTCCGCCTCGCGCTTAGGGAACTTTTCAGCCAAAACTTCCGTGAAGTGGCGTTTTGTTTTTTGCAGATTAAATCCAATCATATTGCAAAATTAGGAATTATGTGAAAAAGAGCAACCTGCATCAAAAAAATTATGTATTTTTGCAACGGATTATAAAAAACATATAGACTATGGAATTGCAAACCGTCATCCTTGAGAATGATAACCTTATACCAAGTGGAGCAATCGTTGAGGACATGAGTGTCAGACGCTCAAGTATCGCGAAGGTGCTTTGGCGCAAACCTGACACTCAAGTGCCAAAAAGCGAAGTCATTATCGGCGGTGTTGAAAAATATATTGACTAAGGTATGGGGGCCATCACAAGACGATTTCAAGAAAAGGTTGACTGCATTGTCACCGAATGTTATGTATATGCAGCAACAAACCTAACCCGTGGTGATAGCGTTAAGCGGGTGAAAATCATGCGCTCTCTTTGGGATACGGGTGCTTCCGTTTCGCTCATTTCTGCACGAGTTGCAAAGGTTTTAGGTCTTACTTCCATAGGAAAATCAGGTGTTTCAGGATATAACGAAGGAATTGATGTTAAAGACACTTTCCTTATTCACCTTGGCCTTCCGACTGGTGACATTGTCACTAACATCATGGCAATGGAATTTGAAAGCGATGAGTATGATGTCGTTATAGGTATGGATGTCATTTGCAACGGCGACTTAGCCATTACCAACAAAGACGACAAAACGACTTTCTCTTTCAGAATTCCGTCCGAGCAGGAAATTGCTTTTTCAAAATAACAGGAATAGAGATTATTTCCGATGCTTTACCTCATCCTGGCAATACTATTCTCCACTGGCGTCTTCGTGGCCATGCGCCTCTTCGAGCGCTTCAATCTGGACAACCACCAGGCGCTGATGTGGAACTATGTCTTCGCCACCTGTACGGGATTCCTCATGTGCAAGCAATTCGACACACCCGCTCAGCTGGTCGGCGAGCCTTGGTTCGGCCTCTCGCTCGTGACAGGCTTCTGGTTCATCTTTACCTATGTGTTGATGACAGCCTCCACCCAACGCTCGGGCGTGACGGTCACCTCACTGTCGAGCAAGCTCTCGGTGGTTTTGCCCACTTTGGCTGGCGTGGTGCTGTTCAGCGAGAAACTGAATCTCGTTGCCACTATGGGGATTGTACTGGCTTTGGTGGCATTGGTGTTGGTGGTAGGTGGAAAAGGACAAACCGATAAACCAAACAAAACCAATTGGTTACTACCCGTTTTAATCTTTTTCGGGACAGGTACGGGAGACATTTTGATGAAGCTTACCGAGCAACGCAACCAGGGCGACAATATGAGTTTCATGATTGCCTTCATCTATTTCATCGCCCTGCTGTTCGGCATCATTCTCGTGGCCTACGACCTCATCCACGGCAAGTCGAAGTGGCAGTGGAAAAGCGCCCTCGGCGGCATAGGTCTAGGCATCATCAACTTCTTCTCGACCTATAGTGTCTATCATGCCATGCGCTGTTTCGACAATGTAGTGCTCTTCCCCGTTTACAATATCGGTGTGGTCAGCCTCACCGCCCTCACGGGCAGGCTGCTCTTCAAGGAAAAACTCACTTGGAAGAACTACCTCGGCCTGGCCATCGCCATCATTGCCGTCATCCTCATCACCTTAAAGCCATGAACGACGACACCTATTATATGTTAGCCACGCGCGGTGAAGGTCTTTACAAGGAAAAAGGCAGCAAGTTCATCGCCGAGACCTTCACCGTGATGAGTGAAGATGAGGCCAAAGAAGCCGTCGCGTCCGTCAAGAAGAAATACTTCGATGCTCGGCACCATTGTTACGCCTATATGATTGGCCCCGACAAAAAGACCTTCCGCTCAAGCGACGATGGAGAACCTTCGGGCACAGCTGGCAAACCCATCCTCAACCAGATCCTCTCAAAGGATGTCACTAATGTGTGTGTCATCGTGACCCGCTATTTCGGCGGCATCAAATTGGGCACTTCGGGGCTCATCAACGCTTATAAAACCGCTGCCCGCGATGCCCTTGACAACGCTCAAGTTGAGGAAAAAACCATAAATGATATTTACAGTTTGGAGTTCGAGTATCCTTTGATGAATGAGGTCATGCGCATCATGAAAGAGGAGAATTTGGAGCAGCAAAATTCCCGCTTCGAATTGGATTGTTATTTGGAGTTTTCAACAAGAAAAAATTCCGCTTCAAGAATTTTCGAAAAATTCAGCAATTTATTTGGGGTAAAAATAACATACATTAAAACGGTGTAAATCAATTGTTTATATACTTTTTGCTTTTTCAAAATTTGAAAATCTCGTATTTTAGAAAAAAGAAAATTAAAAATCAATAGAAATTTGATTTTTTTATAAACAATTAATCATATACTTTTGCAAGGTCAAAATAAGCCGAAAACACGGCCTGAAACATGACACTCATTCTACTTTTCAAGTAGTGTGAAAGACAATAAAATAGAGCAAATTTTACGATGACAAAGGACCATGTGGAAATATGGAATAGCTGTCTGTCTGTGATTAAAGACATCGTCACGGAACAGGGGTATAAGACCTGGTTCGAACCCATCGTGCCGCTCTCTCTGACCGACAATGTGCTGACCTTGCAAGTGCCCTCACAATTCTTCTACGAATACCTTGAGGCGCATTACATCGACCTGCTCAAGACGGTCATCAAACGCTTCGTTGGCGCCAAAGGAAAACTGGAATATAGGATACCCGTAGACAGCACCAACACCTTCGGCTCCATCACCCTGCCCAGCGCCAACCGCAACTTCCCCAAGAACCCCATTGGTCAACCTGCACCGGAACGACTATCATCGGGCCCCATTAACCCGTTTGTCATCCCCGGACTGAAGAAGCTGCAAATCGACTCGCAGCTGAACGAGAACTACACCTTCGAAAACTTCATCGAGGGCGAATGCAACCGTCTGGCCCGCACGGCCGGAATGAGAGTAGCCAAAGAGCCCGGCAAGACCGCCTTCAACCCCTTGGTGATCTATAGCGGCACAGGCTTGGGCAAGACCCACCTTTGCCATGCCATCGGACTGGAAACCAAACGTCTGCACCCCGAGAAGACCGTGCTTTATGTGCAAGCCGAACAGCTATCCACGCAGTATGTGACGGCCAACAAGAACAACAACCGTCCCGACTTCATCAACTTCTACCAGATGATCGATGTGCTCATCATCGATGACATCCAATTCCTAGCGGGCAAGGCAGGCACCCAAGATGTGTTCTTCCACATCTTCAACCACCTGCAGCAGAACAACAAGCAGATTGTCATCACCAGCGACAAATTCCCGAGTGACCTGCAAGGCATGGAAGACCGGTTGCTGTCGCGTTTCAAGTGGGGCCTGACCGCCGACCTTCAGTCGCCCGACCTTTCCACGCGTACCTCCATCATTCGTGAGAAGCTTCGCGACAACGGCATCACCTTCCCCGAGGATGTGGTGCAATACATCGCCAGCAATGTGCGCAACAACATCCGCGAGCTGGAAGGCGTGATGAACTCGCTCATGGCACAGTCGCTGCTCAACAAAAAAGCCGTCACCATCGACATGGCGCAGCAAATCATCGACCGCTTTGTGCGCAACACCGTCAAGGAGGTCTCGGTGGAATACATTATTAATATTGTCTGCGAGTATTTCAAGATCACGCCTGAGCAGATGTCCCTCAACACTCGCAAGCGCCAAGTGGTGCAAGCCCGCCAGATTGCCATGTACCTGTCGAAGAAATACTCCAATGCCAGCCTGGTTTCCATTGGCCAGCAGTGCGGCAAGAAAGACCACGCCACGGTGCACCATGCCTGCAAGACCATTGCCAACCAGCTGGAAACCGACAAGCAGTTCAAGGTGATGTTTGCCGACATCGAGAAGAAAATCGCCTTGTCATAACCCCACTTTTCATGACCAACAACTTCGGAAAACTCTATCTCGTACCCAACCTGCTTGGCGCAACGAAACCTGAACAAGTCATCCCTGCCGGAACACTCGAAATCGTTAGGAAACTCAAACATTTCGTTGTGGAGAGCACCCGCACTTCGCGCCGTGTGCTAAGCCGCATAGGAATGGACAATGCCATCGACGACATCGAATTCATCGAGCTCGACAAGCACAACGCTCGTAACCTCGACCTCATGGAGCACCTTGGTGCCTGCCTGCAAGGCGAGGACATGGGGCTGATGTCGGAAGCTGGCACACCTTGCATCGCCGACCCAGGCGCATTGGTTGTAGACTTGGCACATTCCGCTGGCATACAAGTGGTTCCATTGGTCGGGCCCAATGCCATGATTCTTGCTTTAATGGCCTCGGGCTTCAACGGACAGTCTTTTGCTTTCCATGGCTACTTGCCTATCAAGAGTCCTGAGCGACAGAAAGCCATCAAGGACTTGGAGCGTCGTTCGATGGCCAACAACGAGACGGAGCTCTTCATCGAAACACCTTTCCGCAACAACGCCATGCTACAGGACTTGTGCAAGAACCTCTACCCTGCCACGCGCGTCTGTGTGGCCTGCAACCTCACCTGCGATGACGAGCTCATCATCAGCCAAAGCATCGGGGAATGGAAAGACTATAAAGGTGATTTAAATAAAAAGCCCGCCGTGTTTTTGGTTTACAGCGAGCCGAAGAGGAACTTCCAAAGGAGAAAGTGACTTACGGGATATTCAGCACCCTGTGGACTTGGAGCGAAAGCCGCCAGCCGGGGTTCTGCATCACGGCTTCCACGCAGGCTTTCATATTAGCCTTTCGCTGTACTTCGTCTTCACAAAAACATGGCTGCAAGAAACGATGTCGAGCCTCAATGCCATTGTATTGCGCCAAGTCCTGACCAAGATAAACCACCTTCAATTCATCACAATGTGTCAAAACACAAGGCTCTAAATTGCCACCTTCAAAGGCAGATTTTGGCGAAAGCGTGACCCAGTCCAAGTTGTTTGGCAATGGTCGCGTACCATTGGTTTCAATGGCGATGGTCTTGTTCGTTTTTTGCTTCAGTTCCGCCACAAATGCCACATCAATAAACAAAGAAGGTTCTCCACCGGTCAGCACAAGCAATGGTGCGACAGGATAGTTATTGACTTCATCCACAATCTCTTGCACCGACATCATCTGCCCGTCCTGATGCTGTGTGTCACAAAAAGCGCAACGCAAGTTGCAGCCACTGAAACGCACAAAGACCGCAGGCGTTCCAGAGTGGTAACCTTCGCCTTGAAGAGAGTAGAATATTTCGTTAATCTTGTACAATGTTGAATCGTTGATTGTTTAATTGTTTAATTGATTGACCATCAGCTTTAACTTCGTTGAATCTTCGATTTCAGCAATCAGCTCTCAGCTCAGAACCAACCAAGCTGATAGCTGACTGCTGATGGCTGATAGCTTATTAAAATCAATCAAAATTTTGCGGGGCATCATCCTTGATGTAGGAAGCCTTGTTGTCGCGCGACTCCCACACATCAGCACGATAACAGTTCGGGACAGTGTCGACAATCCACTTGGCCAAGTTCTCGGCTGTAGGATTGAAATCCAAGACCTCATTGATGTTGGCATGGTCTATCTTACCGTGAATCAAGCGCTTAATCTCGGTGAAATCGCACACCATGCCGTTGCTGTCGAGCTTTTCGGTACGGCAATACACATTGATCTTCCAGTTGTGGCCATGTAGGTTCTCGCATTTGCTCTCATAATCGAGATAGAGCTGATGACATGCGGATATTTCTAAGGTTTTTCTGACGTAATACATATTCAGTTGGCAGTTTTCAGTTGTTCAGTTATTCAGTTGAAGCAGGTTGCTGAGCCTGTCGAAGCACCGTCATTATCTGTCGGCCCTTCGACGGGCTCAGGGACCTTAGCTTTATGATTCATATTCGGTATGGTCTTCGATTCCAGCATCGATCAGCGCCTGACGACGTTCGCGACAGGTGCCGCATTTACCGCAATGCTTCTCGCCACCTTTGTAGCAAGAATAAGTCTCGGCGTAATCCAAGCCCAAAGCCTTGCCATGCTCTGCGATCTCCTTCTTGCTAAGGTATGTATAAGGTGCAAAGACCTTAATATTCTCGTAGGTTCCCGCCGACACGGCCTCCGACATGGCATTGACAAAGCCAGGACGGCAGTCGGGATAGATGGAATGGTCGCCGGCATGGTTGGCAATCATCACGCGCTTCAGACCGTTGCTTTCAGCAATACCAGCAGCGATGGCCAACATGATGCCGTTGCGGAAAGGTACCACCGTCGATTTCATGTTCTCGTCATCGTAGTTGCCTTCAGGAATGTCGTCAGCGGTCATCAGCAGGGCACTCTTGAAATAGCGATGCATGAATTCAAGAGGGACAATGATATGTTTGATGCCAAGGCGTTGACAATGCGTCACGGCGCACACTCGTTCACGGCCATTTTGGGTAGAGCCATAGTCGAAGGTGATGGCCAAGGCGATTTCGTCCTTGTATTCATACAACATCGTGGTGGAGTCCATGCCTCCGGAGATGATGATTACTGCGTCCTTCATTTCAGTTTTCAGTTGTTCAGTTATTCAGTTGTTCAGTTAGGAGTTATGGAAACTGGCAAGGAGACGGGCGCGCACCATGTCCTGATGCTCCGCATCGCCATAGTTGGCGAAGGGCTTGATGGAAATGCCACCACGCGGATTGAACAATCCGATGACCTCCAGATACTTAGGATCCATCAGCTTGACCAGGTCCTTCATGATGATGTTCACGCAGTCCTCGTGGAAGTCGCCGTGGTTGCGGAAGCTGAAGAGATAGAGTTTCAGGCTCTTGCTCTCCACCATCAAGGTACGCGGAATATAGTTGATGATGATGTGTCCAAAATCGGGTTGACCCGTCTTGGGACACAGCGAGGTAAACTCAGGACAATCCAAGGTCACAAGGTATTCGTTCTCAGGATGTTTGTTTTCAAACGTCTCCAGCACTTCGGGGGTATAATCGTAATTATACTGCGTGTTTTGGTTGCCCAGTAAGGTGACACCTTTCAGTTCTTGTTCGTTTCTTGACATGGTCTATTATTTTGCTGCAAAATTAGGAAAAAAACGTAGAGACGCAACAATTTGCGTCTCTACAAGATTTCATTCAGATTTGTGACAGATTTGTTTCCAAAATCAGCAACCCGATGTTGCCCGCTCCAGTCGTTTCATGATCGAGAAAATGAACACGGCGGAGAGCAGACAGAGCACCACGAGCACGCCCCAGACCATCCAGAGCGGCATACCGGTTCCCCAGATGCGGGCGATGACGGTGGTGAGGTAATTGCCGATGGCGGTCACGCAGAACCACATGCCCATCATCATGCCCTTGTACTTGGGCGGTGCCACCTTCGTAACGAAGGAGATACCGATGGGACTCAGCAGCAGCTCGGCGAAAGTCAGCACGAAATAGGTGCTGATGAGCCAATTGGGCGAAACCAAAGTGCTGCTCACACCACCTTGTGCCTTCAGCTCTGCTGGACTGGCCAAGGGGAAGGAACAGACAACCAAGATAAGGAAGCCCAACGCAGCCACAATCATTCCAAGACCAATCTTGCGCGGCGAGGAAGGCTCCTTGCCTTTCTTTGCCAAAGCACCAAAAACTGCCATCGAGACGGGCGTCAGGGCAACCACGAAGAAGGGGTTGAACTGCTGGAACTGCTGCGGCAGGATGTTAATCGGATCGGGCATAACGTGATAGAACGTCCACGCCATAATCCACAAAAACGCCGTTACACCACATAAGATGCCGCGATTTAAAGGCTTGGTGGCCTGAGCAGCCCCAAACATCGTATAAATCGAGATGGCGACCATCGTCAGCGACCAGATATTGAAGCCAAACCGAGTGAAACCACTTGCCGTGCTTTGCGTGTAGTCGCGGGCAAAATAGGTCAGGCAAAGACCTGCCTGCTGGAACGACATCCAGAAGAAGATGACCACGGCAAAGACCATCACCAGGGCGGTGATGCGCTCGCGGGTCTGCTCCTTTGAGAGTTCCGTCACATTCACGGTGGTGCTTTCCATGGCCTTGGCCTGCTTGGTGTTGACATCGGCATGTTTGAACCACTTGCGACAGCTCAAGTAAATGGCCATCGAGAGGATCAACGAGATGCATGCCACGCCGAAGCCATAGTTATAGGCACCCGACAAAGCATCAATATAACTATTGGCAAAGCCAGCCAAGTCGTTGACATTGCCGCCTTGCTGCACAGCCAAGGCCTCAAAGGTAGATAAGGCATCGGCAGAAATCGTTCCGTCCAAATACTGGTGCGCCAGCGAAGGAATCTGTGGCACATAGCTATAGCCCGCCTTACCCAAGAACAAATCCGTCACCTTGGTGGCGGCCATGGGAGCGAACATAGAGCCAATGTTGATGGCCATGTAGAACAGGCTGAAACCATTGTCGCGGAAGGCGCTATATTTGGCTTCGTCGTAGAGGTTGCCCACCATCACCTGCAGGTTGCCCTTGAAAAGCCCTGTGCCGATGGCGATGAGTGCCAATGCGGAGAACATGGTGACCTTTGCCGTAGTCGTTGCCATAGGCACCGCCAGCAGCAAGTAACCTAGGAACATCACCACGATGCCCGACTTCACCATCTTGCCGTAGCCGAAACGGTCGGCAAGCATACCACCGATGAGAGGCATGAAATAGACGCATCCGAGGAAGATGCCATAGATGTTACCCGCTTGTGCTTCGTTATAGCCGAACTTGGCCTGCAGGAAAAGCACAAAGATTGCCAACATGGTGTAGTAGCCGAAGCGTTCGCCCGTGTTGGCCAATGCGAGGGCGTAAAGCCCTTTGGGATGACCTTTGAACATAGTTGATCGTTTTTGTTATTTGCCGCAAAGGTAGGAAATTGTTTGAAAACAGCAAAAAACACGGTGCGCCTCACACTGAGACGCACCGTGATAGTAAACAAAAACTTTGAGTTATAACTTCACAATTTTCTTCAGCGAGGCGCCTCTATCTGTTTCGATCATAATGAGGTATATTCCGCTCTCCAAATCGTCGATTTTGCATTGTGACCCATTCACACCAAAGACTTTAACCAACTTGCCATCAATCGAAAAGACCTTGACATTCGTCATCCCTTCACATTCGATATTCACCACATCCTTTGTAGGATTCGGGTAAATGTTGGCTTTGACGTTGCCTTCATCCAACCCATCATAGGCCTCCACGGCATCGACAGCGGCCAAGGCGTCCACACGGCCACAACCTGTGAGGTTGCTTTTCGTAGGTGTGAGCTTGACGGAAGTCTCTTCAAGAATGCGGCAGATGTCGGCTGGCGACAGCTCAGGGTTCTTGCTGAGCATCAAGGCGGCGATGCCTGCCACACAAGGCGTTGCTTGAGAGGTGCCGGTCATCGACTTGTAGCCCGTGTTGGAGGTGTAGTTCAACGACTTGATGCTTTCGCCTGGAGCGCACACGTCGGGACGGATGAGGCCGATGCCAGGGTTGTAAGCGTAGTCTCCATACTCGGTGTCCTGCCATGTGCATGGCCCGTTGGCGGTGAAGAACGAGGCTTGGTCGTTGTCGTCCACCGACCCAACCACGATAGCGCTACTCAACTCGCCAGGATTGGCCATTTGGTCGGGATCCAAATAAGGCGGAGGGCAGCTGCCGGGGATGCGCACGTTCTGGGGAATAGGGTATTGGTCCAGGGCAAAGCCTTCGTTGCCAGCGCAAATGAAACTCGACACGCCAGCGTCCAAAATGGAAACGCAGGTGCGGCGGAAAAGCTCCCTTTCAGTGACGCTCGGATGCACCAAGCCCATCGACATGCTGATAATGTCGCAGCCATGCTCCACCGACCATTCCATGCCTTCGGCCAACTTCACCGCGCCGCCTGTTCCGTCGGCATTCACGCTCTTGATGCACATGATTTGCGCATCGGGGGCCACGCCGGTTTGCGAGCCTGCCGTGCCGTCGCCAGCCACGGTACCAGCACAGTGCGTGCCGTGGCCCATGTCGTCCATCGGGTCGTCATCGTCGTTGCGCACATCGTAGCCGTGATGTGGAAACGCCTCGCCACCGTCCCAAAGATGGTCGGCCAAGTCCAAATGGTTGTAGTTGACCCCTGCATCAATGATTGAAACCACGATATCTTTCCCTGTATAGCCCAGTTCCCAAACCTTGTCAGCATTGACTTTCAATATGTTGGGCGTGATTTCACGGGTTTCGTTGGCTGATGTTGACTTTTCGATGTCATCAATCCATTTTCGCTCAATGTTGTAGCCAATGTGGGCAATGTCATCGCGCTTGGCCAAAACCAAGATGGTTTCTTTCGTAGCCGAAAAATAAAGGCTGTTCGACATCCAAAGGGTGCGCGGTGCAGTGACTTCACCTTGTTGCTCCATTTCGGCAAGAGCCAATTTCAAGTCGCGTTGCGATACTTCGGTGAAGTGCTTCAGTTCGTCGACGACAAATGCCCTACGCTCGGCGCGAGTGGGCAAAGCCGAGGCGCGTTGGCTCAACGTGTTCCTATCGCAGCGTGATTTCATCAAAACGGTGATTTCAATCATCTCGCTGTCGGTGCGGCGGTTCATCTCTTCCTGCAAAAGCGGGTCGATGACTTGGGCTTGCGCAAACATACAAGCCAAAGCCAACGTAATCATAAAAATGGTTTTCTTCATGGTTTTCAGTATTTCACAATTCTTTGGTTCAATGTTCCATTTTCCGTTGCAATCTTCAACTGGTAAATGCCATTGCTCAGCCCGTCAATGCTGCACGTTCCGTTGGCGGTGGCAATTTGCTTGACTAACTTCCCGTCCATGGCATAGACGTTGACTTCAGTCATGCCTTCGCACTCTACCGTAAAACCACCTGCACTTGGGTTGGGATACACATTGGCTTGGAGCTTGTTCTCGCCAACGCCCACGAATGCCAACGAAACGCATGATTTCTGGGTAGGACATTCCGATGGGGCAACACACAACTCGTGGTCGCCGTCCTCAAGTTCAAGGTCGAAGCGGGGCTCGACTGTGGAGCCGACTTCTTCGCCATCCACAAAGACGAGGTAGCTCTCGGCATCGCCTTCCCAAGTAAGGGTAACGATGTCGTTCTCAATCGTATAGTCGAGGTTGGCGACGGGGCCACAGCCATCCATGGCCAAAATGGCGGCCAAGGCATCAATGCGACCTGAGCCGATGTCATTATTCTTGTAGCCGATAGGGTTCACGGCAGTGGTTTCAAGGATCTCGTCGATTTGTGCAGGCGTGAGGTCAGGGTTCTTGGAAAGCATCAAGGCGATGGTGCCCGTCACGGCAGGGGCCGCAAACGAGGTGCCGAGGTCGGCCTTATATCCTTCAATATTGGTCCAGTCCAACGATACCACGTTGCCTCCAGGGGCGCTCACGTCGGGCTTGATGAGGCCAATTTGCGTGGCATCGCCAGCCACGTATGGGTAGTCGGCGTATTCCGGTATATCGGCCCAAGTAGTCGGCCCGCGCGAAGAGAAGGCGCTGACTTGGTCGTTGTTCTCCGTCGAGCCAACGCAGATGACGCTGCTCAGCCCACCAGGATTGACAGCCTGATCGGGATGGATCCATGGCGAGGGGCAAGTGCCTGGTGCGCCAGCGTTGTAAGGTATTGGGAGGAAACTTTGGAACTGGCCCATGTTGCCCGAAGTGGAAACCACCACGATACCTGCTGCCAACATGCTGTCGCAACCTTCACGCATCATGCGGCGATATTGCACGTCGTCGCCCGACTTGCCCAACGACATATTGAGCACCTGTGCGCCATGTTCCATGGCAAACTGCATCCCTTCGCAAAGGATAAATTCGTTGCTTTCCACATCCGGCTCGTCAGCGAAGACCTTGACTTCCATCAATGTGGCTCCAGGCGCGGCTCCGGTTTGTGTGCCTGCCGCTCCTGTGCCACAAATGGTGCCTGCCACGTGTGTGCCGTGGCCCCAAGTGTCCATCGGGTCGTTGTTTTGCTCATACACGTCGTAGCCGTGGTACGGAAATTCCTCGCCACCGTCCCACATGCGGCCTTGGAGATCGTGGTGGTTGTAGTTGGCGCCCGTGTCGAGATGGCCTACGACAACGCCTTCGCCCGTATAGCCCAATTCCCAAACCTTGTCAGCATTGATGATGAGTATGTTTTGGGCGATGCCGCGTGTGATTTCGTTGGGTTGCACGGCAACATTATTGGTCGTTGGTGGAAGAACCGTGTTTTCGCAATGATAAATGGTCTTGATGTCGGAGCGTTGTGCCAAGTCGTTGATGGCTTGTGTGTTGGCTTCGCAGCCAATGGCATTGGCAATCCAAAGCGGACGAATGACATCGACCATGCCATTGCGTTGCATCTCTTCGAGAAGACGGAGCAGGTCGGATTGCGAGGCTTCGGCTTGTTGCTTCAGCGTTTTTACGACGTATTCGCGTCGCTCCTTGTTGGTGGCGAAGGTGTTGGTTACGGCGAGCAAGTCCATAGCCTTGCTTTGTTCCTGCATAATGATGCCGATGCTGATTTTCTCGTCGTTGCCGCGTTGGTTCATCTCGCGTTGCAGCGATGGGTCGATGGTGGCTTGGGCTATGCCAATCATGCAAAGGCACAGTGCCAGAAGGGTTAGGATACTTTTCTTCATAATAGATTTGAATTTAAGTCTAACTTATTTGGTGCTGGAATTGGCGGAAAATAACGTGAAACAAAAGAAAATGGGGCATTTCAACATGAAACTCTCAATTCGACGTCGGGAGTTTTGGCCAACTACAGTTTCATCATCCTCTTCGTCACGATTCCGCCGTCCGCCATGACCTTCACCACATAAACGCCGCTTTCCAAGCCGCTGATTTGGCATTGCGAGCCGGTGGTGGGCTGGCTTTTCACCAACTTGCCGTCCACGGAATAGACTTCGACGTGTCTCATGCCTTCGCAACGGATCGTGAAAACGTCGGCACTGGGGTTGGGATAAATGGCGGCTTTGACGTCGTTCTCCGCAAGGCCGTCGTAAGGCTGCACGGCCTCGATGGCGGCCAAGGCATCCACGCGGCCCACGCCGGTGAGGTTGCTCTTGTGCTCGGTGAGTTTGACGGAGGTCTCTTCCAGGATGCGACAGATCTCAGCAGGGGTCAGCTCGGGGTTCTTCTGAAGCATCAGGGCGATGATGCCTGCCACACAGGGCGTCGCCATCGAGGTGCCGTCCATGTTGGTGTAACCGTCGTTGGTGAGATAGTTGAGCGACTTGATGGCCACTCCAGGACCGCTCACATCGGGACGGATGAGGCCGATGCCGGGGTTGTAGGGATAGTCGCCAAACTCGGAGTCTTGCCATGTGACGGGACCCTCGCAGGTGAAATAGGCCGCAACGTCGTTATAGTCGACGGCACCCACGGCAATCACGCAGGTCAGGCCGCCAGGGTTCTCCTGTTGGTCGGGGTCGAGATAAGGTGGAGGGCAGCTGGCAGGCACGCGCACGTTGTCGGGCACTGGGGCATAACCCCATTGCTGCATGTGGCCCTCGTTGCCGGCACAGACAGCCGCCACAATGCCCGCATCGAGAACGGACTCACACGTGCGACGCAGCAGCTCTTTGTCGGGCATTTCGGCGAGACTCATGCCCAACGACATGCTGATGAGGTCGCAGCCGTGCTCCACCGACCATTCCATGCCTCTCGAAATGTTGACCGCACCGCCAAAGCCCGTTGAGTCAATGCTTTTGACGCACATCAGCGTGGCTTCGGGGGCCACACCCGTCAGCGAGCCTGCCGTGCCGTCGCCCAATACGGTGCCGGCGCAGTGTGTGCCGTGATCGAGGTCGTCCATGGGGTCGAGGTCGCCGTTCACGATGTCGATGCCATGAAGCGGGAACTCCTCACCGCCGTCCCAGAGGTGGTCGGCCACGTCCAAATGGTTGTAGTTGACGCCCGAATCGACGACGGAAACCAAAACGCCTTCGCCTCGATAGCCCAATTCCCACACCTTGTCGGCATTGACCATCAGCACATTTTGCGTGGTTTCGCGGGTGGCTTCTGCCACCTTGCACCGTTCGGTCTCGGGAATCAAGTTTTGCTTGTGGCTGAAGGCAATCGTCTTAATGTCAGGCCGTTGCGCAAGGTCTTGAATGGCGGCTTTGGTGGCCGTGAAGTAAAGCGCGTTGGCCGTCCAAATCGACTGGGCCGACGTGGTCAGGCCGCGACGCTCCATTTCTGAAAGCGTTTGCTTTAGGTCGTATTGCGACGCCTCGGTGAAGGCTTTCAATTCGTTGATTACAAAAGCCTTGCGTTCTGCTTTGGTAGCAAAGAAATCGGCTTGGCGACACAGCTGTGTGCGGTCGTATTGCGCTTTCATCAAGACGAAAACCTCAATTTTCTCGTCTTCCGCGCGGCGGTTCATTTCCTCGCTCAGCCTTGGGTCGATGGTTTGGGCTTGAGCAAAAAGGCTTGCTAATGCCAATGTGATGATTAAAAAGATCTTTTTCATGGTTCTCAGATTTTTATGATCTTTTGGACAAAACTGGAGCTTCCGTTCATGACTTGCAACATGTAAACGCCGCTTTCAAGGCCATCGATTTGATAGCTGTCGCGGTCGACACGGATGCTACGCACCAAACGTCCGTCGATGGCGTAAATGTCGATTTGGCTCATCCCTTCGCAACTCACGGTGAAACTGCCCGTGGTTGGATTGGGATACACCTGAACCGACTGCAATTCAGCCTCTTCCACATTGTCGTAATCCACGGCATTGACTGCGGCCAAGGCATCCACGACGCCTGATCCGAAGTTGTTGCTCTTATGCTCAGTGAGCTTCAAGGCGGTGTTTTCCAGGATTTCGTCGATTTGTGCAGGGGTTAGGTTAGGGTTTTTGGAGAGCATCAGGGCTATGGTGCCAGCCACACAGGGTGAGGCAGCCGAGGTGCCGCTGAAAAGGGTATAGCCGCTGTTGTTCCCATGGTCGAGGGTGGTGATTTCGTTGCCAGGCGCGCAGATGTCGGGGCGAATCAACCCGATTTCAGTCGTGCTGCCAGCGGTGTAGGGATAGTCGTTGTATTCGGCCACGTCCATCCATTGCGATGGCCCTACTGACGAGATTTCGTTGAAGCCGTTGTCGGAAAGAACGGAGCCAACGCAAACCACGCAGCTCGTGCCGCCTGCATTCACCATTTGGTCGGGATGCAGATGGGGCGGCGGGCAGTCGCCAGGGGTGTAGATGTTGTACGGCACGGGAATCATGAACTGCACCGAGCCCACGTTGCCAGCGCAAGCTGCAGCAACGACGCCGGCAGCCAAAGTGTTGTCGCAGGCCTGCCGCATCATCAGTTTTTGGGCTGGTTCGGGCTTGGGACGGCCCAACGACATGTTGAGCACATCAGCACCATTCTCGATGGCGAACTGCATCGCGGCGACCCAAGGCGTCTCTTCGCCAACGCCGTCGTCTCTGAAGGCTTTCAAGACCATGATGGTGGCATCGGGAGCCACGCCGGTCTTTGTCCCGCCAGCACCTGTTCCGCAAACGATGCCTGCCACCTCGGTGCCGTGGCCGTAAATATCATCGGGGTCGTTGTCATTGTAATAGAAATCGTAGCCGTGGTGGGGGTATTCGCTACCGCCATCCCAAAACCGACCGGACAAGTCCTCATGGTCGAGACGCACACCTGTATCGATGATGGCGACGAGCACGCCTTGGCCCGTGTAGCCCAAATCCCAAACGGGCGGCACGTCGATTTGGTACAAAAACTCGGCAATGTTGCGGTCACCGTTTTTCACAGCGGGTTTGACCTCACCGTCGGCAATCCATTGGGTTTCTTCGCGATAGGCGATGGTCTTGATGCCTCGCTGTTGCTCAATGCTGTTGATGGCCGTATTGGTGGCTTGGCAGCTGATGGCATTCACGAGCCAGAGCGACTGGATGTCGGCCACCATATCGTGTTGCTTCATCTCCTCAAGCAGGCCAAGCAGCTCGGCTTGCGAGGTTTCGGCCTGACGCTTCAGCGTTTCAACCACGAAGGCGCGACGCTCTTGTTTGGTGGCAAAGAAGTTGGCCTCGCGGCTTAATGCCGTTGCGTCAGATTGTTCGTTCATCAGGACGACGATTTTGATTTTCTCGTTGTCGCCCCGCTTGCCCATCTCCTCGCGTAGCGCAGGGTCGATGGTGGGCATGGCTGCAAAGCCGATGATGCCTACGAGCAGGGCAATGGAAGTAAGCACAAACTTTTTCATAAAATATTGATTTAATGATTGATAATGACTTTTGTATTTCTCATGGTTCCTTTTTCGTCTGTAGCGACCAAGTGATAGAGACCGTTGGGGAGGTCATTCACAGGGATTTGCTGAACGTTTCCAAAGGCTTTGACCAATTGGCCTAAAGCGTTGTACATCATGATTTTATTGGGCATAAACCCTTGGATATAAACGACTTCCGAAGCTGGATTGGGATACAAACCGAGGGAGCCGAAATCTTGTTCATCAACGTTCCAAGTCGAATTGTCGGTGGCAACGGCTTTCACGGAGGTGATCCCATCGCCATAAACAGCCTGCACTTGCACGCAATGGAAGTCCTCGCCTGGCGCGACGCTGAAGGTGTGGCTTGTCTCGTTGCTGTTTTCGGCCACCAGGGTTTCGTTCATCCAAATGTTATAGCCTATTGGAGTGCTTCCCGCAGGCGCGTTCCATTCGGCGTTGAGCGTGTTGCCTTCTTTGTTGAGGGTTAGCTGCTCCGGTGCAAAAGGATGGTTGGGCGTTTCGAACAAGAAATGGCTGTTATAGACCTTCTTGGTGTCGTAATTCTGGATCCAGACGGCCACTTCGAGGTCGTCCATTTCCTCCACGTGGGTACTACTCATGTCGTGGTCGAAACTCAAATGGTGGATTTCGCCAGCGCGGAGCGAGAGCGTGGTGCCTTGTGCATTGGGCAGCATCTTCATCATCACATGGTGGAATGAAGTCTCGCCGTTGATGGTGGCGTTGTTGTGCGTGGTCTTTTCGCTTACGGCCACGTAAACTCGCACATCGTCCAAATCAGCAAAGGCCATCAGGTCGGCGGTGACGTGGATCGTATTGCCTTCCACCGAATAAGCTCCCTCGATTTCCACGGCTGAAGGTGTGTCGTAATGACTGTCGAAGTCACTCTGTGTCACTGGGTTAAATTCGTAATCTACGGCATCCATGAAAAGGGTGGGAAGGGAAATCACGCCGTAATAGGTCTTTCTTACGCCGCATTCTGAGGTATAATAAGGGTCGCCAGGGGCGGGCCAGTTCATCTGGTATTTCACGTAGGTGTATTTGCCGGGATTGCTGTTGCAGAAGGTCTCCATCTGCTGGCTCAGTTGCGGGCAGGTGCCGCAGCTCGAGCTGGTGAAGTGCTCGAACATCGGAAACCGTTGCGTGGTCACGCAGGCGATGGAGGTCTTTTGCGTGAGCGTGTTGTTCGTGAGGTCATCGTCTTCTGTACCGTTTACCTTCACGATGCCCATCGTGAGCGTGTAGGTGTCGGGGATGAGGTGGGCAGGCACGTCGAAGTTCAGGTTGGCATGGGTGTTGGCCGGAATGTTGACGTTGAAGGTCTGCGAAACGGGTGTCTGGTCATCGAATTGGTAATAGCCTTCCACGGAGGTGACCGTCGTGCTGCCCGTGTTGAACAGGCGCATCCCTACGTCGAAGCTGCGACTGACTTGAACCGCCTCGGTTGTGATGGCCGACAGCTCGATGTCGAGGTCGCGTTGCACAAAGGCGGCAATGTCGTCGATGTAGGCATCGCTGTAGTTGGCGCCTTGCGTGTTGGTGAAGAAGATGCAGAATTTCACGTTGGCCTTGCCCATGTCTTCGGTGGCAATCTCTTGGCTGATTTCGTGATTGCCAGTCGCCCCGAAGTTTTGCACCCAGCCTTCGTGCCAATGGCCGCCGTTGTCGGATGAAGTGGCGATGCCAATGTTCATGGCCGTACCCCATTTCTCGTAGCGGAGCTTGAAAGAAAACGTAAGGCTCTCAACCCCTGTCAAATCGACGGAGGGCGAAATCAGGCGCCATGTTTGGGGAGTGTTGCAGTAGAACTTAATTTCGTTGGGCGTGCCACCCGCCTTGTTGGTCTCCGAAATGGACCAAAACGAGATGTTGGTGCCCACCACGCTCCAGCCGTTGGGCAGGAAGGTGTCGTCGAACTGCTCGAACAGGTAGATGCTACTGCGGGCGGCTGGCGACAGCGCAAGCAGGAAGCAAAGCATGAACAGGAACTTTTTCATGGTTTTTTGTTTTTGAGATTATTATATTGGAACCCTATTATATTAGGTGCAAAATTAGAGAAAAAAACAACAGCCTAGTGTGTTGTTTAAACGCAACAACTTTCCCTGCCCTGTGTCACGCTTGGACATTCGATTTTCTCAATTCAGGAATTTGTGAGAAAACTTTTCAGTAATATGTGGGCGTAGGCACATAAAAAGCCGACATCGCTGCCGGCTTTTTACCTAAATTGATATTGCAGAGACGCGAGATTTGCGTCTCTAGAACCAAATTATTATTTAGCGACTCTCTCAAGCCATTTCACCATGCCGAGCATGATGGACATAGAGAGGAGGCAAATCAAGGCGAAGACTCCCCATGTCATCCACTGGTGCGGGAAAGATTCCAACATCTTAACACCGAGGAAGATCAAGAGGTTGCCAATAGCAGTGGCTGACAGCCACAAACCTTGGCACAAACCCACCATATGACGCGGAGCAATCTTGGAAACGAATGACAATCCCAAAGGTGAGATGAACAGCTCAGCCACGGTAAGGAAGAAATAGGTCACAATCATCACCCACGGTCCAGTCTTCATAGCAATCTTTTCAGCTTCGGGCAGAGCCTTGAAAGCATTGTCAGACGGATAGTTATGAGCCACTGCGATGATAATCAAGAAGAGATAGGCGCATGCAGCGATAAACATACCCAAGGCAATTTTCTTAGGAGTGGACACTTCCTTGCCTTTGCGAATGAGGGATGCAAAGACCCACATGATGATAGGCGTCAGCACAATCACGAAGAACGGATTGATGAATTGCAAAATCTCAGGCGCGAGAGCGCTGGTATCCACGAAGTCGCGGGCAAAGACAGTAAGCGATTGGGCGTTCTGGTGGAAGGAGAACCAGAAGAACACAGCGATACCGAGCACAGCATACAGAGCAGCCATACGCTGCTTGATTTCTTTGGCGTCGGCAAGACGCTCAGCTTCGGTATACTCTTGCGTATCAGCCTTGACCTTCTTCACCGGATTCGGCAACTTGTGCTTGACAGCGATGAAAATTGACAGGGAGATCAACATGGCCAGCACCGAAACGATGAAGGACAAATGCACACCCGTGTTATAGACCTGCAGGTAGTTTTGGCAAAAACCAGAGAGGTTCTCCGTGGCTCCCGAAAAGCCTTGAGTCAGTGCCGTGAGGTTATCCATGTCATTGCCTTCAGCTGTACCCATAATGAACTTATGGCACAAACGCGGAAGGTCGGCATTGTAGATCAAACCTTTGGTCTTCAGCCACCATTCGCGGATGAGAGGTGCCACAAACGGGGCAATCACGCCACCGATGTTGATGAACACATAGAAAATCTGGAAACCGCTGTCGCGCTTCTCCTTGGCCGCAGCAAGAGCCTCGGGACCTTTCTTGGCAGCTTCAGCCTCGAAATCATCGTACAGCTGACCTACGACGGCCTGCAGATTACCCTTGAAGAGACCGTTACCACAGGCAATGAGCAGCAAGGCAAGCATTGCAAGGACAAAGGGCCATGACATGGCGTTGCCACCTTGGCTGAATACCGGGATGGACAGCAATCCATAACCGATGGCCATCACGACGATACCAGAAATGATTGTCTTCTTGTAATTCTGTGTACGGTCGGCGATGATACCACCAGGAAGGGCAAGGACATAAATCAAGAAATAGAACACTGCAAAGATAAAGCCCGATGTTGTGTCGGAAAGACCAAATTTGGAGCAAATGAACAGCACCAAGACGGCGTTCATGATGTAATAGCCGAAGCGCTCGCCCATATTACTCAAGGCAGCGGCAATAAGGCCTTTAGGATGTTCTTTCTTGGCCTTGTTCAAGTAAAAGATCAAGAAAGGGATGACAATGATTAAGATCATGACAAAGACCACCATCATCCTGTGGTTCTGCCAAAGATTTGCTAATGTACCCATAATTGAGATTTTAAATGATTATTGAATTATTGAATAGATTTCTCGTTTTCCAATTAACGGACAAAAATAGGAAAATAATCAATGCCGTCGCAAAAATGGAGAAAAAAGTCCGAGCATAGCTGAAAAAACACTACTTTTGCGCTTCATTTTTACGACTATGGAAATCAGCAGCAAATACAGCCCTCAGGAAGTTGAAGGCAAATGGTACGAACACTGGATGGACAAGAACTACTTCCACTCCACGCCAGACGAACGCGAACCCTACACCATCGTGATCCCGCCGCCCAATGTGACCGGCGTGCTTCACATGGGCCACATGATGAACAACACGATCCAGGACATCCTGATCCGCCGCGCCCGCATGCAAGGCAAGAACGCCTGCTGGGTGCCCGGCACCGACCACGCCTCCATCGCCACCGAAGCCAAGGTGGTGAACAAGCTGGCGCAACAGGGCATCAAGAAAACGGACATCGGCCGCGAGGAGTTCCTCAAGCACGCTTGGGACTGGACCCACGAGCACGGTGGCATCATCCTCAAGCAGCTGCGCCGCCTGGGTTGCTCCTGCGACTGGGAACGCACCTCGTTCACCATGGACGACATCCGCTCAAAGAGCGTCATCCGCGCCTTCGTCGACCTCTATAACAAAGGCCTGATTTACCGTGGTGTACGCATGGTCAACTGGGACCCAAAAGCCTTAACCGCCTTGAGCGACGAGGAAGTCATCTTCAAGGATGAGCACAGCAAGCTGTTCTACCTCCGCTATTACCTCCACGAGGACGATGGCACAGGTGCCACGGGCGCCGAAGGCGAAATCATCCACACAGACGAGCAAGGTCGCCGCTACGCGGTGGTGGCCACAACGCGTCCCGAGACCATCATGGGCGACACGGCCATGTGCATCAACCCTGCCGACCCCAAGAACCAATGGCTGCGCGGCAAGAAAGTCGTGGTGCCGTTGGTCAACCGCGTCATCCCCGTCATCGAGGACGATTACGTCGACATCGAGTTCGGTACGGGCTGTCTGAAGGTCACTCCCGCCCACGATGTGAACGACTATATGTTGGGCGAGAAACACAACCTACAGAGCATCAACATCTTCAACGATGACGCCACCCTGAGCGAAGCCGCTGGCATGTACATCGGCATGAGCCGCGAGGACTGCCGCAAGCAGATCATCATCGACATGAAGGAAGCCGGTCTGCTGGAGAAAATCGAGGACTATAATAATAAGGTGGGTTACTCCGAGCGTACCAATGTGCCGATCGAGCCGAAGCTCTCGATGCAGTGGTTCCTCAAGATGGAACACCTCGCCGACATCGCACTGAAACCTGTGTTGAATGGCGACATCAAGTTCTATCCCGCCAAATATGTCAACCTCTATCGTCACTGGTTGGAGAACATCAAGGACTGGTGCATCAGCCGTCAGCTGTGGTGGGGCCACCAGATTCCGGCCTACTACCTGCCCGAAGGCGGTTTCGTGGTCGCCGAGACGCCCGAAGAAGCCTTGAAACTTGCCATCGAGAAGACGGGTAACAAGAATTTGACCCTCAAAGACTTGCGTCAAGACGACGATGCCTTGGACACTTGGTTCAGCTCATGGCTGTGGCCTTTGTCGCTCTTCAACGGCATCCTTGACCCCGACAACGCCGAGTTCAAGTACTACTACCCCACCAACGACCTCATCACCGCCCCCGACATCATCTTCTTCTGGGTGGCCCGCATGATCATGGCTGGTGAGGAATACCAAGGTGAAGTGCCGTTCAAGAATGTGTATTTCACGGGTATCGTGAGAGACAAGTTAGGTCGCAAGATGTCCAAGTCCTTAGGCAACTCCCCCGACCCGATCGAGCTCATCGACAAGTTCGGTGCTGATGGCGTGCGTATGGGCATGATGCTCAGCGCCCCTGCCGGCAACGACATCCTTTTCGACGAGGCCCTCTGCGAACAAGGCCGCAACTTCTGCAACAAGATCTGGAACGCCTTGCGTCTGGTGAAAGGCTGGAATGTAGACGAAAACGCAGCACAACCCGAAGCTGCCAAGATGGCCGTGAAGTGGTTTGAGGCGCGCTTCAACCAAGTGTTGGCCGAGACCAACGACAACATCGATAAGTACCGTCTCAGCGACGCCCTGATGGGCATCTACAAACTCACTTGGGACGACTTCTGCTCGTGGTACCTCGAGATGGTGAAGGCTCCGCAAGGCCAGGGCATCGACCCCATGACCTACGCCGCCACCATCAAGTTCTTTGAGAACCTCATGCTCTTGCTGCACCCCTTTATGCCCTTCATCACCGAGGAGATCTGGCACGCCATCGCCGAACGCAAAGACGGAGACGATATTATTGTGGCACAGCAGCCTGCCGCCCAACCCTTTGACGAGCAAATCCTCAAGCAGATGGAGTTCACCCAAGAGGTCATCAACAACGTCCGCAAGGTGCGCTCCGACAAGAACATCGCTTTCCGCGATGCCATCCAACTCGTGGTGAAGGGTACCGCCAACAAGGACTTCGACTGCGTCATTGCCAAGCTCTGCAACGTGAGCGAGGTGAGTTATGTGGCCGATGCTCCCGCTGGTGCCTTCGGCTTCATCGTGGGCAGCACCGAGTTCTTCGTGCCGCTCACTGGCAGCGTCGATGTAGAGGCCGAAATCAAGAAACTGGAAGAGGAACTAAAATACGCCCAAGGCTTCCTGAAGAGCGTTGAGGCCAAACTCTCCAACGAACGCTTCGTGAATGGCGCTCCTGCCGCCGTCGTCGACAAGGAACGCAAGAAAAAAGCCGATGCCGAAGCCAAGATTGCTGTGATTGAGCAGCAGCTGGCTGGGCTGAGAGGATGATTAAATGGGTAGAGACGGTGCATGCACCGTCTCTACAATACAAAACAAATCGGGTTTCATCATTTGGTTGATGAAGCCCGATTCGTTTAATTGCGCATTGTCAATATCAGCATGATATATTTGTTCTCTTTAAATTTATTTGTCATTCATGTATGACAGCAAAAATGAAGAATAGCTCTTGTTTGATGTTTTTTTGTATGCTTTATTTAAAGCACTTCGCCCCGAAACAAAATCCCCAAGTTTACTCTCGGCATAATCGCAAATATGGCTGATTATTTCTATTTCCTCATTATCACATTGAGACTTTACATTTTTCAATTGAGCACACATATTACAGATTTGTATCAATTCATTTCTCCCAGGTTGTTTCTCCTGTTTTCCGCGATTTTCAGTTGTGATTTTATAAGTGCTTAAATTCCAGTAG
>CAMHJX010000023.1 GCA_946185535.1 uncultured Bacteroidales bacterium
ATGGCACCGTCATCGACCATATCCCCGCCGACAAAGTGTTCCAAGTCGTCAAGATCTTAGGCTTGGAGAAAGTCAGCAACCCCGTGTATTTCGGCACCAACGTGGAGAGCAAGAAATACGGAACCAAGGGCTTCATCAAGGTCTCCAACAAGTACTTCGAGCCCGAGGACGTGAACAAGATCGCCCTCGTCGCCCCCACCGCCTCCATCATCGAGATTAAAGACTTCGAGGTCATCAGGAAGCAGACGGTGACCATTCCCGAGAGCATCGAGCACATCGTGAAGTGCTTCAATCCCAACTGCGTCACCAACAAGGAGCACGACGTGCCTACCAAGTTCACCGTCATCAAGGACGCACAGGGCAACATCAAGCTGCACTGCCACTATTGCGAGAAGAACACCACTCAGGACAAACTTGAATTCATCTGATTATGAGGAAGACCGGGATCATCATAGTTATTATCATAGGTCTCATCCTGCTTTGGGGCTGGTCCATCTACAACGGATTGGTCAAAAAGCAGGAAGCCGTGGCCTCGACCTGGAGTCAGGTGGAGAACGTCTATCAACGCCGTGCCGACTTGGTGCCCAACCTCGTCGCCGTGGTCAAGAACTACGCTGAATACGAGCAAGAGACCTTGACCGCCGTCACCGAGGCCAGAGCCAAGGCTGCTGCTTCGACGGTCGACATGGAACACTTCGACGAGACCGACTTTACCCATTTTGAGTCGGCGCAGAAGGAATTGGGCAATTCGATTAACCGCCTCATCGTCTCCATTGAGAACTATCCCGACTTGAAGGCCAGCGAGAACTATCTCAACTTGCAGGCCCAACTGGCTGGATGCGAAAACCGTATCCAGACCGAGCGGCAGCGCTTCAACGAAGCCACCAAAGCCTATAACCAAAGCATCCGAAAATTCCCGAATATGCTAATAGCCAAACTCCTCGGCTTTGAGAACCGTCCTTATTTCGAGGCTGATGAAGGGGCTGACAGGGTGCCGGAGACGTTTTGAATACTTTATTTGCATAAAACAAAAACGGGCGGAATCCTAATGGGTTTTGCCCGTTTTTTTTCCAAAAATATTGCCTGAATTTGAAGCACCTTCTTTCATTCAATTGCACCCAACCCAAAATAGCCTTGCCCATATTGTTGAATACAATCAACCGTCTTAAAAGCGCACCAGATTAGGGTCCAGCATAAATGGTATCACCCCCATATAGTTCACGCCGTCTTCATCAGTCCAGGGACGGGCATTGCCGTCTAATACGACAACCTTACGGAACGAATCGCGGGTATTGCGCAACGGAAAAGATTCCTGCTCCCTTTTTTCAGCGGTATCAACATGAAGTGCAGATTGGACATAAATCTTCTCCGAACCTTTATTTATCACAAAATCTATCTCATATCGCACTTGCTTCCGCTTACCGTCAATCATCCGTTCAACCTCTACAACACCCACATCCACACGATAGCCTCGACAAATCAATTCGTTGTAAATCATATTCTCCATCAGGTGTGAGCGTTCCAGCTGGCGAAAATTGAGGCGAGCGTTGCGCAACCCCAAGTCCATAGCATAGTATTTCTTGATATTCTCAAAATACCGCTTGCCTTTTACATCGTACCGCTCTGCAGCAGCAAAGAGAAAGGCATCCTCCAAATAATCCAAGTATGTTTTAATAGTTGGATCTGTTGTCTTCAACGACATCATCGTACCGATGGTATTCACTAATTTATGTGGATTGGTCAGAGAACCCACCGACGAATAAAGCACATTCGTCAAAGCATCAATAACCACATCATCTTTCAAGTGGTAACGCTCAACTATATCTTTAACGAACACATTTTTATGCAAATCGGCCAGGTACTTTTGCTTTTCGTTTTCGTCCGTCTCCAACACAGCAAGAGGCATTCCTCCAAAGGTCATGTATTGTTCCAAAGCATCAGATTTCTCCAATCCAGCAAAAGCATAGTACTCCGCAAATGATAATGGATAAACCTTGATTTCGCTTCCTCGGTCGCGAAAATTGGTTACAATGTCTTTGGAGAGCATCTTGGAATTGCTGCCAGTTACATACACATCCATATTGGGTTGTGTGCGCAAATCATTCAAGACATCATAAAATGTAGTACAAAGCAGGTCTTGATCTTCTTCATACACCAATGAAGCATCTATATTTGGATTCCTGACTTTGGCGCACAATTGTATCTCATCAATAAAGACATAATACTTGCGTTGCTTGTCTTTGCACTTTTCCATGACATACTCATACAACGTATTTGGATTACGATAGGCGATATTGCTCTTCAGCTCCAAATCTATCTCCGCAAAACAGTCTTCCTCCACTCCGTTCTGAAGCAGATATTGTTTATATAGATGAGATAACAAGTAAGACTTACCAGAACGACGAATCCCCGTGATAATCTTCACTTTGCCATTCCAACTTTTGGCCACCAATTGTGCGACATAATCATTTCTTGCAATATCCATAACTCGGCATTTATTTTAACTTTAGTCGGGTTTACGACTGTTTTTAAAGTAAAACGATGCAAAGATAAACACATTTTTTACATAAATGCAAGTGTTTTTAATACTCTCTTAGACTTTTTATCCATTCGTTCACCCGTTTGGCCAAAATTTGTTCACCCGTTTGGCCAAATAGGTCGCACCTTAACCCGATTCAAGTTTTGCGAACCCCTTCTATTTGCCCAATGTGGCGTTGAAGATGGCAATAAGCTACAATAGCTTTCGAAACGGTTTTTGCGTCTGAAATCCCGTTATCGGCGATAAAATCGATGATTTGTCGCCGATTTTCTTCATTTCGATTTCGGTTTTCCGTTTTTAAAGTAGTTTTATCAGGCTCCTCTTCATTCATCGAAGCTATCGGTTCGAATACCAAATACTTGCAGAATGGGCACGAAAAGCTCTATTATGCATGTCCTTTTAAGGCTGTAAATATAGCCTTTTTTCAATTATGGTCACCTATCACTTCCCAATGTCCATTCTTGCGGCCACCAATACGCTTCAACACCCTATATTGCTGCAATCGACCAATGTTGTACTTAACACCATCCTCGGTAATGCCGTCGATAGCCTCAGCCACTTCCTGTCGGGTTGCTGTCGGATGTTCTTGCAGGTATTATAAGATTTCCTTTTGGGTAGTTGTCAAAGGCTTTTGGGTAGTAATTTCGCTCTTTTGGGTAGTGGATTCATCCTTTTGGGTAGCGGAAATCAGCTCTTCATTGGCCTTTTGGGTAGTGGTTTCGTCCTTTTGGGTAGTCCTCCAAATGCGAGCAATGAACTGATTGCCGTCGGGACGGTCTATCAGTTCCACGTCACAATTCTCAGCCATCACTCGCGGAATGCCCGAGCCAAGTCCCCTGTAGGGCATCGTCTTGGATCCAAATTGTGCCAGTTGGGGATTGCGTGGGTCTGAATTGCCAAGCAGGATTTCATCGATGGTCTGTCCGTCTGGCAGACATCCAGGATTCACAATCTCAACCCTGTTGTCAAAAACAAGCAACCTAATGGCTGCTGGCTTTAGAAGGTCCAAATGAACCAATGCGTTCTGGACAAGTTCTTGCAATACCACCATTGAACTCGTCAACCCTCTTTCCGAAAACTTTGTTGAAGTATTCGTCAAGAGCCTTTGTGTCAATGTCAGCCTCGCTACTGCCGTCAACAAGTTCTTGCTCTGTCATACGATTCCGATTTCTGTTTTTCAGCCCACAAAGTTACAACTTTTATACAAACCAGCCATTTCGTGAATTAAGTAGATGAGCATATTTAGTTTACACAAAAGGCAAGAGGATTTGGCAGTCAGCGGTCAGCCATCAGCAGTCAGCCCTGGTGCTACCAAGCTGATAGCTGACGGCTGATAGCTTACAGCCAAGTTAATTTTAAACGATTACTTACTCCCAATTACTTTCCAGTATCTCTGTACTAAATCCCTACCCATGCCATCCATTCACTTCTTAATCCTATACTTCCTGTTTTTATACTCCCCCTCCACCTCAAGGATGCCTTCGTCCACAAGTTGTTTGAGGTAATCGCGGGTCCTTGAGGGTTTGAGTCCGATGGCTTTCGAAATGGATTTTGCGTCTGAAATTCCGCTATCGGCGATAAAATCGATGATTTGTCGCCGATTTTCTTCATTTCGATTTCGATTTTTGGGTTTTATGGTCGTTTTATCAGGCTCCTCTTCATTCATCGAAGGCTATCAAATACAGAGTCTCATCTATTTTTTCAGGAACTATTGACGTGACGGCACAAAGACATTTCTATTCATCATCATTTTATGTCGCTGTCAAAATTAAGATGTTGGCATCGTTAGACATGTTGGTGGCTTTGATATCGTACTTCCTCAAATAATCCTTAACCAACAAAATACTAACGGATATTTCGTCAAATTTAATCCAATAATAGACGGTGTTGTCCACTTTCATGCTAGTATGAATAAAACAGCAAAATTGCTTAAATGCTATATCAAGTATTTTTTCAAAATAAATGAATTCCTTTATTTCTCTTCCTTTAAGAGTTGTAAGTTTCTTCCACAGTTCATCGTCCTCTGTTTTGTATATTGATTCGTGTTCTCTTACATCTGCATCCTGCAATACGCTTTTTTCTTTTACCAAAAGAAAAGAATAGAATGAAGGGTTTTCTGTAAATGGTTCATATAAGCATAATGAAACACCACAATCACAATACTTTGAAATGAATTTGCTCGCAATTTTGTCGTGCAAATCCAACAAATCGGAATCAAGTATTCCACGATTTTGCAATAATTTTGTAGGCTTTTCAAAGATTAAACCGTATTTGGTTAAGTCCGTGCATTTCATTGTTCTTCTTAAGTTTTATAATTTTATTCGTCAAAATCTATGTTATACTTATTATACCTCACAGCTCCAGATTTTCCAAATCCTCCTTCAACTTTTTTCTCGTTTCCTCCTTCAGCGATGCGCGTACCAAGCCACTCACCCGCCTATGTCCGCCTCGTCTTGGCCGATGTCCTTCACAATAGCCAGGATGATTCAGCCATTCCACATCAGCGGCACAATGCATGTAAACCAGCTTTGATGCTCTGTTTTTCGGCATCTCGTCTTGGCGATGCTTGTTTCTCACTTCGTCAAACATCTTTGCAGCGAAATACGACTGACCGGTCGTGCGTTTCTGCATCCATTTGTCTCTTAAATAGCTTCTACTCATTATATTTCTGTTTTGTGATATAACTCAAAACGTTTCATTCCCTTATTGTCCCCAGCACCTTTTAAGTTGTTCTCTTTGGCAGCAATAAGCCGAGTTTTCTGCCATTCTGATAATGGTTTCCTTAAAATACTGTGGTATGCGACTCGAAGCTTCAATGATAATATCATCAGGTATTCCATAAAAAGCTTCTGCGATACCACATGCAATGCAAGCTTGTGTGTCGCTGTCACCTCCAAGAGATACCGCCAACCTTACTGTGTTTTCATAGTCCTTGCTGTCGAGGAAGGCAATGATGGACTCCGGCACCGATTTCTGACACGACACCTCAAAACCATAAAAAGGCCTGATTTGGTCGCAAGTCCTATTGAGGTTATACTTGAACTTCTTTGAGATATAGTCTTTTATTTCCTCCTTGCTGGCCCCATGTCGCGCCATAAAGATGGCCGCCGCCGTAGCTTGCGCTCCTTTGATACCCTCTGGATGGTTGTGAGTGATGCTGGCCGAGATTTCCGCCACGCGTTCCGTCTCTTCTAACGAATCAAACATCCAACCAACCGCGCTAACACGCATCGCTGAACCGTTGCCGAAGCTGTTGTAAGGCTTCCGCTTGCCATCAGAGAAGATGGCATCAGGAAAAAACAGCCAGCGAAGAAAAGTGCCGCCATATCCGACATTGGAATTCAAATTGCCGTATTTCACCATTTTTTCTTCAAGGACCTCGTGTATGTGCATAGGATCCTCAAGCAGCCATTCCGCCACGGCCATAGTCATCACGGAATCGTCCGTGTAACGACTACGTGGATTGAACAGCTCAAATCCCGTTGTTTTGATGCTGTTGAACTCATAACATGAGCCAACAATGTCTCCAATAATTGCTCCTAACATAATACATTAATTAAACCTCACAAATATACACATTATTTATCCAAATCATACCAGCTGCCGAACGACGCTTCTGATCTTTCACTTGTGAATTTGCCATCGCTGTCAATCCAGCCCCACTCCCCGTTCATCAGCACGCGGGTGTAGTTTTCCGATTCGATGACAACTTTGTCGAAAACCGGCTTGGTGTCGGTTTTGCCCCACACAAAACCGACCTTACCGTCTTTCATGTATGGCACAGCTCCGTCATTGTCCAGCATCTCGTAAACCTCGTCCAAGTCGACAGGGGTGACCTCCGCGCCGTTATAGCTGTCAAGGATGCCTTTCTTGCCATTTTCCACCGCCACAAAATAGACCAAACTGGCCCAGAAATAACGGAAGATGCGGTCGTAGCACTTGGTCAGTATTTTGCCGGCCTTAATATCGTACAGATAGTAGCGTCCATCAAGCATAACTGGAATTAGGCTGGTTCTCTCGAAGCAGGTGTAGAGTTCGGGAATGTCATCAAACTGCGGCTCGATTAGAACTTTTCCGCAAACATCGCGAAGGCCTTTCTTCCCGTTAGTGCCAGTGAAAATCTGGTCACGCATATCTGGATGTGTTTTCCTGATTCTGTCCTCAGTTTTGGAATACTCACACACCTCTTCCGATGTGTAATGACGGTCGAGCAGATAAGGAGTTCCGCCGTAACAACAATCACATATGCGCCGTGCCACGATGTATGCCTTTGCAGTTTCAGCATCCGGCACAATACATTCAACTTGTCTTTCCGTTTTATTTTCCCAGAGATACGGGCATTCGTGCCACATATTAAACAGGGCGCATTCGTTGACTTTTTCCGCTGTCCAAAGATCGGAAAGACCGTTATCCTCGGTTGTTTTCATTTCAATTCGTTTGTTTGTTGTTTTCGACAACAATTAACGGCAACCAATTGCTAGCCGACTTCCCACACCCAGGATAGGCGCCATAACCGCCCAAGAAGTTTGTCTTTTTGAGATTGGAATTGCCGGCAAATGTGTCAGAATCCATAATCTCAACGTACTGCCTTACGGTGATGGTTTCCACAAAGTCATTAAGACTGAAATCGGCAATCCGTTTGACACATTCGGGTACGACATAGTCCTTCTGTGTGGTCCAACAGCAAAGCATTTCTCCACTGCTATCGTCAATCAAGGCATCGTTCTCGACATGATAGCCTGGCGCGTTGCACACAATGCCTTCAAAACCTTCATGAGCCGTGACAATGCCCCAGCCAATGCGGGTCACGTTTTTAGGAATGACAAGGGATTTCAAGTGCTCGCACCCATAAAACGCGCAATACCCAATCTCTTGGATGTTCTCGCCTATCTCGATGGATTCGATGCCACTAAATTGTAAAATCGAGGGGGCAATCCATTCGAGTTTGCTTGGCAACTTGATGTGCTTCAACGACAAGCATCCGGCAAAAGCATTGTCGTCAATGTATTCAATGCTTTCGGGAAGCTCGATGGCTTTCAGTTTTGAGCAACCATTGAAAGCACCTATTTGGATTTTTTTAATGGTTGGCGGCATACTAACGGTTTTCAATTCCTTGCAACACTCACATAAGGATGCACTGATTTCGGTGACACCCGACGGAATCTCGATGGACTCAATCGGACAATGAATGAACATGTTGTCGCCTATTTCTCGCAAAGTGCTCGGCAAATGGATTCGTCGAAGATTAGATTGACCATAAAAGGAGTCATATTCCATGACTTCCACACCTTCTGGAATGGTGTATTCCTCGCAGGTGAAAAGGTCTTTGTCAACGCTCTTCAACACTCTGCCATAGCTGCTGTAGGTAACACCACACTCGTCGGTTTGTTCCTCGTTGATGAGCATTTTCGCAAAAGGCACAATCACCTCGCGCAGTATGGCATTGTTCATTCTGTGTCCTCCGTTAAAGTCGATGATGTGCGGATAGTATTGACGCTGGAACTCATCCTTGCAATTGACTGTAGTGTCCTCTTTACCAAAGAATCCCCAACACAAGCGACGGCTTTCGTCTGTGAGCCCGTCATACAGATGCTGTTCCATTTCCCTGAAGTGTTGGATAGTTTCTTCTGTGACGGTAAAACTCGTTTTGCCCGATGCTGTGGGCTGGAAATAGTCGAATGTGCCGACTTTCAACACCTCGGGCTGCTCCGACATTCGCAGTGCAGGATTCACGCAGATGCGTCGGCATTTCAGCATTTGCATGGCATACATGGCACCCATGCTTGTGCCTATGACCAAGTCCGGTTTTTTTGTTTCACAGAGCAATTTCAAAAAAGGCAAAGCCTCTTTCGGATCAACGGGAATGTCGGGTGCAATGACTTCGCAATCGGGCATCTGCTTTCTCAGATAGCTCACGGTGTTGCTCAAACCCGAAGAGCCGTAACCGTGAAAGTAAAGGATGGTTTTCTTCATATTGTTTTCTGTTTATGGGCGGAGCATGTAAGCCCCGCCCTGTTACTAAATAGTTCCTTCATTTGGATTTTTCAACCGGCAAAGCGAAAAAGTTTTTTATGCCCTGAATCCTATCGCTCTGCGGGAGGATTCCTTGTCGAGCTTTTCTTCTTCACAAAGTTCAACAAGTCGGGTGATGCCAATCTCCTTGCTGAACAGCAGCTTCTCCACAAACACCTTCCTCGCCACATTCTCAATCTGTCCACCGCTGAAGTCATAGTTTTGGGCGAGTGATGCGGCGTCGGTTTCCTCCAAGTCATTGAGTTGCGATTTCCAGATGAATGTCTTTGCTTCAACGGAAGGTTGCTCGAATCTGACTTTGTAGATGAACCTGCGCTCGAAAGCCTTGTCGAAGTTGTCAGCCAGGTTGGTGGTGGCAATCATGATGCCGTCGAGGTTCTCCATTTCCTGAAGCAGGATGTTTTGGATGGCATTCTCAGTCTTGTCCGTGCTGTGCGAGTTGCTTAGATCGGACCTCACCGAAAGGATAGCGTCCGCCTCATTGAACAACAGGATGGGTGTGCGCTTGCTTTGCTTCACCAGCTTTCCGTATTGGACGAAGATGTCCTTGACAATCTTCTCCGTTTCGCCAAACCATTTGTCGCGCACGGTGGAGATGTCAACCTGCATGATGTCTCTGCCCGTCTTTCTGGCAAGCTGAAGCACGGTTTCCGTCTTGCCCGTACCGGGTGCGCCATGAAACAGACAGTTGAAGCCTTGCCGCATACCGTTTTCCTTCAGGTTGTTGCGCACCTCAAGCCACTTCGCTTCCGAAAGCAACTCGCTGATAACCTCCAATTCCTTCTGGTTTTGCTCGGAGTAGAACAGATGCTTTTCCTTGATGTCCTTAGCCTTGACGACTTTGAACCGGCTGCAATCGACTTCTTCCTGCTGCTCCTCCACGATGTCATAGTCCTTCAGCAGCTTCTTCTTGGCGTAGGTTGTCAAGGTGAACATGTCACGCATGAGTTGTTCGCCGCCACTGGGTTGAACCAGCTTTTTCTTGATGAGCACATGCTTCCCCTTGGCAAAAGCCCAGCCGTGCGTTGAAAAGTCTTCAACCAATTCCGACAAAGTGTCAAGGCAAACATTAGGCTGCGATTCGTAAACAAGTCGTTTGCAAAAATACAGCAGGAAAACGATGCTTTCATAATCCAATTCAAGGTTTTCAATGGCTTTCACGATGGGCAGCTTGCGGTTGCCGTCGATGAGAATCTGTAATTCTTGGTTGAACTCTTCGGGAAGAAGGTGCCTCTTGCCTATAAACTCTTCATACAATTCGTTAACCGCCTTCATGAAATCATTCGGGCTGAGATTTGCCATTGACACCTCACGCAAGCCATGCCCTTCTGTCAAGGCATTTCCGGCTTTTTTGGTAAGAGACAAACCGATAGTCCCATATTGGTTTCTGTGGAAAAGATACCTACGATGAACCAGTTGAGTCAAATCCTCGCTGTAACGCATAATCGTTGTGGGTGAGCACTCAAAGAAGCACCTGAGGTCGCGGTGCTTCACCGTCTCTTCGGCATTGGCAATGAATGGCATTAGCAACACTGCCTGTTCCATACTCAATTGGAGATTGACGGCGATGGAAAGAATCAAATCACGGTATTTGGCAAACAGGTTGTCGTCTAGTTTGCTGCCTCTTGCCGCCTCGATGAGCATATCGATGCGGTCCAGCAACGGGGCGTAAATGTCGACTGGGAATTGGTTTTCGATTGGGGCGTCCATGCTGTGGTTTCTGTAATGGTTAGATTTTGCCATAGTGATATTGTTTTTGAAGGGTTGTCGGAATGGTTTTTTAAAGACGCGAGACTGCGGGACTTTTTTGACTATGACCGATGACGATGACTATGACCACTTTCACGGGAAAGCTGAAATTTCAGCCCTTGGTTGAAGTGGTCATTGTCATAGTCACAAGTTATGGTCCCTCAGGCTCGTGTCAAAAGATTTCACAATTCATGGTAAGCAACTACTTACTATTAGAATCTTCAATTGGATTTTTCAACCAGCATTTCATTTTATTAAGCGCAGAGGCTATATTCGGGGCGGCTCAGCCAGGCATGCATTTTTTTCATTCCTCTGTTGCAAGCTTTTCTGGCACCTTCAATAGAGCACCCTAATTCTTCACCAATACATTCTAGTGAACGCTCATAGAGTCCGTCGAAGCCAAAGAGTAAACTCACGGCTTTACACTCCTTGTCGGGCAACTGTTTGACAAGTTTTCTTACCGCCGCACGGGTATTCGCCAACTCATATCTTTCGTAGGGCGTCGGGGGTTCGCAATCGCAAATGTCTCTTTGCGGGTAGTCGTCGTCACCGTCAATCGGGATGATGGGACAGATGTCGAACTCCTCTTCCAACGAGACTGACAACACCTGATGGATATTCCTTGCAGCTTTTGACATGGCGTGACTAAGGACGATTTTGGCATAGCCCAAGAAAGTCACACCCAGTTGGGGATTGTAGGATTCGACGGCATTAATCAGTGCCAGACACCCCTCTTGGAACAAGTCGTCACGCAAGTCTTTGCGGTAGCCGGCTCTTTCATTTGCAAGTTCGCTCACGAGTTTCAGGTTTTCAGCGGTGAAGATGTTTTTTGCCATAATAATTAATTTTTATTGGTGATAATTTAGAGATTTTCGATTTTGATGGCCCCGCTATACGGAAAAAGATTAGACTTTGCAACGTGTTAATGTAATTTTCACTTTTGTACAATCCATTCGAGAAGCGAGACAAGCCATGCTCCCTTAATTATTTAAGGTATTACCAATTCCATTTTTAGGCGTTTTCAACTTTGATGCCACTAATATGAGTAGTCTCGATGGTCTCGAAACGTTTATGCGTTGATCAATTAAATGTTTTGTAATTCCATTGACTCTATAGACATAATTACACTACCAATCATGTTTATTACAACCTGTTTTGTTACATCGTTCGACCGGAAGAAGCAAAAAAAGAAATTAAAAAACAACTTTTTTTGTCAATTTATAGAATTTTTCAGTTCAATTTTTCTCTTTTTACGAAAAACATATTGAAAATCAGATAGATAATAAAACAAAAAAAAGACTATTACTCAAAATGATGATAGTCCTTTTTTCCAACTAAAGAAAGCCTTTTTCAAAAAACGGTGTGCTACATTCTACCTTCCAAAAAGTCTATCAGTTCTTGTCCAGTAATAGTTCTAACCTCTGGTTCGGCATTATTACATGCAATTTTCCACACAGCATTGATTGTCAACAGCCAAGGACATGCCTCGCATATCATTGTAACTTTATCAGCATTCCAAATTACGGGTTTCCCCTTCGTTTTCGGTTGTTCGAACCAATTTGAATCAACTTGCATTTCCACATCCGTTTCTTGCTTTTTTTCTTGTCTGATTGCAATGACCGTATTGCTGTTATTACGACACACCCATATTACATCATCTTTCGTGTCGATCTTATTCTCTTTCAGTAGAGTCCCGTCATCGTGCTTGAAATACCACTGTTTCTTCAGTTTTTGTCTTTCTGAAATCACGACGCACAAAGTATCATCTGTTTTTTCGTATGAAACGACACATCGTTTCTTGAACTTAAGTGATGATTCAGAAAGGTCACCTTTCAATAGTGAGTTGAATGCCTTTTCCCATGCCTTTGTGGTAATGATGCTATCCTTACCTGCACGCCAATCTTTAATCTGTATCGGTCTATTGCTGTCTTCAAACCATACTTTTCCTGTATTACCATCTCCTATTTCAACACGAACCGCTTTCCTCCACGAATTTGTATGTTGTCTTTTCTCCTCATTAGTGTATTGTTTAACATACACTTCATCGCCAACAACAACGGCATTTTTATCGTGTCGGATTTCCTGATAGTCAGATAATAGGAAATCCTTTTCTTCCTTTTTGTTATTTGTCATCGTAATACTAAATCTTTGTTTGACGACAACACTGGTTACTCATTCTTCAATTAGGATGATGTTTCCGCCATCAAGTCCCATTGCTTTGAAACGGTCTTTTTCGCCTTTCGGAACAAAAACTCTTCGAGTTATGTATCCATCTATAGGATCGTTCTCAAAAATGGAGGGACCTATTTCCATAATACTTGATGGTAAATGAATTTCTAGTAGTGCGGAACAAAAGCCAAAAGCCTCTTCACCTATTTCTTTCACTCCTTCTGGAATAACGATTGACTTCAGTGACGAACAACCTCTAAAAGCGGATCTCCCAATCTTTTTAACAGTCTTTGGAATTATTGTATTTTTACAACCAGCAATAAGAATATTGTTTTTGGTCTCAATAATAGCATTACAATTCTCTCGAGAGTCAAAACTATTATTCTTATCAGAAACGATTATTCTTTCAAGAGAAGAACCAAAATCCGAACAATTTATTATATCAACACTTTCTGGAATACTTATTTCTTTTAAGGAGCAGCCCTCAAATGCACCCTCGTCAATAACTTGTACGCCGTTTGGTATTTTGCTTGAAGAACAAGCATGGCTAAGATGAATAACTGGTAATTCTTCAATCTCTTCTCCATCATCTTCTATGTAATAACCCCCACTTACAGTTTCGATAATTGCATTACAATTTTCTCTTGAATCATAAACTTTATTCTTTGGAGATATAACGATTATTCTAAGCAAAGGACATTCAGAAAAAATATTATAAGAGAAACTTCCATTCCCATTACTATCAGCTATTGTTGTAACTGTTGAGGGCAAGTAGACCTCCTGAAGGTTTGGGCATTCTAGGAAAGCTTCTTCAAATATCGTTGTAACTCCTTCGGGTACTTCGAATTTTTCAACATTGGGACAACGCTCAAGTGTTTTCCCATCAGCAGAAAAACAAGCGTCAAAAAGCCCTTTGGTTGCATCCACCTTAAACGGGTTGTAATCCTTCAAGTTGCCGATTTCAGTAGCCCAAGGAGCCTTCATATCCTTAAGCCATGGACAAAGATATCCGATAACATAGATTGATTTGAAATTCCATGCATAAAACTTCCCTTTTGTATCAGTAATGATACAATCTTCAGGCAATTCCACATATAATCTCGGATTAGCATTTACGGTGGTCTTTACCGCTTTTGGTTCGCCAACCTTACCTTTATAGATGCTTTTTCTCTCAAGGGAAGTGTCTTCTTTCTTCAGAAGCGACCACCAGTCACGTCTAACAAACCACCTCTTTTGAACATTTTCTTTTTTATTACTAATAATAACACAAGGAATTCCATCAATTGTTTCGCACGAAACAACACTGTTCATTCTATTTTCTCTAGCCTCTTTCTTAGTCCAAACTTCATCTAGCAATGCAAAAGCTTTTTCCCACGCGTCAGTTGTAATGATATTATCATGCTTATTTTCTTTTGGGTCGCAAACCGTTACCCCTCTCTTACCGTCTTCAAAGTATAGTTTACCTTCAACGACGTCAACAGATTTGACTGTTCGCCATACTCTTATGGGCTTACCCTTGATGTTCTTCCAGATATACACTTTGTCTCCTGCAACAAAGGCATTTTTTTCGTGGTTAATTTGCTGGTAATGTTCTTGTTCATTACTGCTTTGGTTGTCATTTTTTGTGCTCATAAGTGCTGTTTTTTATTATACCTTTTCCTAATAAACAGTGTCTGTTTGGAATATGACGGTGCAAATATAACGAAAAAGTGGTTTGACTATCAAAGTTCTAACAATTGTATGAGAAATGTAGAGTCCTATACATTTCCCCTTGTAGCTTTACACCCAAGGCATCGGGATAGTGATGCAAAGAATCATCTATTAATCGTTTTGTAAACGATTTTATCACGAGCCTTCGTGAATCCCACTCTTCGGATGATTTCTACGGAACTGAAGTCATTCACGTCAAACCAAAAATAATCGAAGAGGCTCATTTCACCACAAATACCACATCAGCCAAACTGCTGTAATCTCTATCCTTAAAAGTGAAGTCAATTTTACTCAAGGATGCTTTTGTGAAGCCGTCGAGATAGTTTGTGACTGCGGGTTCAATCTGTTCGAAGGCGCGTTTCATTTTCCAGGATTGCGTCATGTCAGACGAATCCACCAAAATCAGGAATAGCCGATTCTCCGCTCCAAAACGCATTTCGCCTTGGTTTTCATACAACCACTTCATAAGATCTTCCTTGTTCCTTTCAGCATCGTCAATGACCGCTTTGCGTTTGCTTCTCAGTTCCGATAAAACGTCGTCATGGCCTGCTGCACCAAGTTTTTCCATGGCAACTGCGACTGAATCCACACCGTGCATGTTCATTTCCCGTTCTTTTGCCTTCAGTTTCAGCCATGCCAACTCGCTTTTGCTGCCAAGTTCAGCTTTTAACTTTTCATTCATGTATTGGTTGGGGAAGTAGGTCACTTTCAGGTCGATAGGAGTGTCATCAAGAAAGAAATCCACACTTTTAATCTCGCCAACTGCTGAAATGACTTTTGGATGGTGCTTGAAAATGGATTCAATTAAGAACGAAGTCCAATTGTTGTACCAGCTGGTACGGACATAATTCCAAGCATTTGCCTGTATCTCCATTTGTTTGCCTTGCAGTTCATCGTATTTGCTGATGACTTTTACAAATCTGCTTATCAAGTGTTTGTCAAGAGAATTGTTCTGATCACCACCCCATTCGTAGGTATTAATTTTATATAGGTCTTCTTTCAGTTGCTCCTCGTTCACTCCCATTTGGCGATACCATTCGTTGTTGACGTCGCACAAATAAGCATCCAACAATTCCAAAGAGCGTTTTGGGTTCCTTTCCAAAATGGTAAACAACTCTATGTTCTGGTCTTTGATGCTGGTCGATTCAAGCTGAATGTCGTTCTTCTCCAGGAACTTTGTCATGGGTGCTTTCTTTGAGATTGCCTTGACTTTCAGCCATAACAATGCTTCATCGGTGTTGAAATCAAGAAACTTCTGGTTTTGGTACAGCTTTTTCCATTTGTCGTAACGAGCGTTGTTCATCTTGTATTTGTTTTTTGTTTGGTGCAAATCAACAGAATCTCACTACTGCCGGCCACACTGCCTTTTCCCCCTCTTGATTGCTGATAGGTTTTGTACTCAACCCTGACATCTCTGAAGGGTTTGATAAGCTCTACCATAGTGTCGATAGTCGGATAGCTGCGGTTGTTGTAGCTGATAATCCAATTGGGGATAGAGTCTGACAGTTCGAACAATCTACGGAACGAGAGAATAATCTCGGTCTTCTTGTCGAACCCGCTATGGCGTTGTGGTTCATAACGTTTGATTCCGTTCACAAACTGTTTATCCTTCCAATACTCTGTATAGGTCTCCAATAGGTGATAGAATCCTTGATAGTCGGCGTGGCTATCGCAATAAGGAGGATCGAAATACACCAAGTCGATTCCACTCAACGTAGGTAGCAAATCAAGGATGTCATTACGAAAGCTGATGTTCTCCTTTCCATTGTCGAAGACCGCCGCATTGTACTTTGGCAGCAGTTCCATAAATAACTCTTTAACAGGACGTGTCAAACTTCTGTTCCGTTTCACCCTTTCGGGGTCGTTGGCATAAACCAAGGCTTGCGTATGTCCGAAATGCCCCATGGTGATTTTGCGGGTCAGACTCCGATTCATCACGGCAAAGGCCAAAGCTTGCTTATAGGGATTGCCCAGTCGTGGAATATTGGCCCTAAAATTGTCAATAAATACGGCATCCTCTTTTTGGAAAAAGACCCCAGTAAAGATGTCGTCCATCAGTGTAAAGTCCGCCTTATTGGAAGCGTCAGCAAACAAGGTCTCAAGATCGTTTTCATCCAACTTTTCCCCCTTGTTCTCTATGAGCGCCTTGCCAATCTGGTTGTTGAAACTCAAAAAGTCGTTGGTTATGGTCCTGTATCCCAGTTGCTTGAAATAATAGCCAACAGATTGTGAACCCGCAAAAGCATCCAAAGCCGTTTCGACGTTTTCAGGTAGAAACCGTGTTATCCATGGTAAGAGATTCGCTTTAGCCCCAAGATACTGAGGCTCGGGAAACTTGTAAGCGAAGTTCTTGTACTCGTCGAATAGGGCACCTTCAAACATTGGATAATTTTTTGCAAATATACATAATTATTGAGAAATCTATACTTGATAGTTAATGTTTTTCATGCATAAGGCAATAGACAAGCGCATGCGTGATATCAATGCTTGCGGCTTGTAGGCTTTTTGCTTTTTGAGTTGATGAACAAGTGCTTTAAAAAGTAATACTGACTCAAAAGAAAGACTATCTAAGCGTTTTATAAACAATCTTGTCACAAGCCTTCGTGAATCCCACTCTTCGGATGATTTCGACGGAACTGAAATCATTCACGTCAAACCAAAAAAAATCGAAGAGGTGTTCGCCCTTTTCGTCGCAGCCATTCGTGATGCGCGTCATGACATCATTAAGCATAGGCAGCAGCCTGTCCGTGTAGCCGTTTTCGCTGGTTGGGAGCAAATCGGGATGGGCATAGAACATCAACACCCGGCCTCCTTTTTCCTTGCGTTCCAATTGGGGAATGTGAATGTTGGGGTTTTCTTTTGTAAGAGCGATATACATTACCATGCGGTTGCCTTCTTTGTTCCAACACTGAATGGAAAGCGATTCTTTCGCCATGGAATAAAAACTACCGTTTACCAACTCCTTTGGAGTTTGATCTTCGAATGATGCGATGCTGTTTTCTGGTTTCATTGTCGTTAATTATTAAGTAACTATTCAGAATTAAACTGCTATATCTTTTGACTTCTGGACGCGGGACTTCGGGACTTTTTGACTATGGCCAATGACGATGACTATGACTGCTTTGGGTAGGCTGTTAGCTTTTTAGCCGTTAACTATTAGCTTTGTAGCTCGTTAGCTAAAGGCTAATTGCTAATAACTAACAGCCATGCCAGGTCATTGTCATAGTCACAAGTCATAGTCCCTTAGTCTCGCCGTCAGCATGGATTCAGTTTTCAATCAATTCCACACCTTCCACCTCGTCGATATCAAGCATGGTTGGAAGAGGGTTCTTGCTGTTTTTGGCGCCAAGCTTGATCAGCTTGTTGGCCGACATTACGATGCTTTGGCCGTGGTCCTCAAGCTTCGCCTTGCCACCTTCGTATGCTTTTTGCGCCTTGTTAAGTGCGTCACCAATATCCTCATACTTTTTCACAAACTGTCCTACGCGTTCAACCATTTCGTTAGCCAATTTATAGACTTCCTCATGGTTCTGCGCCTGTTTGATTTGCGTCCAAGTCATGTTGATGATTTTCAATGCGGCATATAGCGACTGCTCGTCGGCGATGAAGACGTTCTGCTCCATAGCTTTGCGCCATAAATCAGGTTGTTCGTTGAGTGCAGTCCATAAGGCACCGGTGTGAGGCACAAACATGATGACATAGTCCATTCTAACCTTTGGTGCCTGGATATATGACGAATAGTCCTTCTTGGCAAGCTCCTTCACATGTTTCTGCAAACTATCAATGTGGGCTTTCAGATACTGCTGGCGTTCCGACTCGTTTTCTGCATTGACAAAGTCGAAGAATGCGGTCAGTGAGACCTTGGAGTCGATGATTACCTCTCGCTTCTGGTCGAGGTGAAGGATGACGTCGGGACGCATGATGTTTCCGTCCTCGCTCTTGATGGTGTCGCCCTTTGCATTGCGAATGGTGGCCTGTGTGTCAAACTGGACACCTTCGGTAAGCCCTTGCGAGGTGAGCAATTCGGTAAGCACTGTCTCGCCCCAGTCGCCTTGCACTTTACTCTGATGCTTAAAGGCTTTGGTCAATTCCTCCGTCGTGGATTGAGTTGCCTTGCTTTGCTCCAGCATTTGCTTCAGGTTCTCCTGCATTGCACTGTTGATGGACACCGCTTCCTTTGAGGATTTCTGCATGGCTTCTTCCATTTTGGCGATGGTCTCCTTCAAAGGGTTGACAATCTGTCCAATGTTGGTGCTGCTGCTTTCGGCAAATTCTTTCTGCCGTGCTTTCAGCAAGTCCTCTGTGGCGGCTTTGTTCTCTGTGACGATGCGCGACATGGTGGAGTCGAAACGCTCTTGCTGGTCTTTCACGGCTTCTTCATAATGCGCTTTGAGGGTTTTCAAGGCCTCTTCGTTGGCCTTGTCTTTAGCTTCCAAAGCCGACTCGTAGTGACGTTGTTCGTCGGCTTTCATGTCAGCCAATCGCTGCTCAAAATTGTCCTTGGCTTCTTGCAGGTCAGTCTGCGATTGAAGTTTGGTTTCTTCCAACAGATGGTTGGCACTTTCGAGGTTGGCTTTCACGCTGCTGTTCTTGCTGTTGAAGATAAGGCCGGTAATGACAGCGCCTAAAACAATGCCCACAAGGGCTACGATGATGGTGGTAAGATTGATAATCATGCGTATTGTTGGTTTTGACTAGATTAACGAATGGTATTTTATATTATTACTTACGCCACTCTGGCAATCAAGCTTTTGGCATAGTTGAAGACAACCTGTCGGGCGCGGGCTTTCTGCTCTTTCGAGCTGATGGGCAGATGGTAATAAAGCACCGTCTTGCCACCACATACGAGAGCCAAAACTTCGCCTTGGGCACTCTCTTTGAGGCGAATGGGCAGGGTGCCTGGCTGAATGGCTTGCACCTTCCTGTCAAGCGCCTCTTTGCTCAGGGGACGTACAGAAAGCAACTTGTGACGATACTGGATGTTGTCGACAGTCACTTGCTCATACATTACGCCATTTTCAATTACGAATTGGCGTGCCTCTTTGCTGTTTTGCTTGACGACAGCCTTGAAGTCGGTTTTGTTCAAATCTTTAATCTCCATAGTTAAGTTGTTTATATTGTTTTTCCCCGGGGTTAAACCCGCATACTGGCACCCTGCCGTACAATGATATATAGTCCCAGTTTTTGGATTATTCAACCAAAACGCTTTTTATTTGGCGTTTTTTTTAGGAAACTCAGCTTCGGGTTTTCACAGAACCTGCTGAACGAGGATCCTTGAAAAACGCTTCCACGTCACTTATGGTGTAACCCAAGTCGGGAAACAACGGCTCAAGCGCGGATCTGCGGTATTCTCGCAGCAAATAAATGTTGTTTTCTTTTTCCTTTTTCAGTGGCGTGAGTCGCTTCTGATACTGTTTGTTGTCAATCTCACCCGACTTCAGCTGTCTATACAGTTCTTTGCATTCTTCGTCGATTTCCTTTTCTCTCTTTTCCTTCTTCTCCTTCTTCTCTTCATAGATGGCCATGATGGCTTTCAGATTGTCACGATACGCATATAACAACCTGAATTTGAGATGTTCAATCATGTCTTCCAAATTCCGTATCTTAGCCGGCATATCCTTTGTCTTCCAGTAAAGCTCGCTCCTCAAATATATATTCTCCAGCTCCATGTCGTCAATCAAGGAAAGGCTTTCTTTTTCCAAAATATCAACGACCTGTTTCAACGAGTAAGCTTGATACAGGCTCTTTGCCTCATCATAGCGACTGTTAATCCTCATGAAGTTGGGCCACAACGACGAGAACGGATAGATGGATTCCGTTTCGGTTTTGCCGTTTTCGTCGACAACGCCACAGCTATTTCTGCCTGATAAGGGGCTGCCAGCGATTTGGTAAACCAGTTTTTTCATTCCGTTTCCATCGCAAATCAAGGCGGTTTCGCAATTCAGCCACCATTCCAGATAAACGCCCAAGGTAGGACAGTGGAATCCACTGGTCCCCGTGTAGGCAATGCCGTTTTGGATAGGCACCGGGCAAAGGAACATGCGGCTATCCGACATAATCCTGTTCCTGTATTGAAGGAACCTGAAAGCATTATCAAAGAAGAGCAATCTCTCTTCTGATTTTTCCTCCTCAGTAACAGGTGTTGGGGCTAACATTCTCTTACCAATGGCAAAATAAGTGCCGGTAGCGTCCAGCTTCACTTCGTTGTCCACCTGCTCACCAGTTTGTTCCAAGGGATAGCAATCAAGAACATTGCCGTTCAACAGTTGGATTTTCCCTTCAGGATGCTCGAAGTCGTCGTGTGTTTTAATGATTCCCATGATGATTGATTTTATTAATGGAAGTTTGTTCTTGTCTATAGTGTTATAGCATTGCTGATTGGATTATTCAACCAGCAAGGAAGATTTTCTTGAGGAAATGTACAGAGTTTTAGGTTTAACGGGCTTCAAGTGAGATTCCCCTTCGGGTAATGAAGTTGATACACGGTTTATTAAGCGGTGGCATGAACATGTTGATTCCTCGTAAGATCCACAAACCGCCGAGGGAAACACCAAGGACTATTTCCATTCCCGTAAGGGAATCTCGCCAAGTCTTTTAACTAACCGATTACATCACTTCAACGTCATTTTATCTTGCCTCTCTCAAACCAACGGCTGTTGTCGAAATAGATGCTTATAGAATAGCCGCCTTCCTCTTCAAGTTCAAGGCAATCAATATGTCCTGGAAGCAAGCGCTGGCTCACCACCTTCATGGTCGGATAGTATCTTCTGAGAAACTCGTATTCATGCCCCACGCAGATGACACAAAACGGATTGTCGAGCGTGCCATTCCCCGTACTCTCTATTGCCTCGCAAATCAGTGGTCCTTGACCAAGGTATTCGGCAAGGGAAAGGCCAGTATATCTTTCAATAATATTGGGGTTATGCGTTTTTTGTTTTTTGCCTTCTTCTTGGCGCCAATACTTCGCGCTGAGGACGTCTGGAATAATGCCCTTCGCATAATCCTCAGTAAAGATGTAGCCATACACCAAGCCGCGCATGGTTTCTGTGTCGAAATCACGCAGTTGGCCTTCCACAAATTTTTTCAGCCAATAGCTGTTGAAAGCGTGTTCGTAGTCTTGGTAGTTGACTTTCTTGGGGTAGTCTGTGCTCATATCAGATACAATTTGAACCTTTCAAATCTTTTATGTGAAGCTTTCAATGAGATATTAGCTCCTTTTTGTGATATTTTCAACTAATGCCAGCTTTTTTATTGGGGCACATCTCGTGCATCACAGTAGTTCCATGGACAGGAAAACATCTCTTTCCTCGCCAAAGTATTCCATCCCCAGCGAAGCGTTTGTCTTGTGACATCATTGCCAAAGTCCCGAAGGGATGCCCCCACCCCACCCCGATATGCAATGTCGGGTTTTCATATTGAGATGGGCGGATTCCTGTATGCCGCAGCCATAGATGCCCGCCGTCGCACAAACCCACGTCGGCATGACATGGCTGCTGAAGCTTACCTTTACCCATCGTAGACTTGCCAGAGACCAAGCTATTGCAGCATCTAACCTACCCTATCCAATAAAATGGTATATCGTATCGTAAACAACATTTTTTCATTTTTTTCTTTCAAAAGTTTATACTATTTCAAAATTTTTGTATTTTTGCAAACCTAAAGACTATGGAAATAATCACAAACAAGAATAATGCACATAAAAGAACAAGCATAAATGCAAAAGTAAAAAGAAAAGACTAGTTCAACAACAAAATGAAAAAAATGAATGAAGGAACGAACACGGTATTTGCGCAACGCCTGGTCAACGCCCGGAAGATGCGGTGCCTCTCGCAACGTGAGCTGAGCGAGAGGCTCGACATCCCGCTGTCGGCCAACGCCATCGCCAAGTACGAAACGGGCAAGATGATGCCGACAAGCGAGGTTCAGGCGGCCCTCGCCATCGCCTTAGGAGTGGACGTCGATTATTTCCACCACCCCTTCACCGTCAGCATCCCTGCCAGCGCCTGGGAGTTCCGCAAACGCAAATCCCTTGGCAACAAACAAATCGCCGCCATCCAACAATCCGCCACCGACCAGATGGAACGCATCAACGACATCGAACTGGTGTGCAACATCAACCAACCTTTCCAACTCGATTACAGCGACACCACCGTCGCCACCTACCTACAAGCCGACGCCATGGCACGACGCCTGCGCCGCGAACTCGGTCTGGGCAACGCGCCCATCTTCGCCCCCATCGAACTGCTCGAATCACTCGGCGTCCGCATCGTTGAGGTGGAGGCCGACGAGAAATTCGACGGCACCAGCACCAAGGCTGGCGACACCCCTTTGATCGTCCTCAACGCCACCTACACCCCCGAGCGCAAGCGCTTCACCCTATTCCACGAACTGGCACACCTCATCCTCCATTTCGAAATCGGGGCCGACGTCGAACACCTCTGCAACACCTTCGCCAGAGAGATGCTCATCCCCATCTCAGTGCTGTACACCCGGTTGGGCAACCATCGCAAGACCCTCACCCTCGAAGAACTGAAAGGCTTGCAACGCGACTACGGCATCTCCGTCGAGGCGCTGATGTACAAAGCCCACCAACACGGCATCATCGACGATGCCTATTTCAAACATTTCAACATTAAGTTAAAAAAGAAAACCAACGTAGACTACCGCGATCAGGTGCGCGAAAGCCTTTGGCAACCTGAAACAACCACCTACTTGCGTCGCCTCGTGCTGCAAGCCCTTAGCAACGAACTCATCACCCACGCCAAGGCAGCTTCGCTGCTCGGCGTTGAGGTGGATTCCATTCAACAATTAGTATTTGTATAAACAAAATGAAGATTATTTGCTCTATAGAAACGCTTTGCGAACTGATTGCCAAGGACATGCCCAAGAGGGGCAAAGCCATCGGCATCACCCTATTCACCCTCGACCTCTACCAAGGTGCCAAACTGAGCCGCGGCACCAAGGAACGTCTCCAACAACACAAAGAAGCCCTTGCCGAAATCACACTTCCCTTGAAGGAATGGGAGACCTACCATCAAGAGTTCACGCAGTGCAAAGAAAGTCGGCGCCTCACCATCGAAGACTACATCGCGGTGACCTTGGCCAAAAGCAACGGCTGCATGCTGCTAACCGACTCCGGCTGTCTGGGCCGATATGCCGAGAGCAACGGCGTGGAAGCCATAAGCCTCGACGAACTTGAACGCTACTGCGAACGGCGACAACGGCAAGTGCGCAACCGCAAGGAACGCTTGCAGTCGCATTTCTCAAGGCAAGAGAACAAATGCCTACCTGAAGAAGAACCCAATCAACAACCTATAGACGATGATACTACATTTTGACATCACTACCACGGCAACTCTATATGCCTCTGCCCGAAGCCCCATTCCGGCTACCGGCGGGGACGCCGCATCGTGCCCGCTCGGAGCGTGCATGGGAAGACCTTTTGCCGGTTTGGCCTTTTCACGACAGAAAAGGGCCAGCCAGACCACAGCGCAAGTTTTTTGCGCGGGAAAAGTGCAGCCCCGACAACGGTTGGGGCGTTTGCACGCGAAAAACGTGGAAAATCTCTCCGCTTGCCTTTTTGACCACGGAAAAAAGCCAACCTGCGTTCCGCTGGGCAAGAGAGATGGAAATATATCAAAGGTGGCGGTCATAATCTCTTTTAATATGAAGAATATGACTTCCTTAATGAGAGGGCTGAAGGTCGCCGAAGTGGCGGGCCTGGCCCACAACTTGTGCGGCTCATACGAGAGCTGCGCAACCGAGCTAAATGCAGACATACGTCTGCGCAACGTGATGGCAGACCTGAAAGACCTGTCGGATCGTATCCTGGATTCGTTACGGAACAACCGTCTCATCAACTCGCTTGAGGTACAAGACACGCATCGCAACCGCTGCGTCAGCGCCTTGGTCAACCTCAAGAAGGGTTACGACAAGCTGTCCGACGAAACCGTCCAGTCCCATTGGACTGTGTTACGTCCTGTGTTCGAGAACTTCCTTTCTTCGATACAGGAAGGCAATTACCAGAGCAAGACCGCTCTGATCACCGCGATGCTCCGTCGCCTCTCCGAAGCCGACATAGTCTCCCACCTGGAAGGCTTGGTCGATCTGAAGACTGCGGTGGATAAGCTTCGTGAGGCACAAAAGGCATTCGACAGCTCGCTGTTGGAGTATCAGCTCCAACTACAGAAGGACAAGACCCTATCGGCCACCGACCTGAAGGACGAGATTGTCGAATACATCAACCAGAAGCTGGTGGTGCATCTCGAAGCCAAGTGCAACGAGGACCTCGCCACTTACACGGCATTTGCCCGGCTCGTCGATGCCCAAATCAGGGCAGAGAACGCCAAGGTGCGCCGCCGTAAGGGCAAAAAAGAAACGCCGTCTGAAATTCCCGCGAAAGAATAAAGCAGACGACGCTTCTATGTGTTGAGTCAAGGTGCCGAACCAACCAAAGAATGATCAACCGACTGCCGCCTTTGATATGACAGGAGGTTTTCTCCAGGTTCGGTGCCTTGTTTCATTCACAAGGGACTTCAAAAGTACACAAAAGGTCTGATATTCAGACTAAATCAACAAAGAATTTTGCGAATTATAACATAAAACACAAATAATCAACTCGTTATAAAATTGCTTTTTATCATTTCGAATGATAATGTTTGTGAACCTTCTCAAGTAGCAACCGCTTTGACTCTTCCAAAGAAAGGCATTCCCTTTCGATTTCCACAGAGTCCACTTGAGGTGTTAATACCTCATAAGCAACGGCAGGCTCCGATGCCTTGGTTATCACATTATCATTCTGATTGTATTCCATTTTCAAGGATAATTAGATTGCAAAAATATAAATTATTTCGATGAATGCAACCTTAATACAATTCTTTCCTTTTCCCAAACAACCACTCAAACAACCCTGGCGTGGAAAAAGCCTCATCCCAACACAAATGACCCAATTCGGGATATGTAACTAGAATGGCCTCTTTGCTGCCGACTTCTTTCAATGCATTATACATCTGTATGCTCCGCGAAGGCATGACCACCTCATCGAGCAAACCATGAAAGATATATACGGGAATGTCCTTCATGGCCTCGGCGTATGCTGGGTCTCCCCCACCGCAGATGGCAATAGCCGCCGCAAACTTCCCAGGCCAACGCTGCAAGGCATCCCAAGTGCCAAAGCCTCCCATGGAAATGCCACAAATGTAAATCCGAGTTGAATCAACGACACCAACACCAACAAGGCTATCATGCACAGCCATCACGCCAAGCAGCTCTGCCGTGGGCATGCTGTCCATCGTGTGCTCTGCCAAACTCCAATCGGTGTTCACCCATCGTCTGTCATTTGGGCATTGCGGAACCATCAACAGGAAGGGATAACGGCTTGTCACAGTGTCATCAAGGAAATACTTGATGCAGTGCTTCAACTGCATACAATTGTCGTTGCCACGCTCTCCTGCACCATGCAGGAAGATGACCAAAGGCAAGGCTTCAGTCATCGTATCGGCTTTCTGAGAACGATAAAGCCGATATGGAAGCGTATCATTGCCTTCGATACGATGATGGGCCTCAAACAGGCTTGTATCGGGCAACTGACTTTCGTTTTCTTGAGCCAACAAAAGAGGGCCGACCATCAACGCTAGCAGTAAAAAGAGGACATGTTTCATTGCATTACAGATGCTTATATTCACGAAATCGACCGCCTATAGATTCCCGAGGGAATGACATAGACGGTCGATTTCATATTGACACGTGATTTTGATCAAGCTTGTGCCGTAGGCGTGCCTATCGGGAACTGGGCGACATTGCTACCCAAATCCTGAATGGTGCCAAATTGCTGTTCGTACTTGGCGATGTTGTCGGCCAAAGCCTTATACAGACGCTTGGCGTTCAAGGGATTCATAATCACTCTTGAACGGACTTTTGCCTTAGGTGTGCCAGGCATCATCTGGGCAAAGTCGACAATGAATTCATTGGGCGAGTGGGTAATGATGGCCAGATTGGAGTATTTGCCTTCAGCCACCTCGTCGCTGATTTCGATATTCAGTTGGTTTTTTTGATTGTTGTTTTCCATTATTTTTCTATTTAAAAAGCGGGGACAGCTGACAAGCCGTCCCCGCTCAGTTCAATACTTGTTAGAGTGCGGCCTTTTCTTGCAGCTCTTCGTACTCTTCACGAGAGCCCACAATCAAGTCCTCATACTCACGCAGACCTGTGCCGGCAGGAATCTTGTGACCGACGATCACATTCTCCTTCATACCGAGCAGGAAGTCGCTCTTAGCGGCAATGGCAGCATTGGTCAGCACCTTGGTGGTCTCCTGGAAGGAGGCAGCCGAGATGAAGCTGTCGGTAGCCAAAGCAGCGCGGGTGATACCTTGCAGCACCTGTGTAGCCGTTGCCGGACGTGCAGGACGCACGGTAGGCAGAGTCAAGTCCTTACGCTTCAAGGCGGACTCTTCCTCACGCAACTTCATGGCCGAAACGATTTCGCCCTTCTGCAGCTTTTCGGAAGCACCATTGTCCTCCACGAAGAACTTGCCGTAGATGTCGTCGTTCTCCTCTTGGAAGGTCAGCTTGTTGACCAGCTCGCCTTGCAAGAAGCGGGTGTCGCCTGGGTCGAGGATTTCGACCTTACGCATCATCTGACGCACGATGACCTCAAAGTGCTTGTCGTTGATGACCACACCTTGCTGACGGTACACGCTCTGAGCCTCGTTGACGATGTATTCCTGCACCTTCATCGGACCCATAATAGCCAAGATGCTGTTAGGCGTGATGACACCTTCGGAAAGCGGTTGACCTGCCTTCACGAAGTCGTTCTCCTGAGCCAGAATCTGCTTCGAAGTCGGGATGAGGTAACGCTTCTCCTCGCCCGTCTTGGCCGTCACGACAACCTCACGGTTGCCGCGCTTCAGTTTCTTCTCGAGATGGACGATACCGTCGATTTCGGAAACAACAGCCGGGTCGATGGAGTTACGAGCCTCAAACAGCTCTTGCACACGCGGCAGACCACCGGTGATATCACCACCGCCAGAGACATTACGCGGGATACGCACCAGCTGATCGCCAGCCGAGATGGCATCACCTTCGCTAACGATGACGTGGGCATCGACAGGCAAGTCGTAGGAAACCAAGGTCTCACCGTTCTCATCAACGATGTCGATGAGCGGGTTCTTGGCACCTCTCTTACCTTCGATGATGACGCGCTCGATAAAGCCGGTCTCAGCGATGGTCTCATTACGATAGGTCACACCTTCAATCACGTTCTGGAAACGAACCTTACCGCTATGCTCTGAGATGATAGTGGCATTGTAGGGATCCCATTCGCAAATCTTGTCGCCCTTCTTCACCTGATCGCCAGCCTTGAAGAACAACTTGGCACCGTAAGGAATGTTGGTCGTCATCAAAACGACGTCGGTGTGGTTGTCGTGCAGTTTCAATTCAGCCGAACGACCGATGACAATCTGATACTTGTCGCCTTCCTTGTCTACCTCGACAGAACGCAATTCTTCGATTTCAAGATAGCCGTCATACTTGGCTTCGGTGCTGTTGGCCACCAAACCCTTCGAAGCCTTACCACCAGAGTGGAAGGTACGCAGGGTCAGCTGGGTACCAGGTTCACCGATGGACTGTGCGGCGATGACACCCACAGCCTCACCTTTCTGAACCAGCTTGCTCGACGACAGGTTGCGGCCGTAGCAGTTGGCACACACACCACGCTTCGACTCGCAAGTCAACACGGAACGGATTTCAACGCTCTCCAACGGCGATTCATCGATGGCCTCGGCAAGGGTTTCGTTGAGCTCTTGACCACTAGCAGCGATGAGTTCGCCCGTCTGAGGATGGAACACATCGTGCAAGGCCACACGGCCAAGGATGCGGTCGTACAACAAGGAGTGCTTGCCCGGCTCCTTGATTTCTTCACCACGTGAGATGGTCATACCACGGAGGGTTCCGCAGTCCTTCTCGGTGATGATGACATCGTGAGCCACGTCGACCAGACGACGGGTCAAGTAACCAGCGTCAGCGGTCTTCAGAGCGGTATCGGCCAAACCCTTACGGGCACCGTGCGTAGAGATGAAGTACTCCAACACAGACAGACCTTCCTGGAAGTTCGACAGAATCGGGTTCTCAATGATTTCGGAGCCGCCTGAACCAGCCTTCATAGGCTTGGCCATCAGACCTCTCATACCGCAGAGCTGTGACACCTGAGCTTCAGAACCACGAGCACCAGAGTGCAACATCATGTACACCGGGTTGAAACCTTGGTCGTCGCTCGACAACACCTTCATCACCTCTTGGGTCAGTTTGGCGTTGACATCGGTCCAAAGGTCAACAATCTGGTTGTAACGCTCGTTCGGGCCCATGAAGCCCATCTTCTCGTATTCACGGATTTGTGCGGCTTGTGCATTAGCTTCACCGATGAGGTTGCCCTTCATTTCGGGCACGAGCACGTTACCCAAGTTGAACGACAAGCCACCTTTATAAGCTTGGTAGTAACCCATGTTCTTGATGTCGTCCAAGAACTTGGTGGTGACGGCAGTGCCTTCCATACGCACCATGTCGCCGACTATGGAACGGAGCGACTTCTTGGTCAACAGCTCGTTGATGAAGCCGTAGTCTTCAGGAACCACTTGGTTGAAGATGACACGACCCACAGTGGTTTCGACAAGCTTGGTGACAAGTTGGTCGTTCTCACGAACCTTCACGCGCACCTTAATGACTGCATGCATATCAGCACGGCCTTCATTATGGGCAATAATCACCTCTTCCGGCGAATAGAACGACATACCTTCACCCTTTACAGGATGATCAGGCGTGCTCTTACGCGGCTTGGTGATGTAGTACAGACCCAAAACCATGTCCTGCGAAGGCAGCGTGATAGGTGCACCATTCGAAGGATTCAGGATGTTGTGCGAAGCCAGCATCAGAATCTGAGCTTCCAACACAGCGGCGTTGCCCAACGGTACGTGGACAGCCATCTGGTCACCGTCGAAGTCAGCGTTGAATGCCGTACACACCAAGGGGTGCAGACGGATGGCTTTACCTTCGATGAGCTTCGGCTGGAAGGCCTGGATACCCAGACGGTGCAGCGTAGGAGCACGGTTCAACAGGATCGGATGACCTTTCAGGATGTTTTCCAAAATGTCCCACACAACGGGATCCTTGCGGTCGACAATCTTCTTGGCCGACTTCACGGTCTTGACGATGCCGCGCTCGATGAGCTTACGGATCACAAACGGCTTGAACAGCTCGGCGGCCATGTCCTTAGGCAGACCGCATTCGTTCATGTTCAGGTCGGGACCAACCACGATAACGGAACGACCAGAGTAGTCGACACGTTTACCAAGCAGGTTCTGACGGAAACGGCCTTGCTTACCTTTCAGGCTGTCGCTCAATGACTTCAGCGGACGGTTCGAGTCGGTCTTCACCGCGCTCGACTTACGCGAGTTGTCGAACAACGAGTCGACGGCCTCCTGCAGCATACGCTTCTCATTACGCATGATGACATCTGGAGCGTTGATTTCAATCAAACGCTTCAGACGGTTGTTGCGGATGATGACACGACGATAGAGGTCGTTCAAATCGGAAGTGGCGAAACGGCCACCATCCAACGGGACGAGAGGACGCAACTCCGGAGGAATCACCGGAACCACCTTCACAATCATCCATTCAGGACGGTTCTCGATATGGTTGTTGGCCTCACGGAAAGCCTCAAACACTTGCAAACGCTTCAGAAGCTCTTGTTTCTTCTGCTGGGCCTTCACCTCGTTGGCTTCGGCACGCAAACGATTGGCTTCCTCGTCAATATTCAGGCGGGAAAGGAGGTCATAAATGGCCTCAGCACCCATCTTGGCGATGAACTTGTTCGGGTCGTCCTCAGGTAGATACTGATTCTCAATCGGAATCATCTCCATAAGGTCGAGATACTCTTCCTCGGTGAGGAATTCCAACTTCGTGACCTTACGGCCATCGTTGTCGTTCGGAATCTCCTTACCCTCAAGGATACCGCCTTGAATCACCACATAACGCTCGTAATAGATGATGGCATCCAGCTTCTTGGTAGGAATACCGAGCAGGGCACCAATCTTATTGGGCAGTGAACGGAAATACCAGATGTGGGCGACGGGCACCACCAATGAGATGTGACCCATACGCTCGCGTCTGACCTTCTTCTCCGTCACCTCCACACCGCAGTGGTCGCAGATGATGTTCTTGTAACGGATTCTCTTGTACTTACCGCAGTGGCACTCCCAGTCCTTGACGGGACCGAAGATGCGCTCGCAGAACAGACCATCGCGTTCGGGTTTATAAGTACGGTAGTTGATGGTTTCGGGTTTCAACACCTCACCGTGTGAACGGGCAAGAATCGATTCCGGCGAAGCCAAACTCACCGTTATGCTAGCGAAGTTGCTATTGACTATATTGTTAGTTGCCATATTTCTGTTTGTTTTATCCTAGCATTATTCAACTCAATTCAAGACTTTGCCATCCTTGTCCTTGAAGGTGATCTCCAAGCCCAAGCCACGGAGTTCGTGGATCAAGACATTGAAGGACTCAGGGATACCCGGAGTAGGCATATTGTCTCCCTTAACGATGGATTCGTAAGCCTTGGCGCGGCCGTTCACGTCGTCAGACTTCACGGTCAGGATCTCCTGAAGCACATTGCTGGCTCCGAAGGCCTCCAAGGCCCAGACTTCCATTTCACCGAAACGCTGGCCACCGAACTGAGCCTTACCGCCCAGAGGCTGCTGCGTAATCAGCGAGTATGGTCCGATGGAACGGGCATGCATCTTGTCGTCGACCATGTGGTGCAACTTCAGCATGTAGATGTAACCCACAGTGGCAGGCTGGTCGAAAGGCTCGCCGGTCTCGCCATCGTAGAGTTGCATACGGCCGTTGGCAGGCAAACCAGCCTTGGCCATGTATTCATTGATTTCGTTCAAGGTGGCACCATCGAAGATAGGCGTGGCGAACTTCAGTCCGAGTTCGTGTCCGGCCCAGCCGAGCACAGTCTCGTAAATCTGACCGAGGTTCATACGCGAAGGCACACCCAAGGGGTTCAAAACGATGTCGACCGGAGTACCGTCGGCCAAGAACGGCATGTCCTCGGCACGGACAATCTTCGAAACGATACCCTTGTTACCGTGACGACCGGCCATCTTGTCACCAATCATCAGCTTACGCTTCTTGGCCACATAGACCTTAGCCATCTGGACAATACCATTCGGCAACTCATCGCCCACGCTGGCCACATACTTCTCGCGGTTGTAACGACCTTCGATTTCCTTGTGCTTCACCGTGTAGTTATCGATGATAGCGCCAATCATCTTGTTGACCTTTTCGTCCGACGTCCACTTGTTCGGGTTGACCGACAAGTAATCGATGTCGTAGAGAGCCTTTGACGTGAACTTGGCTTTCTTGGGAATCAAATTCTCCTTGAAGTTGTTCTGCACGCCAGAAGAGACACGACCGTTTAACAGGGTCATGAGTTTCTCAACCAACACGTCCTTCAAGGCACCCAGCTCTTTCTGGCAAGCGGCATCGATCTTGGCGATGTCTTCCTTGTCCTTGGCGCGGGCCTTGCGGTCCTTTTGCAGACGCGAGAAGAGGCGCTTGCCAATGACCACACCCTTCATCGAAGGACCAGCCTTCAGTGAGGCGTTTTTCACATCACCGGCTTTGTCGCCGAAGATAGCGCGGAGCAGCTTCTCCTCAGGAGTGGGATCAGATTCGCCCTTAGGCGTGATCTTACCGACCAGGATGTCGCCTTCCTTGACCTCGGCACCCACACGAATGATACCGTGCTCATCCAAGTCCTTGGTGGCATCCGTGCTCACATTCGGGATGTCGTTAGTCAACTCTTCCAAACCACGCTTCGTGTCGCGCACCTCAAGGGTGAACTCCTCGATGTGGATGGAGGTGAACAGGTCTTCCTTCACAATGCGCTCCGAAATCACGATGGCATCCTCATAGTTGTAACCCTTCCAAGGCATGAAGGCCACTTTCAGGTTACGACCCAGAGCCAAGTCGCCGTTTTGTGTGGCATAACCTTCCGTCAGGATTTGACCAAAAGTCACATGGTCGCCACGACGCACGATAGGCTTGATGTTGATGCTCGTGTTCTGGTTGGTACGGGCGTACTTCGTGAGATAATAGGTCTTCACATCGTCGTCAAAGCTGACCAAGCGCTGTTCATCCGTGCGGTCATATCTGATCGTGATCTTCTTGGAGTCAACGAAGATGACCTCGCCCTCTCCTTCGGCAGTGATAAGAACGCGTGAATCCTTGGCAACAGAGCGTTCAATACCAGTGCCCACGATAGGACTTTCGGGATTCATCAAAGGTACAGCCTGACGCATCATGTTCGAACCCATCAAAGCACGGTTGGCGTCGTCGTGCTCCAGGAACGGGATCAAAGAAGCGGCGATAGAGGCAATCTGGTTGGGACCGACATCCATCAGGTTGATCTCTTCGGGCGCAACGATAGGATAATCGGCGATATAACGTGCCTTGATTTCCTTATCGGTAAATCTTCCTTCATCATCAACAGGAGTGGTGGCTTGGGCGATAATCTTGTCTTCCTCAAGCTCGGCAGTCAAATAGATGGGGTCGTTCTTGAAGTCGACCACACCGTCCTTCACCTCGCGGTAAGGTGTCTCGATGAAGCCCAAGTTGTTGATCTTAGCGAACACGCAGAGGGATGAAATCAGACCGATGTTAGGACCTTCAGGGGTCTCAATCGTACACAGACGGCCATAGTGCGTGTAGTGCACGTCACGGACTTCGAAACCTGCACGGTCGCGCGACAGACCACCAGGACCCAGTGCAGAAATACGACGCTTATGCGTGATCTCAGAAAGCGGGTTGGTCTGGTCCATGAATTGCGACAGCTGGTTGGTGCCGAAGAACGAGTTGATGACCGACGACAATGTTTTGGCGTTGATCAAGTCGATGGGTGTAAACACCTCGTTGTCGCGCACATTCATACGCTCACGGATGGTGCGGGCCATACGGGCCAAGCCGACACCGAACTGGGCTTGCAGCTGCTCGCCCACGGTGCGGATACGACGGTTGCTCAAGTGGTCGATATCGTCGATTTCGGCCTTGCTGCTCAGCAGTTCGACCAAATATTTGATGATGGCGATGATGTCTTCCTTGGTCAGGACCTTGACATCATCGGGAATGTCGAGGTTCAGTTTGCGGTTGATACGGTAACGTCCGACCAAACCCAAATCATATCTCTTGTCGGAGAAGAACAACTTCTCGATGATGCCACGAGCCGTCTCTTCATCGGGCGGTTCGGCATTGCGCAACTGGCGATAGATATATTCGACAGCTTCTTTCTCCGAGTTACAGGTATCTTTTTCCAAAGTCTTGAAAATGACGGAATAGTCAGAGATTCTGTCATTTTCGTCGCGTTCGGCTTCACTATGCAGCAGGATGGTCTTCACGCCGCTGTCCACAATTTTCTGGATGTGCTCTTCCTCGAGAGCCACATCGCGCTCGATGATGACTTCATTACGCTCAATGGACACACATTCACCAGTGTCCTCGTTGACGAAGTCTTCATAGTAAGTGTGCAGCACACGGGCGGCCAACTTGCGACCCAACACACGCTTCAGACCAGCTTTTGAAACCTTCACTTCCTCGGCCAGGTTAAAGATGTCGAGGATGTCCTTATCGCTTTCGTAACCGATGGCACGGAGCAAAGTGGTGATGGGTAATTTCTTCTTACGGTCGATGTAGGCATACATGACGTTGTTGATGTCGGTCGAGAACTCCATCCAAGAACCCTTGAACGGGATGATACGAGCCGAATACAACATCGTGCCGTTGGCGTGTTGGCTTTGACCGAAGAACACACCAGGTGAACGGTGCAATTGCGAGACCACGACGCGTTCGGCTCCGTTGATGACGAAAGTGCCACGAGGCGTCATATACGGAATCATGCCGAGATACACATCTTGCACGACGGTCTCAAAGTCTTCATGTTCCTCGTCGTTGCAGGAAAGCTTCAGCTTAGCCTTGAGAGGAACGCTATAGGTAAGTCCACGTTCGATGCACTCCTCGATGCTGTAGCGGGGAGCGTCGATGTAGTAGTCAAGAAATTCGAGTGTAAAATTGCCTCGGGCGTCTGTGATGGGGAAGTTTTCGGCAAAGACCTTGTAGAGGCCTTCGTTTTTTCTGTTGTCGGGATTGGTTTCCAATTGGAAGAAATCCTGGAACGACTGAAGCTGAATATCCAGAAAATCAGGATATTCGAAAGACTTCTTGATAGACGCGAAGCTGATTCTTTCAGTTGATTTTGTTGCCAAGGTATTATTGTTTTTTAGGTGATGTATTGAGAAAGACGAACAAACTAAAAGAGGAATTTCGCATAAAGCGAAAAATCGGCACAAACCTCAGCCCCTATTTCGGGACTGAGGTTGAATGCCGTTATTAACGGGAATGAATCCTTATTTCACTTCCACTTCTGCACCGGCCTCTTCGAGTTGAGCCTTCAGTGCATTAGCTTCGTCTTTGCTCACGCCTTCCTTCAGCGGTTTGGGAGCTGCGTCAACCAGTTCCTTGGCTTCCTTCAGGCCGAGGCTGGTGAGTTCCTTCACCAACTTCACGACTGCCAGCTTCTGAGCACCAGCGCTCTTCAGGATGACGTCGAAAGAAGTCTTTTCTTCAGCAGCGGCAGCGGCGCCACCAGCAGCAGGAGCAGCAACAGCAACAGCGGCGGCTGCGGGTTCAATACCGTACTCTTCCTTCAGGATGTTAGCGAGTTCGTTCACTTCCTTCACGGTAAGATTGACTAATTGTTCAGCAAAAGCTTTAAGATCTGCCATTTTTAATTCTATTTTAAATTGTTAATACTTGCTTTTAATGGTTTGAATGATACACATTCGATATATTATTCCGGTCTTTCGGACAGGGTTTCGAGAATACCGCTCAGTTTGTGACCACCTGACTGCAGGCCGCTGATGACATTCTTCATCGGCGATTGCAGCAAGGCAATGACGTCGGCGATGAGGTCGTTCTTCGACTTGATGCTGCAGAGAGCGTCGAGCATGTCGTCGCCGATGTAGCAGCACTCCTCGATGAAGGCACCCTTCAGGATGGGACGGTCACTGGTCTTGCGGAAGTTCTTGATCAGCTTGGCGGGAGCGTTGCCGGTCTCGCAAAGCATCAATGCAGTTGATCCTTTCAGAACGTCGTACAGACCTTCATAGTCCTTCTCCATCTGCTGCATAGCCTTATGGAGCAGAGCGTTCTTCACAACGATCATTTTCACACCACTGTTAAAGCACTGCCTTCTGAGCTGGCTGGTCTTCTCGGCATTGAGGTCGGAGACGTCTGTCAGGTAGAAGTTGGGGCAGGCTTTCAGTTCACTCAGGATGGAGTCGATGAGGACTTGTTTATCTTCTTTTCTCATTTCAACAAATTCCTTTCAATTTAGTTTGACACTGATTTGACATCGATCTGCACACCCGGGCTCATCGTGCTAGAAATATAGATGCTCTTCACATATGTACCTTTAGCAGCGGCTGGTTTCAACTTGATAACGGTTTGGATCAGCTCCTTGGCGTTATCAAAAATCTGTTCCGGAGAGAAGCTCACTTTGGCGACTCCAGCAGCAATGATACCGTACTTGTCGACCTTGAAGTCGATCTTACCGGCTTTCACTTCTTGAACAGCCTTTGCGACGTCCATCGTAACAGTACCAGTCTTGGGGTTCGGCATCAAGCCGCGAGGACCGAGGATACGGCCCAGAGCACCCACTTTAGGCATGATGTTAGGAGTGGTGATCACAATGTCAATATCGGTCCAACCGTCCTTGATCTTTTGGATGTATTCATCCAGACCAACGTAATCAGCACCAGCGTCTAAAGCTTCTTGAGCCTTGTCAGGGTTGCAGAGCACCAAGACGCGGACGACTTTACCAGTACCGTGAGGCAGCGTCACCGAGCCGCGGACCATTTGATTGGCCTTACGGGGGTCGACACCCAAACGGATGTTCAAGTCAACCGAAGCATCAAACTTGCTGTAAGTGATCTGTTTTACGATATTAACTGCTTCATTCAAGGAGTAACTCTTGCTTTTGTCGAACTTAGCTAAAGCTTCTTTCCTCTGTTTGGATACTTTTGACATTTAACTAACTTTTTTGTTGTTCTACAAATGCACGAAAGATCTTAGTCTTTCTTTAAAGGTGATTCGCCGGATATCTTCACGCCCATGCTGCGTGCCGTTCCAGCCACCATTGACATGGCGGACTCAACGGTAAAGCAGTTCATGTCCTTCATCTTGTTGGTGGCGATTTCACGCACTTGGTCCCAAGTCAACGAACCGACTTTCGTACGGTTAGGTTCCTTGGAGCCGCCTTTGATCTTCGCAGCCTCGATGATGGAGACAGCCACGGGAGAAGCCTTAACGATGAAATCGAAAGACTTATCTTTATACACAGTAATAATGACGGGCAAAACCTTGCCAGCCTGATCCTGTGTACGGGCATTGAACTGCTTGCAGAATTCCATGATGTTCACACCCTTAGAACCCAGAGCGGGACCAACGGGCGGGGCGGGATTCGCAGCTCCTCCTTTGATTTGCAATTTAATTAATCCGCTTACTTCTTTTGCCATTTCTTTAATCCTTAATTAAGTGTAATTAGGCAACAATTTAATTCGCAAAAACCAACTTAGCTTTCTAACTTCACTTGGAAGAAACTCAGCTCCAAAGGCGTCTTGCGACCGAAAATCTTCACGGCGACCTTCAATTTCTTCTTTTCCTCGTTCACCTCTTCGATGATACCTTGGAAAGTGCTGAACGGTCCGTCGTTGACAATGACCGACTGACCCACCATGAACATGACATCGCTGCCAGCGCCCATGCCTTGGAGTTCGTCGACCTTGCCCAAGATTCGCTTCACCTCTTGAGGGCGCAGCGGGTCGGGCTCACCTTTCGTGCCTAGGAAGCCTAGCACATTCGGAACATTTTTGATTACATGAACGACCTCACCTACCAATACCGCCTCCACAAGCACATAACCCGGCAGGTAGTTGCGCTCTTTGCACACCTTCTTGCCGTTCTTCACCTCGAAGTACTTCTCGGTCGGAATCAAGACTGTCGGGATAAGGTCTTGCAGGTTTAGCCTCTTGATTTCGGACTCAAGGTATTCCTTAACCTTCTTTTCCTTACCAGAGATGGCCTTGACCACATACCACTTCAGCTCGTTCGTGTCGCTCATCTTCCAATCAAATTAAAAAGTTTGCCGATAAATGCTCATCAAGATTCAATCCATCTATCAGAACAGTCCGTAAAACGCTTCTAACAGATTTTTGAATGAAATGTCCATCAAGAACACCACGAGTGCGATGATCAGGGAAGCAATGGACACAACCAACACGCTACTTCTCAGCTCTTGCCAAGTCGGCCAAGTGACCTTCTCTTTGAGCTCAGTGTAGCACTCCTTAATGTAGTTTACAATTTTCATCTTCTATTGAACCTTAATAAAAAGCACGGGCGGAAAGGCTCGAACTCTCGACACTCGGTTTTGGAGACCGATGCTCTACCAACTGAGCTACGCCCGTAGAATAAGGGTGGGGGTTGAGCCCACCCTTACATTGATTTGTTTGTTGATCAATCGTCGATAATCTCGATGACTTGACCGGAACCCACGGTACGGCCGCCTTCACGGATAGCGAAGCGGAGACCCTTGTCCATGGCGATGTCGGCAATCAACTTAACGTCGATGGTGACGTGGTCGCCAGGCATGACCATTTCCATACCTTCAGGAAGGGTGATTTCACCGGTAACGTCGGTGGTTCTGAAGTAGAACTGAGGACGATACTTGTTACGGAACGGGGTGTGACGGCCACCTTCTTCTTTGCTCAGGACATAGACCTGACCCTTGAAGTGGTGGTAAGGCTTCACCGAACCGGGCTTGGCAATAACCATACCACGGCGGATTTCGTCCTTGTCGATACCACGGAGCAACAGACCAGCGTTATCGCCAGCTTCACCTTCGTCCAAAATCTTGCGGAACATTTCCACACCGGTAACGACTGACTTCAGCTTCTCAGCACCCATACCGAGGATATCGACGGGGTCACCAACGTGGATGACACCAGTCTCGATACGACCGGTAGCAACGGTACCACGGCCAGTGATGGAGAACACGTCCTCGATAGGCATCAGGAACGGTTTATCAACGGCACGCTGAGGCTCAGGAATCCAAGTGTCGCAAGCGTCCATCAGTTCGTCGATGGCGGGAGTCCACTTCGGGTCGTCGTTCAAGGCACCCAGAGCAGAGCCACGGATGATAGGCGTATTGTCGGCATCGAATTCGTACTTGCCAAGGAGGTCGCGGACTTCCATCTCAACCAACTCCAGCAATTCTTCATCGTCAACAAGGTCGCACTTGTTCAGGAACACCACGAGGCGCGGCACACCAACCTGACGAGCGAGCAGGATGTGCTCACGGGTTTGAGGCATGGGACCGTCGGTGGCGGCAACAACGATGATAGCACCGTCCATCTGAGCAGCACCAGTAACCATGTTCTTCACATAGTCAGCGTGGCCAGGGCAGTCGACGTGTGCATAGTGACGCTTCTCAGTCTGATACTCGACGTGAGCGGTATTGATGGTGATACCTCTCTCCTTCTCTTCCGGAGCGGAGTCGATGGAGTCGAAGCTCTTGACCTCTGACAGACCCTTCTTAGCAAGGTGAAGGGTGATAGCAGCGGTCAAAGTGGTCTTACCGTGGTCAACGTGGCCAATCGTACCAATGTTGACGTGCGGTTTAGTTCTTTCGAATTTTTCTTTTGCCATTTTGTTTTCTATTTAAGGTTATGAACTCTATTCCATAAAAAATCGAGCCGATGGGGAGAATTGAACTCCCGACCCCTTCCTTACCAAGGAAGTGCTCTACCGCTGAGCTACATCGGCTTGTTGTTTCATCTGAGCGGAAGACGGGGCTCGAACCCGCCACCTAAAGCTTGGAAGGCTTTCGCTCTGCCAAATGAGCTACTTCCGCTTGTCCGCTTGACTGTGGGGGAGGGTGGACTCGAACCACCGAACGGATTCCCGGACAGATTTACAGTCTGTTGCAATTGCCACTATGCGACTCCCCCGTCTTAACTGAGCCGGTAGACGGACTCGAACCGCCGACAGGCTGATTACAAATCAGCTACTCTACCAACTGAGTTATACCGGCATGATGTGAAAGAACGATTTGCTTCTTTTAGCCGCCTTTTCTCCTCTGAAAAGGTGTGCAAAAATACTGCTTTTTCCCGAATTGACAATGCGTTTTCTGTTTTTTTTCGAAAAAAAATCGATTATTTTTTGTATCTTATTAAAAATCAACTTATTAAATATTGCTCTTTTTAGGCCAAAAAGAAGCCGACTCATGGTTTCCGGGCCGGCTTCTTATGCTAAATGTTGGTTTTTGGGATTTTTTGGCAGGTATTATTTGCCAGTTTTACCCTTGTATTTCTCCAATTGTTTCTTGAGTGCGTCGATGGAGGTGTCGATGGATTCCTCAAATGTCTTGCTCTGCTTGCTGGCATACAGGTCATCGCCACGCAATACCAGTCGGACATCAGCGATCTTGTTTTCGGGAGTGTCAGTGTTGTCGAGCTTCAGCGAAACCTCGGCATTGATCACCTCGCTGTACTTGGCGCAAAGCTTTTCCACTTTCTGCGTAATGAAGTCTTCAAGTTTTTGGTCAGCCTTGAAGTGAACTGAATTGATCATAACTTTCATAATAAACTCCTTTCTTTTAATCATCCTTTCGGATGGGCTTGTTTATGAATTTTCTTGAGTTGTTCTATTGTATTGTGGGCATAAATCTGGGTCGTGGCCAGGTTCTCATGCCCTAGAAGTTTCTGTATGGCTACCAGGCTTGCGCCTTCGTCCAACAGGTGGGTGGCAAAGGTGTGGCGCAACACGTGCGGGCTCTTTTGCTTCAGCGTCGTCACCCCTTCAAGCATGTGATGCACCTTATTATATACATACGAGGGCGACATCTCCTCCCCTTTGTCGTTCAAAAGGAGCCGGTCGGCCTTGGTCGTGAAAGTAGCATCGCGCAAAGCTTGGTATTGAACTATCAACTGTATCATCTCCCTTGATAACGGAACCAGCCGGTCTTTATTGCGTTTGCCGTGTATTTTCAGCTGCATGTCCATCTTATCGACATCGCCGTCCTCCAATCCGCGCAGCTCTGCCTGCCGCATGCCCGTCTGATACAGCATTTCGAAGAGCAGGTGATCGCGTTGAGTCGAAAAATCGGCTTCCTCACCAAACGACACCTTATTAATATCTGTCTCGGTGACGAACTTGACGAGGGTCTTGGGGTGTTTCAACGCCTTGATGCCCGTCATTGGCGATTTCTCTATCAGGTTCTCGCGCAGGCAATATTTATAAAAGGTACGAAGTGTAGAAGTCTTGCGGTTGATGCTCCGATTGACCAGTCCTTCCTCTTTCAGATGGACGATGTACGACTTCACCATTGTCGTTTTCACTTGAGTCAAGTCATCGATACCCAACTCATCTTTCAGAAAATGAGCAAATTGATCCATGTCGCTCTGGTAGGCTTCGACAGTGAGCGGCGAGAATCGTTTTTCCGCTTCGATGTAGGATATGAACTGATCGATGAGCATAACAAAAAACTTCGCTGTAAAATTAGTAATAAATTACCAATTCACAGCGAAGTTTGCCTAAAAAATTATTTTCCTAAGCGGGCGAATTACATATTCTGTTCAGCCTCACGGAGTTTCTGCACATAGATAGCCTTCATCAGCTGTGCACGCTTGATGACTGAGGGCTTGGTGAACTGTTGGCGAGCGCGCAATTCTTTCACGACGCCGGTCTTTTCATACTTTCTCTTGTAGCGCTTCAAAGCTCTGTCGATGCTTTCGCCTTCTTTTACAGGAACAATAATCATTTTAAAACACTTCCTTCTTTTAAATGGTTAGTACTAATGGTTTAATTTTGAGGCCGCAAAAATACAACTTTTTCTTTTTCCCCAACAAAAAAGTGCAGAAAAAAGCAAAAGTTTCGAAACTGCAACGAAACATTTGTCAAAAACCATCTTTTTTCTAATTTTGCAGTTTCAATCAACTAAACGTTTAGAATATATGCAATTACTTACTATCGGATGGCCTGAGATTCTCCTCATCGCATTGATTGTTCTGTTGCTCTTCGGCGCAAAGAAGATCCCGGAACTGATGAAGAGTTTGGGCAAAGGTGCAAAGAGCTTCAAGGACGGCATGAACGGCGTGGAAGAACCTGAAATCAAGGAAGACAAGGAAAAGAAGGAATGAGCGAGCGGGAGGTCAGCAGTTTCTGGGACCACTTGGATGTGCTTCGGAAAGTGCTGTTCCGCTGTCTGATTGCCTGGTTTGTCGGGGCGGTGGCTGCGTTCTGCTTCAAGAATCTGCTGTTCGACCTGCTGTTTGCCCCCTCGCGCGACGACTTCATCTCGTACCAAGGCTTGGCATGGCTTTGTGAGCGCACAGGTTGGCAGTCGCTCTGCCCAGGCAATTTCCAGGCTCAGTTCATCAACACGGAGTTGGCGGCACAGTTCATGACCCACATCAAGGTGGCCCTCGGGGCGGGACTCGTGGTGGTTTCGCCTTATCTCATCGTGCAACTTTACGGCTTCATCGCACCTGCGCTCTATGAAAAGGAGAAACGCCATGCTGCACCTATTATAATATGGGGCACGCTACTCTTCATCTTAGGTGTACTGATGAACTATTTCATCATCTTCCCCTTCGCCTTCCGTTTCCTCAACGATTACCAAGTGTACGAAGAGGTGAAAAACCAGATCTCCCTCTCGTCCTACATCTCCAACCTACTCATGCTCAGCCTGCTGATGGGCATACTCTTTGAGATTCCAATCGTCAACTACCTCTTGGCCAAGGCCGGACTGCTCCAAGCGGCGACCTTGAAGAAATATCGTCGACACGCCATCGTGGCCATTGCCATCGTGGCGGCTGTCATCACTCCCACCGGCGACGCCGTGACGCTGACGCTCGTGACTTTGCCGATTTATTTGTTGTATGAAATAAGCATCCACATCGTCAGTAGAACTTCAAAGCGACAAGCCGGCGGTTCGACAAGCTCAACGACCTAAGGTCCCTGAGCCTGCGGTCCCTGAGGCCCATCGAAGGGCCGACCTAATCATAAAAAAAATCAGTATAATATCAATAACTAACTCTAAACAATATGTTACGAAAAATCAGAATCTGTCTACAAGTGGTCATGATGACCTTAGTGACCCTGTTGCTACTCGGCATCGGTTTCCGAGTGCATCTCTGGGCGGGTTGGGCGGCCAAAATCCAGTTTTTGCCTGCCTTCCTTGCCTTCAACTCAGTTGTGGTGATTGCCATCATCTTAGTCACCATTTTTTTCGGAAGAATCTATTGTAGCGTGGTTTGCCCTTTGGGCATCATGCAAGACATCTTCTCGTGGCTTGGCGGCAAGGCCAAAAAGAACTGTTTCAGCTATGCCAAGGAAATCAAATGGCTGCGTTATGGCTTCTTTGCCGTTTTCGCCATCATGCTCATCATCGGTTTTGCGCCGCTGACGACCTTGTTTGCGCCCTACAGTGCATACGGCCGCATCGTCAACAGCCTGTTCAAGCCACTGTATGACCTGCTCAACAACTGGCTCGCTGGCCTCGATGCCGCCAACGACCGCTACAACTTCACCGAGGTCCAAATCTGGACCCGTAGCGTGACGACCTTCGTGGTGGCCATCCTTACTTTAGTCATATTAGGCTTCCTCGCCTGGCGCAAAGGGCGTCTCTATTGCAACACGATTTGTCCTGTGGGTACTTTCCTCAGCTTCTTCTCGCGTTTCTCCTTGCTTCGCGTCCGCTTCGACAAGGACAAGTGCAAGAACTGCGGCATGTGTGAGAAGAACTGCAAGGCACAAGCCATCGACTTCAAAGAAGGAAAAATCGATTATTCACGCTGCGTGGTTTGTGGCGACTGCCTCGACAAATGCAAATTCGACGCGCTGAAATATGGTAGGGACTTATCCGCTTTTAAAACCGAATCGAAGCCCGTCGATACTGAGCGTCGTGCCTTCCTCGTAGGTGCAGCAGTGGCCGGCACTTCGGCAGCTTTGGCCCAGACCGAAATGAAGGTCGATGGCGGCTTGGCGGTCATCGAGGACAAGGTTGCTCCCAAACGGAATACGCTCATCACGCCTCCCGGCTCAGTGTCGGCTCGCCACATGCAACGCCATTGCACGGCTTGTCAACTCTGTGTTTCAAGTTGCCCGAACAATGTGCTCCGTCCTTCCACCGATTTACAGCACTTCATGCAACCCACGATGTCGTTTGAGCGCGGCTATTGCCGTCCCGAATGCACGCGATGCAGCGAGGTCTGCCCCGCTGGTGCCATCAAGCCCATTTCCCGTGAGGAAAAAACTGGTATCCATGTGGGTCATGCCGTTTGGATTAAAGATAATTGCGTCGTATTGACCGACGGTGTGAGTTGCGGCAACTGTGCGCGCCACTGCCCCACAGGTGCCATTCAGATGGTGGACTACGAAGGCCCGAACGGCAAGGTACAAGTGCCTGCCGTGGACGAGAACAAATGCATCGGCTGCGGTGCATGCGAGCACCTCTGCCCTGCCCGACCGTTTAGCGCAATTTACGTGGAAGGAAATGAAATGCATCATATCGGATAATTGGATGTAGGGCTGTCACACCGTGGCAGCCGCAGGAACAAACAAAACGGCTGCCACACTGTGACAGTCCTACAAAACAAACAAAATACAAACAAAATGGATAGAAGAGAATTCCTAAAACATATAGGCGGCGCGGCAGTAGCGACCTCGGTGGTGCTCTCCGCCTGCAAAAACAACGATGAATCACCCATCGTCCCCAAAAACGTCATTGATGGCCAAGGCGAGATGACCTATCGCACCAATCCCAACACGGGCGACAAGGTGTCGCTCTTGGGCTATGGCATGATGCGTCTGCCCATCGAAAACGGCGCAGATATGCGAAAAGACCCCAACGCCCGCGTCGACCAGGAAATGGTCAACGAGGAGGTGGACTATGCGTTGGCACATGGTGTCAACTACTTCGACACCGCCCCCGTTTATACACGAGGCTATTCCGAGACCGCCACTGGCATCGCTTTGTCGCGGCACCCGCGCAACAGCTATTACATCGCCACCAAACTCTCCAATTTCAGCCAATCGACATGGGGTGAAGAAGCTTCGAAAGCCATGTTCGAGAACTCACTCAAGCAACTACAGACCGACTACATCGACTATCTGCTCATGCACAGCATCGGTGGTTCGAACAAAGAAATGACCAGCATGGAGATGTTCAATGCCCGCTTCATGGACAATGGTATCCTCGACTGGCTCGTGGAACAGAAAAAGGCTGGCCGCATCCGCAACCTCGGCTTTTCGTTCCACGGCGACCCGAAACTATTCGACACCATGATGCAATGGCACGATGAAGGCCGCTATCATTGGGACTTCGTACAAATCCAGCTGAACTATGTGGACTGGAGCTTCGGTGAGATAGAAGGCGAAGGCGTCAACTCATCATACCTTTACGAAGAACTGCACCGTCGTGGTATCCCTGTAGTGATTATGGAACCGTTGCTCGGAGGAGGTCTTGCAAAACAGCCCGACCACATCGTGAAGCAAATGAAAGAACGTGAGCCAGAGACACCTGTCGCCCGCTGGGCCTTCCGTTTTGCCGGCACGCCTGAAGGCATCCTCACCATACTAAGTGGCATGACCTACATGGAACACCTGGTGCAAAATGTGGAAACCTATTCACCCTTGCGGCCCATCACACCCGAAGAAGACGAGTTCTTGATGCAGGTAGCCGAACTGTTCATCAAACTGAAAACCGTGCCGTGCACCGCCTGCAACTATTGCATGCCCTGCCCTTACGGATTGAACATTCCGGCTGTGTTTGGCTACTATAACGAGAGCATCATCCATGGCAATATGCCCACCGGCAATCGCGAGGCAAAAGCATATTGGGAAGCAAGGAAACGTTTCCTTATCGGCTACGATCGCAACATTCCTGGATTGCGACAAGCCAGCCATTGCATCGGCTGCAACCAATGCACTGAGCACTGCCCACAAGAGATCGACATCCCCGCGGAAATGCACCGCATCGATGAATTTGTGGAGCAACTTAAACAGATGTGACAACCTAAGGACAGCGGCAAGGCTGAGCACTCGGTATAGGCTCAATCTTGCCCAAGAAATGCGGCTGTTTGTTGACCAACAAATCAAGGACCACCTTCACCTTGGCCAAGGCCTCGCGGAGGTGGTTCTTCAGGTATATCTTTCTGCCCGCAGTGTAGTCCTGGGCACAAAAAGCGATGGCATCAAGGTCAAAATGCTCGGCAATGTAAATGGCACGCTCGTTGTGCCATTGCTGCGAGACCACCGTTACTGAGTCCTGGGCAAAGACCTTCTTAGCTCGCACCATGGAATCAAACGTTCGGAATCCAGCACAGTCAAGATAGATGACCGAATCGGGCACACCTCTATCAACGAGCGACTGACGCATCGACTCGGGCTCGTTGTAATGGCTTATGTGGTTGTCGCCGCTGAGCAGCAAATAGGATACTTTGTGAGCAAAAAAGAGTTCTGCCGCAGCATCCATACGATATTGGTAATATCTGTTCGGACGGCCATTCACAAGGGGAATAGTCCCTAAAACCAACCCAACCTTACGGTATGGCACCTCGCTTACCTCAGCATACACCCTGCCCTTGGCCTGATGTTTCACCAAACCATTGCAGATACCCATCGTACCTCCACCGATAGCCAATACCAAAAGAAGGGCTACGAAAATGATTCTGCCCCAACGACGCTTTGCTTTCATTTTTGAGTGTTTATTTCGCAGGCTCCCACTTGCAGCGGACGGGTGACACAATGGCGCCTTCCTTCTTCAAGGCATCGAAAGCCTTGTCGACCACTTTACGGTCAAGGCCAGTCATTTCGGCCACTTTGCCGGCATTCACGGGAGCGCCAGCCTCACGCATGGCTTGCAGCACTTGTTCTTTTGCTTCCATTTTTCGAATATTTAAGGTTAAGAATAGACGGCAAAGATAGCATTTTTATTGTTGCCGCAACCCTCTCGTTACAACGTTTTCGCAAAACCCCTATCTTTGCACCAAGATTCTATTCCTATGAAAAGCGAGAATAGAGAACGGGAAATTTACAAAACCACCCTTGTCGGCGGAGCCGTGAATGTGATCCTACTGCTGTTCAAGTTCATCGCAGGCATATTAGGGCACAGCTCCGCCATGATTGCCGACGCTATCCACTCGCTTTCCGATTTCGTTACGGACATCATCGTGCTGGTCTTTGTCAAGATCAGTAACAAGCCTCAAGACAAGTCACATGACTATGGGCACGGCAAATACGAAACTCTGGCGCTCACCATCATCGGCATTGCCTTGATGGCAGTCGCCATTAGCATCATTGTGAAAGGTGCCATCAAGATTGCCGCCTGGGCCAACGGCGAGGTGTTCAAAGCACCTGGAATGCTGGCTTTCTGGGCTGCCATCGTGTCGATTGTTCTGAAAGAGGCCGTTTACCGCTATTCCATCGTCAAAGCGAAAAAGTTGAACTCAAAGGCTTTGGAAGCCAATGCGTGGCATCATCGCAGCGACGCGCTGTCATCAATAGGTACAGCCGTGGGCATTGGTGGTGCCATCTTCCTTGGTGAGCGTTGGACTATCCTCGACCCCGTTGCTTCGGTGGCGGTGGGAGCCTTCATCGTCAAGGTGGCCTTCGACCTGCTCAAGAACGGCATCGGTGACCTGATGGAGCAGTCACTGCCCGATGAAGTGGAAAATGAAATCCTAAAACTGGTCGCTGAAGTGCCCGGTGTCGCTGAGCCCCACGACCTACGCACACGACGCATCGGCAACCACTATGCCATCGAATTACACATCCTGATGGACGGCGACATCAGCCTCAAGGAAGCCCACGACAAAGCCTCAGAAGTGGAAGACCTGCTCCGTCAACATTACGGAGAAGAGACCCATGTGGCTGTTCACGTGGAGCCAAAGGAGAAGCCCTCAAATAAGGCCACATTGAAAAGCATTTTGGCCCTGCTTTTCCTTGCCCTTTCCTTTGGCACACAAGCCCAAACGGTTGATAGCCTTTCACTTGGTCCCATCTTTGTCAACGAAGGCGAGACCACCATCTACCACATCAGCCGCGACCCGAAGGCAAGACAAGGCACCATCTCAGATGCCCTGCAAAACGTTCCAGGCGTTAAAGTCGACACCGAAGGCAACATCACCTTGCGTGGAGTGGACAATGTAGAGCTATTCATCAACGGGCGCCCTTCACATTTCGATGAAGAAAGCCAGAAAAACTACCTTCAACAGGTGAAGGCCATCTCCATCGAACGCATCGAAGTAATGACCAATCCCTCGGCACAATACACTTCAGCCTCCGACACAGGCGTCATCAACATCATCACAGATACTGGCGACAGTTCTGAGCAGCACCTCAGCATCGGCCTGCAATCCAACACCCGCCCCAATGTTTCGCCTTGGCTGTCTTACATCTGGAGCAACAAAAAATGGTCGTTCAACGCCAATCTGAAAGGCGGCTATTCAGGTGTCAAAGAGCATTCTCATGGCTACAGCTACTCCTTTGTGGACCATTTAGAGAGCGGCTTGCCTGGCGGCCTCGACACGACCAGCATCACGCGCTATTCCAGAAACGACACCTCGTTTAATTATGAGGTCGAAGCCTTCCTCAAAGCCGAATACCGCCCCAATCGACAAAACGATTTCACAGTCTACTTCGGCATCAGCCCAAGCATGAGCCATGCTTCTTCATTCTCCAACACCTATCGGAAGGAGTACATCAACGACATCGGAGAATACGACTATGCCATCCACAACGAAAACCATCAAAACTACTCCGTTGGTGCCACAGGCATCGGTTGGCAGCATCGTTTCGCCCAACCTGGACAATCCTTAGGTGTTTTCTTGAACTCTGAATATGATTTCGGCAATGGCATCGCAAAAGAACAGCGTACCTTCAAGAACCAGCCCCACCTCAACCGCGATATCATCAGCACCAACGACTTCACAGACATAGGCTACGATGCCAAAGTGGAATACACCCACCCCTATCGTTTTCCAAAAACTGAAGGAAAGGCCCCGCATTTCGGAGAAATCTACCTGAGCCTCACTGACTACATGAAGCCTGACAACAACATCGGCATATACGACACCCTTGGAGCAGATGGCTACGTCACCGACTGGAACCGCTCCGAAAACCGCCGTTTCAGCACCAACAAAGCGGCTGCCACTTTAATGGTATTGCATCATATCGGGAACTCCATCACTATCAAGCCTGGAATAAGTTGGGAAAACGCTTGGATCAAGTCACACTACCTTGACACCCCTGCATATGATACCCTTTTGCGGCATGCCTATTGGAGACCTTCATTGCACATCAGCTACCGGACACCGTCAATGCACAACTTCAGTTTCAGCTACACCCGCAAAACTTATTATCCTTGGGTGCGCTATTTCACCAGAAAGAAAATGTATGACGAAGAATCGTTCTCGGTTGGCAATCCCACACTGAAGCCCACACTGATAGATGTTTTCGAACTGTCATGGGCCAAATATGCCGACCAACTAGGTTCGATAAGTGTGAAAGGCTATTTCAACAACTCCGTCAACGCCATCAACATGGTGAGCGATGTGGCATACGACTCGCTATGGGATCGTGTGGTACCTTTCAGCATACCCGTCAACCTAAACAAATACTATGAAACAGGTGGAGAATTCAATGTCACCTACCGGCCAAACGCCACCTTCAACATCAGATTGGAAGCCAACATCTATGATTCGCACATCGAGACCTACTACAACAAAACCTTAGACAGTCTGATTCTCAGTAATATGTGGGCCTACAACTTGCGTCTCAGCACATGGGTCAAACTATGGGACAAACTCGAACTACACGCCACCGCCTATTACAATTCACCCACGCAAACGCTCTTCGCCACCAAACAAACCGCCTACGGCATCGACTTTGGCCTTCGCGCCGACTTCTTCGAAAATCGGCTCTCCTTCCTCCTTAACGCTTTCGACATCTTCAACTGGAACAAAGAAGACAACTATACCTACAATCCCTATTACATTTCCTACAAATCTAACAAGGCCAACAGTCGTTATGTCAGCGTTGAGTTGATCTATAAAATTTGGTGAACAACTTCACAATAACAGATGATTTTTCAAGTTATATACAACATAATAAAGACAAATTTCAACAACCCAAAATAATCAACAACTAAAACCAATTCAAAATGAAAAAAGCATTAGCTATCGTGGCGCTCATCGCCGCAATGTTCGTTGCCGGAAAAGTGCAGGCACAATCAATGATCTATGCAGGTTACGCTCCCGAATCCTTCGTTTCAGGGAATAATAGCAGCAACTATCAAGGTTTCTTCGCTGGATTCACCAAGAATTTTGGCCTCTCAAAAGGCATTGGTGTTGCCGCTGGCGCAGAATTCCGTATGAATACCAAGAGTGGAGACGCCTTCTTTGGATTTGGAACGGGTAAGAGTACCCAAGCCCTTATCGATGTTCCGATCCTGCTCAACTATGGCATCGGTATTAACCGCGACCTTGCAATCACACCTTTCGTTGGTCCCATGGTGAGCTTAGCTCTTGTAGGCAATACCAAAACAACAATTGGCAACAATACTACTACATCCAATTGGTATGGCGACAACAGCAGATTGAACCGTTTCAATCTCTACGCCGTGTTTGGAGTCGACTTGAAATTCAGCCAATTCAATTTATTCGGCGGCTATCGTCTCGGCCTGCTTGACCTCAACTCAAGTGACAATGTCACTTTAAAGGCCAACGGCTTCTTTGTTGGCCTTGGCTATACCTTATGATTTGAGGTTTACAGACAAAAGCAAAAGCGAGCGACAAATATCGCTCGCTTTTTTGTTATCCAAAGCACAAAGCCCTTTACTCGCCCAAGAGGTGCTTAAACAAGAAATTGTCGATCTTATTGAACAAATGCATACGGCACTCGCCATCGCCATATTCATAGCCGCCGTAGATGCCGTGGTTCTTGTTGGGATAGATCATCAGGTCGAACTGCTTGCCGTTGGAAATCATGGCCTTGATGAGTTCCATGGCGTTCTGGTAGTGTACGTTGTCGTCGCCGCTGCCGTGGCACAGCAGGTAGTTGCCCTTAATCAAAGCCGTGTTGTGGACGGGTGAATTGAGGTCGTAGCCGTCGGGATTTTCCTGAGGTGTGCGCATGAAACGCTCGGTATAGACATTGTCGTAATAGCGCCAGTTGGTCACAGGAGCCACCGACACAGCCGTGCTGATGACATCAGCGCCCTTGGTGATGCCGTTGGCTGCCATGAAACCACCGTAGCTCCAACCATAGATACCGATACGGTCTGCATCCACATAGGGTTGTTTGGCCATGTACTTGGCGAGGGTAATCATATCCTCGGTCTCATATTTACCCAATTGCAAGTAAGTCATCTTCTTGAAGACCTCACCCTGAGAACCGCTGCCACGATTGTTGATGGACACGCTGATGATGCCATGCTGCGCCAGCAGCTGCATCCACCAGTAATCGCTGTCGGCCCATGAATTGTTAACCGTCTGATGGCCAGGACCGCCATACACATAAATCAAAACAGAGTATTTCTTCGAAGGATCAAAGTCGGGAGGCAGGATTTGCCAAGCGTCCACATCAACTTGAGTGCCATCAGGCAATGTGAAAGCAGGGTCGCTGATCTTCATGAGTTTCTTCTCGCCGAGGTTGAAGGTCTTCAACTTTTCGGCAAACTCATGGTTATCCTCAAGTACACGCACCAGTTTACCCTTATTGGTGTAAAGCTCGAATTGGCGCGGCTGATTGATGGTGCTGTTTATATTAATAAGGTAGCTGAAGTCTTTGCTGAAAGTGGCTTGGTTGGTGCCTTCGCGACCTATCACCTCGCGCATTTTGCCTTTCAGGTTGACGGCATAAATCTGGCGGTCGACGGGCGTGTTCTTCGCGGCTTGGAAATACACTTCCTTGCCGTCGAAGCCATAAACGCTGGTCACGTCCCAAGGGCCGTTGGTGAGTTGTTTTGCTTCCGTGCCATCGAGGTTGCAAAGGTAGATATGGTTGTAGCCACTTCTCTCCGAGGTCATGAGGAAACGCTTGCCGTCCTCGAGGAAATGCCAATCATCGGTGATGTCGATGTAGTAGTCGTTGGTCTCATCGTAGAACACACGGCTCTTACCCGTGGTAGCATCGGCGGCCAAGATTTCAAGATGGTTTTGATGACGGTTGAGGCGTTGGATGGCCAGCACATTGGCATCCTTGGTCCAGGCGATGCGAGGCAGATAGATGTCGGTTTCCTTACCCGTATCCATCTTCACCGTCTTACCGCTTTCGAGGTCGTAGACATAAATCTCGACGATGGAATTGTCCTCGCCTGCCTTGGGATACTTGAAGCTGTACCAGTCGGGATAAAGGCCCTCGAACTCCTCCATCTGAAACTCGCGCACATTGCTCTCGTCAAACTTCATGAAGGCAATCTTCTTGCTGTCAGGCGACCAGTAGAAGCCCTGCGAAAAGCTGAATTCTTCCTCGTAGACCCAGTCGGGAGCACCGTTGATGATATGGTTATAGAGGCCATCGTTCGTGAACTGCTTCTCCTCCCCTGTCTTCAAATCCTTGATGAACAAGTTATTGTCCCGCATAAAGGCCACCTTGGTGGCATCAGGCGAGAAACTAGCGAGACGCTGCTTGCCATTCTTCGAAAGAGGTTGTAAAGTCTTTGTGGCGAAGTCGTAGACGTAATAATTGGCGTGGAAAGAGTGACGGTAGATGCTTTCCATATCCGTGAGGCAGAGCATCTTATCCTCATTATCGCTCAACTCATAGTTCTGCAATCCAATAGGCAACGAGTCGGGATGCATAGTAAGGTCCGTGATGCCGAACAAGGTCTTTTCAAGCTTTCCTGTCTTGTAGTTGTAAATGTTGAGTTGGCCTTTCTCGAAGGAGCCGTAGGTCTTTCCGTCCTTCATCGAGTTCATGCCTCTTACGCTCTTGGCATAGAACGTGGGGCGCATGTAAAGGTCTTCCAAATCGAAATTCTTCTTCTCTTGGGCCGTAGCCGAAAGCGTTCCGAAAACAAGGAACAAGCTGACTAATAGGTATTTAAACTTCATAACAAATAGATTTGATTGCACAAAGGTAGAATTTTTTTGAAAAAAAGCAGAAAAAATCTTGTAGGTTTCAGAAAAAGCCGTATTTTTGCACCCGCATTTGGGACGGTAGCTCAGTTGGTTTAGAG
>CAMHJX010000024.1 GCA_946185535.1 uncultured Bacteroidales bacterium
ATGCCTTCGGGAGCGGCGGTCCAGTTGAGGATGACCTGCTCGCCGTCGAAGTCGGCAGTGAGGTTGGTGGGACCGTGGTGGAACAAGGCGTTCATGGCGGCCAAGGCATCGATGCGTCCTGAGCCTACTCGGTTGTTTTTCATGGTGTTGCCGACCCTCACCGAGGTAAGCTCAATGATGGAGTCCAATTCTGCGGGAGATAGTTCAGGATTAGCCTCAAGCAGCATGGCCAACACGCCAGCCACGCAGGGCGTGGCCATTGAGGTACCATCTAATTCGGTGTAGCCGTTGGTGGTCTGGTAGTTCAATGAGGTGATGTTGGCACCTGGAGCCGAGATGTCGGGACGAATCAAGCCGGGCTGGTTGACATCACCATTTTCGTAAGGGTAGTCGTTGTAGTTACCGACATTGGATCCAGCGGCCCAAGTTGTTGGGCCGACTGAGGAGAATCCACAGCGCTCGTCGTTGGAGTCGGTGGCACCCACGCTGATGACGGAGGTCAGACCGCCTTCAATGAGGTTCCTTTGGTCGGGGTGGAGCCATGCCGGAGGGCAGTTGCCCGGAGCGCTGATGTTGAAGGGAACGGGGAAGGTGTATTGCGTTTGGCCTTCGTTGCCGCAAGCCACGGCAGCCGCCACGCCCGCCTCGAGGCAGGTGGCAAAGACATCACGGTAGTAGTAGCAGGGACCAGCGCCTACGTCACTGAGCGAGAGGCTGAGGATGTGTGCACCGTGTTCCAAGGCAAACTCAACACCTTGGATGAGGTGGGTGGCTTCACCTTGACCGTCTTCGCCTAAAACCTTGATGGACATGATTTTGGCGCCTGGGGCGATGCCTGTCTGGGTGCCTGCTGTGCCTTGTCCCGCCAAGATACCAGCGGTGTGTGTGCCGTGACCGTCATCATCCATGGGATCGTTGTCTTGATAGAAGATGTCATAGCCGTGGTGAGGGAACTCGCTGCCACCGTCCCACATGCTATTGGCGATGTCGATGTGGTTGTAGTTGACACCTGTGTCTATGTGGCCAATGATGACACCGTTGCCCGTATAGCCCGTGCCGTTGTAGTTCCAAACCGCAGGCGCGTTGATCTTGTCGACATGCCAGGCGTTGGCTCTTGTGGTGCTAGGATGAGCCTTTTCGTTCTCAGGAATCATTAGGCGCATCTCATCAGGGATAATCATGGCAACATCCTTGCGCTCTGCGAGTTGAGCAATGACTTCGGCACTTGTCGAGCAGCTGAAGCCGTTGAACGACCAGAAGGTTTTCAGGTCGCTGACACAGTTTTCGCTCTTGAAACCATTAAGAAAATCAAGCACTTGGGCTTGCGAGGCTTGACAAAAGACCTTTCGCTCGGCGATGACGAAGTCGCGGCGTTGCTCCTTGGTCATCAGGGCTGTTTTTTGCGACAGGTGGCTGTCATCGTAGCGTTCGTTCATCATCACGATGACGTGTTGAAGATGGTTGGATTGGCCAAATAATGCACTGAAGCAAAAGGCCAAGAGAAGGGTAAAAAAGGATTTCTTCATGATATTTGGTTGATTTTGTGTAACAATACATTTCCGATACGGCATTCCAAACACCGTTTGCGCTTGCAAAAATAGGAATAAAGGTGCAACAAAGCCTGTGTTTGCATGGCATTTTCCGCCGTGATGCCACATTGGGCGTAGTGCCTGATGATGGCATTGTCCTCAGCCTCAGTGCCTTCCAGGAATTGCAATGCGGTCTCGCATACCGATTCGTCTTTGTGGAGTTTGCCGTAGCAAAACAGTAAAGGTGCCACGGCATTGATGATCAATACATCAGCCGTTGTTTCACCTAGGTGTTTTGGCGTTTTTCGGCTGCCGTGGTACGACAGCCCTACAGCCCCTGATTCTTGGTCTGTAGGGCTGTCACATTGTGGCAGCCGTTTATTAAACCGCCAATGCGTTTCCCAATATTCCGATGCAGCCACGTCAAACAAAGCCTTGGCTTCCGCGGTGTCTTTCGCCGCCTTGATCTTGGAGAACAGACATCCGTTTTTATGGATGAGTTGTGCCATTTGTGCCAAGCGGATAGTAGGGAAATTTGATGGCCGCATGCGCATGAACTTCCACCTCTCGGCAGGCATGGTCAGCAGGTTGAACTTAGCTTTCATCACGGCAAATTCACGCTTGAGTAGCAAAGGGTAATCCTCGGTGAAATCGTCTTCGAGGAAACCCGCACAACCCATGAGCATGGCTTCCAACTGAGGAAGGTTGTCGGCATGTTTCAGCAAGGTCTTGAAAGGCAAGATGTTGGCCAAATACTCAAAAGCCTCATTGTTGACTTTCAAGCCGAAATAGCGCATCAGTAGTTTATAAAGTGCGTCCTCCCAATCGAACTGGTTGGATTCCAGTATCTTGGTGACGGCACCCGACTTGTTCTCCAAACGATCCACAGCCATACGGTCAAGCCATGAAAGCCTTGTGAAAACGGGCACCTGTATAATGGTTTTCTCACATGGAATCCAAGTCTTGGAGGCGATAAGCTTCTGATAATGTGCAAAGAGGCTTTCGTCGAAATGTCCTTTGAGTTCCAGGGTAGGGATGTCGTTGACTTGTAGGTCGTTTTCATATACCACATGCAGGATGACATTCTTGTAGGCTTTGTCGGTCTGGTGGCCATGACGGTTCCAGTCAGAGGTTTTTACATGGATCTCCACATGTCCGGCCCAGAGTTTGTCGCCGATTTGGATTTTGGCCTCGAGGAAGTCGGGGCCAGAGTCGGTGTTACGGTAACCTGTCGCCACCACCTCTACCGCTTCACCTTCCACGGTATTCAAGTCCTTGTCGGTCAGGCGATTCTCCCAGATGTAGTATAGGAATTCTTCTCTCATTTAATCTTCCAGCAGTTCAACGGTTCCGTGTCCAAAACACCTTTTTTCATTGCCCAGTCGATGAAAAGAGAGCGTAGGTCGCGCTCGCTTTGCCAAACGACATGGTTCTTGATCTCCTCCTGTGCCCAGCCGATGCCGTTGATGAGGTGGTTGCCACCACCCATCGAGCGGTAGGAATTCATCACCACATTATAGGTCTTCTCCATGTCGAAGGGTGTGCCGTCGGCCATGCTGAGGATATTGATGCGTTCGCCCATGGGGTTCTTGTCGGTCACCTCGTAGCGTATGCCCGCGGCGCAGTCAAAGTTGTAGATGGGACTCTTCATCTCGTAGGCGTACTCAAGGAAGTCTTTCACTTCCTTGCCTGTCAAGGCCATGACGGCCAGTGAGTTTTCGAAGGGATACCAGGTGAAGAAGTCCTTGACTTTCAGCATCCCCGCTTCGATGGTCTTGCCACCGCTAAGGGGTGCCGCCATCGAAATGTCGGCGTGAATGCCTTCGGCTTCGACAGTTTCCAACTGGCAACGATGGATCTCATCGACCCAGAGGCAAGGCCCGTTGAAGGCCTCATCACTACTAATGCTGACGGGCAGTTCGGCTACTTCGCGCTGTTGGAAAGCCTCGGAGCGGTCTAGATAGGGTTGGACCATGGCTAGGAAGGCTTCGTCTTTTTCTTCACCGTCAGTAGGCACTAGCTCAACGCTGATTTGGGGCTTTTGGCCTTTCTTTAGCGTCACTTCGGCCTTGGCTATTCCCTGGGCGCGATTGCCTGAGTTGAGCACATACACAGGTTCTCCATTGGGATTCATCACTTTTTCGGCTCGGGCACGATGGTCGTGGCCATAGAAGATCAAGTCGAAACCAGCAATGTTTTCTGCCACCCATTTCGTGGCGTTTTCGCGACCAAGAGGATGGCCTTCAGGAAGGTTTTGTGCTTGTGGTTCCCAACCCGAGTGGAACAAGCCCACCATCAAGTCAGGATGCTCTTTATCTTTGATAAGGTTTACCCATTTTTGGGCAGCGGCTTCGAGTTGCTCGAAGCGTAATCCAGGACGCAATCTGTCTGGTACCCAAGTGACTACATAGGGAGTCAATAGACCGAGTACGGCAACCTTGAAACCCTCGCGTTCCAAAACGATATAAGGTGTGAAATAGGGTTCTCCCGTAGCTTCGTCGATGACATTGGCGGCTAAGACAGGCACCTTGGTCTCGGCATATACGCGGTCGAACACCTTGTGGCCGGCTTCAATGTCGTGGTTGCCCACGCAAGCCACATCGTAAGGGAAAAAGTTGAGTACTTCCGAAACCAGGTTAGGATGTTCAGCATCTTGGTTCGAGCAATATTGGAACGGTGTGCCTTGCATATTGTCGCCATTGTCCACTAAGATGAGTCGGTTGCCTAGTTCAGCTTTCATCTGTTTGATGAGATGGGCATCATTGGCAAATTCATCGTAACGACCGTGAGTATCAGTGGTTTCGATAAGTGTCAGGGTGGTTTCTTTTGGGGCACATGAAGCCATAAGTGCAGTCAGAGCAAACATAAGGGCGAGTTTTTTTGTTTTCATTGTGATGCCGTTTTTGGAGCGATAAAATTAGGACTTTTTCTGCCATCTGCGACGAAATAAGGATTTTTTTTCGCCAAATGCAGCGGAATATAAGAATAATCCGTATTTTTGTGGCACAATTCCAAGACCGTTTGTGCCATGGCCGACTTGAGTATCATAGTATCCGAGATTGAGCTGAAATTGAGGAAATTGCTTGATGAGAAGAATCGGTTAGGGGTCGAAAACAAGCGGCTCACCGAGGAAAACGAAGCATTGGACAAGGAAAATCTGATGCTGCGCCAATCGGTGGCGGAGTTGCAGGACAAAATAAATAAATCTACAATTGTTAACGTACTCGACAACGAGGGAGAAGTAGAAGAAGGAAGAAAGCTCATCAAAGAGTTGGTGAAGGAGATTGACCGGTGCGTTTCGATTTTGAATAGTAAGGAATAACTCAGATACTTGAAAGTCAGCGAGATGGATGAGATTACAATCAATATCAATCTGTTGGATAGACCCTACCGCCTGTCGGTGGCTCGCGCTGACGAAGAGAAGGTCCGCAAGGCCGGCAACCTCATCAATGAGAGGATAAAGTATTATTCGAGGCATTATGCCTACAAGGATGTACAGGATTTGCTTTCGATGACCGCCTTGCAGTTTGCCACATCGGTGGTGAAGATGGATACTGAACTGACCTATCGCAATCAGAATCTGGAGCGCAAGCTGGAAGATTTGAACAACTTATTGAGCGAACAATCATAGTTTCACGCCAATCCGTGGAATCGTTCTTTGAAGATCTGGAACTGCCTGTTCAGCGCATTTGGTAAACTCAACACTATCAACACATCAATCGGTCTACTCGCGCTCTGTAAAAACAGGCCTCATTCCCTTCGGGGAAGTACCTTCTGGTGCCGGTGGACGTTTGCGCAACGCGGTGGCCACAAGCGTATCTATTGGGGTTTACGCATATCCCAACGGACAGGCAGTTTCTCTTGTTTCCTCCTCTTTTTTCGAGTAAAAAAAGAGTTTAAAATGTTATTACTCACCATTACACCGATTATCATCGCCGCAATTGTTGCCTTAGTCGTGGGGCTTGCGGTGGGTTATTTCATCACGTCAACCCTGCTGAAGAAAGCAGTCACCAAAGAAGAAACCGCCTTGCTCGAAGAAGCCAAGGAAAAAGCCGAAGTCATCAAGAAGGAACGCATTTTGCAAGCCAAGGAGAAGTTCCTGCAAATGAAGGACGAACATGAAAAGGCTTGCGAAGAACGTAACCGCGCCGCCCAAAAGGTGGAACAGAAAGCCAACCAACTGAAACAGGATGCCAGCCAGAAGATGGATGAGGCACAGCGTAAGGCCAAAGAGGTGCAAGCCGCACAACAGAAACTGGAAAGCCAGATAGATACCTTTAACAAAAAGAAAGCCGAACTCGACCGTATCTACAGCGAAGAGACGAAGAAATTGGAGACTATTTCGGGTCTGTCGGCAAAAGAAGCCAAGGATCAACTCGTTGAACTGATTAAGGAAGACGCTCAGGCAGATGCCATGGTCTATGTGAAGGAAGTCACCGAAGAGGCTAAGATGAGCGCTGCCCAGACGGCCAAGAAGATTGTGCTTGAAACCATCCAACGCACGGCCTCAGAAACGGCCATCGAAAACACTGTCAGCGTGTTCAATATTGAAAATGACGAGATTAAGGGCCGCATCATCGGTCGCGAAGGTCGTAATATCCGCACCCTTGAGTCGCTCACAGGCGTCGAAATTATCATCGACGACAGCCCAGATGCCATCCTTATCTCTGGCTTCGACCCGATTCGCCGCGAAATCGCCCGCCTTTCCTTGCAGAAGCTTGTGGTCGATGGCCGCATTCACCCCGCCCGTATCGAAGAGGTGGTGCATAAAGTGGAAAAGCAAGTGGATCAAGAGATTATGGAAACAGGTAAACGCACTTGCATTGACCTTGGCGTTCACAACCTCAGCCCTGAACTGATTAAGATGATTGGTCGCATGAAATACCGCACAAGTTACGGCCAGAACTTGCTGCAACACTCCATTGAGACCGCTAAGCTCTGCGCTACCATGGCTGCCGAACTTGGTCTCAATGTGAAAGCCGCCAAGCGCGCAGGTCTCTTGCACGATATCGGTAAAGTGGCCGAGAACGAAGAGGAACTGCCGCATGCCATCTTGGGTATGAAGGTCGCCGAGCGTCTGAAAGAGAAACCCGACATCTGCAACGCCATCGGTGCCCACCACGAGGAAATCGAGATGGACAACCTGATTTCGCCCATCGTACAGGTGTGCGACGCCATCTCAGGTGCCCGTCCGGGTGCCCGCCGTGAGGTGGTGGAGGCCTATATCCAGCGTCTGAACAAGCTGGAGGAGATGGCCATGAGCTATCCGGGTGTGGTGAAGACCTATGCCATCCAGGCTGGTCGCGAGCTGCGCGTCATCGTGGGTGCCGACAAGGTGAGTGACCAAGACGCCGACCGCATCGCCTACGACCTCTCGAAGCAGATTCAGACCGAGATGACCTATCCAGGTCAGATTAAGATTACGGTCATCCGCGAGACGAGAGCCGTTCAGTACGCAAAGTAATGAGATTCCCCTGCGGGGGAATGGAGTTGAATGAATGTTAATATGCGGCGGCTTGTGGCGTTTACGATTTGTAAGCTCTATCTGCCGCCGCTTTTTAATAAAGACACGCACTCCATTCCCGAAGGGAATCTCTTGTGGCAATTATGCAAAAAGTAAAACCATGATTAGAGAAGAAGTCGTTTTCGGCCCCATACATAGCCGCCGCCTTGGCAGCTCGTTGGGAATCAATTTGTTGCCTGAAAAAGGAAAAATCTGCACTTTCGATTGTATCTATTGCGAATGCGGCTGGAACAAGGATGGTCGCGATGACCTCAAACTGCCCTCAGCTGAAAAAGTTCGCAAAGCCTTGGAAACCAAGTTGCAGCAATGCCAAGCTGATGGGATAGTCATCGATTCCATCACCTTCAGCGGCGACGGCGAACCGACCATCAACCCTGAGTTTCCGCAGATTATAGACGACACAATTGCCTTGCGCGACAAGTATTATCCCAACTCGAAGATAACCGTGCTGTCAAATGCCACTATGGTACACAAGTCCGAGGTGTTTGCCGCTTTGCGTAAGGTCGATAATCCGACGATGAAAATCGATGCACCAACCAACGAATTGATTGAAAAAATCAACCATCCTACACCAGGCTATGATATCCATCGCGTGGTGGAGGCCTTGAAGCAGTTCAATGGTGATTTCATCTTGCAGACCATGTTCTTGAAAAGCAAGGATTTTGACTCGTCAAGCCCTGAAGTCTTGAACGGCTGGATGGATATCGTGCGTCAATTAAAGCCGCGCGAAATCATGGCTTACACCATCGACAGACCCACTCCCGAAGAGGGCTTGCAAAAATTCACCGTCGACGAAATGAGGGCTTTGGTGCAGCCGTTCATCGACGAGGGTTTTGTGATTCAGATTAAGGGATGAGTTTATTCTACCTTATTGCATACGAAAAGCCCGTTTTCTTGAGCGGACTTTCGTTTTATTGTGTAAATAATTGCCCCAAAAGTCATCCTATTGTTTGTTTTTTCCTATTTTTGCAATGCAATAAGCATAAGTCCAACCCAAAATAGTAGAACAAACAACTAGAAGAATACAATAAATCATTATAATCTAAGCATTTAGACAAATCTCTTCTCTTTGAAAATTTGGCAATTTTTATGAGAAAGTGTTTTTAGAATTTGTTCGAATGCTCACGCGATAGCGTGAGCTAAGCCATTTTCTGAAAACACGGGTTACGCCAAATACCTCAAAGAGTGGGAAACGGTAAAGTTCACGCTTTTTTTGTTTGTGCCGAAGAATGCAATGGATTGGAACTTTGAAGTAGAACAAACTAACCCTATAAAACAATCGATATGAGAAAACTATTATTATGTTTTTTATGCTTGGCCGCGATGCTGGCGGCAGGTACGAGCCTGAAGGCTCAAGAAATGACAATGGAACTTTACCCAGGATGGACCTGGATTAGCTATCCAAGCACTGACACACTGGATCTCGCGACGGCGTTTGGTTCATTTACACCTGCGGCAGGTGATTACATCAAGTCGCAGGCAGGTTATGCCGAATACTATGCCGGCTACGGATGGTATGGCTCTTTGTCGACTTTCTGGCCCTGCAAGGGCTATATGTACAAGTCGAACCGCACAGAGCCTGTTGTGGTGACACTCAACATACCGCTTCCGCAGCAGACGGTGACGACAGCAGAACCGACGGACATCACCGCCACAAGCGCGATAGTGGGCAGCACGGTGACCATAGGTGAGGATGACCATATCTTTGCCCGAGGTGTGTGCTGGGGCACAGAACAGATGCCCGACGTGAACGGCAACCGAACGACTGACGCCACCGTGACTGGCAGCCAGACCGTCACCTTGAATGGATTGACACCGAACACCACCTATTACGTGCGTGCCTATGTGGCAACTGACTACGGCCTTGCCTACGGCAACCAGCAGAGTTTCGCCACTGAGAGCGGTGGATCTGGCCCGAACCCTGATGGCGAGGTTCAGAATATGCCTTATATGCAGAGTTTCATCTCTGATTTTGGCACTTATATGACGTACGATGCAGAGGGGTCACAGTCGTGGGTGATTGACTACAACACCGCCAAAATGTCGGGTTATGCGAATGGCACTAACAATGCCAACGAGGATTGGCTCATCTCTTCACCTGTTGCAATCACGGGAGTGAGCGTTGCCAAGATGACGATGGTCTACATTGGTCGTTATTTCAATAATATCAATGAAGATGTGACCATTTGGGCTTCAACGGATTACAGTTGGGGTGAAAGTCCAGCATTTGCCACATGGACACAAGTTTCCGCCTCGTTGATACAGGGTACTGACTGGTACAACTTCCTCACAGCAGAGATTGCCTTGACGGAGTATGTCGGCCAGACGGTCACTTTTGCCGTGAGGTATACATCAACTGACAGCAATGCAGGAACGATAGAGATTGAGAGCATTACAATTGAGGAAGGTAATGACTACACCAACCACACCAACCTCGTCCTCAACGAGCTGAATGGTGACACCAAGTTCATCGAAATCTACAATATGGGCGACCTTGACCTCCCCTTGGAAGGAATGTACATTATGAAGGATGGAACCAATTCGATTTGGACTGCCGACAACACCATCGTGGCTCCAGCTCATGGTTATGTGCTGCTGTATAGTTATGACGTTCAGGTAGACCATCCAGAGCAACCATTGAATTTGTTCTTCAACAGCGGTCTTTCCGCCAAGAAGTCCTTGTGTATTACCCTCTTTATGCCTGACGGCACAGTGAGAGACGAGTTTATAAGAGGCACTACGGACGTATGGGGTTCGTGGGGTGCTTCTATTAGCAACGTGGCTCCTCAATCCTATGCTCGCACACCCGATGGTGGCGACTGGAAGTTGGCCGATCCAACTCCAGGTACCGCTAATCCCACTGAAGGTGAAGACATTCCACAGGAATAAAGTAAAAGCATAAGATTTCTTTTAGGAGGTCTTTTTTGAGGTTATTAAACGGCATTTTGCGAAGCTAATATGATATTAAAATAAACTGCCGCCGAGTTTTAAGCAAGACAAACATTCTCTAGAACGGGCGAAGGACAAAAAAGTTGGCAGGCGCGAGGCTTCACCTGCCAACTTTTTTGGTGTATTCAATAATGCGCGATGAATTATAGGAGACGCGATGAAATCGAAAATTAGCTATGCTGAAATGCTTTGCATTCGACGAAGTCAAGAGCATTTCGACGTAGTCAATCGCGTCTCTACAAGGTTGGATATGGGAAACAATGACGTTTATATTAACGTATACCCCGAACTAGGGTATCTTGTCGGATTGGGAGGGCATGGTATTTCATCGCATGCCAATTCATAGGTCACTTGATCTACTATTGCATCGAAATACCCAACGTAGTCAAATAACTAACTATTTGTGGACGAAGCAGATGCAGGTCTTCTTCAATCACTTTCCAAACAATGTCTTTTTCAACCTGATGATATCCATGAATGAGGAAATTCCTCATACCAGTAATCTGTTTCCAAGGTGTTTCGGGGTGCTTCTCCCTAAATTCCAAGGTTAACATATTGGCCGCCTCGCCGATAATCATAATGTTATAAACCACAGCATGATAACGCATGCGATCAGCCACAAATGTTTCCATGTCATCTTCCCCAACATATTGGAAAACATTGTCAATGGCCTCCAACATATCAGTTAAGCGTTTAGGGTCTTTGCTCGGTTCTCTCATAAATTAGTATTTTGTCGCGTTCGGCACTCTCTTTAGCAAAAGGCATCAACCCTCCGACAGTGATTAAGTCTACTTCGCAACCCAAAAGTTCTTTCAAATCTTCATACATACCGCCCAATGTGAAAAGGCTGAAATGCTGCGACTTGTCTGGCTCGAAAAGAATATCTACATCACTTTCCGGAGTCTGCTCACCTCGTGCATATGAGCCAAAAAGCCAAGCCTTCAGGACAGGTTGTGTTCCGAAATAGTCAGCAATGACTTTTATCATTTTTTTTGTGCTCATAGGAGAAAATGGAATTCATTTCGAATGCAAAGATACCATAATTCTTTGAATCAAGCATATTTGAGGTTGAAAAAATGGCGTTTCCTTCTCTAGAAATCATTCCTTCCCCACATTCATTCTGCCCAGCAACCTCAGCCAAGGCGACAGGAAAGCGAAGAGGAAATCGTATAGGATGAGCCCTGGCAACAGGCCTTTTTCGCCCAAACGCTTTGATGCTTTGTGATAGATAAACAATTGTGATCCAAAGCGTAAGAGGAAGAAAAATACCAAAATGGGGATATAGAATACAGCTCCGTTGGCAATGGTAAAGGCAGGTCTGGCACAAAGTGCAATCAGTGCGATAAATGACACATAGAAAAGGAGTTGTGAACCGTAAAACAGACTCAGCATCAAGCGTGAGTGTCCATTGTATTTGGAGACGGTGGAATAACGTCTGCTTTTTTGTCGCATCCAGAGCTTGAAACTGTTCGTCGGAGTGGTGAGGATAGCGTTTTCAGCGTCGATGAGGACTTCGGTGTTCTTTTTTGTGGCCACCTTGTTGATGAACAAATCATCTTCTCCTACCGAGGTGGTGTAATGGGAAATGAAGCCTTGGTTCCTGTAAAACAGCTCTTTGCGATAGGAAAGGTTCTTGCCGATGCCCATATAGGCATGACGGTTCAAGGCGGCAGAGAGGTAGAGTAGGGCATTTTGCAAGGCATCGAAACGCATGATGCGGTTCAGTCTGCTTTTCTTTTGCACATAAGGGCTGTAACCGATGACGATTTCGGTTTGGTTGTTGTAGCGATTCACCACACTGCGCAGCCATTGGTCGTTGACTGGCATGCAGTTGCAGTCGGTGAGGACGATGAGGTCGTTTTGTGCCGACTTGATGCCCATCGAGAGGGGGAACTTCTTGCCGTTGAAGAAGTTGAGGTGCTGCTTGAGTTGCACGGGCTTCACTCGGGTCTCCTTGCGTTCGAGGTCTTTCAGGTATTCCTCGGTTTCGTCGTCGGAGCAGTCGTTCACCACAACGATTTCGAAATCAGGGTAATCCTGCTGGAGTAATGCTGGGATGAGTTCGATGAGGTATTCGTAGGCATCACGCGCACAGAGCACTACTGAGACAGGCTCCAATTCCTCGTCCAATTTCGGGCGCGCGTTCCTCTTGTAGAAAGCCACTTTCGAGAAAAAGCCCCAATGATAGATCAATTGGATGATAAGGCAGACTCCAAAGACAATTAAAATAATGAAACTAAGGCTGTTATAGTTAAAACTGAATTGCATCGCTTCGATATGTTTTAGTTTTGCAAAGGTAATAAAAATGAGTATTTCATGATAGCAAAAAACAATATTTTTGAAAGATTTCTCGGCCTTGGCCGATACCGAAAATTCACAATCAAAAAAAGTCGTACTTTTGCGCAAAATTACAACGATGAATTTCACTATTGCTGCTAACGACCCGAAAAGCAACGCCCGTGCTGGCTTGCTCACCACCGGCCACGGCCCGATTGAGACTCCAATATTCATGCCCGTGGGCACGGCAGGCACAGTAAAGGCATGTCACTTGCGCGATGTGCGCGATGAGGTGAAGGCGCAAATCATCTTGGGCAACACCTATCATCTCTATCTGCGCCCAGGCCTGGAGGTGCTGGAAACCGTTGGAGGATTGCATAAGTTCAATGGTTGGGATCGTCCCATTTTGACCGATAGTGGTGGCTTTCAGGTGTTTTCACTTACGGGTATCCGCAAGATGAAGGAGGAAGGTGTGACCTTTCAGTCGCATATCGACGGCTCGCGCCATCTATTCACTCCCGAGCGTGTGATGGACATACAGCGGAGTATTGGTGCCGACATCATGATGGCCTTCGACGAATGCACTCCTGGCACGGCTGATTACAAATATGCCAAGCCTTCTATGGAGCGCACCCACCGCTGGCTCGACCGCTGCATCGAGCGGTTCAATGCCACCGAGCCCAAATATGGCTACGAACAGGCGCTGTTCCCCATTGTGCAGGGCTGTGTCTACCGCGACCTGCGCGAACAGTCGGCGGAATACATCGCTTCGAAGAATGCTGACGGCAACGCCATCGGCGGATTGGCCGTGGGTGAGCCAACTGAGAAGATGTACGAGATGATTGAGTTGGTGAACACCATTCTGCCTAAGGATAAACCGCGTTATCTGATGGGTGTAGGCACTCCGGCCAATATTCTTGAAGGCATTTCACGAGGTGTCGACATGTTCGACTGTGTGATGCCCACGCGCAATGGTCGTAACGGCATGATTTTCACATCAGAAGGCATCATCAACCTGAAAAACGAAAAGTGGAAAATGGACTTCTCGCCTGTCGACCCCAATGGCGAAACTTTCGTCGATGCACAATATACAAGGGCATATCTCCGTCATTTGTTCGTCGCGGGCGAAATCCTCGGCCCCATGATTGCCAGCTTGCACAACATCGGATTCTACCTTTGGTTGGTGCGCGAAGCCCGCAAGCACATCATCGCCGGAGACTTTGCCGAATGGCGCGACATGATGCTCCAAAAAGTTACAAGAAGGCTTTAAGTCCCGCGCCTCGCAGTCTCGCAGTCTCGCAGTCTCGTAGTCCCGCAGTCAAAAAAAGTAAATGAGAAAAATAGACGCATATATCTTCAAGAAGTATCTTGGCACTTTTTTCTTTGCCATTTCGATGCTGATTTTGGTCGTCATCATTTTCGATGTGTCCGAAAACATCGACAGTTTCCTGAAACATAATGCGCCTTGGCAACGGGTGGTGGTCGACTACTACATCATGTCGATACCTTATTATATCAACCTTTTCATCCATTTGTTCGCCTTTATCGCCGTGGTGTTTTTCACTTCCAAAATGGCTGCCCGTACCGAAATTGTGGCTATCTTGAGCAGCGGCATTAGTTTTTGGCGCTTTCTCGTTCCCTATATGTTTGCGGCGATTTGCATTGCAGTAATGTCGTTATACTTTGGTAACTTCTTGATTCCTAAGACCAACGAAATCCGACGACAGTTCAAGGACGAGTACATGGAGAAACTGAGCCAAAGTGCAGGACGCAATGTGCATGTCCAGATTGAAAAGGATGAGTATGTGTATGTGGAAAGCTATAACATCGCTAAGCAACTTGGTTATAAGTTCTCATGGGAAAGATATGATGGCAGCGAGTTGAAATACAAGGTGATGGCTGATATACTCTATCACGATACGATTGCCGTTAACAGCTGGTATTTCGATCCCTACGCTATTAGGAACATCGATGGGAAAGAGGAAACCCTATTGAAAGGCCGCAATCTCGACACCTTGATCAACTTGTATCCCACCGACTTGTATATGATGAAGGAAGACTTTGAGGAGATGGACTTTTTCGAGTTGCGCGACCAGATTCAAGGCATGAAGGAGAAAGGCTCTGAGGGTGTGAAGGCCTATCAGGTGGAGATGCACACCCGCATGTCGGCGCCTGCTGCAGTGCTCATCTTGACCCTTATTGGTGCAGCCCTTTCAAGCCGAAAGGTGAGGGGAGGTATCGGTATGCATTTGGGTATCGGAATTACCATCGCGTTTGCATATATCCTTTTCATGCAGATCTCCAAGTCGTTTGCCATCTCGGGCAGCCTGTCGCCTTTCCTTGCCGCTTGGATTCCCAATTTCATCTTTTGTGTGTTAGGCATCTACTTGCTGATAAAAGCGCCAAAATAATCTGAAAATCAACAGATTGTTATTTTTCTGCAAAAAATTAGGCTCCTTTTGCCGACTTTTCTTTATTTTAGCAACTTCTTATCACCCTAAAACAAGAGTATTATGCACATAGCAGTAGCTGGAAACATAGGTTCGGGCAAGACCACTCTTACGGGACTCTTGGCCAAGCATTTCAATTGGAAGCCTCATTATGAGGAGGTGGAGCATAACCCTTATCTCGATAGTTTCTACGAGGACATGCAACGATGGTCGTTCAACATCCAGATATTCTTCCTCAACAGCCGCTTCCGTCAGGTGATGGATATCCGCAATAGCGGGGAGGATGTCATCCAAGATCGTACTATCTACGAAGATGCCCATATCTTTGCGGCCAACCTCTATTCCATGGGCTTGATGGAAACCCGTGATTTTGAGAATTATCAATCGCTGTTCGAACTGATGACCAAGTTCCTCCAACCGCCCGATTTGCTGATTTACCTCCGTGCCTCGGTGCCTACATTAATCAGGCATATTGCCAAGCGCAACCGTGAGTTTGAGCAGTCGATTAGCATTAGCTACCTGACCAACCTTAACGAGCGTTACGAGAAATGGATCAACAGTTACAATGACGGCAAACTGCTTATCATCGACACCGACAACCTTGAGCTCGAGAATCCTGAAGATCTCAGCACTGTCGTCGACCGCATTGAAGGCTCACTTAATGGATTGTTCTGATTATGAAAGTGATAGGAATCATACCCTCTCGTTACGCTTCGACGCGTTTCCCCAGCAAGCCTTTGGCTATGATCAAAGGGAAGACGATGATTCAGCGCGTTTGGGAACAGGCTTGGAAGTCGAAATTGGACGCTGTTGTGGTAGCTACCGATGACATGCGCATTGCTGATGAAGTGTTGAAGTTTGGTGGTCAATATGTGCTGACCGACCCCAATCATCGCAGTGGTACCGATCGTTGCCGTGAAGCGTTGTATATGGTTGAAGGACAATATGATGCTGTGGTCAACATACAAGGTGATGAGCCTTTCATCGATCCTGCCCAAATCAACCTAGTCATTGAGTTGATTGGTCGAGATGACACCCGACTGGCCTCTTTGGCCAAGCGTATTGAGGATGAGGACGAACTTTTCAGTCCCAATGTGGTGAAAGTGGTGATGGACAAACAAGGTAACGCGCTGTATTTCAGCCGTAACCCTATACCTTTCATGCGCAATCTGGATCGTGACAAATGGCTGCAAAAGGGTGAGTTCTATAAGCATATCGGTCTCTATGCCTACAAGACGGAAACCTTGTGCCAAATCGCTGAAATGCAGTCTACAAAGCTTGAAATGGCGGAATCATTGGAGCAATTGCGCTGGCTGGAAAATGGCTTACGCATCCGTATGGGTATCACCCAGTTGGGAAGCCTATCTATCGATACGCAAGAGGATTATGAAAAGGCCATGCAATTTGCTCAGAATCAACTGGTAGAGTAAGATGATTTCGATAGCAGAAGCCATATCAGACCTTTTGTTTGTCCGCGATACCGTGGTGGTGCCAGGCTTGGGCGCTTTTGTGAAAAAGCCATTGTCGGCCAAGGTGAATCCAGTGGCAAACTATTTCACCACACCCAATTGCGACATCGTCTTCGATCCCAATTTGCGCGAAGATAATGATTTGATTGTCAATTATATATCGGATAAAGACCGCGTTTCGAAAAATGAGGCAAAAACGCAATTGGTGCTGTTCGTTTCGGATTGCTTTAATAATCTGAAGCAAGGCAAGAAGTATGTGCTCGAACATATTGGCACTTTGCACTTCGATTATGATAAAAACCTTGTGTTTGAGCAGGATAAGTCGGTGAATTACTATGCCGATGCTTTCGGATTGTGCGATTTTAGCCCACAGCCTGTAGTTCAATCAAAGTCGAAAGAGGAAATTAAAGCGGAGATTGAACAGCAGCAGAAAGAAAAGAACACGCCGGTAACTGTGGATGAAGAGGCAGTGCATGCCGACGATGAGAAGCCGCACCGTTCAGGCTGGTTGTGGGTTTTGTTGGGAATCTTGGTAGCTGCGGGTGTCCTTTATGGTTTGCATGAGTTCGGCACTATCCGATTCCCGTGGGAAGAGACGCGTGGACCAGCGAGTGCGCCTGGAACCTATAAGTTACCTTTCTACGAAAAGAAATGGGAATGGAAAGAGCCTGTGCGAGAGGCTAACATTTGGATTGTTGCGGGCATCTATGGACATGAAGAGGATGCGGCTCGTATGGCTCAATCCTTGAAATGGAAAGGCTATCCTGCGGCTTTCTATGAGTTCCGGAACGACAGATGGTATGTGTCGTTCGGCCGTTATACCACCGAAGAGGAAGCCACGATGGTGCTTCGTGAAATTAGAGCCAAGACGGAATATAAAGCTTGGATACTAAAGTAGTGATAGCCCCGTAGGGGCGACAGGATATTAGAACAATGTCAAAAAAGAATAAACTAGAACGATTCGCTGAGAACAAGACCTTCCCAAACTTGTTCGAATACAGCTATGAGCGTATCATGAGCGAAGGATTTCCCCTGCAAGGGAAGTGGCATGCCGACTTCTTCCATAACGACAACCCCATCGTGCTGGAGTTGGGTTGTGGCAAGGGAGAATACACCGTAGGCTTGGCTCGTGCCCATCGCGACATTAATTATATAGGTGTCGACATCAAAGGCGCTCGCATCTGGCGTGGTCTGAAGCAGTCGAACGAAGAAGGCCTGAAGAATGTGGCGTTCCTCCGTGCTCGCATCGACCAAATCGAGCATTTCTTCGCCAAGGATGAAGTGGCCGAGATTTGGGTCACCTTCCCCGACCCGCATCCAGGCGAGGGTGAACGTAATGCACGCCATCGTCTCACTTCACCCGAGTTCCTTGACCGTTATCGTAAGATTGTCCGTCTTGATGGCATCCTCAACCTCAAGACCGATAGCCCCATCATGTACGAGTTCACCCTCCACGATGTGGTGGAGAAGCAGGGTCTGCCGCTGCTCTATGCTACCGATGACCTCTACGCGAACGATGACAACCTTGAAGTGAAGACCATCCGTACCTTCTACGAACAGATGTGGCTTGACCAAGGCCTCACCATCAAATACATCCGATTCAAGATAAATCCATAATACTCTGGCCTCTGGCTTCTGGCAGCTTCACATAATGCCAAAAGTTCAAGCCTCTGTTCAAGCTGCCAACGGCCAGTAGCCAACGATTAAACAGTTAAACAATCAACACTTCAACAATATGTATACCGACGACAAACAACTCTACATCGCGCATTGCGACAACGGTCCCATCTATATGATTGGCAAGATGGCCAACCGTCACGGCATGATTGCGGGAGCCACGGGTACGGGTAAGACCGTCACTCTGCAGGTGCTCGCCGAAACATTCTGCGAAGCAGGCGTGCCTTGCTTTATGGCCGACATGAAAGGTGACCTCTCGGGCATCAGCCAACCTGGACAAATGAGTGGCTTCATCGAGAAGCGTTGCCCTGAGTTTGGCATCGAGAACCCACAATTCCACGGCTGCCCCACACGGTTCTTCGATGTGTATGGCGAGCAGGGCCATCCACTCAGAGCCACCATTTCCGACATGGGTCCCCAACTGCTGGCTCGACTGCTCGACCTTAACGAAACCCAAACTGGTATCCTGAACATCGTCTTCAAGATTGCAGATGACCAAGGCCTTTTGCTCATCGACATGAAAGACTTGCGGATGATGCTCGACTATGTGGCGAAAAATGCCAAGGAATATACCACGACTTACGGAACGGTGTCGTCAGTGAGCGTGGGCGCCATCCAGCGTGCCCTGCTGGCTTTAGAAGCCGAAGGCGGCGAGATCTTCTTTGGTGAACCTTCGTTCAATGCCTTGGACTTCCTCCAGACCGAAGGTGGTCGCGGCGTGATGAACGTGTTGGCTGCCGACAAGCTGATGCTCAACCCCAAGCTCTATTCCACCTTCTTGCTGTGGCTACTGAGTGAACTCTACGAACAGTTGCCCGAGGTCGGTGACCTCGAATTACCCAAGCTCATCTTCTTCTTCGATGAGGCCCACATGTTGTTCAAGGACACCTCCAAAGCCTTGATTGACAAGATTGAGCAGGTCATCCGTTTGGTGCGTTCCAAGGGCGTAGGCGTGTATTTCGTTACCCAAAGCCCGAGCGACATCCCTGAAGTCATTGCCGGCCAGTTAGGTAACCGCGTCTTGCACGGACTGAGAGCCTATACGCCTAAAGACCAAAAGACCGTTAAGGCGGCGGCACAGACTTTCCGCGCCAATCCCAGCTTCAATACTGAAGCGGCCATTCTGGAACTTGGTACGGGTGAGGCTTTGGTCTCCTTCCTTGACGAAAAGGGTGCACCTTGCGTCGTTGAGCGCGCCAAGATTCTCTTTCCGCTGAGTCAAATCGGTGCCATCACCGAGGGACAGCGCGCTGCCTTGATCCGCAACTCACGTCTCTATGGCATCTACGACAAGAGCTTTGACCGCGAGAGTGCTTACGAACTCCTTCTCGAACAGCAGAAACAGGAAGAGAAACGCCGTCAGCGTGAAGAAGAAGAGGAAGAGAAGCGCTTGGCCAAGGAAGCGAAGGAAAAGGAACGCTCAAGAAGTACCAGCTCGCGTAGCACAAGCTCCAAGAAGAAGTCAGCCACAAGGAAAGCCGTCGAGAAGACCATCAACACGACGGCCACGACCTTCGGACGCCAACTCGGGAAGTCGATTTTCAGAGGACTTTTGGGCGGAATCTTCAAGAAGTAATGAAAAAAAGGAAGGCTGCGGTCTTCCTTTTTTAGTCATTCCCAATCTCTTTCAGCATCGGCACAAACTTGAAGTCGCCGAATTCCTCTTTTTTCAGTGAACCGTCTTCCATTTTGGTCACCCTCAGCATGGTCTGCCCGTCGCCTTCTGCGTTGTCCATCGGGATGACCATGATGCCACCTGGTTTCATCTGTTCAATGAGTTTCTCAGGGATGCTTGGTGCACCTGCCGTGATGATGACGCGGTCGAAAGGTTGATAGGTAGGCAATCCCTCATATCCGTCACCTAAGAAGGTCTTCACGCGGAAAGGCAGTTGCTCAAGGATTTCCTTGGTCTTGAAATAGAGGTTGCGCTGCCGCTCGATGCTGAATACCTTGGCACCCATGGCGGCCAACACGCAGGCTTGATAGCCCGAGCCTGTACCGATTTCAAGTACTTTCATCCCTTTTTCGATTTGCAACAACTGGGTTTGGGAAGCCACGGTTGAAGGTTGCGAGATGGTCTGTCCCGAGCCGATGGGGAAGGCTTGGTCTTGATAGGCAAGTTCGACGAAAGAGGAGTCAAGGAAAACATGGCGCGGCACCTCGTTGATGGCCGACAACACGGCCTCATCGGTGATACCTTTGGCGCGCAGTTGGTCAACGAGTTGCTTGCGCAGACCTTTGTGACGGTAATTGTCTTCTGGTTGGGTGTTCATACTTCGATATGCGGCGCGAAATTACGGTAAAATCTGGCTCGCCGAAACGATAAAAAGACTATTTTTGCGCAAATTTTAAATCATGCTGAAAATTGGTGTTTTAGGTGCGGGACATTTGGGAAAGATCCACCTTAACTGTATCAAGCAGATCGAGGAATATGATTTGGTTGGTTTTTTTGATCCCGCCGGCCAAACTGCGAAACAGGTAGAGGAGGAGATCGGAGTGAAATGCTTAGATTCTGTTGATTCACTGATTGATGCCGTAGATGTGGTCGACATCGTCACCCCAACCATCCGCCATTTTGTGTGTGCCTCAAAGGCCTTGCAGAAACGCAAACATGTCTTCATCGAAAAACCCATCGTGGCCACGCCCGACGAGGCCAATGCCTTGAAGAAGTTGGCTGATGAAGCTGGCGTCAAGGTGCAGGTGGGGCATGTGGAGCGCTTCAATCCGGCCTTTATTGCTGCCGAGCCTTTTATTCAAGCCCCGCTCTTCATCGAAGCACATCGTTTGGCTTTGTTCAACCCGCGTGGCACCGATGTACCTGTCGTGCTCGACTTGATGGTGCATGACCTCGACATCCTGCTTACCATCGTCAAGTCACCCGTGGTGCATATCAGTGCAAGCGGCGTGAGCATCGTCAGTCCAACACCTGACATCACCAATGTGCGTATCGAGTTCGAGAATGGCACTGTGGCTAACCTCACGGCCTCGCGCCTCTCGCTGAAGAATATGCGCAAGACCCGTATCTTCCAAAAAGGTGCCTACATCACAGTCGACTTCCTTGACAAGAAAGCCGAGATTTTCCGCATCAATGACGAGGTGGATGAAACCAATCCGCTTTCGACAACCATTAACCTCGCTGATGGATCTGAAAAACAGATTACTTTTGAGATGCCTGAAATTCATCCAATTAACGCAATCAAGACGGAGTTGGAGAGTTTCTATTCGGCTATCGTACACAACACCACGCCTGCTGTCACCATCGGCGACGGCATCAATGTGCTGAAACTTGCTTACCGCATTTTGGATGCCATTGACGAATCCATTGCCAAGGTGCAGAAATAAAAACTCCCAGAAACAATATTCATGAAGCTTCGCCGTTACCTTATTAAATAAAATTCTATGACAAGGAATTCTATCTTTTCTGTCATGTTGGGGCTCTTTGCCCTTGCGTTGGCAGCCTCATCGTGCAACAAGTTTGAAGGAGGGCAAACCGTGCCTTCCTACATACATATCGAGTCTGTCGAAGTGGATTCGCTCACGGATTATTTTGTCTATGGTGCCAACACGCACAAAATCACCGATGCCTGGGTGTATATCGATGACAATCCTATCGGCTGTTATGAGCTTCCGAGTACATTTCCCGTCCTGAAGAAAGGTCCCCACAAAGTGTCTATCTATGGCGGCATCAAAGTGAACGGCATTTCGGCTTCGCGCGACAGGTATCCGTTCTACATGCCTCGCATCTACCAGAATGTGAATCTTGTTGAGGACAGTATCGTCAACTTGCGTCCTTCGTTGAGCTATTATCCCATTGGTGAAGGCGTCAACGTGGCATGGATGGAGGATTTCGAAAACACCAATTCCCTGCTGCCTGATGAAAGCAGCGACACGAGCATGGTGCGTTTCGCAGGCGAAGGGTCTTGGCACTCGACCAACTCGTTCTTCTCGGGAAAAGTGGAACTGCCACCCGATACAATGGATTTCACCGTCATCACCGCCGATGAGTTTGACTTCTATAAAGGCACATACGGTGTGTATTGCCTGCTGGAGATGGACTACAACTGCAACGACACCTTCTTCGTTGGCGTCCAGTATTTTAAGAACTATCAACTGGAGATGATGCCTTTGGTGAAGGTGACACCTACCGACAAGAGTCACGACAAGCCACAGCGTTGGAACAAGATTTACATCAACATCGGACCGATGATGAACAACAATGTGACTTCCAACTATTTCAAGGTCTATCTTACTTCTGACTTAACGACTGACCAGGATTTGCTTAATGGTCGCGTGTATCATCCCATCAACGAGCCGCGCTATTATTATTTCGATAACCTGAAACTGCTTTATCGCAACCTAACGCAATGAACAAGAAAAGATTAGCATCGCTCTATTTCGTCGTCGATTGGTTGGCTTCCATTCTGGCGTGGACGTTGTTTTATTTCTTCCGCAAGGCGCACGAAGACCTCTACATCAATTATTGGGACCGCATCACGAATTCTTTCAATACGCCTAGTTTTTGGTTGGGAGTGGTCATCATTCCTATTTCCTGGCTCATTCTTCATGCCGTTTCGGGTGCCTACGAGAAGGTATACCAAAAGTCGAGGCTGAAGGAGTTGGGGCAAACGTTTTTCATCACCTTGTTGGGAGTCATCGTGCTTTTCTTTGTGGTTATCCTTGATGATGAAGTAGCTTCCTACAAGTCTTATTATCAATCGTTTATTGCATTATTTACACTTCAGTTCGTCATCACTTACATTCCGCGTGTCATCATCACCACTTCGGTGATTTCGAGGATTCGGAGCAAGAAAATCGGCTTCAACACGCTCATCGTGGGCAGCAACGATAATGCTTGTGCCATTTTTAAGGAAATCGAGGAGGAGGTGAAGCCTTCGGGTCGTCGGTTGATAGGTTTCCTGAATGTGTATGATAAAAAAGAGTATAAACTCGCTGAATATCTCCCGCGTTTGGGCTCATACCGTGAAATTGAACAGATTGTGAAGGAGCAAAACGTGGAAGAGGTTATTATCGCCATCGAGCGTTCGGAGGTGGAGACGATGAAAGTACTGCTTTCGGTGGTCGATACGACCAATGCCAACGTGAAAATCATCCCCGCCATGCAGGACTTGGTCTTCGGCACCGTCAAGCAGTCGGCCATTTGGCAGGCACCTTTGGTGCAGGTCACGCCCGAGCTGATGCCCGTGTGGCAGAGAGTGGTGAAGCGTGCTTTCGACATTGTGGCCTCATCGCTGGCTTTGATTATCTTGTCGCCAGTATTCTTGGCTTGTGCCATCATCGTGAAAGCCACCTCAAAGGGGCCGGTTTTCTATGTGCAGGAACGCATCGGTAAAGGAGGCAAGCCTTTCAATATGGCCAAGTTCCGTAGTATGAGGGTCGATGCCGAGTCGAGCGGCACGCCTCAGCTCTCGAGCGACGATGACCCGCGCATCACCAAGTTCGGAAAGTTCATGCGTAAGGTGCGCCTCGACGAAATCCCGCAGTTCTGGACGGTGCTGAAAGGCGACATGTCGCTGGTGGGCTATCGCCCTGAACGTCAGTATTTCATCGACAAGATCATGGAGAAGGCACCTTATTACCGCCTGCTGTTGAAGGTGAAGCCTGGCATCACCAGCTGGGGCGAGGTGAAATATGGCTATGCCGAGAATGTGGATGAAATGGTCGAGCGCCTGAAATACGATGTGCTCTATATCGAGAATGTAAATCTTGCCCTGGATATCAAGATTCTGATTTACACGGTTTTAATCGTTATCCAAGGGCGCGGCAAGTAGAGACGTAAGGCCTTGCGTCTCTATGAAGACAGCCCATTATCTCTTTCCTCTCGTGCCTTAAGGTAGCAAGCCCTGCACAGCGGTTCGTAACTTTCGGTTTCTCCCAATACCACCAATTTGTCGCCTGCGATGGTGCGGTGCGAGAACTGCGCTGGACTGCCGCAACGTACGCAAATGGCATGTACCTTGGTGACATCTTCTGCGATAGCCATCAGTTTGGGCATGGGGCCGAAAGGCTTGCCCATGAAGTCCATGTCCAAGCCAGCGATGATGACGCGTACCCCTTGGTTGGCCAGCTGCTCGCATACGTTTGGCAGCTCGTCGTCAAGGAATTGGGCCTCGTCGATGCCGATGACATCAACGTCGTTCGCGTAAAAAAGAATCTCATTGGCACTCTCCACTGGGATGGAATGCAGGGCAGTGGCGTTGTGCGACACCACATCCTCCTCGCTGTAGCGAGTGTCCACACCTGGTTTGAAGATTTCAACCTTCAGTTTGGCGATTTTTGCACGTTTCAACCTGCGGATGAGTTCTTCCGTTTTGCCCGAAAACATGGAGCCGCAAATCACTTCGATCCAACCTTGCGACCTATTATGAGAATCTTTTTCAATAAACATGTTGCTGTTAATTAGAATATTTGTACTTTAGCAAATTCTTTTCAGCATGGTTGCTGAGCATATCGAAGCAAAAATAAAGATTAATCCTATATGAACGACAAGTTTGAGAACCAAAAAGAAAAATTGATTTCTATCAAACAGGAAATCAGTTTGTTATACCAACAAGTCAACTACCTTTTAAGAAACGAAAAACCTCTTGAACTACTCGATTTGGATGTGCTGATGAATCGCACGCACACCCTTTACGACCAGCTTTGCTCCATCAATGTGGGGGATGATAGCCTCGACGAGGACCTACCGTTTGATGCCGAAGCCTTTTCAGGCCTTTTTGGCGGCATGATGCAGAATGAGGCTGAGGAAGAGTCGAACGATGAGATGGCTCCAGCTGAGGAAGAAGCCCCTGCCGAGGAAATGGTCCCCGAACCCGAACCAGAACTTGTGCTTGAACCTCATCCAGAACCAGAACCCGAACTAGAGCCCGAACCTGAACTGGAATTTGTGCCCGAACCTGTTGTTGTCGAGCCTCAACCTGAACCACTGGTGGAAATGCCTATCGAAACGGAGGAGCAAACCGTTGTTGAACCTGTTGAAGAGCATTTCACTGTGGTCGAAGAGCAAAATGTTGATGTTGAGCCAGCTGAATCAGAACCAGTGACTGAGGAAAAGCCTTTGGGCGATGAGTTTGGCTTCTTCTTCCGTTTCGAGGACATGCCTGAAGAGGAGAAAGCACCCGAAAAACCCAAAGAATCCGAAAGTAAAGTCGTTCATGTGATGGAAGCCATTCCTGAGGAGGAGATTCCCGAGCGCGATCGTGTGCATGGCGACGAGTTGGTGAAGGACAATCCGCTGGTGATGCCTCGTTTGGATGAGGAAGTCAAGGCTGAGAAGGAAGAGATTGAGCGGCAGTCGTCGGAAGGTGTGACAGGTGCTTTCACCGAAGAAGATGATGCCGAGTTTGAGCTGTCGACGGGCGAGACCCTTGGCGAGAAGATGATGGGTGAGGACAATTCCTTGGCTGCCAAGTTGCAACAAGCCCCGGGCCGTGACCTAAAGTCGGTCATTGGAATCAACGACAAGTTCTTGTTTGTCAATGAGTTGTTTGGAGGAAGCATGGAGAAATACACCAAATCCATTGAGAACCTCAACGACTTGAAGACCTTGAATGGCGCGATGATTTACCTCAACGAGCTGAAAATTGAACTGCAATGGAACAGCAGCAACGAGGCATATCTGAAACTCAAGGATATGGTTTCCCGTAAGTTTGAATAAACACAGCTATGTCGAAGCTCTATCTTGTGCCTACACCGATTGGCAACCTCGAGGACATCACTTTGAGGGCCATCCGCATTTTGAAGGAAGTGGACGGCATCTTGGCTGAGGATACGCGAACCTCGGGCAACTTGTTGCGGCATCTCGAAATCAGCAAGCCCATGTCGGCCTTCCATATTCGCAATGAGCATCAGGTGGTGGAACGCATCGCTGAGCGCATTGAGGCAGGGGAGACCCTGGCCTTGGTGACCGATGCAGGCACGCCTGCCATCTCTGACCCAGGGTTTCTTTTGGTGCGCGAGTGCGTGAAGCGTGGCATAGAGGTGGAGTGCCTGCCTGGCCCTACGGCTTTCGTTCCTGCTTTGGTAAATTCGGGACTGCCTGCCGAGAAGTTCATTTTTGAGGGCTTCCTCCCGCACAAGAAAGGCCGTCAGACCAAGTTGCAGGCCGTTGCGGAATACCCTTACACGACTATCCTCTACGAGTCGCCTTTCCGCCTGCTGAAGACCTTGCAGCAGCTGGCTGAGGTGTGTGGTGCCGATAGAAAGGTTTGCGTCTCGCGCGAGCTGACCAAGATCCACGAAGAAAACGCCCGTGGCACCTTGGCAGAGGTGATCGATCATTTCTCCAAGAAAGAAATCAAAGGCGAAATCGTCATCGTACTGGAAGGCGCGACAGAACCCTCGACGGAACCATCAGAGGACGACGAATAAAAACTGTAGAGACGGTGTGCACACCGTCTCTACCCATTATATCCCATATTGTTTTTTCAAATCAAAACGCGAACGACAGCCTCACATAATAATCCGTGATGACATCTAGTCTGCCGCCGTTAAAGCCCAGGTCGGCATCTACAATATCGATAGCCGACAGGCCAAAGCTGATATAGGTGCGATAAATCTTCAGTCCTACAGCACCTCCCGTGTACAATCCCGTGGATTTGTAGTGACGCACGCCTTCGGGGTCGTTGCAGGTCACATCGCCCAAAGGCACCGAATAGCCGATGCGTCCTTCGATGAAAGGACTGATGGGCGCATTGGGCAAGGTAAGTTTCAAGTTGGCGTAGATGGGCAGGGTGGAGATATAGGTTTCCTGCATGTTGTGGAACAGGCTGCAGTGCTCACCGTAGGTCGAATAGTATTCTGCGCCTACGCCGATGCTGGTAAGATATCCGATTTGGTACTCGGACATGCCGCCCACGCTGAAATGATAAGGGATTTCGTGCATGAAAACGGCTCCAAAGTCGTCGGAACCGAGCTCGCCATATACATGGAACCGAAACTCTCCGATTGGACTATAGTGGTGGGACTCATGCTTTTCACGAGTTTGCACCATGGTCCTTTTAGGGTGATACCTATGGCGCAGATGCGGTGGACGGATTTGTGCCTCAGCCGAAATCGACAATACAAAGAGGAGGCATAGGGCTAAAACAGTCTTTTTCATAGTCAATATCTTTTTGATGTTGAACTATGAAATACAAAAAACATACCAAAAACAGTAGAGACGGTGTGCACACCGTCTCTACAATGCATTATTCATTATTTTACCTGTTTCTGATATGCCTTCAGGCGGGCGATGAGGCTTTTCTTCACGCCATTGGAGGTGTAGGTGGCACCACTGACGGCATCGACCTCTTTGTTGAGGGCTTCGTCGGGAGTGAGGCCGTTCCAGGCTTCGTAAAGTCCACCGTCCACGACGCGTTGGGCAAAGTTGGGTGTTTCCTGGTTCTCCAGCAAAACGACATTCTTGATGCGACCATCGGCATCCAAGGCTATTAATAAAGGTGTGGGACCGTTGAAGCCTTTCACATTGTCGGAATAAGGCGAGGAATAAAGGACTGTACCCAATTTGGCGCCTTTGGCATCCTTGACTTCATAGAAAGCTGTGTCGATAGCCTTGGTCTTGGCGGCATCGGCGAAATAAGGTTTGACTTCAGCAACGGGGAGTTCAGGCAGCTTGGGGCCGCAATTGCTAAACCCTAACGTCGCGGCAAGCAGGAAAAAACCTGCGAATTTGTGAATCGTTTTCATTCTTGTAATTTGAAATTTCCTGCAAAATTACAGAAAACATTCAACAATTAAACATTTCAACAATCAACAATTCAACAAAACCACTATCTTTGTGACCTCAAATCGTAGATTCAACGTAGTTAAAACTTCTTTATTATGTTAGTCATTGGAATTGCTGGCGGATCGGGTTCAGGGAAAACCACCGTCGTAAAGGAACTGGTCAGACAGTTGCCAGAAAACTCAGTATCAGTCATTTCACAAGACGCTTACTACTTCGACAACGGCGACAAGACGCCCGAGGAGAAGAAGCAGATCAACTTCGACCATCCCGATGCCATCGAGTGGGACTTGCTTATCGACCATCTCGACCGACTCAAGCAAGGCGAGACCATCCCGATGCCGATTTATACCTATGTCACCTGCGCCCGTTCGCAGGAAGTGATTTATGTGCATCCCACCGAGGTCATTATCGTGGAAGGCATCATGGTGCTGACCCAGGAAGAACTTCGCAAGCGTATGGATATCAAGGTGTTTGTGGATACAGACAGCGATGAGCGTTTGATGCGCATCATCCGTCGCGACATCGCGGAGCGTGGCCGTACTTGGGAGGATGTGCTGCGTCATTACCAGACTTTCGTCAAGCCCATGCACCAGCAGTTCATCGAACCCACCAAGCGCAGCGCCGACATCATCCTGCCGCGTGGCTCAAGCCCCGTGGTGGTCGACATTCTCGCTTCAAGGATCCGTATGCACCTGGGCAAGTAAGAGGTTTTTCAACCAGATAATTTACTAAAACTCATACCATTATGAAAAGACACTACTATTTTCTGCTCATGATGCTGGCCATGGGTGTTGTCAGCTGCGACTTTTCCGCCAAACAGAAGACAGACAAAACCACTACCGAAGCCGATAACCAGGAAATGGTTGTCGATAGCTCGGATATTGCGATACCGGAACAAGCACCTACCGACCTTTCGGAATGCGACATGGCTATGCTCGACAAGGGTAAGCTGTTCTTCTACAATAGTGAAAAGCAGGCCCTGATGCCATACGAAGCCGAGACCGACAGCGTGGTGAATAGCGTCTTTGTGGGTGATAAGCTTTATTACTGCGTCCCCGAAAACGGTAAGATTGTGCTGAAATCCATCCAATTGGATGTTCCCGATGCCCAGCCTGTCAAGGAGGCTGACTGGGGTTTGGACTTTGAGAAATGCGTTACGGAGACCTACGGAACGGTGTCACCGCTTTGCTATTATGCCGGTCGCAACATGTTGGGACTATGGCATGAATTCAGTTGGGATTCCTACTCACTGAGCCAACAGAAGTTGTTCAATCTCGATACGAAAGAAATCACCGATTGGAACTGGGAGGAATGGGAGCAAGAGGAGCTCGCCCAACAGAATCATGAGGATGAGGAGCAAACGGAAGAGAATTACACATTCAATCCCGTGAAAGATGAACTCAAGGACTACTTGGTGCAGAAAGAAGATGGCAATTACTGGTTTGTGGATGGCATTGAGCATGTTTGTTTGACGGATAAAATCGACTTCAACGCCTATCTCTCAGACCCAAGCTATGCTTCGGAACGCGAGTTCAACTACCTTTCGTCGTCGCCTGACAATTTGAAGGTGCTTTACATGGCCATTCTGGAATGGGGCGACTATCCCCATGGACCGCTGTGTGTTTCAAGCATTGACGGCACCTATCAGGTGGCTTTGGAAGACACGGACTGCTCTGATTATAAGGCACAATGGCTTGCCGACGGCTCCTTGGTGTATGTGGGCTACGAACGAATTGGGCCAGATGAGGGAATCTCGAAGTGGGACAATTGCGTGCCTGTCGTAAAGCGCGTTTATCCCGATGGCACTTGGGAATCGTTCTTCCGTGGCAACGACTTCCAAGTGAGGATGCCTTAAAAGCATTTAAAGTTCCATTGGTTTAAAGACGCGGAAGGTCGTTATAGAATAACTGATATCCATTGTCTGAAAGCCATGGAACTAGTAACCCGTTGACCTTTAGAAATGAATTAGGGGCTCTTCCTTGGACTTGAGGATCAAGGTGCTACCTTCGTTGAAATAGGTCATGACGTCCTTGCCGCCCTTGGTGATTTCGCAAAGGGTAAGCTCGTCGCTGAGCACTTCCTTGACTTTGGCTGCTCCAATGGTTTTGTAAAAGGTGCGGCCAGAGAGTTCCGATTCCACCTGTATGTCGAAATATAGCCCTTCGCAAATGCCGATGTTGGGTCCGGCATCGACGATGGCTGTTTGGGCTTTGTTCTTTTTCACCTCCTGTAATGTCGGGATTGGCACTTTAATGATGCATCCATTGTCAACCAGTCGGCGCAGGTCTTGGTCAGAGAATTTGAGGCAGTCGCTGACGGCTTTATCCGGGTCTTGGTCGGTATTGGTGTAATAACTGGTGCGTGTAGCCACTACTGTGCCTGTTTTGGCATCGGTCATCACGAGGGTGAAATTGACCTTGCATGAGTAGTAGGTGTATTCCGTTCCAGTGAGTATTTGTTTACCCGTCTTTGGCTCTGAGGTGATTTCGCCTATGTTACCCGTAACGATGAAGTCCACATTATCGGCCAAGTCGGTTTCGGCCACATCGTTCCAGTTGACCACCGTCACGCGACAAATCGGCATGGTAGCGAGGCAGGCATTAAACATTTCATCAGCGTAGTTGCCAGTGAAGTCGGCGACGGCGACAGTGTATTTTTCAGTGGTGTATTGCGCATGGCAGACCTGAAGTCCGAAGATAACGCAGCAAAGAAACATAATCAGTTTTTTCATGGTGTTAGTTTTTATGTTTTATGATTTCAGTTTATTTAATACAAATAAACCGCCGTAAGATAGGTTACAGCGGTTTTGGTTTTGTTGCCCAACCAGGGTTCGAACCTGGACTTTACTGATCCAGAGTCAGTCGTGTTGCCAATTACACCATTGGGCATTGGAATCGGCTGCAAAAATACGCTTTTTTTGAATGCTGCAAGAAAAATGAGGAAAAATTTTTCGTAATTTTTTTACTTGTCCATCGCTGTCGGCGATAAGCAACTCAATTTCAATACTTGTTGAATCTTGAGCCCCAGTTGTACGACAGCATGAAGGTAATGAAAAGTCGCCGGTTGCGCTCCGAGTCCATGATGGAGACACCCAAGGGGAAGCACTCGGCCTTGACATCCACATTGATGGCCTGCACTGAGGTGCGCGATTTGGCGATGTCGAAGCTGAGTCCCAACGAAGCGTGGAAACCAGGCGAGAGCTTGGTCTCGGCAATGCCTTTGGTGAACGATGAGCGCCCGAGCACATCGACCCATTCGTCTTTATTGTCGAAGGTCTGCTCGTCGTAAGTTTCCCAGTAAGTACCGTCGTCGAGTTGCTTGTAGATGGTGACGTAATAATAGTAAGGCTTCAGCAGGGCCAACGAGGCACCAAACTCGTAAGTCCATCTCGTCTCGATGCCGCCCCAGTAGGGTTTGCCGAAAATGCGCCGTTCTTCACCGTAACCGAAACGGGCCACATAGGCATAGTTCAGCTTGCCGTAGACAAAAGGACGCATGTTATAGGTCGAAATATTCAGGGTCTTGATTTCCTTGAGCGAACGCAGCGACACCACCTCGGCCTCCCAGTTGCGCGTCAGGTTGATGCTTTTGATACGCCCTATTTTGAATCCGGCGCCGAAACCCCGTGAGTGGATGGCCACATTGAAGGTGTTCTGATGGTTGTAGACCAGCTTTTCCTCTATAGGCTTGTCATCTTCGCTTTGAATGTCAATGTTTTGGGCTGGCAACAAAAAAGCGCACGCTCCAAAAAGCGTGAGCATGAACAGGCGCAAAACCAATGGTCTGAGGGCAGTCATAGTCGTGCCTCCCTGACTCCTAAGTATTAATAACGCGTCTCCTTGACGAACTTTGATGATTCGCCGTAGGCCGGGCAGCTCTTGTTTGAACTACAAGAAGTCATAATAATGCCTGAAACAAAGGCGATTAACAGGGCGATGACAAGTTTTCTCTTCATAGAAATCAAATTTGATTTGCAAAATAACGGATTTTTTCCCGAATTATTGCCATCTTTGCACAACTTTTTATGATGCTGAAAGACTCGCGTCCCCAAGTCCCGCGTCCCGCGTCAACTGAATAACTGAACAACTGAACAACTGAACAACTGAAAAAGATGGAAGTAAAGAAACCTAATATCGACGAAAGCTGGTACCAAGTGCTGCGGCCGCAGTTCGAGGCACCTTATTTCGCTGACCTTAAGTCGTTCCTCGTGAGCGAGAAGCGACAATATGCCGTTTATCCCCCTGGTCCTTTGATCTTTAACGCTTTCAACCTCACGCCTTTCGACAAGGTGAAGGTGGTCATCTTGGGCCAAGACCCTTACCACGGTCCGGGACAGGCCCACGGCCTCTCGTTCTCGGTGCCCGATGGCGTGCCCTTCCCGCCCAGCCTGCAGAACATCTTCAAGGAGTTGCACGACGACCTCGGCGTGCCCATGGCGCGTTCGGGCAACCTCGAGAAGTGGGCGAGGGAAGGGGTGCTGCTCCTCAATGCCTCGCTGACGGTGCGTGCCGGACAGGCTGCCTCGCACTCGCGCCACGGATGGGAACAGTTCACCGACGCCGCCATCCGCGCCCTGTCGGAGCAACGCGAGCACCTCGTCTTCATCCTTTGGGGCAACTATGCCATCGCCAAACAGGCCCTGATCGACCCATCAAAACATTTGATACTGAAATCGGTGCACCCCTCACCGCTTTCGGCCAGCCGCGGCTTCTTCGGGTGTCATCATTTCTCGCAAACGAACCGTTATTTGGCAGAGCATGGTATTACACCGATTGATTGGAGTTTACCCTAATCATAGGAGATTCCCTTCGGGAATGGAGTTTCCGCTGTTTTGTTAACCGCGGCGGCTTGTGGCGCTTACGTCATGTTGAATCTTCATGCCGCCGCATTATAACTCAATGAAAACACGCCATTCCCCAAAGGGGAATCTCAATCTTGAATCTTTAAATCTTTGAATTTTAAATTTTAAATTTTGAATCTTGAATGAAACAAATCGTATTTGCCACCAATAACAAAAACAAGCTGCGCGAGATGCGCGAAATCATGGAAGGCCTCTATGAGGTCCTGAGTCTTGAAGACATCGGCTGCCACGAGGACATCGTCGAAGACGCCGACACCATCGAAGGCAACGCCAAGATCAAGGCCGACTTCGTCACCAACAAGTACCACGTGGACTGTTTCTCCGACGACTCCGGTCTTGAGGTGGAGGCCTTGGGCGGTGCCCCGGGTGTGTATTCGGCACGCTATGCCGGTGAGCATTGCACCTACCAGGACAACGTCGACAAGATGCTGGCCGCCATGAAGGGACAGACCAACCGCAGGGCGGCCTTCCGCACCTGCATCGCGCTGAACCTTGACGGTAAATCCTACTTCTTTGAAGGTCGTTGCGACGGGCACATCACCGAGGAGCAGCGCGGCACCGATGGCTTCGGCTACGACCCCATCTTCCAGCCCGACGGCTACGAGCAAACCTTCGCTGAACTGGGCCACGAAGTGAAAAACGCCATCAGCCACCGTGGCAAGGCCACGCGTAAGCTGATCGCGTTTTTGAAGGACTTGGGTTGAGTCGTAAATACAAAAGAAGGCATCCGACATCCATAGTCAACCGGTCGGTAGTGCGCCGTGCGGCCTAAGCCGTGCATTCGGGTGACAACGTGCTGAGCCTGCGCCGTGAGTGTTCATCGTGAACAGGGTGCTGCCGGCTCCGGGCAACGGTCAAAGTGGGGGTTCGGTTCGCCCTACAAATGCGGATGCCTTGTGGTTCAGACCAGTTCGGTCTGGAAGTTGAGCGCCTGTATCTCCATGTCGAGTTGGCGCAGCTGCGCGGAGCATTCGTCCACCTTCTTGCCGATGGCTTTCACGTCGACCACGGTCACCGTCTTGATCTCTGAGCGCGAGTAGCGGTCCTGTCCCGCCGAGGCGGTGTCGAAGATGCTGCGCAGGTTGCCGACGCGCATGGTCAGCACGTCCTTGCGGGCCATGAGTTGGGTGAGGGTGACGCCCTGGGCGTTGGTGGTCTGCATGTTGGTGGCGTTGATGCGCCAGATGAGGTCTTCGAGCTGCGTGAGGCAGGCGTCGAGTTCCTTCATCAGTTCCGTGGGTTCTTCCGAAGGCGCGTCGCCTTCCTGCACTTTCACGTTGTTCTGTATGCGCTGTCCCAGCTGTTGGATGCGCTTCTGCAGGTCTTTCCTGATGCTTAATGCTTCTGCGAGTTTCATAGGGAATGGATTTAACTCCGTTGATTCTTCGAATTTGGCGCAAAGATAAGAAAAAACTGGGAAAGGGGAACGTTCTAGCTTTGTGGTTTGTGGCCGCATTTTGTGCCCCAAACCTTGCGGGTTGAGAAAAATGTATTATTTTTGCAGCCAGAAATAAGTCAGGGATCAGGTATGACCTTCCGAAAGTCCGCGCGGTGGCCTATCGTTTCAGTGCGACTTACCTCCTGCATTCTGCGGCAACCCTACGGGTGGAAATCGGGATGAGAGAACACCGACAACAGGACTCTTTAGATTTCCATCCGTTTTTTTTGTTGTTATGCTCATTCAAAACAATCCTGTTGTAGTGCATAAGTTATCATTTTAGTTAATACTTAACTCACATCATTTCGACCACCGTGGCATAACTCGGGAGCTCGGTTGGTGTGCCTAATGGAACTCTTGATGTCATTGTTTGCGCTGCAAAGATACGGGTTTTCGGGACATAGGATGGTGAAGGATATAAACCACGGTATTTTTGCATGAGATTGATTATTATGTATCTTTGCGCCGTTTTTATCTGACACGACCATGGATGACGAGAAGAACAGAAAACTAAGCGCGAGAGAGCAACGACGCTTGGACGTCTTTGAGAAGACCAGCGAAGCCCTCGTCGGGCAGGGCTACAAGAGGAACGACCTGAACATCAGTGTCGTCAAGGCCAACCTCTTCGTCCTATTGCTCGCCATCCCGGTGACCGCCATCGGCGTGTTGCTTTTTGCTTGGAAGAATCCCATGCGCTGCTGAGGCTGACGCCCAAGGCGAGTCTGCTGTTTGCCGTCATATTCATAGTGCTCATCGTGGCCCACGAGCTTATCCACGGCCTGACTTGGAGCGTGTTTGCAGAGCATCATTTCAAAGACATCGATTTCGGGTTCATGAAGGAGTACTTGACACCTTACTGCACCTGTGCCACGCCCCTGACGAAGCGCCATTACATCTGGGGCGCTTTGATGCCATGCATCGTCCTTGGGATCATCCCTGCCCTCTTGGGGATCCTGTTGGGTTCGGGGCTGTTGTTCTGGATCGGCATCGTCATGACGCTCTCGGCGGGCGGGGATCTCATGATTGTGTGGAAGGTGATGAGGTATAAGAAGCAGGAAGGGTCAGAGGAGATCCTGATTTATGATCATCCAACACAGGCCGGGTCGGTGATTTTTGAGAAGTAATATGTAGCCTTGTCGCAATGCGTCTTCAGGTAAGGTGTCCTTCCTTCCAGATACACCCTTTTGTTCACCTCCAGCATCATCGATTGATAACTTTTCGCATGCTCTAAGCATACCCTAAGCATACCCTAGGCATACCCTAAGCATACCCTAGGCATACCCTTCGCATATCCTAGGCATACCCAACCATACCCTTTGAGTATGGCTAGAGCGAAGGAAGAGCGAAGGAAATCCTGGTAAAATTATGCGAAGAGGTTGACTTCCTATGAGCCGTATGGTTTGTGGGGAGTTTTTTTGAGGATGATAACCAATGCCAAACCGAAAAATTATTTATATTTGCAAGCTTAATTTTATAGTAAATGAGTTATTCAAAATATGTGTTTTCTGGGCATGAATCTTTTCCTTGCAAGACGCTTTGGTTGAAAAAGGGATACGATTTTGTTGTGCAGGGGAGGGATTTTAACAGGCCGGATGCTGTAGTTCATTTGGGCGTTGGTAAGAATATGGTGGCATCCATCCGCTTTTGGCTTAAAGCTTTCGGAATTTGTGAGGGCAACCAGCAGACTTGGTTGGGTAAATATCTGTTTAATGAAGAAAATGGTAAAGACAGATTTATAGAAGACCTAGCTACGCTTTGGCTCCTGCATTTTACTCTTGTTTTCAGTCAAGAAGCAACTCTTTATCATCTGTTTTTCTGTGATTATCAGAAGGGGCATACACAGTTTGAACGTGATCAGGTTGTAACCTACGTGAAACTGGATATGATTGAGGCAGGTAAGCAGAATCTCTTCAATGAAAATACTGTCAAGAAAGATGTTGCCGTATTGATTCAGAATTATACCCTGCCACGTAAAGCACAATCGAATGAAGACTTTTCCTCCATGTTGATTGACCTTGATCTTATCAGACAAAATGCCGAGGGTAAAGGTTATTACTTCAACATAGAGGGTAAGAGAAAAGTGCAGAAAGAAATCTTTATGTATGCTCTGTTGAGGCTGAAAGAAAGGGAAGGTGACAACACCATTTCCTATGAAACCGTTCAAGATGAGATTGGCCTTGTGTTTTGCATGCAGGACCATGAGACTATCGAGATGCTGAAACAACTGGCGAAGGACTACTCAGAATATATGTCCTATAGTGACAACGCTGGCATCCGCATGGTACAGTTTACTAAAGATTTGGATAAGGAACAAGTTTTAAATGACTACTATGAAAAGAACGTTTAGTTTATCCGCTAATATAGAGAACGGCTTTGCTGAGGGCGCTCAATACATAGTAACACCCAATGCCAAAAAAGCAATTAGTAGCATTGTGAATGACTTTCATACAGGGATCCATTCCTTTACGATTATTGGTTCATACGGCACTGGCAAGTCAAGTTTCCTTTTGGCTTTGGAATCAGATTTGAAAAGACGAGGCAAAACACCTTATCTGTTGGAGGCCAAGAATCTTCTCGGTAATTCTGATGTTGAAATCATGAACATTGTAGGGGATTACACCGAGTTATCAACACTCCTTCGCCGAAGTCTGAATGCAGAGGACACAACAAATAGTGTGCTTGATGAGCTTAAGACCTATTACAATAAGAGTCAGAAGCAGGGAAAATTTTTGCTGATTGTCATTGATGAATTTGGTAAGGTATTGGAACACGCTGCAAAGAACAATCCTGAAAAGGAGTTGTATTTCCTTCAGAAATTGGCTGAGTTTGTGAATGTTCCATCCCGCCAAATTCTATTGCTGACCACCTTGCATCAAAACTTCAGTGCCTATGCCAAGGGATTGACTGAAACGCAAGTCAATGAGTGGAAGAAAGTAAAAGGACGGTTCAAGGAAATTACTTTCGTGGAGCCAATAGAACAGCTGCTTTATCTTGCAGCAAAGCAGATGCAAGGAAACAATTATAATGAAGTTCCCGCTTGTGCAATTTCCCTTTATGAACTGGCAAAAAGTACAGGCTTTGTTTCCAGTGACTTTCTCGTTGATACGGCGAAGCAACTCTATCCGCTCGATTTATTCTCAGCATACGCCATTACGACCGCTATTCAACGATATGGGCAGAATGAGCGTTCTCTGTTTACGTTCTTGGCTTCTCTAGGAAGTATCTCAACAGATGAACAGTTATACAATCTTCAGAAAGTATACGATTACGTCTATTACAGTTTCTATTCTTATTTGAAAGATGCCAATGCCGACTCAATGAGTTGGAGCTCAATGCAGATTTCCATCGAAAGAGTGGAAGGACAGAGTTGGGATTCTGAGGAACAAATGCTTTATGCCATCAACATCATCAAAGCAATTGGATTGCTCAATCTTTTTGGGGTCGCTGGGTTCCGATTGTCTAAAGAGTCGCTTGCGGAATATGCGACTCTCGCGATGGACATTCCAGATGCAAAGAACATAATAGAAAAGCTGGAAAGCAAGAAGATTATTCGCTATGCTGCCTATAAAGACCGTGTGATACTGTTTGAAGGTACGGATGTGGACCTTGAGGCTGAGATTCGCGAGGCAGGGTTGATGGTTTCACGACCTGTTGCTTTTGTGGATGAACTAACCGTATTCTTCAATCACCGTATTTCTCCTGTGAAAGCCCATTTTTATCAAAAAGGCACACCCCGTTTCTTTGACTACAAACTGTTTGAGGAACCAACGGAGTTGGTGCCTAAGGGTGATACTGACGGTTATATAGAACTGATATTTTCAACAAGGAAAGATGCGTTGGAAGAGATCAAGAGATTTAGCGTTGATTCTGAACATGCTTTGATTTTTGCCCTCTTCATTGATACGGACAACATCATAGACCATCTGTATAATATTAAGAAATACAACTACTTGACGGATAAGGTTATCAAGAAAGAAGACCTCGTTGCTGTCAAGGAAATTCAGAAACTGAAAGAATACGAAGAGAATCTGCTGAACAAAGCTATTAGCGACAATCTTTTCTCCTATAAGAATCGCGTGGTTTGGATATTCAAGGGTGAAGTGCAGAAGGTGGAGTCTCATCGTGATTTCAACATATTGTTGTCAAGCGTATGTGATGAGATATACAGCGAGACACCTGTGATGAACAATGAACTGTTCAACAAGCATAAACTGAGTGGTACCATTACGGCAGCGAGAAAAAGTTATTTAACCAACCTCATTGAGCATAGTAATGAAGAGGATCTTGGATTTTCGGAAGACAAGTTTCCACCAGAAAAGACCATATACTTCTCACTGTTGAAAAACACAGGGTTACATCAAGATGGTGAGTTCGCAGATGCTCCTGCAAATGAAGGGTTTCTTTCTGTATGGACTGCATGTGAAGATTTTCTGAAGAGTACAGAAAACAAAGCCCGAAAGGTTTCAGAGCTGATAAAGATTCTTTCTACTCAGCCTTACAAACTGAAACAAGGCTTTTTGGACTTTTGGATTCCCACATACTTGTTTATTAAGAGGCAGGACTTTGCCCTCTATGATGCCTCAAAAGGCGCATTTATGCCGGAGGTGAATATGGAGTTTTTCGACTTGTTGCAAAAACACCCGCAGGACTTCGAGGTAAAGAAGTTTGCTGTAGATGGGGTGAAGTTAGGTTTCTTTAACCAGTACCGTCGCTTTATCAATCTTGGCGATGAGTTTAACATCACCAAGGATAGCTTCATAGAGACCATTAAACCATTCCTCTCTTTCTATGCCCGATTGGATGATTACACTAAATACACCCGCAAGTTCGACCATGCGTCAACAATGAAGTTCCGCGATGTGCTGGCAAAGGCAAAAGACCCGGAAAAGGCTTTCTTTGAAGATTTACCAGAGGCTTTGGGCTTCAATCAGGAAAAGTTGAAACAAGAGGAGTTTATCCGAGAGTATGGCATTATTATTCAGCGGGCCATCCGTGAACTACGTTCTTGTTATTCAAGATTGATTGACCGTATTGAGGAACGGTTGGTAGATGGATTCGGCTTGCAGTCCTGCGATTACAATGAGTATGTCGTTGAAGTGCGCGAAAGGCTTGCCCATGTGAAAACCTATCTTTTGACAGACAAGCAACGCGAGTTCTACCATCACGTTATGACAGAGTATGACAATCGTACACAGTGGTACCAATCAATCTGCTACACCATCTTGGAACAACGTCTTGACTCTCTTCGTGACGAACAAGAAGACAAACTGGCAGATGATTTGGTGTATCTGTTCCGTGAGTGTGAAAAATATTCATCTATCTCGCAACGGTTGACCGATTCAGAAACGAGTGATGCCTATTCGTTTGATATGGTGACAAATAAAGGGACCAATGTTAGAACACAGACCTACATTCTACCCGAGAAAGAAAAAAAACGTGCTTTGGAATTGGAAGAACATATCAACAACATTCTTTCTGGTGACAACAATGTTGATGTTTGCACGTTATTGGCGATACTTAACAAGAAATTAAATACAGGAAAAATATGATTAATACTGTATCGATTAAAAACTATAAGTCTGTAGTGGACGTAAGTTTGCCGCTAGGAAGATTTAATCTTCTAATAGGCGCGAATGGCTGCGGCAAGTCGAATATCCTCGAAGGAATTGCTATGGGGGCTGCGGCAAGTTCCAACAAGTTGGATTATGAATATTTCGCCAACAGGGGAATACGTGTAGTGGAACCTCGTTTGATGACATCAGCGTTTACTGAAAAACAAGACGAAACAATATTGGTCTCCATAAGACTCGACGGAGACATAGTGGCCAATTATCCTATAGTTTATAACAAGAATGCCAAACCTGCCCGATGGGAATGTGGCGTTAAATTCGATGAGGCTCTTTCGAAAAGTGATAGTGCCCAAGATTTGTTTCAAGAATTGGAGAATCGACTTGGGTCTAAGGTGACAATTGCCCTTGATCCCTCAAGTAATAGGTGGACGGCAGTAGCAGGAAATGACTTGTTAGACAAGTTCCTTATATATTCCCTCGAAGAAAATAAACTCCGCAAAGCAGACGATTCAAACCGTACCTATCCTTTAGGCCGTCATGGTGAAGGCTTATTCGCATATATTAAAGAGTTGTCCCAACAGCCTGAAGGTATAGAGATTATCAACGAGATAAAAGAAAACCTCAAGGTCCTTGATTGGTTTGACGACATGGAGGTTCCTTCTGGCCAATTGTCTATGGAGTTTAATCTAAAACTCAAAGACAGTTACTTGGCTGATACCATAAATGCCTTTGACCAGCGCAGCACAAATGAGGGTTTCTTATATCTGCTCTTCTACCTCACGCTTGTCATATCCGATGAGACGCCTCGTTTCTTTGCCATTGAGAATATTGACACGGCATTCAATCCGAAACTATGTCGTGAAGTAACGCGTCGATTGATAGAATTGGCACGAAAGCACAACAAACAGATTATCGCTACAACCCATAATGCAGCGGTACTTGATGGAATGAATCTCTTTGAGGATGATGTTCGTTTACACGTTGTTCGTCGTAATATTGACGGTTATACTAAGACGAACAGGGTGACTTTGAAGGATGATATGACGATGCCTCTCTCTGAGGCATGGGTGAAAGGCTTTATTGGTGGACTCCCTGATAACTTCTAAACGGAAACAGCTATGGCTTCAATTCATTAAAGAAGAAATCGCGGAAACGGTATGAATGTACGGCATATATTAGGCATATCAGGTGGAAAGGATAGTGCGGCACTCGCCATCTATCTGAAGCAGAAATACCCGACATTGAAAATCGAGTATTACAATTCAGATACTGGCTGCGAGTTGGCTGAGACCGAGACGCTTATCAATCGTTTGGAAGCCTATTTGGGGAAAATAGAACGGCTACGTGCTGCCGAGGGTAGTCCTGAGCCAACGCCTTTCCATCATTTCCTTAAGGCTATGGGCGGATTCTTACCCTCTCCACAAGCTCGTTGGTGTACTCAAAAGATGAAATTGGCAGAATTTGAACGTTATGTTGGTGATGATTTGGCAATTTCATATGTTGGCATTAGGGGTGACGAGGACCGCGACGGCTATATTTCAAACAAGCCGAATATTCAGGCGGTTTTCCCTTTCCGTCGGAATATTTGGAGCATTGATGTGATAAACAAGGTTCTGCATAATGAGAATTTGGAACAATTGATAGCTCTGTATGACAATCTTTGCCCTGATGGAATGCTGAAAGAAGATATAATGGGGATTGTACGCAAGCCCTTGTCTAAAGCTTTTTATTATTCGAAGAAGATGAACGCATTGCTTGATTATGATGTCAAGTTGTTCAATCATGTTGTGTTCGAGTACCTAAAAACAACTGACTACCCTGTAGGTAAGTTGGATGAATTTCCATTGCTTGACAATATAGATGTGCTCGTGAAAGATGACATCTTTAGGATATTGAGGGAAAGTGGAGTCGGCGTTCCTGCCTATTATGAGGAAATCCCGTTTGAAGTGGATGGGAAAAAGGGGACTTATTGCAGAAGTCGTTCAGGATGCTATTTCTGTTTCTTCCAACAGAAAATCGAATGGATTTGGCTATATGAGCAACATCCTGACCTTTATGCAAAAGCGATGGAGTTTGAGAAAGACGGCTACACTTGGAACCAAGGCGAAAGCCTTGCCGACCTGTGCAAGCCTGAACGAGTCCGTCAAATCAAACTTGATATAATCAAACGCCAAGAAGAAAACCGCAAGCAAAGCAAGGGTACAACGCTTGTGGATATTCTTGGCAACGATATAATGTGTACCAATTGTTTTATTTAAAACTTAGTAATTATGGCTAATATTAATATTGAAAAGGCATTTGTAACGGACAATAAAAGTGTTTATTTATATCTATCAACAACAGGTCAAGGTTTGTACATACCATTGTATCAACGTGATTACAGTTGGGACAAGGATAACATCATTCAATTACAAGAAGACATAGAAAGTGGCATTTTAAGAATTGTCAATACCAGAGATGAGCAGGAAATACGTTTTTTAGGTACAATTATAACTTTAATCGAGTCCAATAGAGATAAAATATATCCAATTGAACCACAAATTGTACCAAGTCGAATAGAAGTATTAATAGACGGTCAACAAAGATTGTCCACCATCATCGTTCTGTCAACTATTCTTTTAAAGAACTTGTATGAGATAAAGGAAAGATTGAGGAGATTATCTTGCGATTATATTGATGAGATAGATGATATATATAACTTTTGGGAAGATAAACTAATTCAGATTTTTACTGTAGATATTAGGCGTAAAGCAAAGCCAAAAATAATAAGAGGCAACCGTGATTTTTGGACGGAAAAAGAAAACGCTGAAACAGCATACAAATCTTCAGTATCATATTATTTGGCAAAATTTATAGAGAATCATTCCAATAATTTTGGAAGTTCATTCAAGCCATCGTCTGAAAACATTGGTAAAACTTTATATACCAATTATCATACGTTAGAAAAATGGATAAAAGACAAGGTTAGAAAAGCTCACTTACTTAATGAGGATTTCCCTTCCGCCATTAGTATTCTTAAAACATTTAATAGGATTGATTTATGGAACGATGAGCGAGATAATATTGTGAGTTTTATTGAGGTAAATGATTTTAAATCAAACAAAATATCAAGCTATTTGTGTGAATATGTTCAGGTTTTGTCGATTTGTCATTACCTGTTGGAACGTTGTTGCTTTACAGTTATCCAACCAACAGATGAGAATTGGGCATTTGATATGTTTCAATCTTTGAATGCAACAGGTACGCCATTGACCGCCATTGAAACATTCAAGCCAAGGGTTGTTAATGTTACTGAAGAAGTTGGCAATGGTTTTAAAGGCTCAAAAAACGAAGAATACTTTAATAAAATAGACAAGCTGTTTGAAGATGTTGATACAGCTCAACAAAAGAACACAAGAACAAAAGACTTTTTAACTTCGTTTTTTATTGCTTATAATGGCCAACAAGTCTCTAGTCATTTTTCTCATCAGAGAAAAAGTCTTATTGATGCTTTTGAGGATAGAAAGGATAACAATAAGCAAATTGATTTTATCAAAAAGAGTTCGTTCATTGAATTTTTGGGGAATTATGCTGATTTTTATAAATCCATTTGGTTAGCGTCTGATAAGAATTTGCCGGCACCATTTGTATTATTGAATGGAAAACCCGAGGCGGATTTAGCAACTATGTTGATATGTTTTCTTAGGGCTAGTAATCACAAGATGGCAATAACAGTGTTGGGGAATTTTTATGATTCTATCCAACGTGACAGATTAAATGCAATAGATAATTTCATTAGCGCAATAAAGGCGGTTTCTGCCTATTATTTCTTATGGAGAACATCATCATCTAATGCAGGGCTTGACGTAACTTATAGAGAATTATTTAAGTCTGATGATAAATCATGGAAGTTTGAAAACGGGATTACTTTAGATGAACTTAAAAACCATTTGAAAGCTAAGTTGAGAGACAAGCAGATATTGCAAAAGACAGATTGGATGGCTAAAGCAAAAGATGAATTCAAATATGATAACTCACCTAATGAAGTCATTCGTCTAGGGCTTTTATTTGCTGCTCATGATACAATAGCCGATGATATTAATCATGGTCTGATAAAAATCGGTCGGCCAGGGACATCGGATTATTTATGTATGAGTAGGTGGTTTTCAGAAGATTTGCTGACAATAGAGCATGTTGCTCCCCAAAAGAACGACAATAATTGGGACGAAAATCTATATGAGAATAAACTATACCAGTCAATAGGTAATTTAACACTATTGCGTCAAACACTGAATTCATCGGCTGGAAACAAATCATGGAAAGAAAAGGTTTTGTACTATAAAACAGTTGGAGAAAAGGATCCTTGCAAAATTCGGGAATTAAAAACCATTGCTACTTCTATGGGAATTAACATGAACGAAGAAACAATTTCATTGCTTCAAAACTCTGAGTATTCTGGGCATATTGAAGCAATAGCGAAATTAGACCAAAATGATCATTGGAATAAAGAAATGGTTGAAAAAAGGCGTGATAATCTTCTGGATATAATATGGGATAAAGTAAGTCAATGGTTAAGTTAACGAGATGCTCAACGAAGTCACATATCCGCCACATCGCCGCTACAAATCGCGCACCCAATGGGAGCCAGTAGGCTTCTTTTCGGAGTGCTTGTGTAATGCTACCCAGTTCGATTTGATGTTGGGCTTTTTCTCATCATCAGCAATCAATGTGCTGGCTGATGGGTTTGCATCTTTTTTATATAACGGAGGCCGAATGAAGTTGGTTATTAACGACATTTTGACCGAACAAGACAAAGCCGCTTTTGTCAATGGAACGTTAGACAACCTGCCCTTTTTTGACCTTGACGATTTGGAAAAGCTGAAATCCACCCTCTCGGAACGTGACGCACATTTCTTTGAATGTCTTTCTTGGCTCATTCGAAATAGTAGACTTGAAGTGAAAATAGTGGCACCAAAAGAAGGCATTGGTATTTCACACACAAAAACTGGCGTTTTTGGCGACGGAAAGGACTATGTGGCGTTTGATGGTTCATGCAACTTCTCTCGGACAGCGTTGGTTGATAATATTGAGAGCCTTACCGTGTCATGTGAATGGGATGGAAGCATTGAATCTGAAAAGGCAAGAGCCATTAAAGAAGACTTTGAAAAGGTCTTCGATGGTATGGATGAAACGGTTGTCTATATGAAGACAGACCAAGTGAGGACGCAACTTGTTGATGGTTTCAAGGACAAATCCTTGACCTCGTTGCTCGAAGATGAATACAAACTGATAGATCGGCGTACTAAAGAGGAAGATTTGCCTACTTCCGTGAAAAGCGCCTTGGAAAAAGCCAAGCAAAGAGTCACTGCGGCTATTGACAAGTTGAAAAAAGAAAAGGTTGGCAAGAGCGGAAGTGTTATAAAGCAAGAAGTTGAACCATGTTTCCCATACCCCACAGGCCCCAGGGACTATCAAAATCAAGCCTTTGAAAACTGGAAAGCCAACAACCAAAAGGGGCTTTTCGCTATGGCGACAGGTACGGGTAAGACCATTACTTCGCTGAATTGCCTATTGGAGATATACAAACGGAATGGTTATTATAAGGCTATCATTCTTGTGCCTACCATCACCCTAGTAAATCAATGGGAACAGGAATGTGAAAAATTCCATTTCTCCAATGTCATCAAGGTTTACTCCAAAAACTCTGAATGGCGCTCAAGGATAGAACGTCTTCAAATGGCTGAAGAGTACAAAAAAGCAAAAGAGTCTTCGCAAAACTTTATCATTATTTCCACATACGCATCTTTCACAAGGGGTAATGTCTTTGATATTCTGAATGGTTTTGAAAAGTCAAAAGTCTTATTGATTGCCGATGAAGCTCACAATATGGGTTCGTCAACGATTATGAAACGCATAGGCGACATCAAGTATCTGCGCCGCATAGGACTATCGGCAACTCCAGAACGGCAGTTTGATGATGACACAAACAGGAAACTGTTTAGATTCTTTGGGGCTGAGAAACAATATACATACGAGTATTCGATGGAAGAAGCCATTGAGAATGGCGTTCTTTGCCGTTACTTCTACTATCCACATCTGATTCGATTGACCGATGATGAGTTCCAAAAATACGTGGAATTGTCGTTGAAAATCTCTAAGTATTTCAATTTCAACACTAACTCTTTTGAAAACAAAGATGATATTTTGATGAGTATGTTGTTGGCTCGCAAGCGTATTGTTCATAAGGCAGCCAACAAATTAACGGCATTCAATCAAATCATCCATGAACGATACCAGAAGAAAGGTAACCTAAAATACTCTCTTGTCTATGTTCCTGAAGGAACCAAGCCCGATTACATTGCCGATTCGGATGTTTTCGACAGTACAGACCAAGTGGCCGACGATATTGTTTCTGACCGCTTGATAGACGATTATACGGAAGCGGTGATGAAATTGGACAAGTTTATCACGGTAAAAAAGTTTGTCTCAGGACAGAAAGACAGGGATAAGGTCTTGAGTGATTTTGCTTCAGGTAAATTGCAGGTGTTGACTTCCATGAAATGCCTTGATGAAGGTGTTGATGTCCCAAGAAGCGAGTTGGCCATCTTTTGTGCAAGCACAGGCAACCCGCGACAATTCATCCAACGTAGAGGTCGTATCTTGCGGAAGCACCCAGACAAATTCATGGCCGAAATACACGACCTTGTTGTCGCTCCCGAAGTGAATCCAGGTACTGATAGTTTCAGGATGGAAAGGGCTTTGCTGAAAGGAGAGCTTATGCGGGTAAAGAATTTCTCGTTACTGTCAGAAAACCCGTCTTTTTCCCAAATTGAATTGAAATCTGTCATGGAACATTACGGTTTGAATATGTATAATAATGATCATATAATATGACACAGAAAGACAAAATGTTACAAATGGTCTTGGATGACCCCAAGCTGCAAGAACTATACGAATACACCCGAAAAGACTATGACGACGGTGTATATGAAGCGATTAACTCTAGAAATGCAATCGTTTCAGCCGTTGCCAAAATCATCGTTGAGCTAAATGGCTCTGATGACCCAAGCGAGCAAAAGCGCGTGTATCAAACTATTTTCAAATATCTAAATGACAATTTGCTAGCATGATTATCAAAAACATAACCATAGAGAATTTCAGGAGTTATTATAAAGAAAGCTCTATTGATATTGGCAACGGTTTGACGCTAATAATAGGCTCAAACGGCGATGGAAAGACAACTTTGTTTGAGGCTGTCGAATGGCTGTTTGATATTGATGGCTCTTTGCCCAAAGCCGACAATAAATACATCTCCAAGAAGAGAATCTCTGAACTTATGGATTCTGAATCGGATTATGTCAGGGTTTCCATGACTTATGTAAACGATGGGAGCGAAAGGCTGATCCAAAAATCCTTCAAATTCACCAAAAGCCTCAGCGGTGAAATCTCCACTTCCAATTTTTCCTACGATTTGTACATACAACAAGGAGTGGAAAAAGACTTAAAAAGTGGTGAAAATGCCACTCGACTATTTGAAAGAGATTTCCCGACTTCTATCAGAAAGTATTGCTTGTTTAAGGGCGAACAGAACTTGGACATTTTCAAGAATGATGAGGCTATGAGCTATCTTGTTGAAACATTCAGTCAAATCCGTGATTTCGACCCCTATCTGTCTTTTATGGAAAACGCAAAAGCTTGGGCAGAAAAAGCCACCGACAATGCCATTAGAGCGGACAGGAAAAACTCTAGTGAAGCACAACGTTTGCGTGGCTTAATTACGAGTGAAGAAAGACAAATTGGTGAATTGGAAACCGAGCTTAGGAACAAAAGGGATGAAGCCATCAATTTTCAAACCTTACTGGAAGACCTTGAAAAGAACAAAGAGGCGTCAAGTCTGTTGGTTGATACCAATTCAAGGCTGGCAAGCCTAAAAGCACAAAAAGAGCAGGCCCAAAGAGAACTTAATGAGAACTACACCTTCCGCTTGCTTGATGACATGTGGATACTCATGGGTTATGAGTCCGTCGCCGAAGAATACAGGGATTTGGTTGGTCGTCTCGATAAAGAACAAAGGAAACAACAAAGCAAGTACGACCAAGAAGTTGGTGCTAAAAAGGTCATTGCCCAAATTAACAGGGATTTGAGTCAAGGTCATGTTCCTTTGGCGATTAACATTCCCGACGAAAATACCATGAGGGAAATGCTTGACGAAGAGTTTTGCAAGATTTGTGGTCGTCCTGCACCTAAAGGCTCTGAGCCTTATCTCTTCATGAAAAAACGTCTTGAAACTTATTTGGCCTCTTTGGAAGGTGAAGAAGAAAAAGAAGTAGAGGTTGAACCGTTGTTCAAAAATGCTTTCATCAAGGAACTATATGACAGATACTCGGTTCTTCACAACAATATGAAGTTTCTGAACAGGTTGAATGGCTTTATTGACAATGGAATACGTGAGAATTTGAAAAAGCACGACATCATCGACAGCCTGTCTTCAAATATTGAACAAGCAGAAGAGAAGAAGAAACGAATTCTTGCCCAAACAGACGGACTTTCAGAGGATGAGCTTGTTTCCGCATACAACAACATATCTGAATGGTGGAAGGCGAGGTCTGATGCAGAACGCCGCTCGGACATTTTAGAAGCACAAATTAAAAAGCATAAAGACTCTTTGGAAGATTATAGAACACAATTCTCCAAGATTTCAGAAGACTCTTCGGCTGCAATGTACAGTAGGACAAGCCAAGCCATCAGGAGAATACTTGATTCGTTTGTGTCGGCGAAGAAAAAGAACAAAAGGGACTTTTTGGATCAACTTGAAGAGGTCACCAATGACTATCTTGCGCTCTTGAACAAAGGCGATTTCAGGGGCTATGCGCAAATCGTCGAAAAGCCGAATTCAAGTGCTGAGATTATTTTGATTGATACAGACGGCTCGCGCATATACAACGCCAACACAGCCTTGAAGACTACTATGTACATGTCGTTGCTGTTTGCGGTTGCCAAATTGACTACCGTCAAGCACGAAAACGATTATCCCTTGATCTTCGATGCTCCTACTTCATCGTTTACGGCGGCAAAGGAAAGTGACTTTTTCGGTGTGATTGCTGGTATCAACAAACAGACTATAATCGTTACCAAGAGTTTCCTTGTTGAAGACTCTGATGGAAATTCCACTTTGGACAAACTGCGTCTAAGTGAGATTGACGCAAAGAAATACCGCATCGAAAAGGCAAAGCCATTCGATGAAAAAGACCTTTCGACTATTCGTACTTATGTTGAATCCATCTAAAACTAAAGCCATGCCAATTAGTAGCAACAACAAATACCGTGAAGACATTTTCGATGTGTGGGGAAGAAAAACCCCGTCGTACGAAAAGCATTATGAAAGCGAAGTGATAAAACCTCTTGCTGATTTTGGTGTTGGAACCAATGCCGTCTCAGATGCTAAAGGCAAAATACTGGGAGCTGCCTACGAAGTGCTTATCATGGCCTATTTCATCGGTTTGTATTCAAAAAGGCAAAAGCCTTTTGGGGAATATGCTGACATAAAAGATTGTGGTCAACCAATCCAGTATTGGGGCAACTTGGATTCAAAGAAAGGGAGAAAGGCGTATCCGAAACTCAGGGAGTACATATTCCTGTCGTTGGTGGCTCGTACCCCTGACATTGATTGGATTGCTCTTGACAAAGGCCAAAGAACCGTAAATGAAACGGTGAACATGCTGATGCTCACGATGGAGGAGTACATCAACTACGGACTATCCGTGTTGGCTGAAAAACTAAAGGAAGACGAAGGCTATTTCTATAACAAGAACTCATTCCTTGACATTTTTAAAGGTTTGACCCGTCCAAAACAAGACACGGCTGAAGAAGAGGAAGATGCTCCAGAGTCGTTGGATTAGTCAAGTTTAGAAGTCCTTCGCCGCTTAGGAGATGGCGGATCGAGTCCGCCATGACGGCAAGGGGCGAGGACGTTGTCATTAAGCGTGAATGAGGGGTAGTGCATCAGAGTCCTGAAATCGAAGATTCGACGGAGTCAAAGGACGACCCTATCACACCCCGATATGCAATGTCGGGTTTTCATATTGAGAAGGGCGGATTCCAGTATGCCGCAGCCACAGATGCCCGCCACCGCTGGCACGACATGGCTGCTGGAGTCACACTAAAAAAATCTCTAACCGAACCGATCCGAAGAATCCGAAAGGTTTGGGTAAAGTTCGGTTCATTTCGGTTAGAGACAGAAAAAACAAAAGGCATGATAAGGCTGCTGGAGTCCGGTAAAAAGAGAAAAAGCAGTCCTGTTTTCCGCGATTTTCAGTTGTGATTTTATAAGTGCTTAAATTCCAGTAGA
>CAMHJX010000025.1 GCA_946185535.1 uncultured Bacteroidales bacterium
CCTACCGAAAAAAACTATCAAAAAACCGTTGCCAATTCATAAGAATAGGTAGGAAAAAAAACAGTCAACAACAAAAACGGCATTCGTTTTTGAGGATATTTTTCAAAAAATTCTGGCGCTTCGGGAAATTGTTGTATTTTTGCAAGCAGAAAATCCAGTCAGGGACAGCGTTCCAAACTTTTGTGCGGTAACGGATTACATGGCTGGTAGAACAATCCGGCCATGGATGGTCCAAACTTATTGTGAGGTACTGTGAAACTTGGTCGATCAATAGTCGGACGGGAAATGGCGACTGCCAAGCCCTTTATAACTCCGACGAACACAAACCGTACACATTCCAATTGAGTAAAACAGGAGGTAATGTAGAGTGCGGTTTTCTTTTTATACCTCAACTTTGTTGATGCAGTATTGGATATGCTTGTGGTCAGCCTTGATGCCAATTGTCAATTTGGCAACAAAATTCAGATAAGGCCTTTGGTCATCCTTGAACATATAGTGCAACACGGCTATGTTCTTATATCCATTCGCCTTTTGGGTTTTACCTTTTGGCAAATCATAGATGGGCCCATCGCCTAGCTTTGTTGCTTTCGAAATCACTTCTTCTAAATGCTTAACTGCATAGGTCGACTGCCAATTCTTTGAGGCTGCATAAATTGTTTTCTTGTCGCTTTCTTTTTCAACAATATAAACGTCTACTCCGAGAAACTCGTTATATACGGAATTGATCCGCCCTTCTTTTTGCAATTTCTTCCATAGCATTGAATAGTAATCTTTTATCAACCCTACGCGTTCTTTACTTTTGCCTTTCGGGGTTGGGATGCCATAAACATATTCTGGTATTTCCATAATGATGATGGTTTGATGTTTCTTGCTGCAAAGAAACCAAACCTGTCAAAATCTATCCGTTGATTAAACATTTGTAGTCGACAGTAGTCGTTTGTTGTTGTTTGCTGTCGGATAAATTATTGAATATCTGTAAAGTAATTAAAACCATTTAGCAATTAAAATTATTCGTTATTTTTGCACTTTCAAAGACAGATTCTAATGATCAAAAAAATCTATAAATTCGGTGGCGCGTCGGTGAAGGATGCCGATGCCGTACGAAATTTGGCACAAATTGTCAGTCAGCACAAGGACGAGGACATCATGTTGGTGGTCTCCGCCATGGGCAAGACGACCAATGCCCTCGAAAAAGCATTGGCCAATTTCCGCGAACACGACGGTCAACTCGGCATGGAAGCCCTGCACGAGGTCATCGCCTACCACGACGGCATCATCCAAGGCCTGTTCGATGGCAACACCGACCCACGTTTCGACGAAAACATCGCCAGGCTTTTCATCGAACTTTGGGAGAAACTGCAAAAGACCGATGCGCCCTACGACTACCAATACGACCAGACCGTTTGCTACGGCGAACTGATTTCGACCAGCATCATCCACGAATATCTGAATAAATGCGACATCCCCACGCGCTGGCTTGACGCACGGAAATATGTCATTGCCGAGGATGAGGCCCACTACCGTGCCGCCAACCCCGATTGGGACGAAACGCGACTGAAAATCAGCAAACTGAATGATGAGCATATTCGGGGTATCGTATGTCTGACTCAGGGTTTCATCGGCGGTACGGCCGACGGCAAACACAGCGTCACCCTTGGGCGCGAAGGCTCCGACTTCACAGCGGCCATCTTTGCCAACTGCCTCGATGCCGAGGAGGTCACCATCTGGAAAGATGTGGACGGCCTGCTCAACGCCGACCCGAAACGCTTCGCCGACACGGTTCAGCTGCCACATATCCCCTACTCCGAGGCCATTGAGTTGGCCTTTTATGGCGCGACCATCATCCACCCAAAGACCATCAAGCCGCTGCAAAACAAGGGAATAACATTAAAAGTGCAATCTTTCTTGAACCCCGACCACGAACCAACCATCATCGATGGCACCCATCGTAAATACGACGAGAGCATCCCATCCTACATCGTCAAGGACAACCAAATGCTGGTCTCCATCTCGCCGCGCGACTATTCCTTTATGGACGAACACAACCTAAAAACCATTTTCGCCGTTTGCGCCGACCTGAACCTTCACGCCAATATGATCCAAACTTCTGCCCTGATGCTCTCTTTCTGCTTCGACAGTGACAAAGCCAAACTACGCCAGATGATGGCCAACCTCAAAGACGATTTCAGCGTCAAGTATAATGACGGCCTGCAACTGTTCACCATCCGCCACTATCAAGACGGCTTGGAAAACGACTTCATCAAGGGAAAGAAAGTTTTAGTGAAGCAAGGAAGTCGCTCCACCTTACAGTTCGTACTTGGTTAGAAGATTCGAATTAAGAAGGTTAACTTAAACTAAATGATGGCTTCAAAAAGCCGTTTTCCGTTGTGTTCAATCCAATGGGGTTCGGCCTCGACTTTGTTTTTCGAGAAATCGAAAGTCACCAAATAACCATCCTCTAATCCTTTAACGGCAAGATATTCAGAGAGTTGGTCGCGGCCTGACTGCTCGTATTTGTCGCCGTGCCAGATTTTCAGTTCGACGATGAATTCTTTTTTGCCGTATGTGATCACCAAATCCATTCGGCGGTTGTCGCGGGTCTGAGGCTCAACATAATAGAATCCCGTTCCGTTGATGACCGGTTTGAGGAAAGTGAGGAACAACAGACGACCTTCGCGTTCAAGGAAAGGAACCGTGCTTTCGCGGTACTCCTCGTGCATCAAATCCGCGAAACGCCTGATTACCATTTCCATATCCAACACATCGTCCTTCACATAATTATATTGAAGCCGAAGTTTGCCCATATCGGCGATGCTCTGCTCGGCAATGAAATAATTATTCAACACCTCCTCGAAAATAATGTTATGAATCCTGACTTTGCGGTTGGCGTCATACTTGATGATGCTGAACATTGTGGCAAAATCCATCACGGGATTGTTGATGTCGTAGGTCACCGTGTCGCCCAAAATGGAGATGGAATAGATGAAACGCTTCAGTTCGGGATAGTCTTCGAGGCTCTTGGTGAGGCTCGTGAACAAGGTGTTTTTTTCCAAAATGGTCTGTTTTGTGGCCTCTTGCACGCCCTCAATGGTCCAGTTTTGGTCCAATTCCTCGTCAATCACCTTGCAGAGTTTGCTCACGAGAAAAGGATAGCCAAAAGTGTATTTGTAAATCTCCTCGCTCACCGCCTTAATGTCCATACCAGTATGCATATCGTTCTCGTAATCGCCCAACATCTGCGCGATTTCTTCGGGATGGAAGGTCATATCCACCTTGAAATCGGCGGCAATGTTCCACGGCGAGTTGTATTTCCTTTCCGCATCGGGGCGGAGTTTCAGTTTGAGGTTCTTGACATCGTAAACACCTGCGAGGACTACGCTGTAGAAAGTATAGTTCATACCGTTTTCGTCCCTTCCCAAATACAAATCGCGCAACATTCCAATGAAACCAACAAATATCTGGTTGTTGGAACTCTTGTCCACTTCATCAATCAAAAGTACGACTGGTTTGGGAAACGCTCGGCAGAAAGCAATTATGGCTTGACCTAAACTGTCAAAACTCACAATATCAGGGTTTTTCCAAATGGCTGCATACTGCTCATTTTCAGCAGAATTGATTTCCCTAAATATTCTTCCCGAAAACATCCTTGCAAATGACTCTTCATCTTTGAAAGGAGCATCGCCGACACCCTCAAAACTGGTTTTTATGACCAAATATCGGTCAGACAATTTGCGCCAAATCATACTTAAAGTGGTCGTCTTCCCATATTGCCGCGCACGGTTGATGGTGAAATACTCCCCAAAATCAATAAGTTCTTCAATAGACTTGAAGCGCTTGTCTGTCTGAATCATATAATTCCTTTCCGGATTGCAACTGCCCGTGATATTGAACCTTTTTCTCATAATGTGTCGTTTTCTGTCGGCAAAAATAAGCAGATTTTTCGCTTTTTTGACTAAAAATTGCGCCAATTATGTTTGCTTTTTATGTTTTTCCTAAATTTGCGCCCGCATTGTAAGACTCAAAACTCATTCTATATGTACAAAATCGAAAAACACCCCATCTTGGACATCCCGCAGGAAGACCTTGTGGAATTCCAATATGAAGGCAAGACCGTCAAAGGTCAGCGCGGCAAGACCATCGCCGCCGCCCTTCACCAAGCCGGTTATCCCGTCCACAGCCACTCGCTCGACGGCCGCAACCGAAGCCTCAACTGCGGCATCGGTAAGTGCGGTGCCTGCGAGATGTTAGTGGATGGCAAGATCCGCCGTATCTGTATCACCAAAGTCGATGGCGTCAAGGAAGTGCGCCGCATCGACAAGGAGGACACCATCCTTCCCGAGCCCAAGGAGCAACAGCCCCGTGAGGTGAAGATCTACAAGACCCAGGTCGCCATCATCGGCGCCGGTCCCGCAGGTCTCGCCTGTCGTGAGCAACTCAACGCCTTCGGCATCAGCAACATCGTCGTCGACAACAACGCCAACATCGGCGGCCAGTTCAACATGCAGACCCACCAGTTCTTCTTCTTCGAGAAGGAGAAGAAATTCGGTGGCATGCGTGGCTTCGACATCGCCAAGACCTTTGCGGGCGACAACCACGAAGGCATCCTGCTGAACAACACCGTTTGGGACCTGCTTGAAGGCGGTCGTGTGGCCATCAAGAACATCGTCACTGGCGAGATTGGCTACATCGACGCACAACATCTCGTGGTCGCCACGGGTGCCGTGCCCTTCATGCCGACCTTCGAGAACGACGACGTGCCGGGCGTTTACACCGCTGCCGTGTTCCAAAAGATGATGAACCAAGAGCACACCTTGCTCGGTAAGAAAGTCCTCACCGTGGGTGCTGGCAACATCGGCTACCTGACTTCCTACCAAGGCATGCAGGCGGGTGCCACCATCAAGGCCATCATCGAGGCCATGCCCCGCGAGGGCGGCTTCCCCGTGCAGGCCAACCGTGTGCGCCGTCTCGGCATCCCGATCATGACCAGCTACGTCCTAGTGCGCGCCATCCCCAATGCCGACTACACTGGCATCACGGGCGCCGTCATCGCTAAGTGCGAGAACTTCAAGGCCATCCCTGGCACTGAGCAAGTCATTGACGACATCGACATCATCAACATCTGCACCGGCCTCATCCCCGACAACCAATTGTTGGTGAAAGGCCGCGAGGTCTTCGGCCTCAACACCTACGGTGCCGGCGATGCCATCCGCATCGGCGAAGGAACCAGCGCAGTGCTGCGTGGCAAACAAGTCGCCTACGAGGTGGCCCAAGCCATCGGCGTTCGCTTCAACTACGACGATTATCTTGAGATTTCAAGACAATATATCGACTCGCAACAGCATCCTGTGCGACTCCTCGAGAAGCCCAACCTGCCCACGCCCGAGCGCATGATGCAGAAGGCTTTCGTGCAGGCCGACTGCCTCTACGGCTTCGCCTGCAACCCCTGCTCGTTCAGCTGCCCGCAAGGCGCCATCACCAAGCCTTCCACCAGCAGCACGCCCACCATCGACTACAACAAGTGCATCGGCTGTATGCTGTGTGTCTCGAGCTGCCCAGGTCTGGCCATCTTCGGCTACGATGTGCAGAAGTCGCTTTGCTTCCTGCCTATCGAATATGAAGCCCAGGAAGGCGCAGAGGTCTATCTCGTCGACAACGACGGCCAAAAGATTGGCGAAGGCGTCATCGAGAAGATCCTCAAGAAGTCGAACAAAACCAATGTGGCCAGGGTGAAAGCCCGTTCCTCTCGCCCATCTGGAGAGGCAAGCATGGTATTTGAGTTAACGGATGTGAAGGGATTTATCTTGAAAGACCGTTACAATGGCAACAAAGAACTCACCACTCCTCTTTCCCAAAAGAAAGGAGCGACTAGTGAGGGTGAAACCTACGTCTGCCACTGCGAGGACATCAAACTCGACCGCGTGCTGCGTGTCATCGGCAACCGTAAGACCATCTCCGTGGACGAACTAAAACACATCACCCGCATGGGTATGGGTCCCTGCCGCGGCAAGCGTTGCATCCCACGCGCCCGTCAGATCTTGCGTTCCTACGGCATCGAATTGGTTGGCGACGCCACACCGCGTGCCCCGCTGTCGAACCAAGTCAGCCTTGGCGACCTTTACAACCCGCACACCAAAGAGACCTTCATCTTCCCCGAAATGAACGGTGTGAAGAAAGAGCAAGTCGAGGTATTCATTGCGGGTGGCGGTATCGCGGGTAGCGCCTTGTTCCGTTACTTCTCGGAAGCCGGCAAGAAGCCCGTGATGATCAACTACAGCCGTGGCGCTTCGTGGCGTTGCATCGGTGGCGGCCGTCCGGCCTTCTCCAACCCCGACATCGCCGACATCGCTGTGCACAACCACGAGATCTTCAAGAAGATGCAGGCCGAGCACAACATCAACTACCACCCGACGCACTACGTCAACTTGGTACACGATGAAGCCACCTACAACTCCTTGGATGCCTCACGCGCTTGGAGCGATGCCTATATGATTGAGCGCAAAGACTTCAAGAAGGAGATTTCGCCGCTGTGGGACGACAGCAAGGACACCTACAGCCATGCCCTCATCACCCGCGACTGCTGGCAGGCTACGCCTGGCCGCGTCATCGATTACATCCGTTGGATCGGTGTGCAGCAAGGCGGTCGTTACTTCGAGGATTGCGAGTTGCTCCACGTGCAGAAGGTCGGTGGACACTATGTCACCTTGGTGCGCACCCATGAGGGTGAGTTCATCGAGTACACCTGCGACCACTTCGTTAACGCGATGGGTTGGGGTGCCGAGAAGTTCAATGACATGTTAGGTCTCGACACTGGTCTCTATCCTGTGAAGCACCAAGCCTTCATCACGCGCCGTCTGCCTATGATGGGACCCAATGGTGGCCCGCTCGACATGATCATCGACCGCCGTCACTACAAGGGCTTCAGCGCCGTCTACGGACAGCAGTGGGCCCACACCGGCCAGATCATCGGCTGCGCCAGCCCCGACACCGACGCTTACGAGGCACGCCAGAACATCAAGTACAACAGCAAGGAATTCTTGGAGATCGTCTCCGAGGTCTTCGCCGAGTGGATTCCCAACTTGGGCGAAGTGAGCTTCTTGGCTTGCTGGGCTGGTCGTTACACCGAGCCGCGTTACATCGTCGACCCGGAGGTCGGTATCCTCACCGGCTTGCGCGGCCACGGCTTCATGCTCGGCCAATACCTCGCCAAGTTGTATGTGGACAAGTACCTCGGCAAGGAGGTTCCTGGCTACATGAAGGATTTGGCTTTGAGTGGCAAGGGATTGAGTGAGAACGCGTTCAAGTAAGAATGCGGAATGCTGAATGAGGCTGTCGCAGGGTTGCGGCAGCCTTATTTATTTTGTTATATTTCAAGTGATTGCAACTTAGTGTTTTCTGTTCGCGAACAGAGAACACATAAAAAGTAGGGAGAAAATACAATGGTAGGGAGAAAAGTTGTATTTTTGCGGCAAAAACAACAATATGAGCATCTGGGAAAAAATAGAAAAACTGATACAGACCTACGAAACCTTGGGTATTGGGCAACAAGTGGACTACGACAAGTTCTACTTATACTCACTTATCACCCACTCTACCGCCATTGAAGGCTCAACCATTACTGAGGTGGAGAACCAACTCTTGTTTGACGAAGGTTTAATTTCCAAAGGCAAAAACATCAATGAGTATTTGATGAACTTGGACTTGAAGGCGGCTTACGAAGCCAGTATTTCAATGGCAAAAGCCAACACTGAAATAACGACAGGATGGCTGAAAAAGATGGCTTCCTTGGTGATGAAAAGCACGGGCAGCACTTATAAAACCGCTTTGGGTGAATTCTCATCCGCCAACGGAGACATAAGATTGGTGAATGTTAGTGCTGGTATCGGAGGCGCATCGTATATGGATTTCCACAAGGTGCCCAATCGATTACAGAACTTCTGCAATACTCTGAATGACAAGCGAAAAAACATCAGCAAAGAAGACAAAAAAAGCCAATACGAACTCAGTTTTGATGCACATTATGAATTGGTGACTATCCATCCATGGGTGGACGGCAACGGAAGAATGGCCCGACTGCTCATGAATCATCTTCAATTTGAATACGGCCTAATACCCACAAAAATCCTAAAAGAAGACAAATCCGAATACATTCAAGCGCTTATCGACACTCGAAGAGATGAGAACTTGCAGATTTTCAGAGATTTCATGTTCAAAACGCTAAGAAAAAACCTTCAGCAAGATATCCAATCCTTTGTTGATTCGCAAAATGAAGTGGGGAGAAAATCCTCAAATAGTAGGGAGAAAAATAAAGGAAGTAGGGAGAAAATCCTTGAGCTGCTGCGTGAGAATCCCAAACTCACCACGGCAGGTTTGGCTCAAGCAGTGGGCATCTCATCCAAAGGTATAGAGAAGCAACTTGCCCATCTAAAGCGAGAAGGGTTGCTTCGCCGCATCGGTCCCGACAAAGGAGGTCATTGGGAGGTCGTTGATTTATAACAAACACGAAAAAAGCCCAAGAATCACTTCTCGGGCTTTGTTTTAGTTTAAAAGGTTGCTATTACCACTCGATGCCGATGCGCAAAGAGATGCCAGAAGGACTAATTTGTCGGGCTTCTTGGGTATGATGATATCCATCATAATAACTCTCATTGATCTTGTCGTAATAGGTACCGGCCACCATAGCGCTGACGGCGAAGTCACGCTTGGAGGCGAAACGCACACCGAAGGCAAGGTCGCCATAGGCGCCCAAACCGTCGCCGACATAAGAGCCAAGACGCAGGCTGATGATGGGGCTCACCACCCTGGTGTTGTTGAACTGATAACGCAGATTGGTGTAGAAAGGCACCAAGGCGCGGTCGTTGTTGAAGTCGACACCCAAGCCGATACCAGCATAGATATGTCCATTGAAATAGAAGCCGTGTGTGGTTGACAGGCTGATGCTATTGGGCATATTCTTGTCGAAATGCCAGGTGTTCCCTTGTTCGATGAAGCCTTGGTAGCCACTGGGGACACGAACCTTGGCAGGGTTGGGAACATCCTTTTCTTGTGCGAACATACTCGTTGCCATGAGAAGCATGACTAACGATAAGATTACTTTCTTCATTGTTGGTAGTTTTTAGGTTAATAAATGGATTAACTTAACTCTGTTTTCAATTTCGTTATTATAACGCAGGTTTTTATGGTTTATTGCTCAATGGATTTCCTAGTCGTTTCTCCAATGAATCGTTCTGCAAAAGTATTGCAAATTTTCGCTGTTTTCGCAACTTTTCAGCCCATTACAAACTTTTTAAAGAACTCGTTATTGATTTTCAATCGGTTACATGATTTGATTACAACTTTTTCATTCCCATACTACCTCACCACAAACTTGTTGCTCACCCCATTGTACTCATAAATGTAGATACCCGGGCGGTAATTGCTCACATTGATGTCAACCCTTTCGGCATCGGGATTGAGGGTCTTGATGTCCATCAAGACACCTCGAGAGTCATAGATGTGCATTTCAGCCGACTTCCCATCAAGGGTATAAGGGATGGAAACCGTCATGCTGGCCGGATTGGGATAGGGGCTTTGGGTGCTGACCACCATTTCATTAGCTGAGAAGTTGCCTTGGGTGGCATAAACCTCGATGTTGTAATTGTCGTAACTATTCGAAATCTCGAATCTCAGCTCGTCTCCAGCCTTGTACAAATAGGAAATCAGCGACCCCTCCTGCATAAACAGCACCTCACCGTCTTCGTTGAGGATCATTGTGTACATTTTGCCACCTTGCTTCCAAGGCGTAAGGCAAATCTCAATCTTGTCATCATTGTTGAAAAGGTGTTTTCCAGCGATGACCACACCAAAAGAGCTGTATCTGATGCCCCATTTTCCCTCTACGGTGAACGGAATTTCTTTAGTCAGTTGGAAATCGGCATCATACACTGAGAAGCCCGTGATGGCTTCATCCTCATCCAAATCACAAACCACATACGAAACCTCAGGAAGAATCTCGTAGACATATTCATGAATTGAATTCTGGAAAACGCTATGAAGGCCGCCACTATTGTTGGTGAAGGTATGCTTCAAAATGGCTTGCGAAAAAACTGGCATAAAGGCAAGGGCCAGTACCAAGGTTAAAACTGTCTTTTTCATTTGTTGTATTTTTTGATGATTGTTTGTTATTCATTTATTTATTCGGTCTGTAGGGCTGTCGTACCATCCTTCGACAAACTCAGGAATCTCGGCAGCCGTTGATTGTCATGGCTGCACAGGCGGCTGCCACGGTGTGACAGCCCTACAGGTCCGCGTTATTGCACCACAAATTTCTGTGTCAAATCACCGATGCTGATGAAATACATGCCCTGCGGCAAAGCCGACACATTAATCTGTTGGGTTTCAGCGTTGAGGCTGCCCGTTTGGACGGTTTGACCCATGAGGTTGGTAATTCTGAATGATGAATTCGGAATGTTGAATGCTGAATGCTGAATGGTGAGGACACCATTGGTCGGGTTGGGATAGAGGTCGAATTGAGCAACGACATGTTCATAAGTAGGTTCGTCAATGCCATGGATTTCAGAAAAAATGGCATCGCAATCTTTTTCGCCGTTTTTGAATACCAACTTATCCTCAACCCAATAGCAGCGCAGTCCGTCCACACGCAGACCTTCTCCGTTGCGCATCAGTCGTTCAGGGAAGAAGCTAGTCTGATGGCCAATACCGCACACGATATCGCCACTGAAGAGATTGTAGACATCGCTCACATGCATGACACGGAATGTCCTTCCATTGTAATCCAAACTGTCAACAGCATCCACATGCATGGTGAGGCTTTGCATGCCAACTCTGATTTGCCATGTATCACCCACCTCGGCAACAAGATTGTAAAGTGTAGTGAACTGATGCAGGTCGCGATTCCACCAATAGACAATGCCTTCTTCCTCATAGACATACTCATGCGTCACGACAGTGTTGTCACTCTTGTCGTATAGTGTGTTGGTGCGAATGACAATTTTCACATCTTTGTGATTGATGGTTGTGTCACCGGCATATTCCAGATGCTGGTATGTGACACTTCCATCACCGTTCTGTATTTCATAGTACCACTCCGATCCAAAGAATGGGAACAAAGGAACTTCCTGAAAATCGAAAATAGGCAAACCTCCATTGACACCATACTCATCTTTTTGCCAGACACATAGATTGGGATAACTCGGCACAGAGTCGAGTACAGCAGGAGCGCCGAAGTTCAATGCGTCCAAAAGATAGTCGGTGCCATATTGCGGGTCATTCAACATCCATTCGTTGAAGGCCTCACCTTCATTAAATGCTGATGATCCTGACAAGTCAGGTAGATTGGCATTGCCACAGGCCGGCAAGTCATCTTGCTCCAACCAATAGCAGTTCATATATTTGCCTTCCTCTGTAGTGTGACCAATGATAGCACCATAGCTCACCATATCGAAACTCGAAGGCAATTCGGGAACAACAACCGTACCAGCATTATAGACATTATAGATGCTTCCTGTTGAACGACCCACGATGCCTCCAAGGGCTTCAGTTGCTCTGTTAAGGTCGCCGCACACAGCCGACACCTCGCCTCGATTATAACAGTTTGCCACCACACCACCGCTATGGTCACCAACAAGTCCACCAACTTCGGCACCAGAGGTCGATATGGAACTCATATTGCCCATATTGGCACATTCTATCACAATGCCATCCATATTAATGCCGATGATACCTCCTGCGTTATAGTTGGCAGTAACATCACCCCAATTGAAGCACCTTGACACCTCTATATCCCAACAATAACCAACAATACCGCCAGAATACCGTCCCAAAGTGATTTCACCATAGTTTTTGCATTCCCTAACTACAAAAGCAGACGATTCATCATTGCCGATGACACCACCAGTACCCAAAATGCCTCCCGTATCTTCTATCCCTATAACATTAGAGTAATTCATGCAATTCTCTATGACCAAAACACATCTTTGGGAACAAGCATAACCAACTATACCCCCACAAGAATAATATGAGCCATCAGAGCTAAACCTTATATTACTCGTGCAATCTTTGATGAAAAGTGTATCCATCTCGTTATCATAAGCAATGACATTGCCTACGATTCCGCCCTGACCTCCTGAGCGGACAGTGGTAATCATCTCGCACTCTATCACATTACAATTGATAAAATCTGTATTCCTCGCTTCCCCTGCTATGATGCCCATGCCGTTACCTGCCACAATTCTGGAATCCGCCACCGTAAGATTCTTAATGACTGCATTCTTGGTATCACCAAAAAGGCCTGAACTGATATGGTATTCGCCTATATACATTCCCTTGATGGCATGCCCGTTGCCGTCAAAGACACCTCTGAAATATGTTGGTTGAGGTTGAGCAGGAGAAGCATCTAGTCCGATCACAGGCCACTCAAGTGTACCGCCTTCGTCGTTAAGGCAGATGTCGTCAACAAGAATGTAATGTGCTGTACCTTCCCCCTCGTTGGTCTGCTGCGCAAGCAAAGCCAATTGCTGAGGCGTTGCAATCTGGAAGGGGTTCTCTTCCGTACCATCACCGCCTTCGTAGGCCTCGGCCACCGTGCCGTCCCAACAAGTGGTATTGAAAGGATAAACGGCATCGCAGGCATAGTTGCCTTGGTGGTAGATCATCTCACCATTGACGAGATAGCATCTAAGGAAATCGGGATAAGGGCCTTCATAAACAGCCCCCTCGCATATCGAAGGATAAGGGAACAATCCTTCCACACTCCCTATACCGTCGATGATGCGTCCTTCAGAATAATAGAAATACTCGCCATTAACGGGTGCCACATTTTGCACCCGATAGGTATGCCCTTCGAAGAGAATATCATCAACGGAACGCACCCTGATTTCGTAAGAGCAATCGCCCACTTCGCAAATCCATGATTCTCCCACTTCGGCTTCGAAGTCGTAAAGCGTCGTAAATGCGTCCAAAGTCGGGTTATACCAATACACCTTCCTGTCTTCCTCATAGACAAACTGATAGTCAGCATCACCAAGGAATTGCCTTGAGATGACAGTACATTGATGTCCTTGGATAAGGGTATCGCCAATCACCTCCATACGATAATATGATACATCACTTCCCATATAGGAAGAGAGGTTGAAATACCATTCTGCGCCTTGTGGAGCAAATGTGCTGAAATTGGTGTCAATATTGCCAGCCTCATCCATACTCTTCCAATGCGAATTGTTTGCAAAGTAATACAGATGGTTGTCTCGTCCTCTAAAAAGCGTGCCGCCAGTTGCCGTGATCGGTTCTCCAATTTCATGGAAATGCGCTCCTTGATCATTGGAATAGGCCAACATCGAATGGTTGTTGTGTTGTCTACAGATATAGACAGCACCATTGTCAGCCACTGCCATTGACACCGCCATAGAGCCTGCCAAACAATAACCTGGAACCTGCTGGAATCCAATGTATTCACCTGCGTTAGCTACAGCCATCACATTGCCTTCGGCGTCAAACTCCATGTCCCTGACACTTATATTGGGAAAGGCAGCGAGCTCCCATTCCCAATACTCAGCATCCGTATAATTGCAATGATAGATGCCATCGTTTTGTGCACTGTTCGACCAGAAGCTGACAAACACATCGCCTTCCTCGTTGGCAATCACATCACCAATATGGTGAGTTTGGCTCATTGGAGTGATGTCGGCACTGCTCCAAGTTGAGCCGCCATCAAGTGTGAAATGCAGGCTCTCATTACCATATTCATTGGTGCCCCAAATGAACAGTGTGTCGCTTGAAACTGCATACATCCCATCCACCAAACAAGTAGGGAACATTGGGGTAATATGCCAAGTATCACCGTTGCTGTCGGAATAATAGACCTGGCTATAGTAAGGAGGTATAAGGAACACCCTGCCTTGGTCGCTAACCGTCATCTGAGTGCCGCTATAAATGGTCTCGTTGGAAAAGACAGGTTCCCAAGTCAAGCCTTCATCCGTTGAGCGACAGAGACAACCCATTTCAAAAGAAGTCGAGTACAGGTAGCCGTTGGGGGCAACCGCCAAGACATATCCCGGAGCACCGATAGGCTTCCAAATGTTTTGTGCCGGAAGTGCCATGCTGCATCCGAGACAAATAGCCAATATTGTTATTAGTTTTTTCATTGTAGTATGTATTAAGTGTTATTTATTCACCACGAATTTCTTTGTTTCACCTGCAAAGGTAATGAAATACATGCCCTGCGGCAAACCTGACACATCAATCTGTTGGGTTTCGGCGTTGAGACTGCCCGTTTGGACGGTTTGGCCCATGAGGTTGGTAATACGGTAGGTTGCCGTTGGTAGAGACGGTGCATGCACCGTCTGTACAAACAAAACGCCATCGGTCGGATTCGGATAGATGGTGAAGGTCCCTGAGCCCGTCGAAGGGCCGTCTTCCTCGATGCCATTATGGAGTTCTTGATACACCTCATCACAGTCTTTATCGCCGTATTTGAACACCAGATTACCCTCGCGCCAATAGCAGCGGATGCCTTCCACGCGGAAATTCTCGCCGCGCGTCATCAACCTTTCGGGGAAGAAGCTGGTGAGATGGCCGATGCCACTCATAATCTCTCCACTGAACAGGTTGTTTGCATCGCTCACGTGCAACAATCTATAGGTCGTTCCTTCATATTCATATTGTTCTACTGTGTCGACATGCATAATGATGCTTTCCAAACCCACCTTGATTTCCCATTCATCACCAGCTTGTGCGCCAAGGTCATAGAGCAAGGTGAAATCCTGAAGGGTCTCGTTCCACCAATACACCTTGCCGAAGTCTTCGTAGATGTATTCACGGGTCACTTCGCTGTGTTCGCCCTTGTCGTATAGCGTGTTGGTACGGATGATGATTTTCACGTCCTTGTGGTTGACGGTTGTGTCGGCGGCATATTGCAGATGCTGGTAAGTGATGCTGCCGTTCTCGTTCTGAATTTCATAGTACCACTCAGAGCCAAGCGAAGACATGTTCCCGACGTGGAAATACACATAGTCTGGACTGTGAGGATTCTCACTCCTTTTGGCAGGCGCCGACTCGCGTCCATCGGTATAGGAAGCGGTCAGTTGGTAATAGTAGTCGCCAAAAGGCTGCTCCAAGGTGTCGAAATACTCCTCTGCGTCTCTGCCTACCTCGGCAACTTTCTCCATTTCCTCCAAAGTGCTGCCGCGATATATGTTGTAATGGTCGAGATCTTCATTGTAGCCAGCCTCCTGATACCCCATATCATTAGTGAAATAACCGCGAATCATCCAATCGCCGCCTGTGCCTTCCACGGCCAGATAATCGTACCAACCTCCTATAAGGCTCACCCAACGCGCATCAGGATTGCCCGAAGTCTGACAATAAGGGGCTTTGTTGCCTGCGACAAAGGGAGCTCTCATTACAATCCACAGACTCCTTCCTTCTTCACAGATGATGGGATAACGCAGTTTGACCATCACCCATTCATCAGGACCAGGCTCAACCAGCACCGAATTCCAAGCAAGGAATTCCAAGTTTTCAGGTTCCGTTTCACCACCACTGAATGCGAAATCATATTGTGCAGCCTCATTTTGGCCTCCAACCTTATAAAAAGCCACATGCGTCAACATGTCTCCTGCATGAATTTCCTCGCCCGGAATGCGAATTCCCCAGCAAAAAACTTCAGCAGACCCGGCATAAGGTTTCTCATCGTAATGGAACCAATGGCTTGCGAAAGGTTTGTTCCACCAAAGTTGTGCACCGTAAATTCCTTGGTCGGTGGTCGGGCTACCGAAAAAGTTAAATGGTGCTTCGCAATAGGCTTCAAGCATGTCATCCCCTGCACTGAAAGGCCCAAAAACCGGAAAACCATCATTAGTACCTTCCATATCTTCCATCCATGTGCAAATGTGGGGATAGCTTGGCACCGAATCAAGTACAACGGCTGCACCAAAATTCAAGGCTTCCAAAAGGTCAGTGGTGCCATATTCGGCATCGTTGAGTGTCCAAGAAGTAGAGGTTGCACCCTGTACGAAAGCCGTGGAGCCATGCAATTCAGGTTCGTTGACATTGCCACAAGCCGACAAGTCATCATCATCAAGCCAATAGGCATTGAGATAGTGGCTGTCTTCGAGTCCACGACCAATAATATTACCATAGTCGTGAATGACGGAAGCAGGTAATTCGGGACCAGTGACCACACCGGTATTATAGACATTGTAAATCGTCGGGTCTGGCGTTGCAGAGATACCTCCGACAAACAGCAATTCGGGATTCACAACAGAATCATCCACAGTTGCCGTCACATTACCACGATTATAACAATTGGCCACAATGCCAACACAATCTCCAACGATGCCACCCACAAAGCCTGAAGATTTAACTATTCCCATAACATCGCCTTTGTTGACACAACGGATGATTTTGGAGCTCCAGAGGCCAACGATACCACCTACGAAAGCATGCTGCCCCATATCGTGACACGTAACCGAGCCTTCGTTGACACAATCGATAATATCTAAAGAAGTCACATTCGTATTACCATCACCATAACCGACTATACCGCCAGTGGCAAATCCACCAGAAATCTCACCTTGGTTGATGCAGTTCTTGATCGTAACAAAATCCGCTGTTCCTGCAATACCACCAGTGCCAGGGTTACCACCCGTCACCACAAACTGATTCAGGCAACCCGAAATTGAGCCATTGCGAAACCACCCGACAATGCCACCAGCGTCGCCATCACTGGTCACTGAAAACCCTGCCGTATAGCCATCATCCCATACCCTACAATCGGCAATCACCCAAGGATTGCGGCCATCATTTTTGTTAACTTTACCCACAATACCGCCAGCGCAATCGGAGCCTTCAATCCATGTTGCTACGTCAGTGAGACAGTTAGTGAGATAAGAAAACTCTATGTCCGTTGGATAGAAACCCGTACCAAAAGGCATGTCAGCACAACCCACCAAACCGCCAGCAACGCCTGCTTCGGTCTTGACAGAAGACTGGGTGATGCTGCAATTGGAAATATTGCTCAGACCAGCATAGCCCACCAAACCGCCTACATATTGTCCATTTCCTCTGATACTGCATTGCACCAATCGGACATTGCTGATTACGGCATGATCGGTGTAGCCAAACAAGCCACCCACAGGCTGCAAATCCCCATCGCCGATGAACTGATTCAGATTCAGGATATTATAGCCATTGCCGTTGAAATGTCCCATGAACATATTGGTTGCGGTTCCGATGGAGACCCACTGTATCGTTCCGCCCTCGCACCTTTGCAGATTGATGTTTGCCACCAATTTATAATAGGCATCGCCACCAATGCCGTTGTTTGTTTCATAGGCGAGCAAAGCCAGTTGTTCCGAAGTGGCAATTTGATAGGGATTTTCGGCAGTACCGTCACCGCCAGCGTATGCTTCGGCCACCGTGCCGTCCCAGCAGTAGGATTGTTGGTCGCAATCATACGAGCCTTCGTGATAAAGCATCTCACCGTCAACAAGATAGCAGCGCAAGTAATCTATGGAATTACCACAGTAAATCTCACCAATGCAAGCACCTGGATAAGGGAACAGTCCATTTATTTCGCCGATGCCTTCAATGATGGTTCCTTCTCCAGTATAGAAGAACGAATTGTAATACTCGTCTCCTCCTATGGCATACACATGCTGCACACGGTAGGTATGGCCTTCCCATGTCTCCTCCTCAACGGATTGCACCTGTATCTCGAAAGAACAGGAATCCACTTCACAAATCCACGATTCGCCCACTTCGGCATCGAAGTCGTAAAGTGTGGTGAAGGCCTGCAAAGTCTGGTTATACCAATACACCTTGTGGTTTTCTTCATAAACATACTGTGCGTCGCCGTTGCCACCAAAAAAAGGTCGGGTGATGATGCTGCACATATGCCCTTGGATGAGGGTGTCGCCTTCCACAGCCATCCGATAATAAGTGATGGGGCTGTTCATGAAGGTGCCGACATTGAAGTACCATTCCGCGCCTTGGGGAGCGAAACTGCCATGCTGCGCCATGCCATTGAACACGAAGGCGAGCAGGATTACTAAGGTTAAAACTAACTTTTTCATAGGTCTAAGTATTTGATTGTTATTACTTTGTATTTCTTTTTTTGTCACAAAACCAACAAAACCTTCAAAACCCTTTTTGCAGGGTGGGGAAAGCGGCCAACTGGCCCGCTTTCCGGCGGCAACCCGGTTGGGTGCCGCCACACGCTTTTCTTTGGTCTTGTTCATTGTTTTGCAAGTTTTGTATGTTTTGTGATTAAACCGCATTGACAATTTCCTCAAAGGTCCGTGTGTCGTCCGTGAGGTTCATCTTCATCTGTTTGATGCGGGTCTTGCGGCGGTAGTACGACTCGGTCTGGGTGTCCAAGAGGATGGAAATCACCTGGTTGGAAAAGCCGTTCTTGGAGAGGCAGCAGATGCGCACATCCCACTTGCCGAGTTTGGGATAGAGTTCGAGGAGGCGCTGCGAGAAGCCGTCGTACACCAAGTCGGTGAGGCTGATGAAGTCGGCCCAGTCGTCGTCGCTGAGGGCGAAGCTCATCGTGTCGGCGGTCACCTGCTCGCCGAGGCCCTGCGCCGTGGTGTAGACCTTGTTGCGCCCCATGATCTTGCTCGTCATCAGCAGGTCTTTTTGAGAGAGCGTCTGACGGTCGCGGCGCAGGTCGTCGTTGGTACGGATGAGGTTCTCCATGTCGCTCACCAACTCGTGGATGCGGTTTTGGTCGCGTTCCACTTGGCTGCGGAACTGCTCCACGGCCAATTTGTGGTCGCTCACCTTCTTCCTCACAATCAGCACGATGACCAAGAGCGCAATCACCGCTGCTGCGATAATGAGCCAAAGTTTGAGGCTACGGTTTCGGAGCAGACTCTCCATCTCGCTCTTCTGCGCCTTCAGTTCGTACTCGGCCTTGAGGCGTTGTAGGTTGTCGGAGGCATGTTCCTTGTCGGCCTGCATCATGTATTGCGTGAAGAGGTCTTGGTATTCCATGGCCTGCTCAAGATGGCCTTCGTTGTAGGCGATGGCGTAAAGCGTTTGGTACACCGACATCTTCAGTCCGGCGCGCTCGCTGCGGAGGGCGGCTTCGAGGTAAGGCTTAGCTTCGGCGTAGTTATCAGTGTAGTAGTATAATACACCCATCGTCATATTGGCGATGTCGGTGTTGTTGTCATCAAGCTCGCCCTCCAAGGCGCGGCGAACGCAAGTCATGGCTTCGGGATAGTTGCCCACGGGCAGGTAGTAGTCGCGGCCCATCTCCAGATAGATGTCGCTTTGCATGGCCTTATCGTTTAATAAGGTGGCGATGCTGAAGGCCGTGTCGTAGTAATGCTTGGCTTGGGCAAACTGCTCCAGCGACTTCGCCACGCGGCCGCAGTTGCGCATCGTGGTCATCACGGCAGTGGAGTCGTCGATTTGGCGGAAACACGCGATGGCTTCGCAGTGCATCTTGAGGGCATCGTCGAAGAGGCCGTGTTTGTTGTACATCGCACCGAGGTTGTCTTTGAGTTGGCCTTCGAGGCGGAGGTTTTCGGTGGTTGGCTCGCAGCCTTGCATCAGCGCGAGGGCTTGCAGGAAACGGTCGGTGGCCTCTTCCGAGAGGCGTTGCTGGCGCAGTTCGGTACCTTCATCATATAAGGCACGCGCCTGCTGCACGCGTTTGGCGGGAGTGTCGCACGAGGACAGCATCACGCCGAGCGCGAGGGTCGTTAGGATGAGTGATTTTAGTGTTGCTTTCATAGGGTTGAATTTTATCTGTCGGGCCTTCGACGGGCTCTGGCACCTTAACTTCACGTGACAGCCAAGGTCCCTGAGCCCGTCGAAGGGCCGAAACACATCGCAAAAATATACAGAAAAAACGCTTGTCAAGAGGTTTTTGGGGAGCCTCTCGGTTTTGTCCATGCTTTTTTGGATTGTCCAAATTTATTTTATTGGAAATCAATGATGTAATTTCGGCATGGACAAAATTTTGTCCCTATGATTTTTTGGAAAAAAGGATAAAAATCACAGCCTTTCGAGCCAATGAGAGAAGAAAACATCGCCCACAGAGTAGTCTATTCCCTCAAGACTGACCTCAACATTGAGCAATCCTTTTTCGCTAAGCGACTCGGCCAACTTCCGCGAAGCCGAGGCACCACCAATCTGATACCGTTTCAGAAAATCGGCAGCAGTAATCTGCCTAACACCCCCCTCTTTGGCTACGGCAATGAGATAGTTCCACTGCTTGTCTGTCAACATTTGGCGGTACTGCAAATAAACGGCCTCGCTTTGTTTCAGTAACTGATTGCAAGTGCTTTTCACTTCGGCCAAGTCAATGGTTTTCTTTCCGTTGGCATAAATAGCATGGCACAACTGTTGGGTATAGTAAGTCACCCGTTGTGTCCAATCAAGAACGAATTGAAGGGCTTCGTCGGTGATGCTTCGCTTGCCACTGCCAAACAACTGGCGGATAAAAGCAGCGTAACGCTCTTCCGAGATTTTTCCCAAAGAAACAAAAGTCGTACTCGAATAGAAAGGTTTCCGTTCATTGGCAAAAATGTCCGTCATGATATGCTTTTTGCTGCCACAAAAGATAAAAGTAAGATTCTTGCATTGCTGGATATATGTGCGTAACAAGGCTTCCATATTTTGCTCGGGATATTCCCTAATCTGCTGAAACTCATCGATGGCAATGACAATAGGCGAATTCTGTCCATCAAGGAATTCGAATAATCCGCGCAAGGTGTACTCCTTTTCTTGAACCGTCTGGTAAGCGATTTGCAACTGGGGCTGACCCGTCAAGGTATCGTAGGTAACCTGTGGCCTAAACGACTTGATATAGTTCACCAACCGCTTGCCAAATGTTGACTTTTCCGGAATAGCACTTAATGCCGCCTCTGCAAACAATTTGATGAACCCGTCAATATTGTCCGAAGCAAAAATGTCCACATACACGGTCTGAATGTTAGGATAAAACGCTTTTATTTCATCAAACAACCTAAAAATCAGCCCTGTTTTCCCTAATCTTCGGCGCGAAATCAAAGTCATATTGGTCTGGTTTAGACAGTTGCGCAACATCAGTTGCAACTCTTCCTCACGGTCGCAAAACAAGTCTTTCGACTCGTAAGCTTTGATGACAAAAGGATTATCCATAGCAGCATTTTTTATATTGACGCTGCAAAGATATATATTATTTTCAAATTACACAAAAGGTGTTACACAAAAAGTGTAACACTAAAAGTGAAATCAAAAAAAAGACGCTGCCGAAAGGCAACGTCTTAAACATGCTCTAATTCTTGATAAAAACTACTCTTTCTCGTTCCGCATCTTGACAATCTCCTCCTGTTTGTCTTTCGGCGTCGGCATGTACTGGTGGAACTCCATCGAGTAGTTGGCGCGGCCGGAAGTGAGGTTGCGCAAGGCGGTGGCATAGCCGAACATCTCCATCAGCGGAACGAAGGCATCCAACTTCTGCGAGCCCTTGCGGAAACGACGCATGGCCTCGATGCGACCACGGCGCTTGTTGACGTCGCCCGTCACATTGCCGATGTAGTCGTCGGGTGTATTGATTTCCACCTTCATCACAGGCTCAAGCAGCACAGGGTTGGCTTTCATGAAAGCCTGCTTGAAGCACATCTGGGCGCAGAGTTGGAAGGCCATGTCGCTGGAGTCGACGGGGTGTGAACTACCATCCACGAGGACACACTTCACATCCACGACGGGATAGCCTGCGAAAGGACCTTTGTTCATGGCTGCGGCCAGACCTTTCTGCACCGAGGGGATGTATTCCTTCGGGATGACGCCGCCCTTGGTGATGTCGACGAACTCGAAGCCACCGCCCGGGTTAGGCTCAAAGCGGATGACGGTGTGGGCAAACTGGCCTTTGCCGCCGGTCTGCTTCACATAGCGGTAGTTGCACTCGAACGGTGCGGTGATGGTCTCGCGGAACGACACTGAAGGCGCGCCCACCGTGACCGGCACCTTGAACTCTTCCTTCAGACGGTCGACGATGATTTCCAGGTGCAACTCGCCCATGCCGGCGATGATGGTCTCTTCCGTCTCCTCATCGAAGTGGGCGTGGAACGACGGGTCCTCGTTGCAGAGCTTGGCCAAGGCCTCGCTCAACTTGCTGCGGTTCTTCTTATCGTCGAGGTTGACCTTCATCTCGATGACCGCTGGCGGTATATTGATGGATTCCAGCAAGATAGGTTGCTCTTCATTGCAAAGCGTGTCGCCCGTCTTAGTGTATTTCATGCCCACGAGCGCCACGATTTCGCCCGCGCTAGCCTCGTTGATTTCCTCGCGTTCCTTCGCCTTAATGCGGAAGATACGGCCCACACGCTCACTCTTCAGCTTGTTGGTGTTGTAGACGCTCATGCCGTTGGTCAACTTGCCGCTGAAGATACGGATAAAGGTCTGCTGGCCCACATACGGGTCGTTGATGAGCTTGAAGGCCAAAGCCGAGAAAGGCTCATTTTCAGAGGGGTTGCGACGGTAGGTCTTCTCCTCATTGGCGGGGTCGTGCGCGATGACGGCACCCAGGTCGTTGGGCGAAGGCAGGTAGTCGACGATGGCGTCCAAAAGGAGCTGGATACCTTTATTCTTATAGGCAGCACCGCAGAGCACCGGCACCATCATCAGTTTGATGGTGGCCTGACGGATAGCAGCCATCAGCTTGTCGGTCGGGATTTCTTTGTCTTCGAGGTAAAGTTCGGCGATTTCGTCGTCGAGGTCGGCCACCTTCTCGATGAGGTTGCGGCGGGCTTCCTGGGCCTGCTCCATCATGTTTTCCGGGATGGGACCCACGATGCGTTCCTTCTCGATGAAGCGCACCGAGTTCATCTGTACCAGGTCGACCATGCCCTCAAAATCAGACTCTGCTCCGATGGGGAGATGGAGTGGCACGGCGTTGGCGCCCAAGTATTTATGCATTTGGTTGACCACCTCTTGGAAGTCGGCACCCGTGCGGTCCATCTTGTTGACGAAGGCGATGCGGGGCACGCGGTATTTGTCGGCTTGGTTCCACACCGTCTCCGACTGCGGCTCCACGCCACCCACGGCGCAAAACACCGCCACCATGCCGTCGATGACGCGCAGCGAGCGCTCCACCTCGACGGTGAAGTCGACGTGGCCGGGAGTATCGATAAGGTTAATCTGATAGCCGTTCCAATGGGCAGTGATGGCTGCCGAAGCGATGGTGATGCCGCGCTCCTGCTCTTGTTTCATAAAGTCCATGGTGGCTTGTCCATCATGCGTTTCACCCACCTTACGGTTGACGCCCGTGAAGAACAGGATGCGTTCCGAAACCGTAGTCTTGCCAGCATCGATATGCGCAGCGATACCGATGTTTCTCAATTTTGAAATGTTTAAACTCATTATTTTAGCTGATTTTCAATTTATTACAATTTTAAATCGGTCTCCCAATTTGCGCGGCAAAAGTACGGAAAAATTTTGAAACAACGTTTTATGTTCAAAACCTTTGCCATTTACAAAAAAAAACGTATCTTTGTCGCACATAAAGTCAGCCAAACTAATCAAACTAACCGACAAAAAGCAGATAAAATGAAACGTATAATCAACACCTTACTTATTTGCGCATTTGCTATGGGTTCTTCTTTTGCTAGTTCACTTGTCGACAGCATCGCCCAACCCAGTCATATTATATTGACCAGACACGATGCCTCTGGAAACATGCTAAGTTCGTCATATGCAGACTTCGGCTATTATGGCAACGGAAAACTCAAGACTTTCAATTATGCCTATGGTGATCCCGGCAAGACTTATTCTTATGACGGAGATTTTCTCACGAAAATACGAATCAAGAATGGTACCGAGCACCCGGTCTATTTTGAAACCTTCAGATATTATTATGAGAACAACAAAGTAAGCAACATCTACCATGATGGAGATGAGTATGGGATAACACACTCCTACAGAATTGGGTTTACATACGATGCATACGGCAGGCTTGAAAAGAAAGAGCTCTTCGACTATTACAATTATTATTTCAACGAAACAGATTCTCTCTGGAGTTACTGGACTTACGAATATTTTGACAATGGGAAGACGAGAAAGGAAACGATGTATGAACATCCGTACTCCAAAGAATATGAGGTGATTTCCATTGAAGCCTATCGTTATGATGACGATTACCGATTGATTTCCATCCAAAAGGACTCGGAAACATCGCCCCTGACTTTGACGACCTACACCTACACCGACAATGGCGAATTGGAGTCCGAAACCAAGCAAAACTGGGAAGACGGACGATGGGTCAATGCGAGCAAGTTTGTGAATGTTTTCGATTTTGAAGGTCGCATCGAAGAGCATCGGATGGGCGAATGGTCGGGCAACGAATGGAATCTCAACAAGAAAGCTTTGTACGTATATGATGCAAATGGCCTATGCAAGAACATTTCGATTTTTAGAGAAACCGAGGAAACTATGTTGGCTTGGGATTATGAAGACGACACTCTCTTTTATGACTATCAGCCGTTCAAAAATAGCATTTCCATTTTCAACAATCCTTTGCTGTCCATGCAGGAAAAGGATTTGCATGAATGTTGCGGTTCCTACAACGAAATGGAGATTGAGTATGTTTATACCGAAATCCCAACCTATAATTCCGTTGAAGAGAAAGACAACGAGGCCTGTAAGGTGTATCCCAATCCCGGCAACGGTTCCGTGACTATTACCGCTCCCTTCGAGCGTTCGGTCATCCGTTTCTACGACCTTCAAGGACGTTTTGTTCACGCACATCTTTTCGACTTCCAAACCAATATCAGCACCGCCGACTGGAAATCAGGGCTTTATCTTTGGGAAATCTGGCAAGACACCCAAAAAATCGCCTCGGGTAAGTGGGTTAAGCAGTAATCAGAGTTTTACAATCTTTCCAAACGTCTGTTGCCGTCGACGTCAATGGTTTAGCACTCATCGAAGGCACTAAGTTCAATTTAGAAGTGCGAAAGTAACGATGAAGGCCTTGCCGTTCCACTGGCTCCCGAATTATCGTTTCAATTATAGAATTTGTATAATTGAAGAACTTCGCAAACGGGCGGAAAACGCCAAATTCACTTCACAAATCGTCCTACTCTTTTGAAGCCATTACCATTTACACCTTCAACCAGATACGCCCCCGAAGCCCATTCAGAAACATCTAAGCGAACTTCCGAAACTCCTTTGGTAGATGCTGACTTAACGAGCTGTCCCAAAGCATTGTAAACATTGATGGTCTTCATTCCTTCCGCTTCAATCGTAACAAAAGACGTGGCGGGCACAGGATAAACCTTCAATAATTCCGTTTGTGTTTGATTTTCAGCCACTCCCGTCGGGTCAAAAGTGTCATTGCCGTCGGTGAGCCATTCGAGGCTGAAGTTGTAGAACACCGTCGAATAGCCCGAAGCGCCAGCGTAGGCTTCCTCGACATAGAGTCCAATGGTGCCATCGGGCAGAATACAAAGCGAAGAATAGGCAGAGCTATAGGGCACGATGCATTTCTTCACCGGCCAAGTCTCACCCTCGTCGTAACTGACATAGACCGTCACATCGGTGCGTGAGTTGCCGTAAGGAACCGAATGCAGCAGGCGGTTCTTGTCGTGGCCTAGGTTTTCGGAGGTATAACGGATCATGTCGCCGTTGCATGCAGGCGCGGTGATATCGTACCAAGTGGAAGTGGTAGGCTGCCAAGTCTCACCGCCGTCTTCGGAAATGTTGTACCAACGGTTGCCAGCGTGACGGATGCTCATCAGGATGCGGCCGTCAACCAACTCCGTGACCTTGGCCTCGTCACCCGAGGTGGAAGCACGACCCGACACATGCCAGGTCTGACCGTTGTCATCGGAATAAACGGCATGGTTGTAGAGTACCTGCGCCGTAGTCTCACGGATGGCGGCCACGAACATGATACGACCCGTGGAGGTGCGCAAGCCATTGCCCGATCCGAAGAATGAGGCGCGCCATGTGCGCTGTTCGGGGATAATGCAGTTGTCGCCAAAGATGAAGTGGGTGATATCTTCGGGCTCCGTCCAAGTCTGACCGTTGTCATAACTCTTACAAATATAGGTGCGGATCGGATTCGATGGGGTGGAATACCACAATCCGGGACCACCCACGAAGCCAGCGATAAGGCCGTTGTCATCGTTGCTCCACGCCAAGGCGCAGTCGCCAAAACCATGGTTGACGCCCGTTCCCAAAGCTATAGTGTAAGGCTCGCTCCAAGTGTGACCACCATCGGTACTGCGGTTGCAGACAATGTCAATGTCCCCGGGCAGGTCGCCTTCGTTGTATTTGCGCTTGTCGGTGACCGCCACGATGCTGCCGTCCTTTGCTGTGATTACGGCAGGAATGCGATAATTCGTTGAGTTATAGTCTCCAGGCTGCAACAACAAGGTGTGTGCAAGAATGATTTCACGGCTACCATCGGGCGAAGGATTAGCCAATTCATAAGTCTCTTCCGTTGTCGTAATCGACTTCAGTGAAACATCAATCATGTTGCCCTCAGTAGCATTGTCTGCTACATGTGCCACGACCCACAAGTAGTTGGTGCCAGTAAAGAGGTTGCCTTCGAGGTTGCAGGTCAAATCACTCGAAGCAGGTTCTATACTACCAAGCAATGTGGCATTTTGAGGATGACGCTCATCGAAAGCATTGACCGTACCCGTGGAATACACCTTAATCTCCCTGACATCGCTCAGGTCCGTCGTCCCTTCAAGGTTGAGCACCATGGATTGCAATCCAACCAAGGCATTCTCACCGCCAAACGAAACTGCTGCTTTCAGCAACACATCGTTAGCGTTTCCACGACCTGCCTTGCGTGTGTCTTGCGTCAAGGTGACATTCAAGATTTCAGCGCCACCAAAGTTGAAATTGACCATCTGTGCATCGTGACCTTGGCCTGAGAGGTCGGCCAACATGTTGTTGTCAATCCAAACGGTTGAGAAATCATAGGCTGCTTTTAATTGATTTGCCATATCAGGATGCAGATCATACAAATCATCCGCACTCATGTCAACACTAATCTCGTCGGCGTCCAATGCCATATGGTAGAATCTCACGTTGCCGAACGAGCCATTGCAAAAATTAGTTGGCTGTCCACCGCTGTTGCCCGCCCCTATAAACACATCATGCGTGTTGGTCACGGCCCAGTCGTTCACTGGTGCTGTCCAATTACTGTTGGTCTCACCGTTGTGATAAATACGAATCTCGTTGTTGGTGCGGTCCACGACCAGTGCGAAGTGCATCCACTCCCCTGCCGGCACAGTGACTCCCGTGTAGACCGAAAGGGCATGACCCGAAGTCGCAGTGGGTGTATTGAGACCCAAGGATTGTCCCGCACTACCCGTGCCAAAGAACTCATAGCCAGAGCGTTCGCTTCCAGCGCCCGTTACAGACATATCGCGCTTGCACACATAACGCGGGTAACTAGTATAGGTCTCATTGCGCACCCATCCCGTGACCGTGAAGCTTTGGTCGGCAGCGATGTTGAAGTCTTCGTGATGCGGGATACGCATGTATTGGTCAGTACCGTTGAAAGTGATGTAATGGGCAGGTTGGGCAAATGCCCCAGTCAAAGCCGTCAGCAGGACAACGAGAGCAAAGAGTTTATTCATGGCGATAGGTGTTATTGGATTAAACTTCAATGTATTGGGTGCAAAACTAATATTATTTCGGAAAACACACAACTTTTTCCTATTTTTGCCTCCTGTATGTTGCCAAACATCATCAACATTCGAAAAGGAAATAGGATTATTATTTAAACAGTATAAAACTATGGGTTGGCTTGTTGATCATTACAAAATCACCTACAACGACCTATTTGTGGGCAGTTATTACGTTTACGAAGACAATACTTGCAGGTATTACGTCAACAGTTGGAAAAATGAACTTGAACCCATCAAGGACCTCCTTGAAAAAAAAGGCCTGTTGAAAGACAAAGACACAAAGAGACCTATCGCTGCCATCACGAAGATGATGACGGCTGAAAATAGGGTAAAGGGCAGGAAGAGATCCATATATCATTGTGACGGCCTTACTTTGGAAAGGATTCCTAATGAGACCAACGAGCGTTTTTGGGTGTATCGACATGATGCCAAGAAGAATGAGCCGGGCTATTCTGACAAAAGCCATTCCGCTCCGCATTATGAAGGTGAAAAAACACCGGAAGGAATGAGAGAATGGACCACCTGGTATGCCTTCGTCAAGATGGACGATGGTACCTACGAGGCGGCACTCGACGAATCATGGTGGTGGGGCGGCGGCCACAACGACGGCGGCACCATCCACACCGACATCCCTGAAGAATGGTTCGAATTATCCTACGACGAATTCCTTGAAAACGTGGTGACGCTTTCGGCGGCAGCACACTATGGTTTCACGCCAGATGAACTGAAAGAAAAACAAGGGCTGAAAGAATTCTTTGGTTTCGAATAAGACACAACACGCTATTTCCACCATCCTTCCAGCTTCAGCAACGCGATTTTGTTGTGCAAACCACCGCCATAGCCCGTGAGTTTGCCATTAGCACCCATCACGCGATGGCAGGGCACGATGAGGCAAATGGGGTTCCAACCCACTGCGCCACCTACCGCCTGCGCAGAATTGATTTTCAACCGTTTTGCGATTTCTCCATAAGTTAGTGTATGCCCAAATGGTATCTCGCACACGATATCCAACACTACCTTGCGGAATGGTGTCAAGTCTTCCATGCGGTAAGCTGGTGTGAAATCTGGCTGATGGCCAGTGAAATAGAAGTCCAACCAACGATAGGTATCATGAATTACGGGCGGTAGAGACGAGCCATGGCGCGTCTCTACAACGCCCAATGGATGTTTGTTTTCGTCACGCGAACCTGCAAACCATAAGCCTGTCAGCGCCTTGCCATCGGTGCTCATCAGCAGATCATCAAAACCTTCTGGTGTCGGATAAAGGTATGTAGCCATATTCAATCCTCCAAAGCGAATTTTCGCAAAGCCGTTTCATCCAAGCGCTGGACGGTCCATTCATCCATGGGCATAGCACCGATGCTGCGGTAAACCGTCAGGGCTGGTTTGTTCCAATCGAGGCAGATCCACTCCATGCGGCCGCAGTTACGCTCCACAGCAATCTTTGCCAAATATTTCAACAAGGCCTTACCATAGCCACGACCGCGTTTCTCGGGAAGGATGAACAGGTCTTCGAGATACAGGCCCTTGCGCCCAACAAAAGTGGAGAAATTGTGGAAAAACAAAGCGAATCCGATGACCGCGCCGCCTTCCTCGGCAAAGACCACCTCGGCGGAATGTTCCACAAAAAGGGAATGATAGATGGTGGCCTCGTCGGCCACGACTTCATCGGTGCATTTCTCGTAAACGGCGAGTTTCTTGATGAATTCAAGGACGAGGCCTGCCTCTTCGGGCTTCGCAGGACGGATAGTGAATTGATTGTTCATGGTTTGACTATTTCTGAAAGTGCAAAGATATCATTTTTCCAGCATCTTTCCCCTAATATGTTTCAACGCGGCTGGCAGCACCTCGGGTTCCATCATCCGGAGTGCCGTGTTGAACTCTTCGATCAGTTCAGGGTAGAATTTGCTTTGCGCATAAGTGAGCTTGATGGCCAATGACTTCACGCCGATGGGTTCGTCGGAGAGCATGGAGTTGAAGCAGAAATCGAGGAAGTCGGTGCGGATGCTGTCGGCCTCAAAGGGTGTTCTATCTAATAGGTTCATGATAAGTCGACGCTTGGTGGTGCTGGTGGTGCGCATGGCCTCATCAATAAGGATGTTCTGCCTTTCGGCCAACCAGGCATCTGCGGTCTTGGGCAGGTGCGTCAACACCCAAGCGGCATTGTCGGAAGTACGCTTGTCTTCATCGAAGAGCAACTGAAACAGTTCCTCCTTGAAGTCGCCACCAGCCAAGGATCGGGCGTCGCCTCCGCTGATTCTGCCTGATAATATGGTTTTCAGCTCCGACATAGGCTAAACACACAATTCTCCTTTCGCGACAATCGCTGCCGTGCCGCCCACATAGATGGTCCCATCTTTGTCGATACGCGTTGCAACAACGGAAGGCCGACCCATGGCCTCGCCTTGCATGAAGGCGCATTCCGCTTCGGCACCGAGGCAGCCGTTATGTTGCAGATAGAAGGTCAATGCCGCATTGGCGGTACCAGTGGCCGATTCCTCGGGCACGCCGTACAAAGGCCCGAAGTCGCGGACATGGGCTGTGTAGCTGTCGTTGGCGAAGGCAAAGACATGGAAACTTACTGCATCATATTTCTTGGTGATGGCCGTGATGGCCTCCATGTTGGGATTCAAGGCCTGCAAGGTGTCCACATCAGGCAAGGGAATCATCAAATCGGGAAGGCCCGAGTAGGCTATTTGTATAGGCATAATGGGATGATAATCATTGACACCCAATGCCTTATAGATTTCTTCCGTCTCATTGACAGTAGCCACAATACGCGGCATAGCCATCTGCATCATCACCCTTTCTCCGGCTTCGACAGACAAGTCACCTGCAAGCGTGTGGCAAAGACATTGACCCGACGCCAACCCTTCATGGTGCAACAAATAGAATGATGCTATGGTAGCATGGCCACACAGATCCACTTCGGCTTTGGGCGTGAAATACCGGATAGTAAACTCCTTATCTGAGTGCCGTCTGATGAAGGCCGTCTCCGAATAGCGTAACTCCGCGGCGATTTGAAGCATCAGTCTTTCTTCGGGGAACTGCTCCGATTCGAGCAGCACCACACCTGCGGGATTGCCGCCGAAGGGTTGATTGGTGAAGGCATCGAGGATATAGTATGTCATTGTTTCAGTTTTATTCTTTTTTGTACTAAGACTCATCTGTTTTGTTTTGCCTAACCACTATTGAAGCTTCCTTTTGCACTGGTTTGCAATAGTTTTCACACAATTCTTGATTCTCCTCACGGAACAGTTTACTGTCGAAAATGGTGCAATAGCTTCTGTATAGTTCTTCGTTTTTTTCTCGAAGAAGGTCGCTATCAAATTTCAAAACAGTTTTTGGAGGAGAATAACTAATGGTGAACCTTGTCGTTTTTATCTTCTCTTCATCATGGATTTCCATTTGTTGAAGCAGTTCTTTCCGCAATGCGCCAATTTGGCTCTCTGTCTCTTTCTTGAGGTCAATCAAACGGGCCAATTCTTGATCATAATAATCAAACCAATTACCTGATGAATCTTCGACAAGTAGTTTTTTCAACCGAGCACGGATAGATCCTTCATTCCGCTGAAATCGAGTCATGATTTCATTAAGCGAAGCACCCTGTCTATGCATCTCCATCAATAAACTATCATCCTCTTGACTCCATTTAGCATAGGCATTTGGATGAAGTTGTTTCTGCCGATCTATATATGAAAGCTCCTTGTCAGGAGAAGAAATATCTTTCTTTTCCAATTCTATTTTTGGAGGCAAGAACACCCCTGCAACCAGTTTGAAATGAAAACCTTCGAATTCCAACCCCAATGAGAGTGTAAGGTAAACTCCTTTTAAGTCCGTGTATCTTTCCGGATTCTTCTTAAAAGCATCCAAAAAATAAGGATCCGTAATAGGGAAGTCATAGTTGGAGCCATAATAAGTAAACTTCATCCGATATTTAGACTTTTCCCTTTCTTCGTCAATATAGGCACTAGCTATTTCAGGGCGTATGAGCATCAACGAATAGTTGAGCCGGTCTATCATCTTTGCTGGGATGGCTTTCCCTCGAAAATAGAATACCGCTTGGTGAACAGGGTCAATGAGTTGGCTCATGAAATCGTCTTTGAACTCATTGTCATTGGGACAGCATTCCATGCGCGAACAATGCACATCCTCAGTGTGAGCCTTATGAGGGCAAGGTGCCACATCAGTTAGTCTTACCAAAGAAAGCAATTTGACATCTTGCGCCAATTGCATTGGGATTTCTCCGTTTTCTGCCATCGAAACCGGGCGAATCCAACAAGGGCGACCGTCATCATGGCGAACAATATCCATACGGCCATCTTGACTTGGCGAGACCTCAATGCCAGCAATGCACCGTCCACCGTGCTTGTATGAATTAGCCAAACAAATGAAATACTTATCCATAATGGTCAAATGAGGTGAACAATCGTGACCTTTTCTTTACTGTGCGCTTGCAAATATTCGGCCAATAGCCTGCGGTGGCATTGTTCGGGTGTGTCTTCGCTACATAGGAAGCACGAGCCATCAAAAGCCTTTACACCGTATTTACGAATGACATCTCTGGTTTTCAGCAAGTTCACATAGATTTCTACATATTCTTCCCAGGTTACTTCCTCTTTGTGCCACTTGTCGAGTAATTCTTTTGTCGGTGCAAAATCATCAACATGCTGATAGGGAATATGGCAAATCTCGTTGACGAAAAACTCCAAGTCTTTTCCTTTGGCAAAACCAGCCAATTGGCTGCTATTGCTGATCCGTACATCAACTAACTGCTTTACATGGTTGTCGCGCAGCAAATTAAAGAAATGTTCGGCACTTTTTTTCGTAAAGCCGATGGTAAAAAGAGTAATCATACGTTAATAAATTTCTTCGTTCTGCAATTCGGGCTTGTATCCTATTTCCTTGTTTTTCAGTCGATAGGCATCTCTTCGCTGTTCTTCTTCAGTATACAATCCAAACAAGTAATCCACTTCTGAAAGATGGTATTTGCGTGAATGGATGTATGTTGTAATCATCTCTTTTTCCAACTTGGCTTGGGATGCCAATGAAGCGTCTTTCAGAATATGCTGAACATCGACTCCATTGTCATAAAAAAAGCGAGAAACAAGTGAAAAACGATGGCATTCTAAAGGATCGGCCTCAGAGCACATGAAAGCAATTCGGAAGCCTTTTTCCAAGCCCTTCATAACACGCTCAACACCTTTCTTGAAAAGGGGAGTCTCAACTGCTTTTTCAAAATCGACTTGTTCATTCTCATCCAAGCAATCCGTTCGTCTTGCGCCAAACTCGTCGCCAAAATGCAAGTACTGAATGTTGTGAGCCTTCAAATAGCATTTCAAACCATCTTGGTTGAATTGTGGAGAGTACTTACTCGCAGGAATGCTTCTGACATCAATCACACAATTGATGCTATGTACATTCAGTAGTCCAATAAACTCCTCTAAGGATTGGTTGGAATGTCCTATACTATATAACCTGTAATTCTCCATTCAATACTATTCAATTGTCTGGCTGCAAAAATAGAAAAACATTTCCATTATCGCAATAGCTTATAATATCTGTGCCGTATGGTTCTTGGTATCCACCTTGCCAATAGCATCGATAATAACTCCCTCTTCATCAATGACATAGGTTGTACGCAGCGTGCCTTCGGTCACCTTGCCGTACATCTTCTTCTCACCCCATGCCTCGTAGGCTTTCAGGATAGTCAAATCAGTGTCGGCGATGAGATGGAAAGGCAGGTTATATTTGGCGATAAAGTTCTGATGCGACTTGGCACTATCGCGACTGACGCCTAACACATTATAGCCCAACGACAGGAAGCGCTCGTAGTTGTCGCGCAGATCGCAGGCCTCGGCGGTGCAGCCTGGCGTGCTGTCTTTGGGATAGAAATAGAGCACCAGTTTCTTTCCTACAAAATCCGTCAATTTGATGAGATTGCCGTTTTCATCTTGCCCTTCAAAATAAGGGGCTTTTGTTCCTTTTTGTAACATAGTTTGTATGTATTGTTCGTGTGTGCAAAGTTACACATTTTGACACTAATTCAACAAAAACAAAGAATTTATCTGTCTACCAAAAAACCAGTAATTTTGCAGACGAAAACAACTCCGATATGAACATTCAAAACTGCTTAAACGGTAGTGGATTGGAGCGCTGTTTAGCAGGGATAGAAAAGATTGAAAAAAGTTGCTTTTTTCTTCTTTTCTGTTGCATGTTAGAAAAAAAGTGTACTTTTGCAAACAGTTGGTTGCGGCAACGGAAAGAAAAACGAATGGATTATCAAGACGTAAAGGACGGAACAACAGTTACGACACCTCCCGCAATAACAGATTAAGCCTCCTAAACGGGAGGCTTTTTTATTGGCCTTTTGTAGATTGTCTGAAAAGCCAAACTTTTGTTCCTACCAATTCTAATTTCTTCAACATATACGTATTGTTCTCCTATTGCTTTACGATAGATAATTGTTTTGTGATGATGACTTCTAGAAGTGTTATTAGAGATTTCCACTTCGTCTCGGTTTTTGATAATATATGGGATCAACAAATAATCTTCAAGCGATAGCGGCATCCTATCATTGCTTCTTTCTCCATGTCTGTTTTGAGAATGATTTGTGCCACTAGTCTCGATAACATGCTTATACCCTGTCAGATCAAGACCTGCACTTTTAGCGATGGATTTCAATTCATCATCCACCTCATAATCAATGATGGCAAACTTGTAGTCGCATTTTTGACCTATTAATTGAACGAGTTCCTAAAAAGAAATGCGTTTCTCGGACTCTTTGTTGAAAGCATTATTCCTTTTTCCCATTGTCAACTCCCCCAATTATCCCTATCCAAACTACGATAGTTTATTGCCTCGGCGAGATGTCCCGTCTGAATGTTTTCGCTGCTGTCTAAATCGGCGATAGTGCGAGAGACTTTGAGGATTCTATCGTATGCGCGAGCAGAGAGTCCGAGGCGATTCATGGCATTTTTTAGGATGGCGCGACAATCTTCGTCCAACTCGCAATATTTCTGGATGAGTTGTGTGGTCATCTGGGCGTTGGCGTGAATGGTTGGATACTCTGCATAGCGCTCCTCTTGTATCTTCCTCGCTTTGATGACACGCTCACGCACTGCCTCACTCGACTCTCCTATTTGCTTGTCGGACAAATCTTTATAGGCCACCGGCACAACCTCAACGTGCAAGTCGATACGGTCCATCAAGGGGCCGCTGATGCGGTTAAGATATTGCTGTACCATGCCCGGCTTGCAGGTGCATTCCTTGTCGGGATGGTTGTAATATCCGCAAGGACAAGGATTCATGGCTGCGACCATCATGAAATTGGCAGGAAAGTCAACGGTCATCTTGGCTCTTGAAATCGTTACGATCCTATCCTCCATTGGTTGCCTCATGACTTCTAATACAGTGCGTTTAAACTCTGGGAGCTCATCAAGAAAGAGCACGCCGTTATGTGCAAGTGAGATTTCACCGGGCTGTGGATAGGTACCGCCACCTACCAAGCCAGCATCACTGATGGTATGGTGCGGGCTCCGAAAAGGTCTCGTTCGCACCAACGCGGCATTACGACCAATCAATCCAGCCACGGAATGGATCTTTGTGGTTTCCAAAGCCTCAGCCATCGTCAAAGGGGGTAAAATGGTAGGCATACGCTTGGCAAGCATGGTCTTGCCGCTGCCGGGAGGACCGATAAGGATGACATTGTGTCCGCCAGCGGCCGCAATCTCCAAGGCTCGCTTGATGTTCTCCTGACCTTTCACATCGCTGAAGTCGAACTCGTATACAACATCTTGCCACGAGTCGACCATATCAATGGACACAGGCTGAATCTGGTTTTCGCCATTAAGAATCGACACAACTTCATGAATGTTTTCCACACCATACACCTCCAAACCCTCCACCACGGCAGCTTCGCGAGCGTTGGCTTTAGGAACGATCAGTCCCCTGAAGCCATCTTGTCTTGCCTTGATAGCAATAGGTAGAGTGCCTTTGATGGGTTTAAGTGTGCCGTCAAGCGAGAGCTCGCCCATAATGATGAATTGTTCAAGCAAATCAATGCTGACCTGCTCCGAAGCCGCCAGAATGCCGATGGCAATGGGCAGGTCATAAGCCGAGCCTTCCTTGCGGATGTCGGCGGGCGCCATATTTATGACAATTTTCCTATGGGGATAGTAATAGCCAAGATTGATAATGGCAGCTTCAATGCGCTGCTGGCTCTCCTTGACCGCGTTGTCGGGTAGGCCGACCAGATAGAAGTTGATACCTCTGTCAATGTTCACCTCAATGGTGACCTGAATGGCTTCGATGCCGAAAAGGGCACATCCAAATGTCTTTACTAGCATAATTCTTAGTGTTTAAAGTTTCATGCCGCAAAGATGCAACCCTTGTCAAGAAAAAGCCGTTGAACAAACGTTTGTTGTCGACAGTAGTCGTTTGTTGTCGTTTGCTGTCGGATATGTTTTTAATAATCAATAATATAAAAAATAATGGGCAGACACACGGGTCTGCCCCTACTTTAACCTATTTCCTTGGCTTGTACCCCGAATCCTGGAAGATATTCTGCAAATCTTTCCGTTGCATCAGATTCTGGAGCGATGTCTCATTGCTAGAGAAATAAGAGCGAATGATATTCAAGCCGAAATACTCGCCCAAACGCGAAGGCGCATCATTGCTATAAGCCTGGGTGAACGGCCCGTCACCAAAAAACATCATATAGGAATCCAAGCTGGCATCATAAAGACGGCGGTTGCCCACAATGTCGGCCCAAACCTGGCCTTCGTTCGCAACTGCCCATTGCCACTGCTTGGTCGAATAGCCGAGCAAAAGGCTGTCGGGCAACTCAGGACACATGGACTCGACAAAGAAATTGCGTCGGCCGTAAAACACCATCTCATCAACGATCTGGCTTTGCTTGCGCCATTCGTAGAGGTAATACGTATAAAGTTGCTCGGCCACTTCCTTGGCCAGAGTCGGCACATTCCTACGCAGCGACATGTATCTTGGCATTCCGATTTGGTCGTAAGTCTCTTCATCATTGAGATACCAGTCCAAGGAAATCACTAGTTGGTCATCAATGATTTGAACCGAAGGCTCGTCGGGGTGGATACCCGTGATACATGTGAACGCCTTTTTAGGCAACTCAATATCAGGATAATAGTGTTGGAAATGTGCAAACACGTCCTCCACTACATGCTCTACTTGTTTCAAATCGGGAAAGGTAGATTTTACTTTTTTATATAAATAGATACTGAACGGGTCGGTGGCAAAATCCTTGAGGTATTGCACCGCATCGGGGTTGTTGAGGTCGCCACTGAGGAACACATGGTAGCGGTCCTGGAGCTTCATCAGTTCCACTTGGAAATCGGCAGTATCCAGGTTGAAGAGCACCTCTTCGTAACGGTCGAATTCGAGGTCGTAGGGGTCAGGCTTGATGTCGAGTTTGGCTTTGTAAGCAGGCTCGTTCTCTTGACACGAGGCCATCATCAGGCAGATGGCGAGGAGGATTAGTATTCTGTTCATGTTCTATGTGTGTTAAAAAGCAGGGGCTTACGTCACCTGCTTATCTGTCGCCCCTACGGGGCTTGGGTTAATCGGTTATCTGTTGCCTAAGCATCTCATACGCCGCTATTGTGGCACGGTTGATGACATTCTCGCGGTCCTTACCGAAGTTGAAGCGTTTTGACACGACTCCCTTGGCAGAAGCCACGCCAATCCACACTGTGCCGACAGGATTTTCCTCGGTTCCACCACTTGGTCCTGCGACGCCCGTAGTAGCCACGCCAAAGTCGACTTCCATCAAATTGCGGACGCCTGTCGCCATAGTTTCCACTACTTCCTGACTTACGACACCGCACCTTTCAATCATCTCAGCAGGTACACTCAGCACCTTGGTTTTCATCGGTGTAGCGTATGTGACCGCCGTCCCTTTGAACACCACCGAACTACCTGGAATCAATGTGATGACATGAGCAATGTTGCCACCTGTACAACTCTCAGCCGATGCGAAAGTCATACCTTTACTATTTAATAACTCAAAAACCGTACGCTCGATGGGTTGGTCTTGCATAGAGAAAATGTACTCGGAAATTAAGTCAACAAGTTTTGCCACTTCACGGTCCAATGTCTCATGAAGCAGCCGCGCATCCTCATGCCTGCCGCTCAAACGCAAGCGCACCATCCCATATTGTGGCAGATAGGCCAAAGAAAGAAAATCGGGCAAGGCATATTCCCAATCCTTAATCTTGTCGACCAGAAACGACTCCCCAATGCCCGTAGTCATAATGACTCGTTTTTCGTAGGGAATGGCTTGAAAGCGTTCTTTGATGCGTGGCAATAGTTCATCAGTGAAGATGCCCTTCATTTCGAAAGGCACGCCTGGCATAAATACAAAAGCAACTCCATTCTTCTCCAGCCACATGCAAGGTGCTGTGCCGTAGGTGTTTGGAACATACTCGCACGACTTTGGCAGCATCGCCTGACCACGGTTGCGCTCACTCATCTTAAAACCACGACGCTTGAACAAGGACACTAAATTATCGTAGGCCGCCTGACAAAACTCAAGTTCGGTATCAAAGAACTTGCAGACCGTTGGTTTAGTGATGTCGTCGGCTGTAGGCCCCAGTCCACCCGTGACCAAAACAAGGTCAGCATCCATGCAAGCATCAAAAGCATTGAGGATGGCATTTTCGGAATCGCCAATTGTTAATATAGAATCCAGTTGGAAACCAGCCTCCGACAAGTGTTCACCGAGCCAGGCCGCATTGGTGTTAACCACCTGACCAATAAGTAGTTCGTCACCAATTGAGATATTCTTTATGAGTATTTCTTTCATCTTCAATCAAATTTGCGCAAAGATAGGTCATTTTTCGGCTATCCTTACGAAAAAAACGTCGTTTCAAAATATTTCGTATCTTTGCAGCTTCAAAATGAAAAAGATATGAATCAACCTATTCCTGCATCGCAACTTGTCCTCAATAATGAGGGTGCAATATACCACTTGAACCTCCATCCTGACCAACTCGCCGACGACGTCATCATGGTAGGAGACCCTGGTAGGGTCGACCTAATTGCCTCGTTCTTCGACAAGATAGAAGTGAAACGCCAGAACCGTGAGCTCATCACCCGCACCGGCTATTTCAATGGCAAACGTATCACCGCGCTTTCTACCGGCATGGGCACCGACAATCTTGACATTGTAATGAACGAACTTGATGCCTTGGCCAATATCGACCTGAAAACCAGGATGCCAAAAGACGAACATCGCTCGCTGAATTTGATTCGGCTCGGTACTTGCGGTGCACTTCAGCCTGAAATAGAAGTGGAAGACAATTATGTAGCCACCCGTTATGCAATTGGCTTGGATGGTCTACTCTATTTCTACGAAAAGCACAAAGAAGTGAACGAAATCGCTATGCGTGATGCCTTCATCGAGCAGATGAATTACCCAAAAGACCTACCGCTACCTTATGTCGTGGAAGGGTCAAAAGAATTGTTCGACCGTTTGGCTGAAGGATATTATCAAGGCGTAACAGCCACAGCGCCAGGATTCTACGGTCCTCAAGGCCGCACATTAAGAATGCATCTCTCCTATCCAGAGAACAACCGAAAGATTGAAGCTTTCGAATACCAAGGCATGCGCGTGTGCAACTTCGAAATGGAATCGTCGGCACTCTACGGACTCGGCAAAATGATGGGACACAACTGCCTTACTATTTGCGTGGTCGTCGCCAACCGCGTGACCGAAAAGTTTGCCACCGATTATCACCCTTATGTGAAAAAATTAGTTTTGAAAACTTTTGAAAGACTTTCAGCAAAATAACTGTTCATATTGTTGTTGATAAAAAAGTGTAATTTTTTCATTATTTATTAAATAGGTAAGGAAAAAATGCCTATTTTTGCCGCCGAATTAGTATGGACACTGATTTTTTGATATGAGAAGAATAATAATAAAAAATAGAACTACAAAAACGATGAAAAAGTCTTTTATTACATTGATTGCTATCCTAGCCATTTCTACTTCGGTGATGGCCGATGGTCATGTTGATTCAGTTCGTTACCTAACAACCAAAGCTTGGAAGAACTGGTTCGTTTCTGCCGAAGGCAGTATTGACTGGTGGCAAGGCTCTGACTTGAATCCCAATGGCAACTATACAGCGGTTCAATGGGGTAGACCTTCATTTGGGGCTGGCCTTAGCGTTGGAAAATGGCTCAACCATAGCCTTGGCCTTCGTCTTTCATACGACGTGAATGGCGGCAAGAGTTACATTGATAATTACTATCCCAACCGTGACCATTTATTTGGTTTCCTCTATGATGACAAAATGGATCCAGATGAAAACGGCTATTACAAAACATCTTTCATCTATCACGATGCACATTTTGATGTTTTGTTCAGCCCCATCGATTTCTTCCAAGGATATTACAATCCCGAAAGAATCTGGACACCTGTTCTTTATATAGGCATGGGTGCTGCCTCTGTTAGTGAAAATATCTTAATCAACCCCACTTTCATCAATAATGTCAGAACCAGATTTCATGATGGCGAGCAAAAAGGCCTCAATTTTGAGTTTTCTTTCAACGCTGGTTTAATGAACAATTTCCGCGTGAGTGATCATCTTGACCTCAATCTGTCCCTCAAATGGTCTGCTCAAGAATGGCACATTGATTCTTGGTACTATGAGTTGGGTGGCATGCCCAGCGACCAAAGTCTTGCTTTCTCTGGTGGCGACCGTATCCGTCCCAAGAGAGCCGACAACAACTATTCGGTGACTTTAGGTCTCATCTACTACTTCAGCAGAGAATACGACCTGCCCATTGATTGCTGCAAAGAAATGGATTTATTCCCACAAAAGTTGGAAGAATTTGTCCCTGACACTGTTGTGAAATTCGTCAATGTCCAGACCGAAGATATGGAGAGCTATCCATTCTCCATCTTCTTCAACCGCGACTCTTATGAGCTGATGTCAAGAAGAGACATCGTCAACTTGAGAGAAATTGCCAAGGTTGCTATGGACAATGGCTACAAGATTCGTCTGACAGGTTCTTGCGACAGCGCCACAGCTACTCCTTCCTACAACCAAACCCTTTCTGAAAACCGCTGCAACAAGATTAAGATTGAACTTCTTGAGTTAGGTTTCCCAGCAGACCAAATCATCATCGAGCCTATTGGTGGTGTGAAACACCTTGACCCGACGGAATATGACCGCCGCGTATTGGTCCAGCTGGTTAAGGAAGCTCCGCAAGAATAAGCCAAACACACAAAGCAAATACAATAAAGCCTGACGGAATCCCGCCAGGCTTTTTCATTCGTATCGTCAAAATGGTGGTCAGTGCATGACACCAATCTCAATGCCAATGTAATTATTACGCAAGATGCTGCCCGTTTGCTTCTCCAATGCGTTGACAAAAGCGTTGGAAAAAGCATGGTCGAAAGTCAGCTGGGCAAAAATCGACAAATTCCTGTTGATCTCGTATTCGGCACCCAAACCAAAAATCATCGACAGCTGCAACGGACGATACTGATTGGTGCAATCGACATAACTCTGCCCCTCATAGGAAGCCCAATAAAACTTATAACTATCCTTGCCATAGTCCTTGCAATTGAGGCTCAGGCCAGCTCCTGCTTCAGCATAAGCCTTGAACAAATCGAGCACATCCATTCTGACCTTAAACTTCAAGGGAATTTCAATATTGGCAGCCTTCAGTCGACGCGACACCGAAATGTTGGACTCTTCCAAGAAATCTTCGGCACGCCTATGGTCGACAAAGGTGTATTTCAACCGTAGGAAATTGAAATCCACTCCCGACGAAACCGCGACATTGCTCGTTAGATAATAGTCACAAACCAATCCCAAGTTGCCGCCCAACCTTATACCGTCATTGGTGGCGGCGGTAGAACCCGAACTTGCCCAGTCAATGGTAGGCCCCAACTTGATGCCAAGCCTGACATTTCCCGGTTGAGCGTTGGCACCTACAAAAACAGCAGATACCATACTGATAATCAACAATATTCTTCTCATAGTAACAAATTTTAGACCTACAAAGATAATTTATTTTACCGATATTTCCCTAAAATCCGAAAATGATTCTTAATTTTGTCGCCAAATTGATTGTATCATTCACTAAATCACATCAAAATGAAAAAGACGTTTTTACTGATTGCAGCCCTGTTGATGATGGGCAGCGCAGCCTTCGCTGGTGGCGGCTTCGATCTCGCCATCGGCCCGAAAGTCGGTTACCAGACCGCAAGACTCTCCTATCAGAAAGCCGACATCAAGTCAAGCTTCTCCAACCATTTCACTGCGGGTCTCTTTGGCCGCGTGACCATCGGCAGACTCTATGTGCAACCTGAAGTGTTGTACTTCAAGACCTCCAACATCTTCGAAGGACATGTCACTGGCGTAGAAAGCGATAACCTGTTCAATCTTCCTACGGGTGCCAATGTCAACTTAACATTGAACCAAATGAACCTTCAGGTGCCTGTTATGATTGGTGTCAATATCCTTGACCTCGACATTGTCACTCTGCGTGCCCAAGCTGGTCCTACCGCAAACTTTGTCCTTAAGTCACAGACTTTGTATGACAAAACCTACACCCTTAATGGTCAACAAGGCGAAATAGAAAATACAACTACCGACCAAGATTTCGATACTAAATCCATCTCTTGGGGTGTTCAAGCCGGTCTTGGTGTTGACGTGTTAAAGCGCATTACTCTTGACATCAACTACAACTTTGGCGTGAGCAAGATGTTTGATGCTCTTAACCAGACTACCCTTGGCGAAACCTTCGACTTCAGCAACATCGACAACACCAAACAAAACATGTTCATGGTGACATTGGGCATCAAACTGCTCTAATTCACACAGCAACATTTATAAAATGAAAGAGAGCGACTCGTGACATGAACCCCGAAAGTTGGACAAAAAACTTTCGGGGTTTTATTATGTCACA
>CAMHJX010000026.1 GCA_946185535.1 uncultured Bacteroidales bacterium
TGAAGTTTTCAATAGTAAAACTATACTCTCCCATGTTGTGCGACATGATTTCGTATAAGTCGCTTTTTTGAGCGTTGTCTTGGGCACGCAAGGCCAGTGCCGCAAAGGCTGGAATGAGTAAGAATAGAAGTCTTTTCATGGTATTTTAGAATTAATTATTCCGCAAAAATACAAAATATTCCGTTTCAAGCAAGAATTTTTCGATTTTTCTTCACCATATTCACTTCATTCCGGCGGATTAGCAATCCGCCGGCTTTGAGTTGGGGATTTGCAATCCCCGCCATCACTTCTTCATCACCTTGTCCGAATAGGTCTTCCCATCCCCTGCTACGATGGCGTTGGGGCCAACATTTAGTAATAATTCACCCAATAAGGTGATTTTCTCAAACCCTTGAGGCGGATCTGCTATTTCCCACTTATTTATAGGTAGTGGTTTTGTGTTTACGGCTTGTGCTTGCCATGTGAAGAGATTTAATGCGCAAAGGCAAATTAAGATTAGTGTTTTTTTCATCATGATAATTGAGTTTTAGTTTAACAAATATTGCTTGATGACAAGTGCGTGCTATGATTATTTTCACACCACGAAAATAGTCCATTTGCTGAGCGTCCGAAACGCCATCCGAACTTTTGCCTTCTTAAAAGGTTGTTAAACAACTAGATTACAGGTAGTTATATTTTTATCCATCCGAACTTTTATAGGATGAAATCCAAATCTTAAGTGCAAAAACAATGTGATTTTTGGAAAAAACTATTGCTTTTTATCCTTCTCCACTATCTTATGAACCCTTGTGCGGAGCTTGTCGAGCACACTTGTGCTAATGCCTAACAATGCAGCCTCTTCCATACGCGGAAGTTTGAAACGCGATAATATGAACACGCGACGTTCCATTTCATCCATTTCAGGGTATTTATATGTTACGGTTTCCCGTAATCCAGGATACAATGCATCGATTACCTCTTTTACGGCTTCCCAGTGTTCGCCATCTCCGAACACTACTTTTTCCAAATCCTTTAGGGCTATTTTGTTTTTTGGGTTTTCAATGCTAAAGCTGAGTTTTTGCATGGTCTTGAACTTTGCATAATACATATTCGACATTTGTTGCATTGTATCAAGAACCTTCTTTTCATGCTCTATATTACTCTCAACCAATGCCCTGTTCTGCTGCATAAAATGAAACATGTTGGCATTGGTTTCTGCTTCCTTCTTGTTTCTTTGGGATGATTGATAAAAGAATAAGGCTACAATACAGAGCAACAATACGATTCCTATGGCAACGAAGCGTTGCATCCGGGAGCGCTCTTGGATCATCTTGTTTTGCAGACTCTCGTAGTCATATTGCATTTGGATGCGATAGATTACTTGTTTTTGTCTTTGACTCACTACATCAGACAAAAGAATTTCCCGCTGATCTTTGAAACGAAGGGCTTTCTGGATGTCTCCTTGTTGCTCGGCAAATTGCGACAACGCCCCATATGCAGAAGCTTTTGATTCCACTGGAATTTCTTTGGTAGAGAGTAGATTTTCAACACGTTTGAAATACAACACCGCTGAATCCATTTCTTTGGCAGAAATGAATGTTTTGCCCATGTTGAGGTAAAAAACAAACTCTTCCGTTTTGTCCAAATGAGAGGTGCTTGCCATTTGTTTAAGATGCTCAATGGCGTCGCCATATTTTCCCTGAATGCGGCATAGTACGGCTTGGTTGTTAAAGACTTTGATTCTTGCTTTTTCGAAATGTTCCTTTTCAGCACAAGAAAGTCCTCTTTCTAAACAATTGTTTGCGCTGTCGTATCGACTTATCAAAATATAAACTACAGCCTTGCTGTTTTCTAGTAAAGCTCGTTCACCATAGTGATTTCCGATATAGTTTTCAGAAATGATAAACGACTTTAAGGCTTCCTGTTCCCTGTCTTCATCATACAGCATCTTCCCCATCCAATACTCCGCCTGCGCCACAGTGAGGCTGTCTATAGCTGCCGTATTGCTCCGCCTCCTTGAACGAGCGCATGGCGGCTTCCTTCTCGTTGTAGTGCTGCTGCACGAAGCCGCTGTAGAGGGCCGCATGGGCGGCCTTGGCGTATTGTTTTTTACCAGCATAGTAGGCTGCGGCACGTTCCAATTCGGGGCTGGTGGAGAGGTTGGCATGCTCGTCAAAGAAATCGTCGTCCATCACGGGCGAGATTTCCTGTCCACGGTCACCAAACAAGGCCTCGGCCTGCAGCAAGGCCATGTCCATTCGCTCCCGCTCGCTGAAGTTCGCGGGCATGCGCAGCACGCTGTCAATCAGGCGCACGGTGCTGTCGGGAAAGGTGTCGGCCAACTGCTCGGCACGCTTCACCATGCGCCGCGCCTCGCGCGTGGTGCTGTCGCAAGCCGACAAAGCCAGCAAAACCAATAATCCTATCCAAACGTAGCGTTTCATGCCTGCAAAGGTATAAAAAAAGACGCAACAATCCCTTTCGAGATTCTTTGCGTCCTTCTTTCTTGCAATTTTGCGTGTGGCCTTACTTCACCACCAGCTTAAATCCCACGCCATGCACATTCAGGATGTCGACATCAGGGTCGTCCTTGAAGTACTTGCGGAGCTTGGTGATGTAGACATCCATCGAGCGGGCGTTAGTGCGGTTTTCCTCCTCCCAGATGGTCCTCAAAACAAGACCGCGTTCCAATGTCTCGCCTTTGTGCTCACAAAGCATGTAGAGCAATTCCATCTCCTTGGAGGTCAGCTTGCGCCTTTCGCCCTTGAAATCGGTCAAAGTGAGATGCGGCACGTCGAAAGTGAAACCACCGAGGCGATACTCACATGTCGAAGTGCTTGTAGGAGTGTAGGTCAACCAGCGCTCCAAAACCTTGACGCGTGCCAACAGCTCGTCCATGCTGAAGGGTTTGGTGATATAGTCGTCGGCACCCAAGCTGAAGCCTTCCAAAACATCGTCCTCCTCCTTCTTGGCGGTCAGGAAGATGACAGGCATCATGGGTTGCACCGCCTTAATTTGTTTGACTAAAGTAAAACCGTCCATCACAGGCATCATCACATCGGTAATGCACAAATCATACTGGACGTCGCGAAGGCTGTTCCAAGCCTCTTCGCCATTTTGGAATAAGGTGGTGGGATAGCCCTTGGAATCAAGGAAAGCCTTGACAATCATACCTAATCCACGATCGTCTTCGGCCAATAAAATCTTTAAACGTGACATATAAAAAAAACTAAAATAAAAACGAATAATAAGCTTGCATGTAAAACGTTGATGTGCAAAAAATGTTGTGCAAAAATAGTATTTTTTTTGATATAACCATCACATTCTTAAAGATTTTGTCTTATCTTCGCAGCATCTTAATATTCAGAAAATATGAAAATCGACCTCACACATGTCCAACCTTTTCTGGACAAAAACCAAAAAAGTCATTTAGAATCAAGAGTTTCAGAAGTTTATGAAACCATCTTCAATAAAACAGGTGCTGGCAACGACTTCCTCGGCTGGGTGAATCTGCCTTCGGAAATCGATGAAAATCTTTTAGCAGACATCGAGAAGACCGCTGCCGACCTGCGCAAAAAGTCGGAAATTTTCGTTGTCATCGGCATCGGCGGCTCCTATCTCGGCGCCCGTGCTGTCATCGAGGCCTTGCAGAACCACTTTGCACCGCTCACTGGCGAGAAGCCGCTCATCGTCTATGCTGGCCATAACATGAGCGAGGACTACCTCCACGACCTCATGGCCATCCTCGACAAGAAGGACTACTCGCTGGCGGTCATTTCCAAGTCGGGCACGACGACGGAACCCGCCATCGCCTTCCGCATCCTCAAGCAACACATCATCAACAAATACGGCGAACAGGAAGCCGCCTCGCGCATCATCGCCATCACCGACAAGGCCCGTGGCGCCCTCAAACAATTGGCCAACGTGAAGGGTTACAAGACTTATATCGTCCCCGACGACGTGGGGGGCCGTTTCTCGGTGCTCACACCTGTGGGTCTGCTGCCTATCGCCATGGCAGGCATCGACATCCGCGCTTTGGTGAAGGGTGCCGTCGAAATGGAGAAACAATGCAAGGCCTGCCCCACCCTCGAGAACCCCGTCACACAATATGCCGTGGTGCGTCAAGCCCTCTATGCCCAGGGTCTGACCAATGAAATTATGGTCAACTATGAGCCGCGTCTGGTGTATTTCAGCGAGTGGTGGAAACAACTCTACGGCGAGAGCCACGGCAAGCAGCACAAGGGCATCTTTCCCGCTTCGGTCACCTTCAGCACCGACCTTCACTCCATGGGACAATACATCCAAGACGGTCTGCGCAACCTCTTCGAGACGGTGATTTCGGTGGAGAACTCTAACCACGAGCTCTGCATCCCGATGGAGAACGAAGACCTCGACCAACTCAACTACATCGCCGGCAAGCGCATCAGCGAGGTGAACCACAAAGCTGAACTCGGCACCGTGTTGGCCCACGAGGACGGCGGCGTGCCGAACCTGCGCATCGTCATCCCAGAGGTCTCGGAGAAGGTGCTCGGAGAACTGATCTACTTCTTCGAAATGGCCTGCGCCGTCAGCGGCTACATGCTGGATGTCAACCCGTTCGACCAACCCGGCGTGGAAGCCTACAAAAAGAATATGTTTGCACTTTTGGGAAAGAAAGGATTTGAAGAACAAACGAAGGTTTTGAACCAACGTTTGAATCTGTAAGTCTAGGCTGTAGGGCTGTCACACCGTGGCAGCCGCATAAAACGAAAAGCGGCTGCCATAATATGACAGCCCTACATGCCTAATTGAAAAAATGTGTATCTTTGCACCCTCAAAACATAGATAACACCTAAAATGGACGTACCCAAAGACGACGTAAACTCACAGTTTACATTCACCTACGACGACATCAAAGGCACCGTGCATGTGGTTGACCACCAAACGGGCGAAGAATATGATCTTTTAAAGGAAGACACAGGCTGGTTTGATGCCGAATTCAAATTTGATGTTTGATTAGAAACAAATCTTACTCAAATCTTATCGTAATCTATAGAGATTTTCTCTAACCGAATTGATCCGAAAATATCCGAAATGACTTCGGAATGATTCGGTTCAGTTCGGTTAGAGATTATATATCTTATTTCTTGCGTTTCCACACTTGCGAACGGCCCAGCAGTCCGGCCCTATCCAATGAGCCACGCACGCTGAGTTCGTCGGTTTTGGCCTTGTAAGTCACCTTGGCATTGTAGGTCTTCTTGCTTTCGGGGTCGTAGATCTTGCCTCTCAACAGGTCATCGTCAGCCTTCATCTCCTTGAAGAGGTGTGTGCCGACCACGCCTTCGTATTCTTTGGCGTAAGGGGCCTTCATCACCTGAAATTTACCGTTGGCATCTTTTTCATAAAGCGTGGTGATCACCGCCTCATACACGCCTTTCTCTTCATAGATTTTAACGGTGGAGCGAAGGTCGCCCGTATTGTCGTCGTAAGTGTTCCATTGGCCAATCATCTTGCTGACTTGGGCCTGTCCGAGCATGGCCGTGGCCACGAAAAGGACTAAAAAAAGGAGTTTCTTCATTGGATTGAGTTTTGAATCAGGCGACAAAAATACAAAAATCGTGCAAAACCTATGTATGGGATGTTAATCCTTTGTCAGTTGCCTGTAGGTCACCAGATTAATCCGATACTCCACGCGGCTGTCTGTGAGCTCGTCGCGGCTTTTTTTGAGCATGGTCTGGGCTTCGAGCACATCCGACAAAGCCACCAGTCCAGCCTCATAATAGTCCTGCGTGATTTTTAAATTGGCTTCAGCGTCATTGAGGGCAGTTTGCGCCATGGTGATGCGCAGCCAACTCTGTTCGAGGTTGAACCACGCTTGGTTGGTCTGCATCTCCATTTTCTCGGTAAGGTCGCGACGGGTGTTTTCGGCCATTTCGGCGTCGAGGTCGTGCTTTTTCAGCTTGAAGGAGGTCTTATGCCAATCGGTGATAGGCACTTGAAGCACGGCAAAGACCATCGCATTGGGTTTGCTGTTTTCAAGAATGGTGTGATAGCTTGTGCTACCACCCACCAACAAGGAAGGCAAGGCCTCGCCCAAGGTCATCTTCTTCTTCAGCTTTTCCGCTTGCAGCGAGAGGTCGAGGAGATGGCTTTCGTTGCGTAGCGACACCGCCTCGTTAGGTTGCCGATAATAGGCCGTTGGCTCGGTCTCCAAGCCCAAGGTATCGGTGAGTGTCATCGTCTGCCAGTCGGTACCTATGGTTTGTGCCAAGGCCATCTTGAGCAAGGCGATGCCGTCGGTGACTTTCTTGCGGTTGAGTTGGCTCTCGTTTTGCTTCACCTTCAGCTTGAACTGGTCGGTGGGCATGGCCAAACCCGCTTCAATGGCTCCCGACAGGTCTTTGTCCAAGGTATCCAAGAGTCGGTCAAGTTGGTCCAAGGTGGCCAGTTTCTCTTGCAAGGCCACGATTTGCCAATAGAGCGTCTCGGTTTGCAGACAGACTTCGTCTTCCTTCACTTTTGCTTGGATCTCAGCGGCATCGATGCCCAATTTGGCAAGTTTGTTGCCGTTACGGATGCGACCCCCAGCATAGACGGGTTCTGTCGCCATCGCATTGAGCATCACGCCGTTTTGCACGAAGGAATACTCTTTGTCTATGCCCATATTTGCGCCATATTCGGCATAAAGCGTATAAAGGAGCTGCCTCAACTGCGCATTGTCGATGTCCTCGATGCCGAAGGTAAGCATCGGGTTCAAGGCATCAAAAGCCACGGCTTGTGCTGACACGGTGGGGAAGTATTCGGCGCGGGCTTCGTTTTTTGTAGCTCGCGCTTTATTGATTTCCAACTGACTGTTTTTCAGTTCGATGTTGTTCTCCAAGGCCATCTCAATGCAGTCCTGAACGGAGAGACGGAACGGTTCCTGTGCCATCAAGAAAACCGAAAATGATGTAAGCAGAATCATTAATGCCAAGGTTCGGACGGATTTGTAATCCGGCCGTATTGAAGTGGGGATTTCAAATCCCCTTTTCCTTCCCGACGGATTGCAAATCCGTCGGAACAAAAGACTTTTCAATCCTTTCTCTTTATCCATAACCTTTCCCATAGCCTTTTATACTCCTCCTCAGAAGTAGTAACGGGTTCATCAATGTATATTCTTACTTTTTTATATGGTTCTTCAGGAGAGAATCTTACCTTGTAAGTGTCTCCAACAACAGCTTTCTGGAATTGTTCCTTTTCTTCGTATGATAGAGAACATGTCCCATCTATGATGGTATCATCCATAAAAAATGAAAATTCAATAATATATGGATTCGGACCAGTACCAAAACGAGAACCAATTGTATATGTATTTGTTACAACGCCAATAGTTTCTTCTCCTGTTGACAAAAGCGTTTGTCTTTCTTTACGGAGAAATAGTGCAGAAACTAACGCAATAAGCAAACCACACACAAATACAATAAGTGCAATCCTAAGTTTCCTGTTTTTGTTTACTTTTTTCATATGTTGTCTACCTTCAATTTGTTGTTTTACTCGTTCTAAAGATTTGCCAATACATCACGGGCATCACGGCCAGAATGATGACCATCGAGAGCACCACACCAAAGCAAATGACTACGCCCATGGGCATCCAAAGCGGGTTGCGGGAGATGATCATCGGCAACACACCCAAGGCAGTGGTGGCCGAGGTGAGGAAAATGGGCCTCATGCGGCGGCTGCCGGCTTTCATGGCGGCTTCCTTGGTGGGCAAGCCCTCCTCGGTGCGAAGTGTCTCGGCATATTCGTACATAACGATGCCATTCCTCATGATGATACCAATCAAGCTGACGATACCCAACAAGGAAGTCATGCCGAAGTCGAGGCCAAAGAGCCACTCGCCGAAGAAAGCGCCGAACATGCACAAGGCGCTGGAACCCAAGGTGAGAATGGCCAAATTCAACTTCTTGAAATAGGCCACCAAGAATACCAAAAGCACCAAAATGGCAGCAATCAAACTCCAAAGCAGCTGCGGGATGACGCTGGTGTTGAGCGATGAAAGGCCTCCGTATTCGATGCTCACGCCTTCGGGCAGATTGGGCGTGATTTCCTTATTGATGTACTGTTGAATCTTCTTCATGCTCACCGTCTGCGGCTTCCAGAATTTCATGTCTGCCGCCACGGTAATGGCATTTTTGCCGTTGCGGTGCACCAACTGCGCGGGATGCCACTCGGGACTGATGTCGGCTACCTGACGGAGTGGCACATTGGTGCCAGGCACCATGGTCGGAATCAGTTGGTTTTGGACGGATTCGTAGTTGTTGGGGTCGTAGTTTTGCTGGGAGTACAACCGCACGGGGATGCCTCGACTGCCTTCCCAAACGGTAGTCAAGGGCTGGCCGTTGAGGCTGCTGGCCAAATCCAAGGAGAGGAAGCCTTTAGTAAGCCCCAAACGGGCACATTCCTCGGGTTTCATGGTCACCTTCACCGACGACAGCTGCTCGTCGTAATCGGTGTGCACCCAGCGCAACTCCTTGTCAAGGGTGAGCATATAGTCCTTGATTTGTTGCGCTACAGGAGCAGTCTTGCTGTAGTCATCGCCATAAACATAAACCTCGACAGGCGTTGAAACGGCTTGATAGTCCAGTTGGCGGAAACGCACGTATGCTTCAGGGAAATAATAGGAATACTTGTCATCCCATTCTTTCAGCAAGGCTTCGGTGGTCTTCTTCGAGGTGGTGTTGACGACCAGCTGCGAGAGGTTGGACGCGGGTATGCTGGGTGAATAGGTCACATGGAAACGCGGTGCGCTTTCGCCGATGAAAGCCGTCACGGAGGTGACGCGCTTGTCGGCCAGCATCAAGTGTTGTAATGAGTCGCTGACCTTCGTGGTGGCTTCGAGGCTGCTGCCTTCGGGCAGACGGATTTCTACGGCAAAGCAGTCGCGCTCGGCCATAGGCATCATCTGCACATGCAAGGCCAAAAACATCAGTACACCCAAGACGATAGAAGCGATACCCATGCCGATGGTAAACAACGGGTGCTTGAAGCAATGGCTCTGCATCTTGTCGTAGATGCGTTGCAGGAAACCGAAAAACCGCATCTGTGCCCTCACAAAGCCGTTGTGTCGCGGCTTGTCTTCCGGCTTGATGAACATGATCTCAAGTCCGGGAATGACGAGCATGGCGTAGGCCAAAGAAGCCATCAGCGAAAAGGCCACGGTCCAAGGGAAGAGCTGCACGAACTCGCCCAAAGGTCCAGTGATGATGCGCGTCATCGGGAAGAACATGCAGGCGATGGCAGCGGTGGCGATGAACATGGGCATGAAGAGCTCACGGGCACTGCTCACGGCAGCATCGAAGGGTTTATAGCCTTGGCTTAACTTGTCGATATAGCCGTCGATATTGATGATGGAGTCGTCCACAATCATACCGAGCACGACAATGAGTGCCGCCAAGGTAACGGTATTCAATTCGATGCCAAAGAGATACATCATCCCAATGCTGAATGCCGTACAAATAGGCAGTCCCGAGCTGGCGATGAGGGCCGTGCGGAAGGGAAACAGCAGCAGCATGACCACGATGACGACGATCATGGAGATGACCAAATCGCGGAGGAACGAACTCACCGACTTTTGCACCACCTTAGGCTGGTCGGTAATGCGATAAAGCTTCACGCTGTCGGGAAGAGTGGCCTTGAACTCTGATAGAACCTTCTCCACTTCCCTTCCAAAGGCTACAATGTTGTAGCCCTTACGCATCTCCACGCTAATAATCAAGGCATCGTTGCCGTTGAAGTTGACCACCTTGGATGACTCGGCCATACGGCGTTCAACGGTGGCCACATCGCGCAGGCGGATGGTGTTGCCCGCCGCGTCGGAATAGATGATCTGCTCTTCGAGTTCCTGCTCGCTGACCATGGGGTTCTCAATGTGCAACGGCTGGTCGAAGTCATCGCCCTGCATGGTGCCTGTGGTAGTAAGCAGGCCTTGCGAAGCGTATTGCAACATCAGTGTATTGGGGCTGATGCCGTAGAACGAAAGCTTTTCCTTATCGATAAAGACAGCGATCTCCTCGTTTTGCTCGCCCATCACGCGCACATTGCCCATCTCGGGGATAGCACGCAGGCGGTGGGTGAGGTCGTCGGTGTAGTCGTGCATCTCGCGGTAGGTCTTGTCGGCCGACTCCATGGCGATGAGCAGCGAAGAGGTATTGCCGAAGTCATCGATGACAGCGATGGCCAACACGCCCGCAGGAAAGTTCAAAGCCTTGGATTCATTGATCTTATGCCGTATCTTCGACCAAGCGATGTCCTTGTCCTTCACCGACTCATCGAGGCTGGTGTAGATGTAGCACATCCCCTCTTTAGTAACAGAATAGGTGTTCTTGCGGTCTACCTCGGGCATTTCAAACAGCAGCTGTTCCAAGGGCTTGGTAAGCTGGGCTTCCACCTCCTCGGAGTTGGCGCCAGGATACACGCCTGCCACGATGCCCAAGCGGATGGTATAGGCCGGAAACTCATCCTTCTTCATGTCGACAAGGGCATAGATACCGAAGGCCACAATGACCGCCACGACTGCCCAAACAATCTTCTGGCGCAGTATGCTGCCGCTGATGATACCCGTATTTCGTTTTAACTTATTCATTAAGTTTTTCTTTTAATGCTGAATTATGAATGCTGAATGCTGAATGAAGGGCGAAGCCCCGCGTCGCATCGCGACATTCATCATTCATCATTCCGCATTCCACATTCCACTTTCATTCCTTCACTAACCTTCTGATATCCTTCTACGATGACGATGTCGCCACTATGCAAGCCTTTGCTCACCACCACACCCGTGCCCGAATAGCCCGAGATGGTGATGTTTTGCCTCGTAGCGCGACCGTCTTTCGCCACCCAAACGAACTTGCCGTCGTTATTAATCAAGACCGCATTGGCTGGGACAACGATGCCATTGTCGATATCCGCACTCAACACCACTTTGGCAATCATGCCAGGGGTGAAAGCCTCATCTCTTTCATCAATGAGCACCTTCACAGGGTAACTATGTGTGAGCAATGATGAAGTCATGTTCTTTTCAAGGATATGGCCATTGCAGCGGCGGTTGTCGAGGGCGGGGATGAGGATTTGTGCCTCATCGCCGATTTGCACCTTTGAGATTTCATTCTCCGGCACGCTGATTTTCACCACCAAGCCCTCGGTGCTGATGATGCGCATGATGGGTTTCAGCGGGGTGATGCTCTCGCCCTTCACAGCGCTCAGGTTGGTGACAGTGCCATCGAAGGGGGCAGTGACGGTGTTGTCGGCCAGCATGGCGTTGGCCAAGTCGAGGGCCGCTTGGGCTTTCTCAAGGTTGGCCACCATCTCGTGCCATTTGATTTCGGGGAGGCTGCCGTTGTCGTGTACCTTTTTCAGGCGGTCGTAGGCATCTTGGGCCTGTTCAAGGGTGGCTTGTGCCGAGCGTCGGGTGCTCTCCATCTGTGGTGAGGATACACGAGCCAGCACTTGTCCTTTGCGCACTGTGCTACCCTCTTTAACATTAAGCGACTGCAATGTGCCGCCATATTTGAAGCTGATGTCGACGGTGTTGCCTTCTTCAAGGTAGCCTGGGTAGCTGTTGCGCACCAAGCCTCCCACCGTGTCGATGCGCTGCACACCCACGGTGATGACGCGCTCCTCTGCGGGACCGCCAATGAGCTTCTCCTTGAGTTGTTGTGGGTCAGTTTCGCCGCAACCCACCAACAACAGGGGAAGAAGCCAAAGAATATGTTTCGTTTTCATAGCATTAGTTCCTTATCGCCGCCATGCGGATGTCATCGCCATAAATTTTGAAACTGCTTCCGTTGGTTTCGGCTTCGCCTTCGTAAATCATGTTGAGGATGAGCGTGTTGTCCTCGTACATCTGTCCAGAGGCCTTAACACGCAGTTCGTTCTTCAACGTGATTGAGTCGCCGGTGAAAAGCAAGGTGTTCTTCTTGAAGTCGCGAAGGAAGATTTCGTTGTCCTTGCAGCAGGCGTGGGTGACCACAACCTCGCCGCCCATGGTGTTCATCACCACGAGCACGCTGTCCTTGCCGTTGTCCAAGGCGCTGATTTCCAGCTGTCCGATTTCGTTGGGCAGGCTGACGGTGAAGGAGGCAGGTTCGTCTTCGGCATTGATTTCATCCAAGGTGACGCTGCCCGAGGTCTTGAAACTGTAGTCGCCGCGAAACAGCGGGGCGTTTTTCTTTTGGCAAGCGGCCAAGGCCATGAGGCAACAAAAGAGGATGGGGATGATTCTTTTCATTGGTTTAATCTTTGATTTATGCGCAAAAATAAAAAGAATCCCCGACACATGTTCGGGGATTCTTTGGTTTTTCAATAAGACGCGATGAATCGCGTCTCTACAAGGATTATTTCACCACCAATTTCTTGGCTACCACGGCACCATTCTGTTCAATGATATTGACCAGATAGATGCCCTTGTTCCAATTGGCGGCATCAATGCTGACCACTTGGCCTTCGGCTTCGTGTACCTTTTGTCCAACGAGGTTATACACCTCCACCTTGGCCACATTTGCGCCTTCCACGGTGAACTGGCCCGTGGTCGGGTTGGGGTAGAGCTTGGTCTCAGCGGAAAGTTCGTTGACAGAGAAGATGTCTTCATTAATGTGGACGGCAATCTCAAAGATACCATAGTCCGTTTCGATTTCGATGCTTGTTTGCACATAGCCTTTTGCGAAATCCTTCAAACTCACGAACATAAAGGCTTCGTCGCCATTGAATTCCAAATCGAAAGGTGGAGTGGGGTTTGTTTCAATATTCAGATAATCAGTGTCTTTCTCGGCAATGGAAATAACCTTGATAATAGGAACAAAAACAGATTTATTGAAGAAACTTGATTCAATGACCAAAGTTGGGTCATCAAAATACATTTCATTTTGGTACACGAAATTCACCATCCCTTGTTTGCTTATCATAGCAGTCACAAGCTTTTCTCCGACAGAGGTCTGAACTTTTATCAAACTTGAAACGTAATCATCAGATGCACGGTTTGCTTTTAGCGGAAAACTGAAAAGGAAACCAACCGAAATGGATTCCCCAACTTGCAAGTTATAGGGAAGGTTGGGAGTGTCAGGAAGCAAATAACCACCTTGCTCAGTTATGGCGTTGATTTGAACCGTGGCATTGGTCTGGTTTTCGATGGTAAAAGCCTGTTCGTCGCCATTATGCTCAAACCACAGTGTATCCGGCGTAATCACCAACTCGCCCTGCGGCATAGGAGGCTCATGCGCCTCCATAGTGAAATGGTGCGGGTCAAGGTCGGCAAAAACAGGCTGCGTGTAGCGGTGTCCCGATTCGTCGGCACCAAACACATAATAGTCAATCTCCGATTCACCTTGGTAGCCTTTGATGTAGCCGACATATTCGTCAGGATTGCCTGTGGCGGTCATGTGGGCTGTTTGGTAGGCACCGCCATCGATGCTATAATACACAAGGAGTGAGTCTTGCTTCAAGTTGGCACCGCTGTAGGCGATGAACTTACTCACTACAGGAATCGAGTCTTGCCATTCTTGCTCGCCGAAGAGCACATCGCGATGGTCGACGAAGAGCATGTGGAAGTCCATCACGCCACGGGTGCGGCAGTGCAGGGCATCGGTGTTCTCCCAACCATTGTAGGTGTTGTTGGCCACGCCGATAATCTCATAGCCAGGCATGGCTTCTTGATAGACTTGAAGTGCCTGCTGGTTGTAAGTACTGTTAGTGCCAATCGGCACATAGACAGTCTTGTTGAGAATAAGGCTGTTGGTGTAAGGAGCCAAAGTGTAGCCACCGGGTTCCTGCACGCGATAAACATGGTAAGGATAACCCCAACAGCAGTTGGTGGTCGCGAAGTATTCGGCCACTTGTTCGTAATATTGATAGCGTGGATTGCTTTGCGGCAGTTGCGCAATCAAGATCTTGTCGGGAGCGAGGTACTTGCCCCAGCAGTCCACATGGGCGATATAGTCGCCTTGCGGGTCGATGGTGACATGATAAGGATTGATGCCTAAATAGTCGTTCATTCTTTGACGGACAGTGGCCTCATTGATGCCATAGTCTTGCTGGTTTTCCTGAAACACAAGGTCATCGCTCACGCCGTGGCCGCGACCGTCTTCCATCATGTTGCCACCAGTGTGTTCCAGTCTCATTCCGTACATAGGAATCTGCCAGAAATTGGCGAACACTTGCGACATATTGTCGTCGTTGGGACGCGGACGGTTATAGATGTTGTCGACGATGGCAGGGTTGCGGTCTTCAAAGATGTACCAAGGACCGTAGTCGCGCACCCAATAGGAGTCAGACTGGGCATTCACGAAGGTGACATTGCTCATGTTGACACCTGCATTTTGGAAAGTGCTTTGGGCTTGGCTTTGTTGCGAACCGCTAACGATGCAATATACCATGCAGTTGTTCGATAGTTGCGCGACAAGACTCTCCGGGATACCCAAGGGATAGCGAATCATCACGCCTTGCATAGGCTCAAACTCGGCCACAAAACGCGGTGTGCCTGTCGGCGGGTCGGTCTCAACGAAAGTCATGCCACGAGATTTGTCGTGCATTTCCTCTTCGGAGAGGTAATGCCATCTCATCCAATCGGGTTTCTTATTGTCTTGAGCCTGCATGGTAACGGCCATCAAGAGTAAAAGAGTGAAAATAGATAGTGCTTTTTTCATAGTTCGAAAAATTTGCGGCAAAGATACTAATTTGGGATTGCCTACGGCAAGAAATCTTTCAAAAATCAAATCACAATCTTTCAAAATCAGCTTTTTGATTGTTTTTTTAAATAGAGGATTATGATTAGATTTCTTCGCAAAGCGAATCCCCAAAAAATCACATCAGCTTCTGATAGAATTGCCACCACTTATCGGGCAACTCGTTGCGCATGGCTTGGTCGTAGTCTTCTTTCGAGCAAGGAATGAAATGGTGCCGCTCGTATTTCTGGTCATCGTTTTGCAGGAACGACATGTCCATCCACCACTTGCCTGTGATCTTATTGCACAAAAAGACTATATCATTTTGATTATCACTAATCTGTACGATATACCGCTTGAAATCATTGCTTCCCAAGGTAGGAATGTCGTCCTGGCGGCCGGAAAAGCCCTCAATGAAGTACCAAATCATCTCGGCGATGAGGTTTGCTGTGCGAGAGTTGATGTCGTAATGCGGATTGTATTCGAAAAAACCGATGGACGAGAGTTTGTAACTTAGTCCGGCATAGCGCGTCATTTGGCAGGCCTCCTCACCATTGAAGCCATTGGGCGACGCGTTTTTCACACCTGGTGCATCGGCAGCGCGGACGGCTGAAATGTCGAAACTCAAGAGGTTGGCATTGCGGATAAGCGGTTCTGTCAGATCCATATTCTGCTTGATGTTGCCCAAACGATAGGCATCGAAGAGCAACTGCTTCATCAGTTCAATATTCTCCGTATCAACATAATATGACTGGTATCCGATGTTGGTGAAGTTGAACAGGAAATTGGGCTGATGTAAAATGATGTGACTCAGATAGGAATGTGAGTTGAGGGCTTCCTTGTCATTGCCAATGTCGAACATGGGGTCGATAGCGGCAATGTTGATGAGCTTACCTGTGGGCTCATACACTTGGTACATCGTGTAGGTGAGGTCTTGTCCCGCTCCGATAACGATAGGCACGATTTTATTCTTCAGCAGTTCGGTAAGGACTTGGTTGACAGCAAAATAGGTATCATTCAACTCCTTCCCTATTTTGATGTCACCCAGGTCGATGATATGAAGCTGAGGCCAATGGTTAAAAAGCTGGTAGAGTGCCTTGCGGATGTAGTCCACACCATCGGCACAGCCTTTATTGTCGACCGCACCACGTTCTTCCTTGACGCCGACAATGGCCAAATCCACACCTTCGAGGTCAGGGAAGGTGACCTCGCTGCGGTAGATATTGATGCTCTCGCCCAAGGTCTTCTTGCCCGGACGGTAGGCCTTGCTGAAACACTTCTCAGCAACAGGCTCAAGGAAAATGCTGATGTCCATTCTTTAATGATGAATGATGAATGTGGAATGCTGAATGAAGAATGCTGAATGGTGCAATGCACTCTGGGCTTTGCTCCCATTCAGCATTCATAATTCCTAATTCAGAATTTACTTATATAACTTCTGCCAGTTCTTATACTCGCGCTCTTGCCACGGGGCATTGTGGTAGGCGTAACTGACGATGGCGGGGATGACGGTGGTGCCTTCGGCATAGACCATCTGTTGGAGCTCTTCGCTCACCTTGCCCCATGAACCAGCCTCGAGCAATGTCGATGATGAGCAGGCACCATCGCGCACATCGGCCACGGTGATTTGGATGGCATATTTGTGCATAGGCACTTCATGGCCAAGGATTTCGGCGCAGACAACGGTGTCCTGTGCGAAGTTCTTGGGTGTGCCTCCACCAACCATAAAGAGGCCTGATTGTGGGCTGTTCATCTTAATCTCAGTCAATTCGAGGAAGTCGGCCACCGAGTCGATGCTGACATAAGGCTTGCCGGCTTTCTTACGAAGCCACTGGTGCTTGCCGATGCCGAAGCCAGCCGAGCTGTCGCTGAAAGCGGGGCAGAAGATCGGAACGCCGCATTCGTAGCAGGTCTGGATGAGGCTCTCTTTCTTTACGCCGTGACCGTTGGCCAGCCATTTGCCGACCTCATAGAGGAACTCACGGCTGCTGTAGGGACGGCACTCCAGGGTGTCGGCCACATCGCAGGTGGCTTGGTCGCAAGCCTGCAGTTCTTCCTCGTCGATGAATGTGTCGTAGATACGGTCAATGTAGAGCTCACGCAGTTTGGTGTCGGGGATGACGTTCTCCTTCGTGCCGATGTAGTGCTTGTAGCCGAGGGCTTCGAAGAGGTCCATGTCGATGATGCTGGCACCCGTGCTGACCACGGCGTCAACCATCTTGTTTCTGACCATTTCCACATACACCTGCATGCAGCCGGCGGCCGAGGTGGAACCGGCGATGGTAAGGATGTTGGTGCAATCCTTCTCCGCGATCATCTGGCAGAGGATATCGGCGGCGCGAGCGGTGTCGCGCGAGGTGAACGACATCTTACGCATGGCGTTGATGAGTTCGGTTGAGTCGTACTTCTTAATGTCGATATGTTCGACAACATCTTTCAGTAAGTCTTTTTTCTCCATTGTATTTCAGATTTCAGATTCAAGATTCAAAGATTAAGTTTTTTACTTGTCGTCGCTTTGCGTCATTGCAAGGAGGAACGACGAAGCAATCTAGGGTATAAGTTTCATGTCTAGACTGCTTCGTGTCTCGCAGTGACGCTAGGCGCGCCTGATTAAGATTGCAAAAATAGGAATTTATTCGGTTTGCGACCTGTATGGGCACAAAAAATCCTTCGACCTATAGGCTGAAGGATTACAGTTTCGATTATTGTTGGGATTGTAGGGCTGTCGTACCACGGCGAATTGTAGGGCTGTCGTACCACGGCAGCCGCATTGTCGTTTCATCGGCGGCAGCCGAAATGCGACAGCCCTACAAACCAACACGGTTATTCCACCACAAATTTTCGCGTTTCACCGTCAACGGTGATGAAATACACACCATTGGGCAAATTGCGCACGCTGATTTGTTGTTTTTCCGTCGTGATTTGGCCTTCCATCACGGTTTGGCCGATGGGATTGACAATGCGGTAGGTTTCCATTTGTAGAGACGCGCCATGGCACGTCTCTACAAACAGAATGCCATTGGCGGGATTCGGATAAACCCTGAAGGCCGTTGTCTCGTTCTCGCCGAGGCCAACCAAATCCATGCTACGGTTGGAAAGGAGGCGCATTTCGCCATCTTTGTCCGCCTCAACGCCTTGCACGACGATGTAACCCTGGTCGAACTGGCTTTCCGAGCAGGTGTAGCTTGTCACGCTCGCACCCACAAAATCAATTACGGTGAGTGAGCCATCGTCTTCATGCCATTCGCAGATGTTGTAACCTATCAGGTCATAGCCCGTCGGGATGTTCCATTCGATTTCGATGGTGTTATTCATGCCCAAGGTGTAGCTCATATGGATGGTTTCCTTGGGATAGCTCACAATGGGGCATTCTGTGCCGTCTGTGGCGACAGCTGTGAGTGTGTAAGTACGGGATGCGGAACCACTACCGATATTGTCAGTGAACTGACCATCGGAGTAGGGGGCTGTGCCGACCTGCATACCGTCACGCTTCACGATGACATGGTCGATGTACTGGGCTTGTGCTACGGTAGTGGGCCAGGTGATCAAGTTCAAGTTGCTCTCAAGATCACAGGTAGCCAAGTCGATTTCGACATTGTTACAGACTTGAACGGTGTCAGTCAGTTCGCCACAGTCATTATAAATACGGACCCAATAGGTACCTGGTTCGGTAACAGTGATTCCGTAGTTTGTTGATCCTGTGGACCACTGGCATTGGTAACCATCTCCACCCGCTGTAAGTGTAACACTTTGCCCTGGCCTCTTCCAAATGTAGTCTTGCAGAAATGGCTCATTGGCTTGAAAATCATTGAACTTCACAAAAAACTCTTTTTGTACAATATTGCACCCCCAATATGTTATAAAGTAATACGAATATTGAGGTGGTTCGAGTGTAATCTCATTGGTTGAATAATAATTTTCTTCACCATTGATAATTTGAACTTTCCATAGCCATTCGTTACATTCGTTTTCTTTTTCGATTACGACACCATCATATTGCGATACGCAATATTCGTATGTCATATAGTCCTGTATCTCCGTGATGTTGACGTGGAGATAGTTTTGTGCATTTGCTATGCAACAAAAAGACAAAAACATGATAACAATTAATTTTTTCATTTTAATTCCCTCCTTTTTTTGTTGTTATTGTTTAAATTGGATTATTGCTTTTCAACATTCCGTGGCTTCCACCCTCGTTCAGAAAAGGCAATAAGAAAGGCGTGAAACCTTTTGCATTACCTTTCGCAGTGGTTTCTGGACTACCAAAATGTACAGATAAATACAAAAAATCCACGCCTATCGGCGCGAACTTCATTGCACTTATTCTCGTACATTTAGAAAGTGTCCAGTTTTCTGCGAAGAGAACAAGAGCGTAAAGCTCAGGGGGTATTATGTTAATTAGTTAGTGTTTCCTTTTTTCCTTTGTAAATTATTGGTTATTATCGAATTAGTTAATTATATCAATCCTCATCTTTAACTTCTTTCGGAAGTTTTGGAGAGGTTTTTTCTATCTGTTTTTCATTGCTTGCCACGCGACGTTCTACCTTCTTGATGTCTTCGGCTGGTGGCAGGTTTTCTGGCCGAATACCTCTTTGTCCCAACATCTGACGAACACTGATATTGTTTTGGACATGCTCTTGGGTGATGGATGCCTCGCCTTGTAGGTCTTTTTGTTCTACGTTATAGTTGGTCATTTCTGTGGCCAGGTTCTTCGCCGCAATGGTCAACGTTGGAAGGAAGTCAGCCAAAGGTCGGCTTGATTTGATGCCGAGACGTTTTTTCATGTCTTCCGTTGTGTTTCCGCCAAACAAAGCCGTATCGCCTTTCGAACGAATTCTACCGAAACCCTTGTCGTCAACGCCTCGTTCGTAAATATTACGCGACAATTGTTTTTCGGAAGAACGCAAACGTTCACGGGTTTCCAACCGCGACAGTTGGTTAAGATGCTCTGCTATCAACTCGGCTCGACGAGTTTGCAAAGCAAAATAGCCCTGCGCAAAAGCAATTTCTTCCTTTTTCGGGTCGCCATTCTGCGCAATCAGATAACAAGCATATCGGGTAAGCATGAAATCAGTGATTTCTCGCTTTGCTCCCTTGGCCAAATCTATCATTTTCGTGACCTCACGAAAATGATCATCCACATTGATATTCTGTGTTTTACATGATTCAACAGCACGGCTTATAGCCACAAGGAAATTTTCCCAACGGGCATAACCCAAAACAGGTTGCAACTCCCTCGCAAACCACACCTCCACTTGTTCCTTACCATCATCACTTTTGATGAAATGCATTATTTCGTCAAAAGTCTGCTTATGCTGATTAATTCTTGCAATATCCATAAACCTTCCTAATTCATATCCGTTGCAAAAATACTCAAAACAAGTGACAATCGCAAATTAATTATTTCTTCTTCACCACCTTTTTCTTCGGTGCGTTCTTCGGGTCTTCCACGATGGACAAGCACTGTTCGTAGGTCAAAGTGGAGGGCTCAGTGCCTTTGGGGATCTTATAGTTGGTCTTCTTGTAGGCGATATATGGCCCGAAACGACCGTTCAAGACGCGCATGTCGGGATCTTGGTCGAAGGTGAGGATGATGTTGTCCAAGTCCTTCTGCCGTTTCTCGTTGATGATTTCAACGGCGCGGTCATACTCCACCAAGGCGGGGTTGTCGGTCTTGGCCAAACTGAAGAACTTGTTGTCGTGACGGATGTACGGCCCGAAACGCCCCACGGCCACAACAATCTCCTTGCCCTCAAACTCACCAAGGATGCGCGGGAAGTCGAACAATTTCAGCACTTCTTCCAAGGTGACGCTCTCGATGCTCATGTCTTTCTTGAGGCCGGCAAAACGAGGTTTCTCTTCCGATTCTGTGTTGCCAATTTGTGCCACTGGACCGAAACGGCCGACTTTTACATACACATTTTTGCCCGTGGCAGGATCCACTCCAAGAAGCTTTTCTCCGCTGAACTTGCCCGAATTTTCGGTGGTGGAGACGATTTGGTTATGGAAGTTTTTGTAGAAGTCACGAATCATGGCATTCCATTCGCGTTGGCCTTCTTCAATCTGGTCGAACTCCTTCTCAACATTGGCGGTGAAGTTGTAGTCGATGATGCTCTCAAAATACTGCAACAGGAACTTGTTGACCAGCACGCCAATATCGGTTGGCATGAGCTTGCCTTTTTCGGAGCCAATGGTTTCCTTGCCTTTCTTTTCAGATATCTTATTGTTTTTCAATGTGATAATCTGAAATTCCTGTGAAGTGCCTTTCACGTCGCCCTTGGTGACATATTCGCGCTTCTGAATGGTGGAAATGGTAGGCGCGTAGGTCGAAGGACGACCGATACCCAATTCTTCCATCTTCTTCACAAGGCTGGCCTCGTTGTAGCGGAACGGCGGGCGTGTGTAGCGCTGCTGGGCTTCCATCTTTTCCATGTCGAGCGACGTGCCAATTTCGATAGGCGGCAGGATGGCGGTATCTTCTTCTGTCGTATCATCGTAACTCTCACGATAAACCTTGAGGAAACCGTCGAAAAGGATGGCTTCGCCCGTGGCCACAAACTGCTTGTCATTGGTCGAGATGCCAATGTTCACATTGGTGCGTTCCATTTGGGCATCAGCCATTTGCGAAGCGATAGTGCGTTTCCAAATAAGTTCGTAGAGTCGACGCTCATCGGCTGTGCCTTTGATGGTTTGCTGGTCGAGATAAGTCGGGCGGATGGCTTCGTGAGCCTCTTGAGCTCCTTTCGACTTGGTATGGTATTGGCGCGTCTTGACATATTCAGCACCATAATTCTTTTCGATTTCCTTCTTGGCCATACCGAGGGCAAGGCTCGACAGGTTGACCGAGTCGGTACGCATATAGGTAATCTTACCGGATTCGTAGAGTTGCTGGGCGATACGCATCGTGTTGGCCACCGAGAAGCCGAGTTTGCGGGCAGCTTCCTGCTGCAATGTCGAGGTAGTGAATGGCGGAGCAGGATAACGCACAGTGGGCTTCTTTTCGATGCTGTCCACCTTGTAGACAGCCTCGATGCACGATTCCAAGAACTTCCTCGTTTCCTGTTCATTTTCAAAACGATGCGGAAGCTCGGCGGCGAGGTTGTACTCCTGTCCGTCTTTGGTGAAAGTGAACTGAGCCGTCACGCGATAAGCGCTACCTTGCACGAAGTTCTTGATTTCTTCCTCGCGTTCAACGATGAGGCGCACAGCCACCGACTGCACACGGCCTGCCGAAAGAGCAGGCTTCACCTTTTTCCACAACAGCGGCGACAGCTCATAACCTACAAGGCGGTCAAGCACACGGCGAGCCTGTTGCGCATTGACAAGTCCCATATTGATGTCGCGCGGGTTCTCGATGGCGTTGGTGATGGCCGATTTAGTGATTTCATGGAAGACGATACGCTTGGTGTCCTTTTTCTTTAGGTCGAGCACCTCATAGAGATGCCATGAGATGGATTCTCCCTCGCGGTCCTCATCGGATGCCAACCACACCGTGTCGGCGGCCTTTGACAACTTGCGCAACTCAGCCACAAGGGCCTTCTTGTCGTCGGGGATTTCATATTCGGGTTCAAAGTTCTTGTCAATATCGACACTCAAGGTGTTCTTGTTCAAGTCGCGCACATGGCCTTGACTTGCTTTCACCGTATATTCCTTACCTAAAAAGCCCTCGATGGTCTTGGCCTTGGTCGGTGACTCCACGATAACTAAATTCTTTGCCATAGTCTCTATTTTTACACTAAGGATGCTCCTGCAACCCCTCGTTTTCGCGTGCAAAATTAGTGGAATAAAAGTTGACAAAGCTAATCTTTTTAGAGTTTTTTTCTTATATTATTGATTTGCAGCATAATAAAATTAACTTTGGCAGATGGCTAATGGCCTATGGCAGCTTCACATAAGGGTAGGTGTTTACGCTTTTCGTGTAGCTGCCGTAAGCCATAGGCTATAGACCTTAGTCAAAAAAACACTACTTTTGCACCATGAAACAACTACTCAAATTAGCTCAACATGCCGCCCTCGAAGCTGGAAAGGCCATCATGGAAGTGTATGCGCAGCCCTTCGAGGTCTATACCAAGGACGACAACTCGCCCGTCACGCAGGCGGATCTCCGTGCCAGCAACATCATCAAGGAGATACTGAAGCCCACAGGAATACCTTTCATCAGCGAGGAAGACCTGCCTCCCGACCGTTCGCAGTACAATCGTTATTGGCTTGTCGACCCACTGGATGGCACAGTGGAATTTGTAAACCGAAACGGCGAATTTACCGTCAACATCGCGCTGATTGATGACAAGCAGCCCGTTATGGGTGTGATTTATGCCCCTGTTCTTGATAAGATGTGGACCTCAAAAGACCAACAACTCTACACTCTAAACTCTAAACTCTCAACTTTCACCGTATTGGTCAGTCGTTCGCACCGCACGCCCGAGGTAGATGCATATATTAATAAGGTATTGCGACCCGCTCATCCCGATTTGGTTATTGACACCCAGGGCAGCAGCCTTAAATTCGCCCGTCTAGCCGAAGGCAGCGCCGATGTCTATGTCTGTTACAGCAAGACCAAGGAATGGGACACTGCCGCCGCTGATGCCATCCTACGCGCCGCTGGCGGCAAGGTGCTTCGCATCAGCGACGGACAGCCTTTGGAATACAGCAAAAAAGACTATCCTAACCCGCCGTTTGTGGCTTGGGCAGCCAATCGAAACATATTGTAACTTGTTGATTCCTAACTATACATAAAAAATCCGCACCAATCCGCACCATCGTTTTCTTGATAAACCAAAGTTGCATCGAAATTAATTCCCTACTTTTGTGCCTATGAAACTAGTGCACATTATAGTAGGCTTGTTGTTGGTTTGTTTTGGAGCTTCGTGTTCAAGAACTATGGAATCTGAAATCAGTTGGCAAAAGAACAGTTACCCACGTTTGGTAGTGGTTGACAGCCTTTTGCAGAGCGACCCAGATAGTGCTTTGAAGCATCTTGAGCAGTTTTATGAGAGTTTTAGTCCCGTTCTATCACCCAGTTTTGAATATATGAGTTTAATGCTTTCGGAAGCATGTTTCAAAGTGCGTCGCGAGGTAGCCTACTGTGATGAAGTGAAAATGGCATTGACATATTTCGATAGCGTATCCTCTGTTTACACCCACGACAAGGATATGGCTTTTCTTTCCGCTCGCACCCATTATATGAATGCCGTATGCATCAACAACGGCATCATTTTTACTGATGATTCCCTCACGATGTTAGCCTGCAATGAATACTACAAAGCTTTGGAAATCATGGAACAACAATTCGATGAGGAACAGATTGTTGGGCATAAAGCCGGTTTTATGGCCTTGATTTTTGCCCGATTGGCCAACATTTATTCCGACAAGTTCCTCATTGAGCCGACTATTTATTTCTACAATAATGTACTGAATTACAAGCGGAAAGCCTATAATCCTCCATCGAGTCTAGCCAACACCCTATTTTTCTTGGGTTACGAATATGAGAAGTCTGAACAGTATGATAGTGCCTTGCATTATTATGACCAATCGCTTGCCTGCATCAAGGATACGACTGGCATACTTTACAGGAATATTATCAATAGGAAGGCGCTTTCATCTTATCATGTTGGATATGATGCCTCAGCATCTGTGGTTGCGCTGAAGCATATCGCCTCTGTCGGCAATGAGTTTGAAAAATATGACCGTTATTTGGGCATTGGCTTTATTTACAAACTTGATAACCAGTATGACTCTGCTATCGTTTATCTGAATCAAGTCTACGAGGATGCGCCCAGCCTTTTCCTGAAAACCCAAAGTGCCGATTATCTGCGCGAGATATACGAGGACCGTGGCGAGTCGGACAAGGCAGGCGAATATGCCCGATTTGTGACCCAAAACACCCCTCCAGAATTTGGCACAAAGGCCGATGAATGGCGTTTCACAAGTCTGTTTCAGGACTATTTGCAGCAAAAACAGGAAAACACCCGACTACAAGAGGCAAAGCTTAACCGTGAGCGGATTATGAAAATTGTGTTGCCTTTGTTGGCATTGATTGCAGTGTTTGCAGTTTGGATGCTTATCAATCGCAAACGGCACAAACGCACGGAGGCCGAGAAACAAGTTCTTTCGGGGCAATTGCAGGAGCAGGGCGAGGCCCTTTCCGCCATGAAAAAACGGGTGGAAGCCGCTTCGTTTGCCGAAGAACCCATCTGTCGCCTAATCATAGAGCGAGTGAATGAAGGACAGTTCAAGTCGAAAGTGGACTATATAGTTTATAAGGACTATGCCCTCACCAAAGAGCATCTGTTGGCATTGCACGAGGCAGCCGATATCCATTTTGAGCAGTTCACCACCCGCCTCAAAAAGGAGTATCCAGCACTCACCAAGGGTGATATCGACTATTGCTGCCTTTATCTTTTGGGTGTGGAGGAAGCCGATGTGGCGGCCTTGATGCAGCGTGCCTTCAACACGGTGTGCGAACGCAGCCGCAAACTTAAGAGCATTTTCGGTAACGAAGAACCTCTCTCTATCACCCTGCGAAAGATAGCAAAGCTTAATGTAAACATCTGATTCCCATTTGTTTCACAAAATCCGCACCAATCCGCACCATAGTTTTCTTGACAGCGGTAAGATCTGTTTGTAGTTTTGTCCATCGAAAAACAACGATCAATATGCATAAAAACTCAACGGCTATGAAAAAGAAAAGACTTTTGTTACTGGTGATGTGCGTGATGGGGCTGGCATCCGTGGCACAGCAGCCACCCATCTCTCACATCGAGACCAACAATGTAAGGGCAACCATCCTCGGCAATGGCAGCGTCTTTGTCCCACAACGTGGTACATATTATGAACAATGGGACACCTATCACAATGATTGCCCCACTTGGGAAGTGCCCCAAGGCAGCGGCAAAGAGACCATCTTCCAACATTCGCTCTGGTTTGGCGGTCTGGATACCGCCGACAGTCTTCACCTTGCAGCTTTAAAATTCGGACAAAACTGGGAAGGGATTGATGGAGCTATTAACGACTATTGGGCAGGGCCTCTCAAGACAGCTGACGCCACAATCGACCTGATGACGGCACTGAAGTTCCATCGTGTATGGAACCTCACTCGCTCCGAAATCGAACAATTCATCGCCAATCACGGCAACGCAGGCTATCAAACACCTGAGGACATCCTAACTTGGCCAGCCCATGGCGATGCGGGCTATGCCGAAAACCTTGCGCCTTTTGTAGACGTGAATGGTGACGGACATTACAACCCTGCCGAAGGCGACTATCCCGACATCAAGGGCGACCAATGCCTCTTCTTTGTTTTCAATGACTGCTTTAGTAATCATCTTGAATCGGGAGGAGGAAAGATTGGCCTTGAGGTCCATGCCATGGTGTATGCCTTTGATGCCCCAAATGATGAGGCTTTGAACAATACCGTGTTTGTGAACTACAAGTTCTTCAACCGTTCCTCCAACGATTATCACGACACCTATCTCGGTCTTTGGAACGACTGGGACATCGGCTATGCTTGGGATGACTATGTTGGCTGCGATGTGCAACGTGGCTCAAGCTTTGCCTATAATGGTGTCCCAATGGATGGCGATGGGCAGCCATGGGCATACGGTGATAATCCACCTGTTCAGGTCTGTACTATATTGGCTGGTCCCTATATGGATGCAGACGGGCGTGATAATCCCGCCTATAACGGAGATTGTGGAACCTTGTTCAACAACACGCATCCTTTGGACAAATATGCCTACAATGGCTACAATTTTGGTAATGGCATCGCCGATGATGAACGCTTGGGTATGTGCGGATTTATGTATCATGTCAACTCTGTAAGTATCAATGGCAATCCAAGTTCGGCTTTGGAATACTATAATTTTTTGCGTGGTGTATGGAAAAACGGAACACACATGCAATATGGTGGCAATGCCTACAGCGGTGAAAATGTTGTCGGTCCCGAATGCAGCTTTATGTTCCCTGGTGACACCGACCCTTGCAATTTTGGCACTAATGGTGTGGCCCCTAATGACGATTACAACACCAATGGCAAATATTGGACGGAAGAAGAATGTAATAATGAACCCACCGACCGCCGAGGTCTTGCCATGGTTGGGCCGTTCAATTTTGTCGCCGGCACTACGCAAGAATTGGACTATGCCATGATTACCGTATGGAAAAATGACAGCCAGTCGGCTCTTGAGCGCAAAGGCGAATTCATCGACCATATCAGGACATTGTTCAATAATGGCTTCGGAAAATAAAACAAATGTCTAACGATTTAATACTGAACAAAATGAAAAGATTATATATTATGATGATGCTCCTTTTGACGGGCATCATGGTCGAGGCACAGACCAGCGTTTGGGACGGCAGCAGAGCCGTTTGGACCAGAGGCAACGGAACTGAAAGCAGCCCATACCTGATTGAATCGGCCCAAAACTTGGCTTTCTTGGCTTATATGGTCAACAAAGGCTTTGATACGGAAGGCTTGTATTTCCGTCTCACCACAGACATTGACCTAAACGGTAGTGAGGACCAAAAATGGGTGCCCATCGGGTTGTACAACAAGTGGTTCGATGATGATGGCTGTGATAGAGGCAACCAAGGTAGTATTTCCGGTTATAATCCAGAAACTGTGTTCAGAGGCCACTTCGATGGTGGAGAGCACAGCATTTCGAATATATATGTTGATTCGGAAGCCTACTACTATGATAAAGGCGTTGGCCTTTTTGGATGCACTGAAGGCAGAATAATCGGACAAGATGTGGAACCAGCCGTTATCGAGAATGTATTTGTCACTAGTGGTTATGTCACAGGAGTGATTTGCGGTGGCATTGTAGGAAATGGATCGTCCTCCACATTGGTGTCCCGTTGTTGGAATGGCGCAACCGTAGTCTCCAATGATTCTAAATCCGGTGGCATCGTTGGTTCTAATGCCTATCAAGTCTATAACTGTTACAATATTGGTAATATCAGTGGCCAATATGCAGGTGGTATCGTTGGTTTTGGTACCACGGAAATTGCAGAATGTTACAATAAAGGAGAGGTGTCAGGTGCCTACTCGGGTGGAATCTATGGCTTTTCTCTTAATGGAAAAGTGACAATAAACAATTGCTACAATACAGGAAGCATTTTCGCTGACGGTACAGTTATAGGTACTGCTCCAGCAGGACCTGCTGCCGGTGGCATCGCTAGCTTCTTGCATAATGGTAATTGTGTGATAACCAATTGCTATAATGTAGGTACAATTTCCAGCACCGAAGATGCCGGCTGTATTTTGGCCTATGGCAATAATACAACACTTGAAAACAACTATTACATCAATACGTGTAGTGCAGGCGGCGAAGGTGTGGCATTAAGCGAAGACTATATGCGCTGCCTTGATTTCGTGGATTGTCTCAACGGCAATAATAGCGATCCAGTGTGGGCTCAGGATGAGAATAATATCAATGAGGGTTTCCCCATTCTTGAGAAAGACAATCTCGCTGTTGCAGATGGGTCTGTAACTGCCTTCAATGTCTATCCCAATCCAACCGACGGAATAGTGAACATTGAAGGAGTGAAGGTGGCCCAAGTACAAGTTTACAACAACCTCGGGCAGGCTGTAAGAACCTTTTACAATACCAATATAATCAACACAAATGATATTCAAAAAGGGGTTTATCTGCTTCGGTTAATTGCAACAGATGGTACGTGCTATTCGACACGATTGGTAGTACATTGAGATACAAAAAGCCTCGTCACACAACAGCGACGAGGCTTTTTTCAAATAATTTGAAAATTTACTTTTCCAACTGTCTTCCAATCTCCTCCATCAGCTCCTCCCCTTCCAAGTTGCGTGCGACAATCACGCCGTCCCTGATTAAGGCGTTCTGAGGGATGAATGCAATGGCATACAAGGCTCCAGCAGCATTGCTCCAACCTTGAAGGTCGGAGACATGGGTCCAAGTGAGACCGTCCTTCTCGATGGCAGCAAGCCATTTTTCCTTGTCCGTATCGAAGGAGACGCCGAGGACATCAAAGCCTTGGTCGTGATATTTCTGATAGGCAGCCACCACATTGGGGTTCTCCTTGCGGCAGTCGGGACACCACGAAGCCCAAAAGTCGACCAACAGGAGTTTGCCTTGGGCGAGCTCGCTGAGCGTCACAGGGTTGCCGTCAGGGTCGTTTTGGGTGAAGTCAATCATTGGCTGACCCGCCTGCACGCGTTCTTGCTTCTCCACATATTCTTCAGCCAGTTTCAAGTTAGCGGTGCTGAGGGTGCTGTCGGCATGGTGAATGTTATCAATCATCGTGCGCAATTCGCAGGGACCAAAGGCCCATTTGTAGCGGTACATCACATAATGCGCCACGGGGTCGGTCGGGTTTTCCCACACATAATCGAAGCAGTGCATCTTCAGGATCTCGTCCTTATCTGCTTGGACCATCGTACTGTCGGCTTCCAGCTTGGCCTCAAGCTCATCGTAGCTTTTCGTGAAGGCATTAAGACGGTCTTGTGACTCTGAGCCTTTCACCAAGATGGCGTTAGGATTCTGTGCATCGCCTTCGAGGGTCACATCAACATTGTCCGTGAAAAACGGAAAAGGACGGCGCCAGCCTTGCAGCATGATGCTGTACATCTCATTTTCTTCACATTTTGGGGTCTCAAACACAGCATCCCAATTGGCAATTACAGCCGAATCAATGGTTTGACCGTCTTTTTGCAGGTAAACCATCTTGCCATCGGCATTGGCGAGATTGACATTTACCTTAAAGGTCTCAGTCTTTGGGGTTGAAGTGCAGGCGAAAAGCCCTAGGGTGAGTGCACCAAATAGTATAAGGTTTTTTTTCATAGCGATTATTTTAATTCGGAATGCTGAATGAGGAATGCTGAATGACCTACCGGAGTCAATCATTCAGCATTCAGCATTCCACATTCCACATTATTTAAGCAGTTCAGCAAGTTTTGCCGTCAAGTCTTCCCCTCTCAAGCCTTTGGCCACCATGGTGCCGTTCTGGTCGAAGAGGAAATTGGACGGGATGTAATAGATCATATAGTCTTCGCTGGCCTTGTTTTCGGCATCGCGCACCTGCGTCCAAGGCAACTGATCTTCCTCGACGGCTTGCAACCATGCGGCTTCGTCTTGGTCGACGCTAACACCAATAACATTGAAGCCAGCCCCATGGAACTGTTCGTAAGCAGCTTTCACGACAGGGTTCTCCTTGCGGCAGGGACCACACCACGAAGCCCAGAAGTCGACCAAGGTGAGCTTGTTTTGGGGAATCATCTCGGATAAGACAACCTCCGTGCCATCATTGGTTTTCAGGGTAAAATCGATGAACGGCTGACCCACATCCAAACGCTGCTGCTTGGCGATATAGTCATTGAGGTGGTCACGATAGATGGATTCGGTGGTAAACATGCCAACCAATTCTTTCAACTGGTCAATGGGATAGTCTTGCTTCACGCCATCGAGGATGTAATGGGTGACAAAACTCTCCGGATGCGCTTTAATGTAATCGTCGCGGAAGTTGTCTTGTTGCTCCATCAACGCCGTGCCGACCTTGTTGAGAGAATCCATCATGATGGAATCGTTGTCAGCAAAAGCTTGCTGCATGTCGGCGTACAGATCGCGAATCTGAGTGTCAAAAGCTTTCAGCTGGTCGTTATAGGCATCCAGTTCAGCTTGCGTTTCCGAAGCGATGATCTCAACATCTTGCGGGTTGTTCATATCGCCCACAAAAGCGACATCCTTGTTATCGGCAAAGAAAGGCATAGAGCCTCGTTTCCCTTTCACTTTCAAAGCGTAAAGAAGCTGCGGATTGTCAACAGGGGCAGTCAACACAGCTTGGTCAGCAACAATGACAGCCGAGTCGATGGTGACCGGCACATTGTCGACATATTTCTGCAAATACACGGTCTTCTCGTTGCCGTTCGTCAAACCCACATTGACTTTAAAGGTTTTTTTCTCGTTACAGGCTGTCAGGCCAAGGACCACAGCAAATAGAAATAGTAGATGTTTTTTCATTGTGAATCAAATATTTATTGTGTTATTCTCTTTTCTTTTCCGATTTGAAGATGTAAAGAATCATCATGATCAAGAAGATGGAAACAGGCACGCTGAGCAAGATGCGCAACAGCACCTGACCGATGAGCCTGATACTGAACGACTCGAGGAAAAACAGCGCGAAATGATGGATAAACACCATGCATAGCACATACCGGAAGAACCAAAGTCCACCCAACTGACCAAGATTCGGTTCGGTGATGTTTTCAAACTTGATGTTGCCCGAAACCAGCTTGATAATGGACGGTCGGCAAAAAGCCATCAAGGTGGTGGCTCCGGCGTGAAGCCCAGGGGTTCCCGTAAACAAGTCGACGGTCAAACCTAAGGCAAAGCCCAAAACCAACAACTGCCATTTGGGTGTACTGAACGGCAGCAACATGATGAAAACCAGATAAATATACGGATGCACATACCCTCCAAGGCGGATATGGTTAATGACCAGCACTTGAAAGAGTACGAGCACGACGAAACGGATGATTTGTAGTACGGTCTTGTTCATATCATTTGAGTCTGGCTTTGAGCGAATCGAGCTCGGGTTTGTGCAAATCTCTAATCACATAGACATGCCTCAAGGTGGCGAAGTCGGTGGCAAACCTGACTTTGGCCTTATTCAAGGCATCGACAGCGGTGGGATAAAACTCCTCAACCGTACCCACCATAAGGTCTTCGGGGAAGATATAGGAATGCGAACTGGTCAAGATGGTGTCGCCTTTCTGCAAAAGGATATGCGTCGGAATGTCCTCCACCATACCATAACGGTAGTTATTGGTCTCCCACTTCAGGCTGGCGAGTTCTTGGCTTTCCTTGATGCGCACACCTACCACCGACTTGCTGTGCAATAGGCTCATGACGGAGGCAAAATGGCGGCTCACATCGGTCACCACACCCACGATACCATCGGTGGAAATGACACCCATATCGCGCTCAATGCCGTCAACCTTACCTTTATTAATAATTATATAATTGTTGGCCTGATTGGTACTGTTGTTGACCACCTGCGCGGGGATGTATTTATATAAGGTGTCGCCCTCACTGATGTCGAAGGTACAAGTCGTGGTGTCGTAAACCACCGACAACCTTTGTCTGAGCAAGGCATTCTCTTCGGCTAGTTGTTCGTTGGCGCTGTTGAGGCGGAAATAGTTGCCCACCTCGCTGCTCCACTCGTAGATTTTGCCCACGACATCATTAGTCGTGTTCACCATGCGGTCGCGATGGAAGCGTTGGCTGTTGGCGAGCAGCAAGACGGAAATCACCTCGAGCAAGATGAACAAGATGACGAAGTGATGTTTAATGATGAAACGCCGCAGGTTGTACATGTCCTTATTATTGGGCTTCGGGCCCTTCGACAGGCTCAGGGACCCTTATAGCAACTGAAAAAGCAAAGGTCGTTGAGCTTGTCGAAACGCCGACTTGCGTCATTATTTGATCAAGAAAGTGAATCTGTCGAAGTTCTTCAAGGCGATGCCAGTACCACGGGCGACGGCGCGCAACGGGTCTTCCGCCACATGGATGGGCAACTTGGTCTTGGCGTTGAGACGCTTGTCGAGGCCACGAAGCAATGCACCACCACCAGTGAGGTAGATACCCGTGCGGTAGATATCAGCCGACAACTCGGGCGGGGTCTGCTCCAAAGCGTTCAGCACGGCGGTCTCGATCTTCATGATGCTCTTGTCGAGGCAGTGGGCGATCTCGGCGTAGTTGACGCGGATTTCCTTCGGAATACCCGTCAGCATGTCGCGGCCTTGCACAGCGTAGTCATCGGGCGGATTGTCGAGCTGCGGAATGGCGGCACCCACTTCAATCTTGATGCGCTCGGCGGTACGCTCACCCACGATGATGTTGTGTTGCTTGCGCATATATTCCTCGATGTCGGCAGTGAAATCATCACCAGCGATACGGATGGACTTGTTGTTGACGATACCACCCAAGGCGATGACGGCGATTTCGGAGGTACCACCACCGATGTCGATAATCATGTTACCCGTCGGCTCAAGCACATCGATGCCGATACCGATGGCGGCAGCCATAGGCTCGTGAATCAGACGCACCTCTTTGGCACCAGCTTGTTCGGCAGAGTCCTTCACAGCGCGTTCCTCCACCTCGGTGATACCCGAAGGGATGCAGATGACCATCTTGAGGCTAGGCGGAAACAGAGTATTCTTGAAATTAATCATCTTGATCATCTCGCGCATCATGTATTCGGCGGCTTGAAAGTCAGCGATGACGCCGTCGCGCAACGGGCGGATGGTCTTAATGTTTTCATGGGTCTTGCCATGCATCATCATGGCACGCTTGCCGACGGCAATGATTTTCTTCGTGTCGCGCTGCAGCGCCACGATGGAAGGCTCGTCGACGACGACCTTGTCGTTGTATATGATAATCGTATTGGCCGTACCAAGGTCAATAGCGATTTCTTTGTTCAGGAATGAAAATGCTCCCATAATCTTCAGTTGTTAGTGATTAGTTGTCAGTTGTTCTATTATCCGTTAATTGTTCCTTTGTAGAGACGGTGCATACACCATCTCTACCATCATCATTCGTTAATGTCTAAAATGTCTAAATCCAGTAAATACCATGCTGATTCCGTGTTCGTTGCAGCAGTCGATGGATTCTTGGTCGCGCACCGAGCCACCAGGCTGCACGATGGCGGTAATGCCCGCTTCATGAGCCAGCTCGACACAGTCCTTGAAGGGGAAGAAGGCATCGGAGGCCAAAACGGCACCCCTCAAATCGAAATCGAACGACTTGGCCTTCTCAATGGCTTGGCGCAGGGCATCCACACGCGAAGTCTGCCCGATGCCCGAGGCAAAGAGTTGTTTGCCTTTGGCTAACACGATGGCATTGCTGCGGCTGTGCTTCACAATTTTATTGGCGAAAACCATGTCTTCAATCTCATCAGCGGTTGGTGCCTTTTCTGTGATGACCTTGAAATCATCGGCCGTCTCGGTGTGCAGATCGCGATCCTGCACAAGGTAGCCATTCAAGGCGGTCTTCACGGTCTGAGGCTTATAGAGGTCAGCCTTCAGGCGTAACACCACACGGTTCTTCTTGGAGAAGAGCAGGTCAAGCACACCATCTTCATATTTCGGTGCCACGATGACTTCGATGAAGAGCTTGTTGATTTCCTCAGCGGCTTCGAGGTCGATGGGGCGATTGCAGACCAACACGCCTCCGAAAGCCGAAACAGGGTCACCAGCCAAGGCGTCCACATAGGCCTCTTTCACCGTCTTGCGGCAAGCCAATCCGCATGGATTGTTGTGCTTGAGGATGGCAAAAGTGGGCTCGTCAAACTCACGGATGAGGTTAAGACCTGCATCAAGGTCAAGCAAATTGTTGTACGACAGCTCTTTGCCATGAAGTTTCTCAAACATCGCATCCAGGTCGCCATAGAAGGTGCCTTTTTGGTGCGGGTTTTCACCGTAGCGCAAAGTGGTGCCTTCTTCTTCGGTAACGCGCAGAGGCTTGTTGTCGTCGTCTTTCACAAACCAGTTCATGATGGCGCTGTCGTAGTGCGAGCTCACGCCAAAGGCGTAGGCAGCAAAACGACGACGGTCTTCGATGGAAGTCTCTCCTTGCTGGTCTCTAAGCAACTGGATGAGTTCTCCGTAATATTTTTGTGAAGGCACGATGAGCACATCATTGAAGTTCTTGGCCCCGGCACGAATCAGCGAGATGCCGCCAATGTCAATCTTCTCAATGATTTGCGAAGCGTCTTCGGTCTTGGCTACGGTCTCTTCAAAGGGATAGAGGTCTACGATGACGAGGTCGAATGCAGGAATTTCGTAGTCCTTCATCTCTTTCTGGTCAGACTCAAGCTGGGTGCGACCCAAAATGCCACCGAATACCTTAGGATGCAAGGTCTTGACCCTACCACCAAGGATGGACGGATAGCCCGTAAGCGACTCGACAGTCTTCACCGAGGGGTCTAAAGGCTTGATGAAGTCATATGTTCCTCCCGTGGAGTAAATTTGCACTCCATTTTGCTTCAACAAGTCGACAATGGTATCGATGTCTGTTTTATAAAATACTGATATTAAAGCAGTTTTAATCTTTTTCAAGGGTAGAAAATTAAGGTGATTTTAAACTGCAAGATTACCAAAAATATGCACACCATGCAAGGGTTGAAAGCATTTTTTTTGCACAAAGATTTCAACATTTTTTCACCCTTTTAAAAACCGAATTGTTATGTAGAATTGTCAGAAAATGATGGAAAATAATCCATTGAAAATGAATGTCATAAAATAAAAGTTGATTATAAACTACAAAAATCGTCTTTTCGCATTGTTTTTCTTCTTATCTTTACCGATTCAAAATTACGCGGATGGAAACGAAGTGGATTTTAAACCAATCGGTTGACAAACAGCAAGTTGCAGAGATTGTCAAGGTGCTCAATATCGATGAGAACCTTGCCACTTTGCTTGTCCAACGCGGAATTACCAACTACGAGGAAGCCAAAACTTTCTTCCGTCCTTCGCTCTCACAGTTGCACGATCCTTTCCTCATGAAGGACATGGACAAGGCCGTCGACCGTGTGTTGCAAGCCATCAACAATGGCGAGAAACTTTTGGTCTATGGCGACTATGATGTCGATGGAACGACAGCCGTTGCAGTGGTCTATACCTACCTCAAACCTTTCTTCAAGAAGAAAAAAATTGAGTTTTACATCCCCGACCGCTACGAAGAAGGCTACGGCATTTCCTTCAAAGGCATCGACTATGCCGCCGAAAACGGTTTCAAGCTGGTCATCGCCCTCGACTGCGGCATCAAGGCCAATGAGCGCATCGACTATGCCAACGAGCGTGGCGTCGACTTCATCATCTGCGACCACCACCGTGCGGGCGATGTGCTGCCAAACGCCGTAGCCGTGCTTGATGCCAAACGCCCCGATTGCAACTATCCTTACGATGAACTTTCTGGTTGCGGTGTGGGCTTTAAATTGGTTACTGCTCTGTCAATGAAGGGGTTGGGAACCATTGAGCAAGTATATGAGTTGCTTGACTTTTTGGCTGTGAGCATTGCCGCCGACATTGTCCCCATCACGGGTGAAAACCGTGTGTTGGCCTATTTCGGCTTGAAGCAACTCAACAAGAATCCGCGTCCGGGCATTGAGGCTATCCTTCAACATGCCAACATCTACCGCCGCGACGAAGACCAGATTGATGAGGACGAGAATGTACTGACTAGAGAATTGACTATCAGTGATTTGGTGTTTCTCATTGGCCCTAGAATCAATGCTGCCGGACGTATTGCCAAGGCCTCCGACTCGGTGCGCCTGCTCATCGCCGACAAAAAGGAACACGCCGAAAAACTGGCTGCGTCCATCAATGACCTCAACGACGAGCGCCGCGAGTTCGACAACCGCATCACCGAGGAAGCCTTGGGCATGATTGCAGACGATGTGGAACTGCGTGATGCCAAGAGTACCGTGGTCTTCAATTCAAAATGGCACCGTGGCGTCATCGGCATCGTGGCCTCGCGTCTCACCGATTACTATTATCGTCCCACCATCGTCCTGACCAAAGCCAACGGTTTGGTTACTGGCTCGGCTCGTTCCATCAGAAGCTTCGACATCTATGATGCTATCGATCATTGCTCCGACTTGTTGGAACATTTCGGTGGCCACAAATACGCCGCTGGCCTGTCGATGAAGCCCGAGAACCTTCCTGAATTCCGCCGTCGTTTCGAGGAATATGTCAGCGAACACCTTGTGGATGAGGACTTTGTGCCTGAACTTGAGGTGGATTTGAAGATTAACTTCAGCGACATCACCTCCAAGTTCATGCGTATCCTCAACCAGTTTGCACCTTTCGGCCCGGGCAATATGGCTCCCGTGTTTTGGACCGACAATGTCATCGACGCTGGCGGCTCACGACCCGTGGGAGGTCACAAACACTTGAAACTCACCGTGTCGCAAGTGGGCGATGCTGAATTAGGCGTACCTCCATTTTCGGGCATTGCCTTCCAGAAAGGCGACCTCTTCAACCGTATCCACGACGGTGAGCCTTTCAGCATCTGCTACCATCTGGAATACAACACCTGGCAAGGCAAGACCAATTTGCAGCTTAATGTTAAGGACATTAAGTTTGAGGAGGAGTTGTAAAGTTTTCCTTATAGTTTTGGCTATGGTTCTGGCGGATTTGCAATCTGCTAGCTATGAATATAAGGATTTGTAATTCGGAAAACAAACTCATAACTAATACAAAAACCCCAGCATCCAAAGAGGCAGTTTTGCACCAATGGGCGATTCGATGTCGTCGGCAAAGATGTAGGAATCAGGCAAATCCGCTATTTGGGCGAAGCCTTTGTCCTTGCCACCGATTTCAAAATGGTACTTGGAATCCACCTTGAAGTCGCCTTTGTCCTTACCATATTCGACAATGTGGTTTTCGGAAAGATGGGTGATGGCAAAGGTTTCGCGCGCCGTCCCGATTTCGACCGAAGTAGGACTTAACGCATAAAGCAGATTTGTGTTTTCGAGATAGACCTTGTCGGGTTTGGTGAGTTTGCCGATGCTTTTCTTGTCAGAATAGAGCAAGTTCAGTAGTTTGGCATCGCCCATATTCTTCAGATAGCCCACAACGGTATCTCTGCCAATCTCAATGGCGGCAGCCAATCGGTTGGCATTCACTTCGTAAGGCGCACTTTCGGCAATGATGGAAATCAAGGCCTTGAGTTTTCGGGTGTAAGCCACATCGACTTTGCAAATCAAAGGGAGTTCTGTTTCCACGACATAGTTGACTACCTGCTCGATTCGCGTAAAATAATCCTGTTGACCTTCCAAAAAGAAGGGATAGTAGCCAAATTGAAGATATTTCTTGAACTGCTCAACGGGTTTACATTGAGCGGTGACAATCTGCCACAATTCGTATGGACGCGCGAGAATGTCCTCCAAAGTCCAAATAGGAAATTCAAGGTTTTCGTAGAATCTCAATGCCTCGCGGAAAGATAAGCCCGACATGGTGTATTTGATACATCGGCGCGACAAATCCGCATCACCAGCCAGCAGGCTTAATAGCGACGAGCCACTGATAATCATTTTCAATTCGGGATAAAGGTCGTAAATCTCCTTGATTTCGCGGCTCCATCCTTCATATTTGTGGATTTCGTCGATAATAAGTCTTTCGCCGCCATTCATGACAAACTCTCCGGCAAGGTCAACTAAGGTTCGGCGAGAAAAATCGATAGTGTCGGCGGAACAGTACAACACTTTCCTGTCGCCAGGTTGGTAGTTCTGTTTGACGAATTGTTTGAGTAGTGTCGATTTGCCCACACCTTTGGCTCCTTGGATGGAGAGCAGTCGGGCATCCCAATGCACACGGCTCATCATTTCCCTGACAATGTCCAACGAGGTTTTGGCAATCAATCGGTCGTGTTTTACAAATAGCGTTTCCATAGCAATGTCTATATTTTGCCTGCAAAAATACAAAACTGTTGGTTATAGGCAACACTTATTATCAAAAATTGTTGGTTATAGGCAACACTTTTCATTAAAAAGTGCTGGTTATAGGCAACAGTATAGAGGCGGATTGCAAATCCGACCGAACGGCTCCGAATAGCATTTCATTGTTTAACAACCTTCCTAAAAACCCGCCGTCCATCACCCAACTGCACCTTCACCAAATACATCCCAGAAGGTAAACCGCTCAAATCAAGCTCGAAGTCAGGACTTGAAGGCGAAGTTTCCTGCAAAACATTACCCATCAAGTCCATAATTTGGCAATGCGTGGCGTTTTCCTCCAAAGCGATGTGAATCCTGCCCGATGTAGGATTGGGATAGATTGTAAAACTTTGATTGTCAGCAAATTCATTTAAACCTGTCAAGTCATTGCCTGTGGTCCAGTTTTCGGCGAGGCTATTGTCGAGGTCTAGGTCTTTGAGTTGAAGGTAAGGCCCGTTACCATCGGCTTCCGTAGGCCAAGGCTCGCTGTCGGAATATTGCACTTGGTCGATGATGTTGCCCCAAGCATCGGCCAACTCCAGGTTTTCCGACTTGTTGTCAAGCTTGCGCATATATTGGCCGAAGGGCGTAATTTGATAGTATTCGCTAAACAACAAAGAATCGGAACAAATCACAACAGCTTGTCGACCAGCAAGATGGGCTCCATCAGGAAATTGGTAAGTGAGACCCAACTCACGGAAATAAAGGCCTGTCAAGTCCACCTCTGCATCACCATTGTTGGTGATTTCAATGAACTCAAGATGGTCGCCATCAATGCTCCACCAGTCTTGGGGATGGTAATGGATCTTGGAGATGACCAAAGGCGGCAGATCGACATCGGAACAACCTTGTGAAGCGCCAATATGGTCGTTCAGCCAGTCAATGCGTTGTTGAAGCCAAGTCTTCATGTCGTTCACATACTGAGCGTGTTGCGACATTTGATTCCAGCGTTGGTTGTCGCGACCGATGGCTTCCGCAATCAATGTGTCTATCTCGTCAATGCGGTTAGAGATAAGGTTGTAGTCCAAAGGCATGCCTTCCTCGGTCAATTCAAACCAACGCTTGGCAAAATAGCAGCGAAACGCATCCGTATCGAACAGGTCTTTCCAAAAACGCGGTCCCGTGTTGTCCTGGTTATCGAACTGCCACACATCGTAGCCACTTCGATTGCCAAAAGCGTCGTATCCGAAAGCAAGGTTATAGTCCCAGATAGGGCCCGCCCGCAATTTGCCGCAACGGTCCTTATGGAAGAAAGTGCTTAGATGGTACACATCGACATTGGAAGTGAATTCAGCCATAATCATGAAGTCGACGAAAGAAGGGATGTCGATGACCGAAGGAATGCCTGTTGTGATGTCGGTGTCATAGTTGTGGGCCACAGATTCAAGGTCGAGAAACACATTGTGGATATAGTCGTTCTGGGTGCTGGTGATGTTTTCGTGTTTGGGATAATGATGGATAAACTCTGTGTTGACTGGCCACCACCAGTTCATTTGATAGGTCTGCATGGTCCATGCCACGGGGTTGTTGTCGCCGCGGTTGGCTTGCACGATATAGCCACCGGTCACTTCGGGCGGTTGGTTGCAGGTCTCGTCCATCTTCTCAATATTGACACGGTTTTTGTCCACCTTGATTTTCTCCATGAAGACATAGAGGCCTCGGTAATTGCCGTTAAGAATCACTTCGCAATACTGGCTTCTCGAGGCATATTGGCCGATTTGGTTCGATAGTTCGTAAGCCAACACATCGCGCATCCCAGTTTGGTCGTATGCCAAAGGGTTGAGGATCCAATCGTTTTCGGCAGGCATCCCGAAAAGACTGACATTATTGTTGCAGGTATTGTCATTTTGGAGTGTTGTCAAACTGTATGGTTTCTTGTCTGAAACCATCTGCGAGGAATAGCCACGACGCTCAATGCCGATGCGCCCGTCGTAGTTAAGGAATTCGAGGTTGTCGATGTCGGTCAAATAGTTGCGTGAGCCATCCTGATGCCAGATAATCTTCATCGTAGCCAAAATTTTTGGCTCCTCAGGAATGCTGGCACCACCATCGGTCTCAATGACCACGATGGGCAGGTTGCTGTCGGTGAAGGCCTGAGCATTAACCGATAAAGTCAAGATAACCAACAAAAAAGCTATGATGTATTTCTTCATATCCATATTTACTTCCAGAACTGCCACCACTTCTTTTGTCGGCCTTCCACCACACGGGCAAAGCGGCTGCGCGACTTTCGCATCTTTGAGAAATGCGTTATTGTTCCAGCAGAGGGACCTTTCAATGTAGTGATATGCGACGCTGAGGCAATGAAGCCGTTCTCATCGGTGTCGTCAATACCGCCATATTTGTTCTTTTTCGAGGCAAAAACGATGATATTATCGATATACCAACTTGTCACATAAGCTCCGTGCCCTTTAAAATAAAGGCAAAACTGTGGTGACTTTGTAGTCCATTCCTCCATGTCGAAGGTAAGCAGATATTGGCTTTGCGCGATGCTTCCCACCAAAGTGTCTTCCCAGATGCTTTCCCAGTCTTCGCCGTTTTGGGAAATGCCGATACCAATTTGCGCGTTGATTTCTCCTAGAGTGGCTTCCAGGGCATGGTTGAACTGAAAATTGATGAAATCGTATTTGTCCAACTCCACGATAGGGGTTACCAAGCGAGTCGTACCTTCAAAGTTGAAGTCGGGATACATCTGCATTTCATGAGGTTTGCACCCAGCAAAAGTCGTGTTGGAGATGTACCATACCACCCAGTCGTCGCCTTTCGCATCCCAGCCTTCTTCGAGCCAAGGGTTGAAAAAGCCCTCACACAGCACCACATCACCCTGTTGCGCGAAGAGCGGCAAAGTGAAGATGACCATAAGTAATGTGAGTAGATGTTTTTTCATTCAACTTCTTGATTTAACTTCGTTGATTCTACGAATTTGGGACAAAAATAGGAAAAATCTTGGACTCTATTCTTTTACGAGGTGTTTTTCTTATTTTTGCGGCATAAACGGACAAATTTATGGCAAAAGAGAAAACCGTCTTTTTCTGCAAGGAATGCGGCAATGAGTCTCCGAAATGGTTCGGGAAATGTCCCGCGTGTGGCGCTTGGAACACCTGCGAGGAATCGACCGTAGTAACAGGAAAGGAGGCCAAGTCGGTGAAGAAAAACATCGATCTTGAGAGTCAAAGCCTGCCTACACCCATAAAGGAAATCACCAATGCGAAAGAACAACGCATCATTCTGCCGTACGAGGAACTTAACCGCGTGCTTGGTGGAGGTTTGGTGCTTGGTTCATTGACTCTCGTGGGAGGCGAGCCTGGCATCGGCAAGTCGACCTTGCTTTTGCAAACAGCCTTGCAACTTGCTGGCAGAAAGATACTATACATCTCGGGCGAGGAAAGCCAGACGCAAATCAAGATGCGGGCCGAGCGCATCGGCATCCACAACACCGATTGTCTCATCCTGACCGAGACCAACACGCAGGAAATCCTGAAGCACTTCAAGAACGTGCAGCCCGACATCGTGATTGTCGACTCCATACAAACCCTCGAATCGCCTTATGTAGACGCCACGGCGGGCAGCCTCTCACAAATTCGTGAGACCGCCGCTGAGATGAACAAAATCGCCAAGGCGTATCAAGTACCCGTGTTCCTCATCGGCCACATCACCAAGGACGGCAGCATCGCCGGACCGAAAATCTTGGAGCACATCGTTGACACGGTGCTTCAGTTTGAGGGCGACCGCCACTATGGTTTCCGCATCCTGCGCACCATCAAGAACCGTTTCGGGTCGGCCTCCGAGTTGGGCATCTTCGAGATGAACGCCACGGG
>CAMHJX010000027.1 GCA_946185535.1 uncultured Bacteroidales bacterium
ATCTAAAACGCGTTATTTTACCAGATTTAATCATCTAAAACGCGTTATTTTACCAAATTTAATCATCTAAAACGCGTTATTTTACCAAATTTTTGAGCTTTTCAATGCATTATTTTCCATCATAAATCAGCGAAATGTATCTTGATTTCGACGATTCGCGATGTAATTCCTCATTTTATCACTCAAACCAAATATGCCTCCGACCATATAAACCATATCCAAAATGGATAATCAGGCATAGAAATGGATGAAGTGGATGAATTTTAGAAACAAATGCTCTGCATTGGCTCCGCCGAAATCCTCGATTCAGCGTAGCTAATCTTCGATTTCAACGCAGTTAAATCTTACATAATTCTGTCACAAATCACTTTTCGGGTCATCCTTTTTATGGCTGGTATGAAGTGTCCATTGAAAATTGCGCTCAGGGAACATTTTGGTCATTTGAAAATTGCGCTCAGGGAACATTTTTTTGATTTTTCTTGCATAATTCAAAGATTTACAGTCTTTTTGCAGAAATTTAAAAATCATAAATATGATTGAGCATATTTTCAAGCGCAAGGCATATCAAAAAATGTTGCAATGGAAACAAGAATCACATGGAGAAACGGCTCTCCTAATTGAGGGCGCGAGACGTGTAGGCAAGTCAACTCTTGTACGCCAATTTGCAAAAAATGAGTATGATTGATTTCCTGTTGTCAGACAAGACGAAAATATGCCCTATCGAAGTGAAGTCAGAAGGCTACAGCACACATCGCTCGCTTGACGAATTTTGCACGAAGTTCTCGTCACGAGTGGGCAACCGCTACCTTGTTTATACCAAAGACCTTCGCAAAGATGGCAACACTATATTAGTGCCGATATATATGGCGGGTGCGCTATGAATCGAACGACACATTCATGTCTAAAATGACAAGAATGCCACTTAAAATCGTTTCAAAAAAATCCGTATTTTTGCAGACTTTTTGAAAAACATTCTGCATGCAGAAAACCACTGAACTCGACAGCCTGACTTTCGCCGCTATGCTGCGCCAAGGCGCGGTGCAACTGGGCAGGGACAAAAAGGTCATCAACGACCTCAATGTCTTCCCCATCCCCGACGGCGACACGGGCGACAACATGCTGATGACCCTCAAGGCGGGGTGTACTGCCTTGAACGACCAACTCGGTACCCTTTCTGAACTAGCCTCAGCCGCTTCTTCGGGTATGCTGCTCGGCGCAAGAGGCAACTCTGGCGTCATACTCTCACGAATCTTCGCTGGCCTCGCCAAAGGTCTGCAAGGCGTCATCGAAGCCGACACAAAAGCCTTCGCCAATGCCATGCAATCCGCTGTGGAAGAGGCTTACAAATCCGTACCCATTCCCGTTGAAGGTACTATCATCACCGTACTGCGCGAAGGCGTGGCAGGCGCAGATAGCAGTGCCGACTTGAACCATTATTTTGAGACCTTATTGGAGGCCATGCAGGTCTCCCTTGACCATACGCCCGAACTGCTCCAAGTGCTGAAAGATGCAGGTGTGGTCGATAGCGGCGGCGCTGGACTAGTGAGCATCTTCCGAGGCATGAACGAGGCTTTGAACGGCATTATTTCAGAAGAAGAAATCGCACCTACTTCGTCCACTACACCTACCGTAGAACTCGACAAGTTCACCGAAGACAGCACCTTGGAATTCGGCTACTGCACTGAATTCCTGCTCCGTTTGATGCGTTCAAAAGTCGACCTCGACACTTTTGACGAAAAGGTAATCTTTGACTATCTGAACCAAGTGGGAGAATCTGTCGTGGCCTTCCGCGAAGGCACCATCGTGAAAGTGCATGTGCATACCTTCACCCCTGGTGAGATCCTTAATGAGATGCAGAAATATGGCGAGTTCCTGACCATCAAGATCGAGAACATGGCGCTGCAACACCACCAATCGACGAACCAAAACAATGCTTCGTTCAAGCTACCGCCCAAGCCTTACGGCATCGTAACCGTGGCCTCAGGCGACGGGCTCATCCAAGCCTTCCACGAGATTGGCGCGGATGAAGTGATTGCTGGTGGTCAGACGATGAACCCATCGACACAGGACTTCCTGGATGCCTTTGCCCGCATCAACGCGCAACACATCCTTGTCTTCCCCAACAACAAAAACATCAAGATGGCCGCCGACCAGGCTGCCGAACTCTATAAAGACGCTGACATCCATGTACTTCCGTCGACCACTATTGGCGAAGGCTACTATGGTATCGGCTACATCGACCGCGACAATCCCAATGTTGATGAAATCATCGCCAGCGTCACGGAAATCATGCAATCCGTGGTGACAGGCATGGTCTCAACCGCCATCCGCGATGCCGAAGGCGACCAAGTGAGCGTCCACACGGGCGACTTTGTGGGCTACAGCGGCAAACAAATCCTTTCCGACAGTCCCGACCGTGAAACGGCCACCAAAGCCCTCATCGAGCGCCTTGGTGCCGCTTCGCGTGATGTGATGCTGGTATTCTATGGCGAGGATGTCACTTCAGAAGAAGCGGAACGCCTCGTCGCCGACCTGCAAGCCCAATACAAGAACCTTGAAATTATGTTGAACAACGGCGCACAGCCGGTTTACGATTATATAATTGTTTGTATATGAACATCTTGACACAAGACTGCGAGACTACGAGACTGCGAGACGGGCAATGTCCCGAAGTCCCGTGTCTCGAAGTCCCGAAGTCAAAACAAAACCCCATACCATGTTGACATTTTTTTCCGACACCGATTGCGACATCACTCCCAAGGAGTGTGCCGAGTATGGCATCAAACTCATCAGCATGCCTTACACTGTGGGTGAACAAGTGATTTACCCCTATATCGACTTCCAGGAATTCGACTTCCACAAGTTCTACGATATGCTCCGCGCAGGCACCATGCCGACCACCAGCGCCATGAGCGAAGAGGCTTATATCCAATATTTTGAGCCTGAATTTGCTGCTGGCAACGACATCCTTTATGTGCATTTCTCTTCGGGCACCTCCAACACCTTCACCATCATGAGACAGGCCTTGGAGAAACTGAAGCAAAAGTACCCCGAACGCAAGTTCTATGAAATAGACACACTGGGTATTACTGCGCTGTCATACAATGTGGTACTCGAAGCCGCTGAATTGTACAAAGCGGGCAAGACTGCAGAGGAAATCGTGGAATGGGCCAAGGTGGAAGTGCCGAAGTTCCCGATGTACTTCTTCGCCGACGACCTGAAGTTCTTCCGTCGTAGCGGCCGTGTGAGCGGTCTGGCGGCCACCATGGGCGGCTTCATTGGCATCCGTCCCATCATCTACCTCGACAACGAAGGCAAGATGATCTCCATCGGCAAAGAGACGGGACGCGCCAAGGCCATCGCCCGTCTGGTGAAGTTTGTCGAAGAGCTGGGCGAAGACGTGAAAGCCCACCGAGTGGTCATCGGTCACTCGGATGCTCTCGACATCGCCACCGAGGCCGAACGCCAACTGAAAGAGAAGTTTGGCGACGACCTGAACGTCATCATCACCCCCGTCAACCCGACCATCGGGAGCCACTGCGGCCCCAACGCCATCGGCATCTGCTTCCATGCGAAACATCGCTAATAAAAGCTAAGGTCCCTGAGCCCGTGGTCCCTGAGGCTACTCGAAGGGCCGAAGGGCCGACTTGAATTGACGGCGTTTCGATACTTCGACAAGCTCAGTACTCAACGACCTGCTTTAACTGAACCACTTCAAACTGAACCACTTCAATGATTACTGTCGAACAAGTACAGACAAAAAAACAACAGAAGGAATTCCTCGACTTTCCTTTGAAGCTCTACAAGGGCAATCCCTACTACACGCCGCCTTTGTACATGGATGAGAAGAAGATCTTCCGCAAGGACTTCGTTTACAATGACATGTGCGACTCCATCCATTTCAACGCCTACAAGGACGGCAAGATGGCGGGACGCATCTCAGGCATTGTGCAACGAGCCGCCAACGAAAAGACCGGCAAGAAACAAGTGCGTTTTACCCATTTCGATGTTATTGAAGATGAGGAAATCGCGCGTGAACTTTTCAAAGCCATTGAGGCTTGGGCCATCGAGAAAGGCATGAACGAGGTCGTGGGGCCCCTGAGCTATTCCGACCTTGAACGCGAAGGATTGCTCATTGACGGTTTCGACTATCCCGCCACCTTTGAGGAGACTTATAACTATCCTTATTATCAAACCTTTATCGAGAGTCTTGGTTATCAAAAAGAGGTGGACTGGACGGGTAGTCGACTGCGCATCCCTAAGGATTACGATGGCGAGGTCGACAAGCTGGCCAAATTCGTGATGAAACGCTACAACCTGCATCTCGGACCGGCACGCAACACCAATGATTTCCTCCAGAAATACGCTGACGGCATCTTCGAGCTGCTCGACAAGTCCTATGAACTGCTTTACGGCACCGTGCCTTTCACCGAGGGCATGAAAAAGATGATGATTGACAATTTCAAGCTTGTCATCGACATCAGATATGTGGCTGCCATCCTCGATGAGAATGACAAGATGGTCTGCTTCGGCCTAGCCTTCCCTGCCATTGCGGACGCGGTGCGTCCATCGGGCGGCAGACTGACTCCAACTACCTTGATCCGGCTGCTCAAAGCCTTGAAGAAGCCTGATGTCATCGACCTCTGCCTCATCGGTGTCGACCCCGAATGGCTCAACCGCGGCGTGAGCATCATCATTTCCGCCGAGATGATGAAGATGCTCAAAAACGTCAAGTACGCCGAGACCAACATGAACCTTGAAGACAACTACGCGATACAAAACCAGTGGAAACGCTTTGATGAAGAGAAGATTAAGCGTCACCGTTGTTATATTAAAAAGTTAGTTTAGGGCTCCTAGCCGCTGGCTACTGGCTACTGGCAGCTCCAACAAAAGTGGATGAAATTCCTTTTCATAAAGCTGCCAGAGGCCAGAAGCCAAGAGCCAGAGGCCATAATAAGAATACAACAATGATCAAAATCCTAATAGACTGTTTCGGGGGCGACCACAGCCCCGAGGCCAACGTGGACGGCGCCTTGGCAGCCATGGAAAAAATGCCCGACCTGTATCTCATCCTTACGGGTGATGAGACCATCCTTCAAAACTATCTGAAAGGCAAAATCTATGACAGTTCGCGTCTCGAGATTGTCCACGCACCCGAGGTCATTGGCTGCGAGGAACGTCCCATCGACGTCATCCGACTGAAAAAGGAAAGCTCGATGATCAAGGCAGTGAGGATGTTGCGTGACAACGACGACATCAACGCGATGGTGAGCACGGGTTCCACGGGTGCCCTCGTGGCCGCCGCCTTGACGCGCATCGGGCGCGTGAAAGGGGTCATCCGTCCCGCCTTCTGTCCTCTCCTACCCACAATGGACGGTGGCATTGTCGGCATCTGCGACAGCGGTGCCAACGTGGAGGTCACACCCGAGCATCTGCGACAATTTGCCATCATGTCGAGCCTATACATGAAGTACGTCTACAACATTGAGAATCCGCGCATTGCACTGCTCAACGTGGGAAAAGAAGCAGAAAAAGGCGATGAAATCCGACAAAAGGCACACATTTTGTTAAGTGAGACCCCGGAAATCCATTTTGTGGGCAACATGGAGAGCCGCGATTTGCTGTCGGGCAACTACGATGTGGTGGTTTGCGACGGTTTCTCGGGCAATGTGCTGGTGAAGACTACGGAAGGTACGGCCTTGGAGTTGCTGAAGAAGTTGAAGAAGGACATTTATTCGAGACCTCTCTACAAGCTCGGTGCCCTACTGATGAAGAAGATGTTTATGGAGGAGAAAGAGTTCATGAACTACCAGAACTACGGCGGCAGTGTACTGCTCGGCACCTCGAAGACAGTCGTGAAAGGCCACGGATCCAGCAAAGCGACGGCTGTGGAGAAATGCATCGAACAAGCCTACAAAATGGAAGTCAGTTCATTGTCATCCAAAATGGAAGAGATTATTATGAAGTATGAACACTATGAGTATTGAATGTGGAATGCTGAATGCGGAATTATTGAATTTTGAATCTTAAATATTGAATCATAAATAATCAAACTAACGATATGTACGAAATTGTAAAAACCACCTTAGCGCGTCAGTTGCGCATCGACCCGGAACGAGTCACGCTTGACGCCCAAATCAAACGAGACCTCGGAGCCGATTCCGTCGACATACTCCAACTGCTCATGCGTCTTGAAGACGACTATGGCATCACCATCCCCGACCAGGCCTTGGCCAAATTTGAAACCGTTAACGATGTAGTCACCTATTTAGACAATCTCAAGAAATGAAACACCTTACATTGATTATCATTGCGGTATTGTTTTCCATAACCGCATTTGCACAACAGACTTTTGACACCGAATTCACTCAAACCAAAATGATGAAAGTGTCGGGCAAGACCACCAACAAAACAGGTCACATCCTCTTTGACGGCAACGACCAACTCCAAATGACATACAGCGATCCAGAAGGTGATTATTTCATCATCGAAGGTAACAAGGTGAAGATCAACATGGACGGCAAGAAAGCCGAACTCGATGCCAACAAGGTCAAGATGGTTGGGCTACAACGTTCCACCTTGCTGAACTGCCTTTCCGGCAACTGGGAACAGGCCGCTGCCGACAACAACGCCGAGACCACTGTCACCGAGGACAAAGGCCTGAAAACCATCTCCATCAATGCCAAAGGCAAAGTGCCGAAAGGCGGTTACAAATCGGTAGAACTGACTTATCGCATTTCCGATGGTAAAATGGTCAAGATGGTGCTGGAAGAAGCCATCGGCATCATCAACACCTACGAAATCAAGTGAGTAAATCACTATACAATTGAAAAGCGCACCTCGTTGAGATGCGCTTTTTTCATTCCGTTATCGGATAGGCCTCATACAGGATGTCGTGCAAAGCCGTCCTGATGTTTTGGCGCGCCAACCTGTTGGGTTCGGGATCGGGATGCACGCGGTTCGAGAGGAAAATAAGCACCGTTTTGTTTTTCGGGTCTGCCCAAACGAAAGTGCCCGTAAAACCCGTATGTCCAAAGCCTTTCATCGAGCCCGATTTGGAAGCCGTACTCGAACCTTTCTTGTTGACAGGCAACTTGTCGAAGCCTATGCCACGACGGTTATCATTACTGGTTGCAAAAGGCGCTCTGGTGAAATAGCGTACCGTCTCAGGTTTCAGGTATTGCACACCGTTGTAGGTGCCTTCATCAAGAAGCATCTGCATGAGTACCGCCAAGTCGCGGGCATTGGCAAATAGGCCGGCATGACCTGCCACACCACCAAACATGGCCGCAGCCTGGTCATGCACATCGCCCCAAATCAGCTGCTTACGAAAAACCGTGTCGTTTTCGGTAGGGGCAATCTGCTCCCGAATAAAATGATTCAAAGGTTGGTAACAGATATGCCACAGATTCATGGGATGGTAGAACTTCTCGTTCAAATAGTCTTCGATGTTCTGGTTGGTCAGCTGCTTGACGATTTTCGGTATGTAATAGAAACCCATGTCACTGTAGAGGTACTTCCTCTTCCCTAACGGCGTCTTGGCAACGGAATCGAAAATGCGGTCGGCATAATCATTCACGAGGTAAAGGTTTTCCGCCACCCTGACACTATGGCTTTTATCTATCTCGTCACTATAAAAAGCCTCCATCGGTCCGTTTTCATCCACCGTCACTTTGTAGAAAGGTATCCATGCCTTCAGTCCAGCCTGGTGCGTCATGATGTCGATGAGTTTCAGCTTGCCGTGAGCCTTACCCTTCAGATAAGGAAAAAAATCGGCCAAAGTTTTGTTGAGGTCAATCAAGCCATCGTCATACAACTTCATGACAGCCAAGGTGGAAGCGAAAATTTTGGTGCATGAAGCGATGTCATACAAGTCATCAGGCTGCACATGATGGCCGCCACCATAGGTGAACGTGCCGAAGCAGGTGTCGTAAACTACTTGTCCGTCCTTCAACGCAACAATCTGACACCCTGGATAAGCTTTCCCTTTGATGCCCGCCTTGGCTACCGAATCCAAACGAAGGGCATATTTCTCGTCCAACTTTGATACGGGCATCGGCATCGCCTGAACAGGCTCATTTTCAACAGGCTCATTCTGCATGAGTTGTCCTTTCACGCGTTCAGGCCGCGCAGGTGCTTCCTTGAACGGAAGGGTGTAAGTCGGCTCCTTAGGCAGGCCAATAACGATGCCGTCGCCACATTTGAACTTCGACACCGAAACGGGCAATGTGCCATGCGGTTCCAACTCACCGGCCAACAGCTGCACCACTGCATCCACGGCAGGCACCTCGTCCTGATAGGCCACCACCAAACCCTTCACGCTATTGTTGATGCGGAACATATCCAATGCGTATGGGCATGCAAACAAATTGAGAATCACATCATTCTGAGCAACCAATCGATTGAAGAATTTCACAGTCTCGTTGTTGATACCATAGTTCTTACTCGCAAACATCGTGGTCTTTTCGATGTTGACCACCACCAAATCATAGGCTTCCAGCTTTTTCAGCCAGTTGGCGGACTTGGAAGCGATCTTATCCTTTTCCACCACAAACGAAGTTGTGCTGTAACCTCTATCGATCAAACCATTATTCACATCGTTTTTGGTGTTTCCAATAGTCACCACCGCGATTTTCTTGTTGTTGACCAAAGGAATCACCTGGTCGTCATTGCGCAACATGGTGACAGCCTCTTCAAACAGTTGTCGGCGCAGGTCGACATATGACTTCTTCTTCAAGTCATTCATCAGGTTTTCAGTCGGCATGGGTTGGTAGCGGTGCAGGCCGATATTGAACTTGTAGCGCAGAATCTTCTTGCAGCTTTCTTCCAAACGAGCGGCTGCCACGGGGTCGCGCTCGGCTGCATCCTTAATCGTCTTGATGGCAAAAGGTACATCATGGGGCAAAATCAGCACGTCGTTGCCAGCCATGAAAGCCACATAAGGCACGCTATCGTTGCGCACCTTTTCCGACACGCCTTTCATGTCTAGACCATCGGTGAAAATCAGACCTTCGAAACCCATTTCCTCCTTCAACAAGCCTGTGACCACACCATGCGACAACGACGAAGATGTGTTCTTAACCTTTTCAATGGCAGGGAAATACAAGTGACCGACCATTGCTCCGTTCACTCCATTATCAATCATATATTGGAAAGGTGCCAACTCAATGTCGCGCACTTCTTCCATCGTCCGAGTCACAGTGGGGAGCGTCAGATGCGAGTCCGTTGAAGTATTGCCGTGACCAGGAAAATGTTTCATCGTGGTAATCAAGCTTTTGCTTTGCATTCCAATCGCATAGGCCTGGGCTTTAATGCCTACCGATACAGGGTCTTCGCCAAAACTGCGCATTCCGATGATTGGGTTGGCAGCATTGGAATTGACATCCGCGACAGGAGCAAAATTCACATGGATGCCCATACGCTCACACTGTTCCGCCACTTGTTGCCCCATTTCGTAAATGAGCTGATTGTCACTGATGGCGCCTAAAGTCATCTGATAAGGATAGGCCAAAGTCTTGTTCACGCGCATGGCCAAGCCCCATTCCGCGTCAATACTAACCATCAGAGGCGTTTGTGCTATAGCCTGCCAATCGTTAATCTGATTCACAATAGCCTCGGCATCAGAGCGGAAGAAACACACACCGCCAATGTCATACTTCTTAATGTATTTCGCCACGTTTTCATAAAATGGCTTGTCAGGCTGATTGGCACGCATGCAAATCAACTGACCTACACGTTGCTCCAAAGTGAGGCTGTTGTACACCGAGTCCACCCAACGGTCAACTGCGGTCGGCCCAAAACAACCTGTGATTTCCACATCTTGGGCAAACGCTTTGCCGACCGATAAGGCCAGCATCAGCAATCCTACTGAAAGACACTTCTTAACACTCATATAATACTTTAATTTTCAAAAATTTACTTATTTTTATTCAACCAATCCTTTAGTTCATGCCAATCGTAAGGTTTGCAAACGATGGTCTTGTTTTCGTCCAACACAAACACCGTTGGCGTGGAAGTGATGTGGTAATCCAAAAAGGATTTGCTATCCCAACGCAATTCATCATAGAAATGGTATCCGGGCAAACGCATTTTTTTTACCGTTTTCACCACATCATCTTTATCCTCAGCCAAAGCAAAGGTAACCAATTCAAAATCAGACTTCAAGTCAAGATGTTTGCGGATTTGCGTCAAAAACTCATGGCAGTATTCGCAGTCCGTCGACCAAAAGACAACAATGGTATGCGATGCTTGGGAATCATACAAACAATAGGATTTCCCATCGATAGTAACCCCTTCAAAGTCAGGGGCTTTTGCATTCACTCTCACCTTCTGATATGGCTCCGAGATGGAATCCAAGCGCATGCCTTCTTCCATAGTTATCTCACCCTCAGCGAGTTGAGGATAATTCAAAAGATAGTCAACCACAGCATCCCTGCCCATGGAAGAATATCCGTTCAGGGCGAACTCCAAAACATACTCATAGGCTCTCATATTGATTTTCGCCTTGTCTAGAAGCACTCGTAGCCCTGCCATCGACAGGCTGTCGAAGCGTTGCTCATCGCCATCAGTAAAAGAATAGAAGTAACTGACCATCTTATTGGAGAAGGCCTTTGAAGAAACCAAGGTCGTATCTGTGAAATCCACATCGTCCCAATAACCCGACATCACATCGGCTTGTGCCTTCATGGAAAACGATGAAAGCAACAAAAAAAGAAGAAAAACGATATGGATTATCTTTTTCATACTCTATGCTTTATACCATTTATTATAAGTCCAACTTTAACTGAATAGCCATGTTGAACGTCATGCGATGCAAAGGCGTGGTACCATGGTCGGCGATGGCTCGTTTGTGTTCAGGCGTAGGATAGCCCTTGTTTTTTTTCCAGTTGTAAACGGGGTATTGTTCCCCGTACTCCACCATCATCATGTCCCTCGTGGTCTTGGCCAAAATGGAAGCCGCTGCTATGGATTGATATTTGGCGTCACCGCCTATGATGCAGACATGCTTCACCTTTTTATAAGGATTGAAGCGGTTGCCGTCAATCAACAGCAACTCCGGACGTACTTTCAGCTGGTCCAAAGCCCTGTGCATGGCTAAGAATGAAGCATTTAGGATGTTGATCTCATCAATCTCTTGTGCCGTGACAATGCCGATGCCATAGCTCAAGGCTTCTTTCATGACCAATTCCCGCAATTGCATCCTTTTCTTCTCCGTAAGTTGCTTGGAGTCATTGAGTTCAGGATAATCCACATCCTTCTTCAAAATGACAGCAGCGGCCACCACCGGACCTGCCAAACAGCCACGGCCAGCCTCATCGCAACCTGCTTCAATCTTATCCGAATAATGCGTCAACAGTCCCATGGTTTAGAGCCATTTAAAGTAATACTGATTGGCAAAGACCAAGAGGATAAACAGCGTCAGAAACAGATTGGCCCAACCCGTGTTGCTCATATAGGAAAAAGCGTACGACACAAGGATGGACAAGACGATGAAAACCAAACCGTTCATCAACACATTGCCTCCCAAGAACAAGGTCAGCAAGGCGAAAATGGCAAGGATGAACGTCATTGAAATCTTGGTGCGCACAGCAACCGTCTTCTCAAAGCCAGAATTATTGCCAAGGAACATTATCACGGTCGAAACAATTAGAACGGACAACAAGATGATATTCAGCAAGTTAAATCCTTCCACAGTGAAATGGAAAGAGGTAAAATAGTCCTTATATCCCTGCAACAAGGCACCGAAGTCGCCAAAGAGGAACACACAGACAAAATACACGAAGTAGACAAACAGGAACCCAAAAAGCGGTATCAGTTGCAAGCGCAACGAGCCTTTCTTCGCAATGGGAAGTACGATGATTGCCCATAGCAACAACAAGATAGAAGGGAAATAGCATAGGGAAGCCAAAGCGATGAAAGCACCTGACTTCAGCAACTTCATCTCAGGATTGGGCAACAGATAGGTGTCATACAAATTACTGATTGACAATAAGATGAATAATACTGAAAAGGCAAAGGGATAAAAGTTGGTCTGAGTCACAGAGAGGCTCATCAACAGGACGAAAACGAAGGCGCCCATCGAACTCACCTTGCCGACAATCTGGTTTTTCACCATGACGGAGTTGAAAACCAAGGTGCCAAGCACCAACAGCACAAAAGCAACAGCATGTTGTGCAATAGCTGAACCGTGCAACAGCTTGTCCACAAGGTTGAAGAGCGGCGTGACCGGCTCATCCAAGCCCACGATGGCCTTTCCCGACACAAACGCAGGAAACCAGAGGGCAATCGCCAATAAGGCAACCACCACATACTGAACGGCATAGCTCTGTCTGAAAAACTTTATCATTGCATTCTCATCAAATCAATTCCAATATCGTGGCGGTAGTTAACGCCTTCGAAATGAATCTTTTCCACCTCGCGGTAGGCGATGCCCCTCGCCTCTTCAATCGAATCGCCGTGGGCCGTCACTGCGATGACACGACCGCCTGCCGTAACCACATTGTTTTCGGCATCAAATGCCGTGCCAGCATGGAAGGCAACCACATCTTTCAGGGTGTCCAATCCACTCATTTTCATACCTTTCTTGTAAGATTCTGGGTAACCTCCCGACACCATCATCACCGTGACAGCAGTCTTATCACTCTTGGCGTAATGCACCTCGTTCAGGCGACCATTGGCGCAAGCCATGAGCAAGTCGGCGAAGTCGCCCTCGATACGAGTCATCACGGCTTCGGTCTCGGGGTCGCCCATACGAACATTGTATTCAATAACATAAGGATTGCCTCCATCGTTCATCAAGCCCAAGAAAATGAAGCCTTTATAGTCGATTCCTTCGGCTTTCAAACCCTTTAAAGTAGGTTTCACGATGCGCTCTTCTACCCTGTTCAAGAACTCGGGTGTGCAGAACGGAACTGGTGATACAGCACCCATGCCACCTGTGTTCAAGCCCTGGTCGCCATCGCCGATACGCTTATAGTCCTTGGCCTCAGGCAACAGCACATAATGCTCGCCGTCGGTCAGCACAAATACCGACACCTCGATGCCTTTCAGGAACTCCTCGATGACCACCGTGGCCGAAGCGGCACCGAATTTGCCGTCGAGCATCTTGCCCAACTCATCCTTGGCTTCCTGCAAGTCGTTCAGGATCAACACACCCTTACCTGCAGCCAGACCATCGGCTTTCAGCACGTATGGGGCTTTCACGCTTTCGAGGAACTTGAGACCTTCATTGAGATTATCTTTATTGACTTTGAAGCACTTCGCTGTCGGCACGCCATACTTCTCCATAAAGTCTTTGGCGAAAGCCTTACTGCCTTCCAGTTGGGCACCACGCTTGTCGGGACCGATGATCTTCACAGCTTTCAGGTCGGCATCACCTTTGAAGAAATCGACAATGCCATCCACCAAAGGCTGCTCAGGACCCACCACAACGAGGTTAATCTCTTGCTTGATGCAAAAATCCTTTATCGCTTCAAAATCAGAAAGTTTTATGTTTACATTGACACCCACTTGTGCCGTACCTGCATTGCCAGGAGCGATGAAAACATGGGCACCTTCGCTTTGGGCCAGTTTCCATGCCAAGGCATGTTCGCGGCCACCCGAGCCAAGCACCAATATGTTGCGTCTCACTGCGGTGATATGTTGTCCTTGAACCTCTTTCCAATCAATCGCATCTTTCTTGGCTTCGCCAGGATACATTATGATTTTTGCCATATTTTATTCGTTTATTGCTTTAATTAATGAATTCCAAATGTCTTCAGCAGCTTTGTCCCAAGAGAAGTCCTTGGCACGTTCGCGGCCTTTTTCAATCAGTCTCTCACGAACCTTATCATCCAACACTTTGATCATTGCCTTGGCAATCGAATCCTCATTGAACGGATCCACCAACAAGGCAGCATCCTTGGCCACCTCCGGCATAGAGGTCACATTTGAGGTGATGACTGGCGTATCGCACTTGAAGGCCTCCAAAATGGGAATGCCAAAACCTTCAAAATAAGAGACATACACCGAAGCCAACGCAGCGGCAGTCACTCGATGCAAGTCCTCGGCACTCAAGCGCCCCACAAAAACCACATCGTCCTTGCAGCTCATAGCATCATAAGCCCTCTGTATCGGCTCCGTCCACCAGCGTTTTTCCCCTACAATCACCAACTTCACATCGTTTCGGTTGTACGACTTGAATCGGTCAAAGGCCGAGAACAGCCTGGCAAGATTCTTACGAGGATGCAGCGAACCCACAAACATGAAATAAGGGAAGCCTCCACTATACTTGCCACGAATCTCCATGATTTCGGTCTCTGGCAAAGGCTTAAAGATCTCATTCACTCCATTATAGGCAACATCTATCTTTTGAGAATCAACACCATAGCAATCCACGATGTCCTGCTTCGAGAACTCCGAAACCGTCACAATGCGCTTGGCTTTGCGGGCAAACTTTGGAAAGTATTTCTTGTAATGCCAAAGATGGATTTTCGGCATGTCTTTCGGAAAATGCTCAAAGTTAAGGTCATGGAACTGTGCCACTTGTGGCACATCAGAGCGAAGACTCAAGTAGCCGTCGGGCGAGAAGAACAAGTCGGGCTTGATCTTCTTCAAGGCCTTGGTCACCGAAAACTCGAAGAACCAAATGAACAGGAATGGGTGTCGTGCCTGCGGGAACAGCACTATGGGTTTCACATTGTCGCCAAAGATGAACATCGGGTCGGGCTCTCGGTCGAAGATGAAGTAGAACTCCACCTCGGGATGGTCTTTGACCATGCGACTCAAGGTCTCATAGGCCACCCAGCCGATGCCTTCCAACTTGTTTTTCAGCAACAAACGCGTATTTACCGCAATTTTCATAGCGGCATCTTAATAGCGGTAGATGTCCGACTTGTAGGGTCCCTCGACGGGCACGCCGATATAGTCGGCCTGCTTCTGCGTGAGCTTGGTGAGCTTCACGCCAATCTTCTCAAGGTGCAGGCGAGCCACTTCCTCGTCCAAATACTTAGGCAAGCAGTAAACACCTACTTTATATTGGCCGCGCTTCTCCCAAAGGTCCATCTGAGCCAAGGTCTGGTTGGTGAACGAGTTGCTCATCACGAAACTGGCATGACCCGTGGCGCAGCCGAGGTTGACCAAACGACCTGAAGCCAGCAGGAAGATGCAGTGACCGTCGTCGAAGACATATTTGTCGACCTGAGGCTTGATGTTGATTTTCTCCTTCAAGTGCTCGGTCTTTTCGAGGCGATCAACTTGGATTTCGTTGTCGAAGTGGCCGATGTTGCACACGATAGCCTGGTCTTTCATCTTCAGAATGTGCTCCAATGTGATGACATCGCAGTTGCCCGTGGTGGTGACAAAAATGTTGCCTTCCTTGACTGCCTCTTCCATCGTCGTGACCTCGAAGCCTTCCATAGCGGCTTGCAAGGCACAGATGGGGTCGATTTCGGTGACAAGCACGCGGGCACCATAGCTCTTCATGGAGTGTGAGCAGCCCTTGCCCACTTCGCCGTAACCGCACACCACAACCACCTTACCTGCAATCATCACGTCGGTGGCGCGCTTGATGCCGTCGGCCAACGACTCACGGCAGCCATAGAGGTTGTCGAACTTCGACTTGGTCACCGAGTCGTTCACGTTGATGGCGGGCACCAGCAACTCGCCGCGCTCGTGCATCTGATACAGACGGTGTACGCCCGTGGTGGTCTCTTCCGAGACGCCCTTCCAGCCTGCCACAACGGTATGCCAGAAGGTGGGATTCTCTTTATAGGTGGCTTTGATGACGCTCATCAATGCCCTTTCTTCTTCGCTACCCGTGGGTGCGTCAAGGAGTTTAGGATCGTTTTCACAAGCGTAGCCCTTGTGAATCAGCAAGGTGGCATCGCCGCCGTCATCCACAATCAAGTCTGGACCCGTGCCGTCGGGGAAAGTGATGGCACGTTTGGTGCACCACCAATAGTCTTCGAGCGTCTCGCCTTTCCAAGCGAAGACGGAGGTACCCGTCTCAGCGATGGCAGCTGCAGCATGGTCTTGCGTGGAATAGATGTTGCACGAGCACCAACGCACCGTGGCACCCAACTTGACCAAAGTCTCAATCAGGCAGGCCGTTTGGATGGTCATGTGCAGTGAGCCCATGATCTTGGCACCTTTCAGCGGCTTCGTGTCGCCGTATTTCTTGCGCAGCGACATCAGGCCGGGCATTTCGTGTTCCGATACTTCAATTTCCTTGCGTCCCCAAGCGGCCAGGTTCATGTCGGCCACCAAATACGGGAGTTTGTTATCTAATAGTCTGTTATCCATTGATTTAAGTATTTTGTTTTCGTGTTAGTATGAAAAGGCAAAGATAAACAAATTCCCCTTACATCAACACAAAAAGCGGAGAAATTCTCCGCTCGATTTTTAACACGAATTGTCATAAATTGGACACGAAATCGAAGATTGGCTCCGCCTAATCGGAGATTTCGACAAAGTCAATTGCAAAAATCCAATTTCCGAATAATTTATGATAAATTCTTGATAATTCGTGTTTTAAATTCAATCTGGCAAGCGATACAAAGTCAGTTTGTCGTCCATGGTGCATTGAATCAGGCCGTAATGCTTGGCGTAATAGACTTCCGTCGGGAAGTTTTTGGTTTGCGGATAAGCAGCGTCAATGAGTTTGAGGTGCATCACACCTTGATATTCCACATCGTGCACATCGTATTTGTCGAGGTATTCAGCCATGAATTCCATCTCGCTGTCATTGCTGTACTCGTAGCAACACCTCGAATAAAACTTGTTTCCATCGATGCGCATAGTGTAATGCGCCGGGCCGAGATCCATCCTGAAATCGTCAGTGCCTTCCGGCTCGTCCTCAAGATGGTCTGCGGTCAAGCTAACGCTCATATTCAACGTGGAAAAAGAGGAGAAGCCGCTTTGGTAAACATGCTCGAATTCAAAGCCTTTCACATATATACCCATAAAATAGCTTTCCTGTTCCGACATGTATTGGTCAATATCCGCAAATGAAAACGACTGCGAAACACCGTTGTTGTCGCGCATGGTGAACTTGAGGTTGGCTGTGTCGGCAAACCACGCGCGGTTGGAATCTTGCACATAGTAAGATTGGGTTGGCTTCGTGCATGAGGCCGTCACAAAGGCCAAAGCCAAGATAATCAAAAATTTAGTCTTCATAAAGCATGTATTTTTCACCGTTAGACATCACAATTCCCACAAAACCGTTTTCATAGTTGTAGAAAATGGTTTCGGCATGAATCAATTCGTCATCATAATTATAATAGTCTGTTTTCAACTTGAAAACATCCTTGTAATAACGACCATTAACTTCCAATGAATCAATGATTTCACAATCGGAATGGTCATCGCCGACGAAAGGCACTTTTGCACTGCCGACAGCAAAAATGTCAGCCTTTTTATACCAAGACTGCATTTCCTCTTCATTTAGCATGTAAGCATTTGATAAAGAAATGCTCAGGTCGAAAACCGGATACTTGGGTTTACAAGTAGTCATGTCCACTTCATACTCATAATAATAGTCAGGAGCAGGCTCGAAACGTGTTGGCACGGTGCCGTAGCCCTCGCTTGAAGTTTTGTGTCGATGGCGTTCCACCTCAAAGTCGATGATGACCTTACTTGTTTCGTGCTGCATACGAAACACGTCGCCGTTTTGGTAAGGCACGGTGGCCAGATACTGTTCGGGGATGCACCCCAAATCAATATAGGAGGGCTTTTTGCGTGGGCAGGCCGTAAGCAGCAGCAACATCACCCCGAAAACTGCCGGAGTCGCCACTTTTCTGAAAAATTGCTTCTTCGTTTGCATAATTGATAACGTTTAAAACTTTCGGCTGCAAAAATATGGCAAATTTTCACTCAAAATCATAGTTTTTGGGGCATTACAAACTTTAGGAAAACCTGCACTTTGATTTCCAACGCGTTATGATTTCCGATTACAACATTTCTATTTCCGAAAAAAGCGAACACATTTCCGAAAAATATGTATTTTTGCCCAAACTTAAAACAACAGCAAAATGAATCAACCGTACACTAACATTAACATCAACCCCAACAAAAAGAAAATCGGACGTTACATCCTTTGGGGTATTGTGGGACTCTTCGCCATCCTCGTGTTCTTCTCCTCTTTCTACACCATCCGTTCGTCGGAACGCGGTGTGCTCGCCACCTTCGGCAAGATGAGTGACGAAGTCATTGGGGACGGCCTTCACATGAAGATCCCGTTTATCCAAACCATCAAGCGCGTGAATGTACAGCAGAAGAAGTTTGACGGCAAGGAAAACAGCTACACCCGCGACGTGCAAACTTCGGAGGTGGAATACACCATCAACTACGACCTCGTGCGCGAAAACGTCAGCAAGCTGATGAAGAACGTCGGCGACGACTACCACAACCGTATCGTGGTTCCCTTCATCCGCTCGGCCATGAAACAAAGCTTTGGTAATTTTGCGGCAACAGAAATCGTTGAAAACCGGGACGCCGTACGACGCGAGATCGAGATTTCTCTCAGAGAGGCTCTTGACAGCAACTATTTCATGAATATTCAATTCCAAATCACCAACATCGACTTCGACGACGACTTCGAGACCGCCATCAAGGAGAAACAGGTGGCCGAACAGAACGCCTTGAAGGCCAAGAACGTCACCATCCAAGTGGAAGAGCAGGCCAAGCAGACCAAAATCAAGGCACAAGCCGAGGCCGAGGCCATGAGCATCAAAGCGGCTGCCTTGGAGAGCAACCCCAAACTGGTGAACTACGAGGCCGTGCAGAAATGGGATGGCAAGATGCCTCAATACATGCTCGGTAACTCAGTGCCGTTTATTGATTTGAAGTAAAAGACTATTGAGATTCCCTTACAGGGAATGGAATGTTATCATCAATCAATACGCGGCGGCTTTTAGAGCTTACAACCTGCTAATTTGTTCATGCCGCCGCTTGATAAACCATGGCTTAACTCCATTCCCGCAAGGGAATCTTTTGATACACTCGCATATACAAAGTTTAATCTTAAACAATTACTTGAACACATACTAAAATATGAAAAAACTAACATTACTACTCGCCCTATTTTTGGGCGCTTTCCAATGGGCTTTTGCCGCTCCTCTAAAAAACATCCCTGTTCGCCTCACCCAACCCGATGGTCAGGTCATCGAATGCTTTGCCTCGGGCGATGAGTTCTACAACTATGTGCATGATGCCAATGGCTTCACCTTCGCGAAAGACAAAGACGGCTACTACTGCTATGCGATTCATGACAGTAAAGGTGAAGTGGTCGCCTCCACATACCGCGTCAACAGCGTTGACCCTGCCAAGGTCGGGCTTCAACCTTACGTGAAGATTTCCGAAAAAGCCTATCAGCAGCGTCGTCATGAGCGCGAGCAACACATCAGGCCCATCAAACGGCCCAATAACCGTGAGATCAACCATGGCATTTACAACAATTTGGTCGTCTTCATCCGTTTTGCGGGCGACACTTATCACAGCACGCATTTTTCGACCGTCGACTCGATGTTCAATGCCTCGAACTACGAGTCCATCTCGCTGCGCAACTATTTCCATCATGCTTCCTATAACCAACTCGACATCCGCTCCTATTGCTACCCCGAACCCGACGGCGAGACCATCCTTTCCTACGAGGACGACTATCCGAAAGAATACTACATGCCTTTCGACCCCGTGACCAATCCCTTGGGTTATCAGGAAGGTGAAAACGCCGAACGCGAGTTCTCCTTGTTAGAGCGCGCCATCTACTATGTGGCCGACCAAGTGCCCGACACCCTCGACCTCGACTACAACGATGACGGCATGGTCGACAATGTGGTGTTTGTCATCAAGGGTCAGCCCGGCGAATGGGCATCATTGCTCTGGCCCCATCGTTGGAGTATCTTCGACAGAGAAGTTTGGCTGAACGGGCTGCGTGTTTTCGACTTCAACTTCCAACTAGAAATCGGAGGCTATTTCAACGTCAGCACACTCTGCCATGAGATGAACCATTCCTTGGGCGCGCCTGACTTGTACCATTATAGCGATGGTCCTGACCCAGTAGGTCCCTGGGATCTGATGTGCGGCACCGCCGAGCCTCCGCAACAGATTGGTGCCTACATGAAACACAAGTACGGCAACTGGATCGATGACATTCCCATCATCGATGCCTACGGCACCTACGAGTTGGAAGCCGACTCATGGGAAGGCAACCGCCAAAATGCCTATATGATTCAGCTTACCAACGACCAGTATCTCTGCATCGAATACCGCAACGACCGTGACTTGTTTGACTCTCATATACCCGATGGCGGATTGCTGATTTACCGCATTGATACCCGTTTCGACGGTAATGCGGGCTATAACGGCTACGACCAATTCGATGAAGTCTACCTTTTCCGTCCCGAAGGCAATGCATACTTTGCCGGTGACCTCGACCACGCCAACTTCTGTGCCGAACGTTATAGAACAGAATTCAGTCAACGCACAAATCCTGGATTATTCCTCACTAACGGACAGCCTATCGACTGGCAAGGTTCCATCTACAACATCAGCACAAGAGGTAACAGCATGAGTTTCACCTACGGCCCACTGAACCACTTACCCGCACCGACCCATTTCATTGCCCATGTCAACAGCCTGTCGCATCAAGTGGAGTTGTCGTGGGATGCCATGCCCGATGCGAATGGCTACAAGGTCTATTGCGATGGCGTTGAAGTGGCCGCTCAACTCACGGATACATGTTGGATTTATCCCTATTCCGAGGAGGATGCAGGCTATCACACCTATAGTGTGGTCTCGTATCAGGGCGACACATTGTCAGACTATGCCGAACAATGGGTCATTTTGGGCAACTACGAAACCCTCCATCTCGCCATCACTTCCGATTCTCCCTTTGGCACCAAAGGCGGTGAATTGGAAGCGAGCTTCAACATCCCCGAGATGAAGGTACAACGTCTCACTATCTATGAAGGCAAGCAAACCGAGGCCGAATTGTATGTACCCGCCAATGCTGAAGTCACTTTCAACTGGAATGCCGGTTTCGACCCAGAAAGTCAAGGCATACAAGTGAGGGCTTCACGGCTGAACGAGTCGGGAGAAGAAACCATTTTTGAGACTGAAGCACCCGCTTCGGGCTGCATCGCCACCTATACCGTAGCCGACTCTGGCTTAGGCTTGATTGCCCCGAAGCATCTGACCGCCAGCTCCGATGGCCAGAGCATCCAACTCAAATGGTCCATGCCTACTGAAAACCGTAGTTTCGACATCTATCGCGACGGCAGAAAGATAGCTTCACAAGAAAGTTACGGCTATCTCGATGACAAGTTCATGCGTTCGGGCACCCATAACTACCATGTGGAAACCACCATCGGAGACAATTCCACATGGAACCCCGACAATGTAGTCTTTGCCACTGCGATGAACTACTATTGCGAACCGCCGCAAAACCTTGAAGGCACCTACGCCGACGGCCATGTTGAACTCAACTGGGAAGCACCCGAGTCCGTCGGACAAGGCATGTTGGCCTATGACGACAACCAGTTCATCGAAAATGTTGCGACAGGCAAATGGGGCATCAAGATTGAGCCCAACCTCTTGACTCATTTTGCCGGCCATCCGCTCACACATCTCGAGATGTTCGACTGTTCCTCAGGGCATTACACCTTTACCATTTACAATGGCGAGACGCCTAACAACAGCACAACCCTTTACGAACAGGGACACGACATGGAAGCCAGCCATAGCTTCGTGAAGTTCGCCTTGGACGAGCCCGTCGAGTTCGATCCCACACTCCCTCTGTGGATTTGCGTCTCTACCTCGGGTGTCAACAAGCCCATCCCCTGCTGCAACTATGTCGGCGAGAGCAACAGCTGCTTAGTCAAACAAGGTTCCACATGGAAACCCGCTGTTGATGCCGGACTGCACCGTTCTTGGTTGCTGTGTGCCTATACCAGCCCCATCGACGGCGGCAGCGACTTCACCTATAACGTCTATTGGGGTCCGGAGGAAGGCGGCGACGAGCAGTTGTATCTAGGCTACGAGAACCTCATGGCCACGCAAGCCAGCTACAACACCACTGAGAACCAGAGATACAACGTCACAGCTATCTGGCAGGGGCGCGAGACCGAGCTCTCCAACACCATCTATCTCGGCCCGAGTGTAGGCATAGATGAGGCATCTGCACAAGATGATACCTTTATAGCCTATCCCAACCCCGTCAGCGACCAGCTCATTTTGCAGGGTGAAGGGCTGCGCCACGTCAGCCTCATTTCCATCACGGGAGCCACCGTTTTCGACAGTGACATTACTGGCGATGGACTGGTGATTGACATGGAGAGCATGCCTCAAGGCCTTTATCTGCTGAGGGCTCTCTCAGATGAAGGAGTGAAAGTTGAAAAAGTGGTGAAGAGGTAATCTTCAGAACTCCTCTTCGCGCACAATGCCCATGAAGCCGAAGAGGCAGAGCAAGAAAATGCGAATCCAATAGCGAAGCAGCCATGTCATGCCTTTAGGTTTTTCTTTCTCTAACCGAATAGACCCGAACCATGCCGAAGCCCTTCGGATTCTTCGGATTGGTTCGGTTAGAGATTGCTCTCTTGTGCATTACAGCAGCCATGTCATGCCGACGAGGGCTAGTACGAAGGCGGGCAGCTATGGCGGCGGCACCTAGGAATCTGCCCACCTTATTATAAATACCCGACATTACATATCGGGGTGAGGTAGGGTCGTCCTTTCAGGACTATGGAAGCCTATCCAAGCTGGCACCAGGAATTTGATTACCATGGATAAAGTGGCTGGCATTTTGCTTGGCTGCAAAAAAAATCAAAAAACATCGGACTAGTTTTTTCTTCAAGGAGCCTCTATTGGTTGAGTTTGACAAATTAAATGTTCAACACAATCGCAATCGTCTAATTGAATTTCGTACTTTTGCAAAAAATTTTATCAATGCGTCGTGATATGAAAACGGTAAAACTAGTTTTATCTTTTATTTTCCTATTGTTTGGCTCAATTGCTTACGCCCAAGACATAGATAACATTGAAGCCAATCTCAAAACCATGGATAAAATCATCAATGACTCAGAGCATTATCTTCATGAAACTGCCAAAGCTGAGTCATACGAAAAGGCCATTGACAAGGCATTAGGCATGTTGGCACGACAGATAATGACAAATGTGCAAAGTGAAAGCACAATGGTCATGAAGGAAGAAAACCTTAATGGCGAAATCACCAGTTCCATAACCTTTTCCAATGTAACCAATACAATCTCTGATGTCAGCATGTCAGGCTATCAATCCCTTATGGTTGGCAAGCCAACGAAAAAGACCAATAAATATACGGCATTTGTCTACATCAGTGCCGAAAGAGCATCAAAAATCGTCGAAGACCTGAAACAAGCAGAAATCGAAGAAGCACTCGAAAGGAAAAAAAAGCTTGACAACAATGTCAATTTCTACTATACACAAGGTTTGAATTCCTTGGAAAAACTACGCATTGGCAATGCACTGAAGTTTTTCTATTCCGGATACATCATTTCATCAGGCACTCAAGCCACCATTGATAGAGACGGTGAACAGCCCGCTGATGTCGTGTTCATCCAACTCCTTGACGAAACCTTGCACAACATCTCAATAATATGCGAAGATGAGGATAATTTAGGCAAGAACCCTACAATTTACAAGAAACAATTGGGATTCTATTACCACACAAGCGACAACGTCCTCAAAAAATTGGATGGCCTGGATTTCAAATACAACGATGGAAACAAGTATGTCAACGGCGCTCATGTACGCGATGGCATAAGCATTGCAGAACTAAGGCGCGACCTTAATAATATCCAACTATCTTGCATCTATGCCTTCGACATCAACGAGCTGGATCCCGTAGTGAGGGAAGCATTGGAAAGCAAGACTATCAAAACTTTATCCATATCCTCTGCTGACAAAACCGTTGAATGTCATCTTGAAACGACTCCAAAAGTAGAATTCGATGGTGAAATCGCCACATTTGAAGAGGAAACCGACCCCATCCAGTCTGTCAAAGAACAAGACATTTCACGCTTCGACCATCTCACCGACATCATGATTGACATCGAAGATGCCATAAGAAACAACAAATACAATTCGGTGAAACCTTATTTCACGGAAAACGGCTTCGACTGCTTCGACAAACTGATTCGCTATGGTAATGCTTCCATCATCGAAACCCCTTACCGTTATGACTTTATCGACTTCGGCGACTTGATCATCTGCCGCAGCATTACCATGCAATTCAAGTTCAAGAACAACAAGCAATTTGTGGAAAATGTCACATTCCGTTTCAACAAGGAAGACCAAATCGAGTCGTTGGCCTTCACCTTGACGGACATTGCCCAACACGATATCATGGACAACGAAGATTGGAGCCGTGATTCCAAAATCACCCTGCTAACCTTTATGGAAGACTACCAAACGGCATACGCTTTGAAACGTTTCGATTATCTCGAGCAAATCTTCTCCGACAATGCCCTCATCATCTCTGGCTACAAAGTGATGAAGAAAATAGACGGCGATGGGATAAAGTATAAGAATCAAATCCATTTGGACACGCTTTCCAAGTCACAATACATGGCCAAATTGCGCCGACACTTCGGCAACAAAGAATATATCAACCTGAATTTCACCGAAACCGATTTCACCCAAGCCTCGAGCCTAAAGGATATTTTCGGCATTAGATTACGGCAAGAATACTATTCCAGCAATTACAGCGATGAGGGTTATTTGTTCCTGTTGGTCGACCTGAGAGAGGAACTACCAGTCATCCACGTAAGGGCATGGCAGGAAGACAAACTGCCCCTCAAGAAACTTATCAGTCTTAGAAATTTCCGTTTTTGATTATTCCGACAAATCATACTAGTTATGAAAAAACTTTTACTTATCAACCTGTTTCTTCTTGCAGCATCCGTTACCTTATTTGCCCAAGACTATAAAGTCCAGAGTATTGAGTACCTTCCAGATGTACTGAAGGCACAACTCGAACAGCGGACGGAAAAGCCGAACAGCGGACGGAAATGTGCAGTTTTGCAAATCGCCACCCAGAACATCTCGGTAGAAGACCGCAGCTCATTCGAATTCACTTCCGATTTGGGATCCTTTATCCCAGAAAAGAGAATCGAAAGCAGTCTATGGATGCTTTGGGTTTCGCCAGGAATCACCTATTTGACCATACATAGCAATTTAGGAGTCCTTGACATCTACTTCCCTGATTATCTTCCTGACGAAATAGAGAGTCTCAAAACCTACCGAATCACCGTTGTGGGAACAAGACAAGTCACCCCTCCTCCTACTGAATCTACGAGTAACAGGGGCTACGGATCGTGCAAAATCGTCTTCATCCCCACTCCAAACGATGCTGTCATTTACCTTAATGGTGACTCCCTCGTTGGCACAGGAAACAGAACCGTACCCACCCACCCCGGCGCCAATAATTGGAAAGTGGAACATCCCCTATTCCATCCTACGGAAGGAACCATCGATCTTGCCAAAGGGAAAACCGATACCTTATTCATCAACCTTGACCCTGCATACGGATACATGGAAATCCGTGAAGACTATAAAATAGATGAAAGTGAAGAGCTAAGTGTTTATTTAGACGGGGTACTGAAAGGAAAAGTGCCTTACAAAAGCGAAAAACTACCTCAAGGCTTTCACGAAGTAACCTTGAAAGCTGGCGACACCATCAAGGCATTGAGCCAAATAGAAGTCAAGGAGCATTTTATGAGCATCAATAGAGCCGATGAACTTTGTTGGAATTATGAAAAAACACACAATTTCACTGACAATCTTGATTTCGAGACGGACTCTTCATTCATTGCCAAACCCACACGGTTCTATCCCATTACTGGTAAACTCACCATCAATTCCATTCCACAAGCAACCATCAGCATCGACAGCATCGACTATGGACTCACCCCGGTAACTCTTGGCAATTTGTCGGTGGGCTCCCACAGAATCGAGTTATCCGCCGCCAACTACACCCCCCTCATTCAAGAAGTCAATGTGGAGGAAGAAAAAGAGACGCCTTATCTGTTCAGCCTGAGTCATTCATGTTTTGCCACAATCATTTCAGACCAGGAAGGTGACCGGGTCTTTATCGACAGCGTTTTTGTTGGCGAAACTCCTGTGACCATCGAGAGACCTTATGGTACTTATTCTGTTCTCTTATCTCGTCTAGGACAAAGTAGCGAAGAGGGAGAAATCACCTTGACACCCGACAACCTGGAGCCGACCTTCGATTTCTCGTTTGGCCAAACCGTAAACGTTGAATCGGGTGACCGTAGGGCTAAGCTATACGTCGACAATGATTATATATGCCGTGCGCCCAACGCTGTGTATATCCTAAACGGGCAACATACGCTTAGAGCCGAGCATGGATGGGCTGTTGGCGAACAAGACATCTTCATATCCAGGGACAATCCCATCGGCAACATCAACATCGAGACCCATACCCAAAGCCCAACATCTTTTCTATCAGACGGAGCCTTTTTCTTCACTGGCAATCTTGGTTTTCTCAACAAAGGGGGCAAAACCGTTTATGGCCTCAACATTGGTGACATTTGCAAAGGCGGTCAGGCTGGATGGTATTTGAGCCTCATGACGAACACTGACATGATCAGCCAATTATACAACCAAGACTACTCTGTGCTCAATGCCTATTTAATGGCAGATGAAGCGGGCAATGCCATCTACGGACAATCAAATTCCTATACTGGGGAAAGGACGCTCATCCGAGCCTCGGCACTTTTCGGTGTAGCCTTGAAAATAGCCGGACCCGTTTACCTAAGAATTGGTGCCGGTTATGGACTCCGACGCAGTGCCTGGAAAAACACTGAAGACTCCTGGGTAATCATCAACCCAGTCAGTTGGCAAGACTTCGAAGGCTCCTTAGGATTGCAGTGCTGCATCTACAACTTCGTAATCAACGCTGACGCACTGATTCCTGTTCAGGAGGTACTTACCAACTACAAGAAAGTGGTCGAATTCAGGGTAGGTTTCGGATTCTGTCTGAAGCACAAGAAAAGGAACTGATTAATCAACACAAACCGCCATAAATTCCCCCACGAAATCGAAGATTGATTTCATCGAAATCGAAGATTCAACGTAGTTAATGCTGAGCATTTCGACGCAGTCAATTTCCCATTAATCCTGCGGCTGCCATGGTGTTATAGTCCTACAACCCTGTATGGCTGTCGTACCACGGATGCCGCATATCGTTGTTTTTTCGCATTGCAAATGCTGATATTCTCGCCTCCCGAAATTGCAAATTCGGGAGAATGGGATTTTCCTAAACTTGCAATTACATTATAAAACAGACCCGACAGCTTGACGAATCAGAGGCTGCCGGGAATCAACGATGCAAAGATAGATGTTATTTTTGAATCTCGCAACTTTTCAAGACAGATTTTTTTAAAACAGTTTACAAGCACATAATTTTTGAACAGGCATCATTCACATGGTCAAGCCCAAACATCAGTGATACTCCATCCAAGTCCATCCATTGGAACAATTTCATCATCCGATTATATTGATTGAGTGCATAAGAAGTGTCGATGGTGGCAGTAGGACGACTGAAGCAAATCGGCTCATGGTGTGCTATTCTGTTTCGTAATTTGTTGATATAGTCCAGCTCCTGAAAAATATAGGAATTATCATACTGTTGTTGTCGAGACGATATAGGTTTGTTCGGGAAAATACGCAAAAGAATTTGACCCATCAATGCATATACCACATTTGAAAACATGTATTTCCAAACACCAAACTCCATTTCGGAAAGTAGTTTTGAATGGGAGTAAGCGTTACTACGCATCAATTCATTATATGCTTTCTCTATGATTTTGCGCGTTTTGTCCACTCGGTGGTCATAATAAAGAGCCCCATTCGGCAAAATGGCATCACGCAGCCAGTCACCACCAAATTGTGCGGTCATCTGCTTGTCAATACGATTACGCAGCGCCACTTCAAAGCAACTGACAAATGTAAACATTTCCTGCGAAAGCTTCAAATTGTAACGATAGAGCGTCATAGCTCGTTTCGTATCGCCAGAACATGCTTGCACATATTTCCGCATCCTTTCGGGCGACATGGCTTCCTCAAAATCCGAATACTTCATTTCATTTCTTTTTTCGCCTCAAAATTACAACAATTTCTCTACAATACTCTGTTTTTTTTGTTCCGCATTGCAAATGCTTATATTCAATTCTGTTTATCCAGCCGCCCAACACCAAACATAACAAACACAAACCACCATAAATCCCCCACGAAATCGAAGATTGATTTCATCGAAATCGAAGATTCAACGTAGTTAATGCTGAGCATTTCGACGCAGTCAATTTCCCATTAATCATGCGGCTGCCACGGTGTGACAGCCCTACAACACCACCGTTGGGCTGTAGGGCTGTCGTACCACGGCAGCCGCATATCATTGTTTTTCCGCATTGCAAATGCTGATATTCTTGTCTCCCAAATTGCAAATTCGGGAGAACGGGGTATGCCTAAAAATTTGCGCGGAATGTCGGTACCGCAGTGGGCCGCCGGCGCACTCCCGTGCGCACCCCGCCTGCCAACTTTTTTGCCCTTGCCCGTCATGCACGTGGCGGAACAAGGGTTAGTTCTTGGACGCGGAGCGGACAGGACGCACAGACCGACCATAGTAGCGGGAGTCGCCGAACATGTTGCAAACGCTCGAATAGAAGAGGAGGACCAACGCGTTGTCCGGAAAGTCCGTGTAGAGCGAACCCGACCAGTAGTAGCCGCCCGAGCCTGCATTGAGGAGACTCGACCCACTGCGGTAGCCGGCGGCAGGCAGGAAGAGACTGTTGCCGTTTGTCGCGGTGAAGAGTCTTCCGTTCACGCCGTTCTGCGTCGTCCATACATTCGTTGTGTTGCTTAGCAACTCCTGCCACTCCGCTTGTGTTGGCATCCTCCAGCCACTGCCCCATTGGGCTGTGGCTGCATCATCCTCAGGTAGCAGAGTAGTCAAGCCATCGCTTCCTGTGTATTTGGTGAAGGTACTGCCATCGCCGTACTGGTAGGTGCTCCAGCTGTAATCGCTCTTGGGCTGCGTCTCACCCCATGCAAAGTAGTAGCCGTAGTCTTCAGGGTTGGTGGCACCCACGTTGCAGGTTGCCCAAAGCAAGCCGCTTGGCAGGCCGAGGTCGACGTATTCATGGCCACCAGTGTTGGAGATAAAATAGGCGACATAAGTCGCATTAGACGTCACGGTGAAACTAATGGTTGAGCCGCCGCCTATGGTCGTGCCGTTTCTGGTCCAATGATCGAAGGTGAAGCCAGGGTTGTTTGTGGCTGTCAAAGTACAAGTTTGGCCTTGCTGATATGGGCCTCCGCCGCTTACCGTACCACCGTTGCTCGGGTTGGCGGAAACGGTTATGGTGTAAGTCGGAGGAACGTATGTGAAGTTCGCCACCAAAGTCCGGTTGCTGTTCACGGTAAAGGTATAATTGGCTTGGGTCGAAACCACAGTACCGCTTTCCGTCCAGTTGGTAAATTGGTAATTCGTTGCGGCCTGGGCATGAACCGTGCATGATGCGCCTTGGTTGTATGTGCCGCCGCCGCTTACCGTGCCACCATTTGTCGGGTTGGCGGAAACGGTTATGGTGTAGGTCGGCACTTGCTGCGTGGTGAAAGGCACATCATCACCGTATGCAGTGCCTGCGCTGTTGGTGGCATAGGCACGCACATGATAGAGGGTTCCTGCCGTCAAGCCGGTTATGCTGCTCGTGAAATTGCCCGTGCCCGTGCCATCGGTAGTGTGGCTGTTGTTTATGGTCGGGTTAGAGCTCGTGCTCCAGCACACGCCTCGCGCGGTCACTGTGGCTCCTCCGCTGCTAGTCACGTTGCCGCCGCCTGTGGCTGTGGTCTGTTGTATGTTCGTCACAGGATCGGTCGTTATCACTGTCGGAACGGTAACATTCACTTGGAACTGCGCAACATAATTACCCGATTCGGTCACATTGAAACTGAACGGGTTTTGGGTGGAAACCTCAACCCCGTTTTTAGTCCACCTGTTGAAGGTGTAGCCGTTGGCTGGCGTTGCAGTCAAGGTACACACCTGGTTGTAGATGAAATTACCATTACCACTAACTGTGGCTGTGCCGCCATTAGTAGGGTTGGCCGATGCGGTAATGGTGTAATATTGCTGCGTTTGGAAGCTCTCCTGGTTGCCATATCTGGTACCTTCGCTGTTGATGGCGTATGCCCGTACATAGTAGGTCGTGCCTGGCGTCAATCCTGTCATAGGTACCGTAAAGGTGCCAGTGCCCCCACTGCTGGCTTGCTGATGGCTACCATTGGTAAGACTCGGATTTTGGCTCGTGCTCCAGCAGATGCCACGTTCGGTCACCGTTGCTCCTCCGCTGTTAGTCACGTTGCCACCGCCTGTGGCTGTGGTCTGCTGTATGTTGGTCACTTGGGCGGTCGTCACCGTGGGTCTGGTAATGAAATCTGCCACTAAGTTGCGGTTGCTGTTCACCGGGAAGTTATAGTCGGCTTGTGTGGAAACTTGATTACCGTTCTCCGTCCATCTTGTAAAGCGATAATCTGTTGCAGCCGTAGCCGAAACCGTACAAGATGCGCCCTGATTGTACGTACCACCACCTGTAACTGTTCCTCCATTGCTTGGGTTTGCGGAAACATTGATATTATAGGTGTTGGGGGCTTGCTCGGCAAAGTGCGCCACCAAGGTACGGTCGTGTTCAACGATAAAGGTATAATTAGCTCCTTCATAAACCACATTGCCGTTTTCAGTCCAGTTGGTGAAAGTGTAACCGTTGTTGGCCGTAGCACTTACCGTGCAGCTTTCGCCGTGGTTGTATGTGCCACCACCGTTTACCGTGCCCCCGCTTGCTGGGTCAGCAGAGACACTAATCGTATGGCTCTGCACCTGGAAGTTGGCCATCAATGTACGGTCACTGGTTACGATAAAGGTGTATCTGACGCTGGTCGATGCTTCTTCTCCATTCTCCGTCGTCCAGTTGATGAAAGTGTAGCCCTCATTCGCTGTTGCCTCAACGGTGCATTGATCGCCATGCTGGTAAGTGCCGCCACCCGTCACCGTGCCGCCATTGCTCGGATTGGCCGACACATTGATAGTGTATTCCGCGGGTGCCTCTGCCTCAAAGTTGGCCACCAAAATACGATTGCCCTCAACTGTAAACTCGTATTCCGCCAAATCCCAAACATGGTTGCCGTTCTCTGTCCAATTCACGAAACGGTAGCCAGTGTTTTTCGTTGCCCTGACCGTACATGACGTACCTTGCGTGTAAGTGCCTCCGCCAGTCACCGTGCCGCCCTCGGTTGGGTTGGCCGACACTTGTATGCTGTATTCGTTGGCTTGCAATTCCTTGAAGTTGGCTACCAATGTGCGGTTACTGGTCACGGTGAAGGTGTAATCGGCATCCTCTGAAGCCACCTCGCCGTCATCGGTCCAGTTGGTGAAGGCATAGCCCTCGGCAGGTGTGGCTTTCACAGTGCAGTTTTGGCCATGGTCGTAGCTGCCGCCGCCTTCCACCGTACCGCCATTTTCAGGATTGGCCGAAACGCCAATGGTATAGCTCTTTATCTTGAAATGTGCCTTGTAGGTCGCCGTTTCGGTCACAGGGAAGGTGAAACTGGCATTGGAGGAAACCGTAGTGCCGCCTTTCGTCCATTTCTGGAAATCGTAACCCGTGTTGGGTGTGGCGGTCAAGGTGCATTCTTGGCCGTAGTTGTAGCCACCTGCGCCAGTCACGGTGCCGCTGTTTTCGGGTTCCACCTCAGCGTAGATGACATAGGCCTGCTTCGTGAAGTTGGCCACCAAACTGCGGCCTACCGTCACGGTGAAAGTATATGCCGCATCTGAAGAGACTTGGTTGCCGTTCTCCGTCCAGTTCACGAAGGTGTAGCCCGCATTGGCCTCGGCGGTCGCGGTGCATTGGGTGCCTATCTCGTAGGAGCCGCCGCCCATTACTGTGCCGCCATCCTCGGGGTCGCAGCTTAGTTCAATCTCAACCGATGTTCCTGTTGGGGCTTCGGTCTCAAAGTCCAGCACTTCACTCCAGCCTGTCTTGCCCGCCGCGTTCTTCGCGTAGGCGCGTACATAGTATTTCTTACCCGAAGCCAAATGTTCCATGCGGACTAGGTATTCTTCCAACAAGCCTGCGGCACCTTCATAGCGTCGGAGGCTGTCGTCGGTAGGAACCGGGTCGCCGAAGGTATTCCAACAGATGCCTCTCTCGGTCACCTCAGTGCCGCCATCAGCCACCACCTGGCACTTGATGCGGTAAGTGGTGCTGTCGATTCTCTGCACCTCCAAGGCTTTCACCGTCGGTTTTTCCGAACTAAGCGTGGTAAAGGTCTTCGTCTCCGTATTGAAAGGTTTCGAGAAACCGTAGTCGACGGCGTAATGGTATTGGTATTCCGTGGCGGGTTTCAGTCCAGTCATTGTCACCGAGAAGTCATTTCCTTCCAATTCCACATCAAACTCACCCTTGTCAGCACCATTCTCTGCCAGGAAGACCTTGATGCCGTCAATCACGCCTGCGTAGGAATAGGTGCCCTCAATCGTCGCCGAGGTGGTGCCTACAGTCAGGTCTTCCTTGCTCAGCTCAAACGATTGGATGTTCGGGTCAGGCTCTTTCTTGCAGGTGACGAAAGCCAGCACGAAAGCGCATACGAGCAACATGGGTAAGGATTTGGTTTTCATATCAAGATAGATTTAAGATTCAAAGATTTAAGATTCAAGATTTTATTTAACTACGGATTTCACGGATTTTGCGGATATTATCAAGTCGAAATTTTGCAGCTTCGCTGCGGATTAATACAGATAAGCCACACACATTCCTCACTCCCATATTCCTCACCCCTCACTCCTAATTCTACATTCAACATTCAGCATTCAGCATTCAACATTCAACATTCAGCATTAAAACCCATACCCCACTCCAACTTTCCCCTCCACGGTCTGGAAATTGGTGGTCACGGCCTCCAACGAAAGCACAAAACCGCCCAAATGCGCCTGCAAGCCTGCCGACACATCCACACCTTGGAAACTGTATCCTTTTATCTTGTACCATAGCTGTTCCTTGTCCTGCCAGCAGAGGTTGTGCGCTCCATAGCCAACACCTACACGCACATAAATCGGTTCAACCACCCGCATCATGCCTCCAGCGATGACGGAAAGGCGGTCGGTGGCCTTCGTGCCGTTGTACATGGGCAGATGTCCGTCGTCAAGGAAGCCTTGGGCATCGGCTTGCGGGAGGTTGCCCATGCCCGTGAAGCTGCCGTTGGTCATGGCCGAGACGAACCAGCCGAAACGTTTCACCATTCCCACACTAAAGCCCATCGAGAACGGCTCGTAAGAGCCGTTAAGGGTGATGAAGGTTTCCCAGCGATTGGTTTTCTTGTTTACCAATGGAATTGTTTTCAGGCTCACCCTAACGACAACAGCAGTATCTTCCACGTTCACCTCCCCTTTTGCACTCTCATAGTTCGGAGCCTGCACCAGATAGGTATACGTTCCTTCCTTGACGCGCTTTCGAGCCGTGCCGTCCCAAGTGACCGGCCAAATCTCACCATCCACCTCAAGCATGGCATTGGTGGGCGTGATTTGGAAGGTAAGGTATTGTTGCGCCACCTCTTCGTTATCATTCGTCGTCCCTTGCAGGACAATGCGATAGGTGAACAGCGACTCCACCTTGGGCAAGTATTGCGTCAGATGCAAATCCCAAGGTCCCAACTTTTCATGCTTGATTTTCAAGGTCTTGATGCCTGGCGAAACCCAAACCCAGATTTCGCCTTCACGAAGCGTACGCGCCACCACGAATGAATTCCAGTCACATTCGAAGTGGAAGCCTTCGCGCAGTTCGGGCGCAATGTTTTGCGTGACAATGCGGAACACTGCGCACTGTCGACCCCTCTCATCCTGCTTGATGTAGTTGCGAGCCGTCATATCCAATGGCAGAGGTTCAACACTGATAACCTTATAGTCTTGGGCTTTCAGGGTTAGCAACGAAATGGTGAAAGCCAACAAAAGTAAAATCCTTATCCTCATTTATAAATCTTTTATTTCAGGCTGCAAATTTACAAATAGAGGAGGAATGGACAAAGAATTAGTCCAAAAAACTTAACAACTGCGGATTGCAAAGACTTTACCCACCCCATAAATCGGACAAGTCAAACAAATCCTCCATGGGCAGTTTGTCGTTCTGCCAGGCACGGACGTGGATGATAGGCTCATTGAAGCGCAAGTCGACCAGCAGGAAGAGATAGCCCACATCGCCATAGGTGTCGGAGAAATACTCCTGTCTCACGCGGATGCCGTAGAAATTCTTTCCGTTGGAAGCACGCTCAAAATCGGTTTCGGTGAAGTTCAGGTTGATGTATTTCTTTCTGCCGAAGTGTTCGCGCAAACGCCTCATATATTGGACCTTCGACAAGGTGTCGTATTTCACGCTCTCCGTAATGATGATACGGTCGTTATCCATCTTGCGTTGCATCAGCTTGTTACCCACGATAATCAAGGCTTGCTCAGAGAAGATGCGCTCCAGATAGTCGATTCTTCCCAGGGCGTAGGCCGTCTGATAGTCTTCAAGGAAGCTCATCAGCAGCAAGCGCGAGTCGCGGTCCCAGTTACCCTTGCCCAAAATGTCGCTCTCGGCCACATCCGACAAGGTGAACGCCAACGACTCGACGAGGTTGTCGGCATTGAAACGGAAAGTGACGTCTTCGATAAACTGCTTCTTGTTGTTCAGGAAGCTGAACTGCATGGTGATACTGCGGCAGAGCGTGATGGGGCCAAAGTCCAGCAAACGGTATTGCGGTTTTCCTATGATGGAAGCCTTGCCATATTTGACAAGCTTGTTGAAGCTGTCGTAGCCCTCATCCGTGAAATAGTCCTTCACCGAGGCATACTCCTTGGTCCTGATGGCCAATTCGATGGCTTGGATGCGTTTCAAGATTTCTTCATGGTCGTGAGCGACAGTTTCATACTTTTCGCTTGTAGGCTCGGCGGCCAAAGTATCAATCAGTTGGGATTCCTCAGCCGACTCCACCACAGGCTCAATTGAGTTTTCGCGCAACGAATCGGGAATAACCACGCGCTTAGTGGCCGCAGCGAAGGTCTTGTTGCCTTTGGTCTTGATTATTTCGTAGATGTCGGTTGGGGTCTCACTCTCGTCATATCTGTAAGTGATGTATAAATCAACCTCATCGATGTCTTCGTACTGCAAGTCCAAAGTGCCCACACCGTCTCTGACGCGAGGTCCGCCCTGGTCGGAGGTAATGCCGTCGTTGTATGTGTAGTCGAGGTTAGTCACCTTCTTGGCCATGCCCCTATCTACAAATTCAATATTCAGGATTACCTTGTATTTGTTCTGGAAATCGTTGATGGGCACTTGCTGGTAGGCAACCGGAGTCACGCGAATGGCGTTCATCAAATTCTCGATTTGAGTCTCAACGAGGCGTGCGGCAGGTTCTTTCCTCCCCCCCTGCTCGATGGTGATATTCGTCCCGAGACTAAGCACATAGCTCCAATACCAATACTTCAAGGCATCGCCTATCCTGACATCCTTCACCGCCTTGCAGCCTTCCGAATAGTAATGGTGCACATCGCTGGCCAACTTCTCCTCTTTCTCCTTCCGAGCTTCCTTCTCGCGTTCCATAATCTCATCATAGATTTCCTTGACCTTCCCTTTGTCGATATAGACGAAGACCGTGTATTTCTTGTTTCTCCTCTCTGGCTTACCCACGACGAGCGTTTGGTAATCCGTGAGGCGCACATTGGTGAAGGTCTCCGAAACCTGTTCGAACAGTACAGTTTCATCTATCTCGCCACTCTCCATACGATGGGTGAGGTCATATTTTGAATACGACTGCACATTGGTCATGATTTGTCCGGCCAGCTGATGCACAGCGCTGGTCTTGGCCTGATCCAACGAATCAGCCGAAGCTGAGGCAAAGAGATATTGGTCGGAAGCCGCCTGCACCTGTTGCATGATGGTGCGTGCCTGCTTCATATCCTGGGCCGAAGCCGAAACGAAGGTAAGAAAAAGGATTAAGGGGAGTAATAATTTCTTCATATACTGCGATTTAGTCATAATACCATCATTACCCTCAATAGAATTTTACACTATTGAGCGTGCAAATTTACAAAATAGAGATGGCATAGACAAAAAATTAGTCCTGTTGTTATGTTTATTTTGTATTCATTACTGGGTTCAGAGGGCTGCAACCCAATGCCAAATATAACAAACACAAACTTACCATAAATCCCCCACGAATTTGCCATTAATTATGCGGCTGCCACAATGCTTCGACATGCTCAGCATCCTTGTGACAGCCCTACACCACCCCACCCAGGCTGTAGGGTTGTCGTATCACGGCAGTCGTTCTCCACAGCAATAGCGATGGCATCGTCGGGAGAAACATTCAATGGCGCATAATAGGTGTATTCCCCCGACACCTTGCACTCTCTCTGAGCGAAAAGCACCGTGGGGAATACAAATAGAATGAGCAACAATGACTTACGCCACATTATACTATAGAATTAGTCGCCTAAAATTTTATCAAGTTCCTTGGCAAGGTCATTGGCTTCTTTTTCAAGTTCACCTCTCATAGCTTCCTTGGCAGCTCTCATGGCCAATGCCTGACTGTAATAGGCAATGACACGCACTTCGACATTGCCATTGGGAAGGTCGCGATACACCTTCACGGGTACAATCACTTGCCCTAACCTTTGAGCTACAAGGTTTTTACCAGCGCCCACACTTGTGGCCAACGAAGTGGCATCGTCCTTTGAGATTTCCCTGTTGGCTAATTTGTTGTCAATGATTTGGATGACACGGGTTTCCATCTTACCAGCCAAATTCAGCTTTGCCAAATTCTCAGCTTGGAACAAGGCGGCATCATAGATTTGGCCTGGGGTCATTGCCTCACCTTGGATGAATTTGTCATAGCCATAGTCGTCCTTCTGCATCTGCATCTTGTACGACTCTATCAATTGCATTTCAATTGTCGGGTTGCCCGGAGCTGCTTTCCAGCCCTCTTTCTTCAGGATCTTAGCTTCTTTTTTGGCATTCTTTTCGATGGTTTTCATCTCTTTCTTGCTCAGTTGTGCATAAGAAGTGGGCATTGCAACGGCCATGGCGACCACGAGCATCAAAAACATACCTAGTTTTTTCATTTTGATTTTCCTTTCTTTAGTTTTGCGTTGATTTATTGATTTGTTTGTTTGATTTGCCTATTAGAGTCGTCAACTAACAAAGATTAGTCCAATTTTTTTTGAAATATTTTTCTGATTTATATAATTTATTGATTATCAATTTATTATTTTTTTATACAAACAGCACAATTGCCAACTCATCAAAAATTGCCTAATCCATACAATCCAAAATCAGGGTCGCGGTCGGGCTGCCAGGTGCGCACCTTGATGATGGGGTTTTCGGGGTCATTCAAGTCGACACAGAGGAAGAGATAGCCCGTGTCGCCATAGTTGGTGGAATAATAGTCCTGCTTGATCTGGATGCCGTACACCTCGCCGTAATCACCACCCGCCTTCACAACATCGTTGTTGGCAAAGTGAATGTTGACGTACTCGTTGCTGTTGAAACAACGCTGGAGGTGCTTGATGTATTCCGCCTTCGTGTGACGATTGTACTTGATGATATTGTTGTCCAAATATCGTGTCCGTTCCTCCTGGTTCTTGTAGTTGGTCTTTCTCACCACTGTTCCAGTGATAATCAGCGCGTTGTCATCGAAAATGCTCTCAATGTAGTCGAGGCGCTTCAAGGCAAAGGCGGTCTTGTAGTTTTCGAGGAACTGGGTGAGCACCATGCGGGCATTTTCGCTATAGTCGGTGCGTTTCAAGATGTCGGCCACGGCCTCCTCGCCCAGGCCAAAGGCCACACAGTTGATTTTGTTCTCTGCATTAAACGTAAAGCACACACTCTCAACGAACTTGCGCGTGTTGTTCTTGAAACTGAAACTCATCGGGATGCTGCGACAGATGGTTTCATCTCCCTTACGGATATAGGTCAGTTGAGGCTCTTCGAGGATGCGGGCATTGCCATAGTTCAACAGCTTATGGAACATTTCCTTGCCTTCAGGTGTAAAATACTGTTCCACAGACTTATAGTTTTTAGCCTTTACGGCTCCCAAGACCTTTCCCATAATGTCTTCCATGGAAGAGGTCTCCTCCTTGGAAACAACAGAAAGCGGCATCACGATCTCAGTCTCTTTTGCCGTCAATGCAGCAAGAGTCACTGGCTGCATCTCAGCTATGGTTTGGTTATCGCCACCCACATTGATATAGGCATTGCGGAAGTTGCGGCCTTTCATCACCTCAACCACCGCTGCAATCTCCTTGTCGATCTGTGCCTCTCCGAGGTATTCGTATTCACATTTGATTTTCAGGTTGTCGGTAGACACGCCGGGTTGCATCTCCATAGAGCCCAGGCCATCATTGGCACTATAGATGTTGGTATAGCCGCGTCCGTCGAAATAGGTGTAGTCGAGGCTCGCCACAGGCTTGTCTTTATAGCTGACATACAGGGTGACAAACTCTTCCTCTACCTTATATTTCCGAACTTTAACCTCTTTGAAGACCTCGTTGATCCTATCGGGAATCCAGGTCCTAAGCAGGGCATGGTCGGGGGTTTGGGGCTGCATGGTGTCAGGCAGGCTGGTCACCAGGCAGTAGCTCCAATAGTAATAGCGTAACACGTCGTCTATTTTCAGTCGCTCTTCGGCTTTTTGGGCAAGGTTGATGAAGTCCTCCGCCTTTTGTTTCCTAGCCTCAAAGATTTTGGCCACATCCTCCACCTCCACGTAACGAATCACGTGGGCATCGGGCTCTTGCGAAAGGGTGAGCACTTTAGTATTCGTCAAGGTGGCCTGCGAATAGGTCTTCATCACTGCCTGCATGGCCATTTTAGAATCCGTTTTACCTTCGGAATTGACATTGCCTATCACATTGGTGAACGAACTTTCCACGTTGACGGAGATATTCTCCACCAAATGACGCAAGGCCTGTCGGTCGGCATCCTGATAACTCTCAGCCATGCCTTCACCCCAAAGGTATTTTCCGCTGTTTTTGATTTCGGTCACACTTTGGGCTGTCATGAGGACAGGCATCAGCGCCAAGCAAAACAAAAGTATATATTTTTTCATATTGTTTGGTTTTTTCTTTATTATCGTTGCGTCCGGCAAGTAACGGCCGCACCACGAAGTCGATGCAAAGCTTGCATAGGCTATCGTGTTTTACGGCGACAAATTTACGCAAAAATTCGCTTAACTTGCAAAAGGAATTTCAAATTTGGAAGAACGGGATTCATCGCGTCTCCCATGATTCAATGCATCCCCCATAATTCATCGCGCCACCACAATAAACATCAAACACGAATTGCCATAAATAAACCACGAATTTCCCATTATTCCTACGGCAGCCTAATATTGTTGTTTTATCGCATTGCAGATGCTGATATTCACGCCTCCAGAATTTGAAAATTCGGGAGAACAGGAACAGGTATTTATTCAGATGACTTCTTTAACAGGTTTATCAGATTCTTGACATCTCGTCGGTTTTGCCAAATCGTGACAATTGTAACTACATCACCATCAATATAATAAACGATTTGATTTAATTTGGAAGGCAACGTACGGTAGACGACGCCTTCCTCTTCATCTTCCACAAAGCGTTTGCCAAGCATTGGAAAGTTCTCCAGCATTTCAGCAGTACGACGTATCTCGGCCAGAACTTCGGAGGCCTTTCGACCGCCAAACGAACTCCCGACATAATCAAGATGTCACGTAAGTCGTCACGCGACTGCTTGCTCCAATTAATCTTCATAGGTGGAAATCAATTGGTCCATCTCTTTCATCACCTCGTCGTGGGAGATGAGCTTTACGCGCCCAGCCCTGATGTCGCGGCCTCGTTGCAATGTCAGCGTCTTGGCCTCTTCGAGTGAATAGGTGCAAGGAATCTGTGGCTCGGGCTCTTGATTATCCTTTTCAATCAAAGCCATAGCGATTCGGGTCAAAATCCGGGTAAGCTCGGCAGCATCATACTGGCCATAATTCGGCAAGTTCAATTGTATGCTAACACCATCCATGACATTGTTTCCTTTTGTTCTCGCTTGCAAAAATACACATTTTCCCTAAAAATGGCCCATTCTTTGCGATTATTTCTTTGTGTCTTTCGGTTTTCTTATATCAAATACGGATGAACGGAAAACACGAATGACCCTAAATGAACCACGCTTTTCCCATTATTCCTGCGGCCGCCTACGGCTGCCACACTGTGACAGCCCTACAACCCCACCATTGGGCTGTAGGGCTGTCGTATTACGGCAGCCGCTTATCGTTGTTTTTCCGCATTGCAAATGCTGATATTCTCGCCTCCCGAATTGCAAATCACGAGCGGTCGAAAGATGAAACGTGTCAAGTCCTAATGTGGT
>CAMHJX010000028.1 GCA_946185535.1 uncultured Bacteroidales bacterium
TGGAATTTAAGCACTTATAAAATCACAACTGAAAATCGCGGAAAACAGGAAAAGTATCACGAGTTTATCGATTTATATAAAAACCGAATTCTTTCATGGGCTCTTCCTTTTATCTACATGACACCTTTAGAAGTAGTAAAGCAAATCATTACAATTAAACATGATGAAAAAACGGACGCTCCTTATGTTTGGTATGGAGAAAGACGTAATTGGATTTTCCCTGAAGACGGTAAGTATATAAACCTCGAACACAAAGAAAAATGCCAATCTACATACGAATTCTTTAGCAAATTAATCTATTTGTGTATGGAAAATATAGATTGTATTCGGGATTATAAAAAATGCAAATACTACAAAAAACAATTTGATTACCAAGGTCAATCTTATGTATTTTGCAGTTTCAAATCCATAAAATAGTAGAGACGTAGCGCGCTACGTCTCTACAAACAATCGATTAAGAATCAGATTATTTCTCAATCTCTTTTCTCAGTCTCTCCGTCAGCATGGGGACAATCTTGTGCAGGTCTCCAACGATGCCGAGGTCGGCGACGCTGAAGATGGGCGCATACTTGTCCTTGTTGATGGCGATGATGAAGTCGGACTCTTCCATACCGGCCAAGTGCTGGATGGCACCGCTGATACCGCAAGCCATGTAGAGGTTCGGGCGGACGGTCTTACCCGTCTGACCCACCTGACGCTCGTGAGGCATCACGCCGTTGTCGACCATAGCACGGCTCGACGAAACTTGTCCGCCAAGCACATCGGCCAAAGCCTGCAGCTTGTCGAAGCCTTCCTTGTTGTGGACGCCACGACCGCCGGAGACCAAGATCTTTGCATCAGCGATGTCGACCATGGCCTTGTCTTCCTTGATGGTCTCAACGAGTTTCACCTTGAACTTGCTGGTGTCGAACTTCGGCGCGAAGACAGTGACCACGCCTTGGCGGCCTTCTTGGCGTTGACGCTTCTGCATCACGCCAGGACGCACGGTCGACATCTGCGGACGGGTGTTCGGGCAAATGATGGTGGCCATTAGGTTGCCGCCGAAAGCGGGACGCGTCATGCGGAACTGCGGCTCGCCGTTACTCTTCTCGTCGCTGACGACTTCGAGCTTGGTGCAGTCTGCGGTCAGACCGGTCTTCAGACGCGAAGCGATACGCGGAGCCATGTCACGGCCAATGGTGGTAGCACCATAGAGCACGATATTGGGGCAACGCTCCTTGACGATCTGGTCGACGACCTGCGAGTATTGCTCACTCAGATAGTCTTTCAGTTCGGGGCAGTCGGCGACGATGACCTCGTCAGCACCGAATTCAATGAGTTTCTGGGCTTGGTCTTTGATGCCGTAACCCAGCAGCATGGCAACGACTTTCTCACCAAGGGAATCGGCAAGATCGCGGGCCTTTCCTAAAAGTTCGAAAGCAACGGATTGGATGTTACCTTCACGCTGTTCAGCGAAAACGAATACGTTCTTATAATCTTTCAATTCCATGGCTGTAACTTTTAGATGATGTGTTTTTCTTTCAATTTATTGACAATCAGCTCGACGGCTTCTTCTTCGCTCACTTCGTGGACTTCGCCCGGGGCCTTCATGGCCTTCGGGAACGACTGGAACACCTTGGTGGGTGAACCAGAGAGACCCAGCTTCGTTTCGTCGTAGTCGATCTTATCGGCGCCCCAGACCTCAACCTCGCGGTTGTAGGCCTCGACGATACCGCTCACGGTCATGTAACGAGGTTCAAAGGCTGATGCGAGGACGGTCAGCAGGCACTTGCCTTCCACTTCGAGAACCTGGACACTGTCCTCATTCTCCTTGTGGACTTGCAGGTTGCCGTTGGGCAACAGCTTTGCGTCGCAGACGTATGTGACCTGAGGCAGACCGAGGTGCTCGGCCATTTCAGGACCCACTTGTGCGGTGTCGCCATCGATGGCCTGACGGCCGGCGATGATCAAATCATAGTCCAACGAGCGGCAGAGTCCGGCGATGGCATACGAGGTAGCCAGCGTGTCGGAGCCTGCGAACTTACGGTCGGAGAGCAGGATGGCACGGTCGGCACCCATGGCGAAGGCTTCGCGCATGATGACGTCGGCTTGCGGAGGTCCCATCGAGATGACAGTGACCTTGGCGCCGAACTGGTCTTTCAGACGCAGGGCGAGTTCGAGACCGCCCTTGTCGTCGGGGTTCATGATGCTCGGAACGCCTTCACGAATCAGCGTACCCTTTACCGGATCAATCTTGATTTCGGTGGTATCCGGAACTTGCTTGATACAAACGATAATATTCATACTGCTTCCCTCCTATTATTTGAACAAATGACCGGCAATGACCATGCGCTGGACTTCCGATGTACCTTCGTAAATCTCCGTAATCTTGGCGTCGCGCATCATGCGCTCCACAGGATACTCGCGGGTGTAGCCATAACCGCCATGGAACTGCACGGCCTTGGTCGTGACTTCCATAGCCGTTTCAGCGGCAAAGAGCTTTGCCATAGCTGCATCGGCCGAATACGGGATGCCATTGTCTTTCTTCCAAGCGGCGCTGCGCACGAGGAAACGGGCAGCCTCGACCTTCGTCTTAAGGTCGGCCATCTGGAATTGGGTGTTCTGGAACTGGGCAATGGCTTTGCCAAACTGCTTGCGTTCCTTCGTATACTTAACGGTCTCATCCATAGCACCTTGAGCGATACCCAAAGCCTGCGAGGCGATACCGATACGGCCACCGTCCAAGGTCTTCATGGCGATGCTGAAGCCCTTGCCGAGTTGGCCAAGGAGGTTCTCCTTCGGCACTTCGCAGTTTTCGAAAATCAACTCGCAAGTCGCGCTGCCACGGATACCCATCTTCAGCTCCTTCTTGCCGATGCTGAAGCCGGGCATACCCTTCTCAACGATGAAGGCGGAGATGCCCTTCGTGCCCTTCGACTTGTCGGTCATGGCCATGACGATGAACACGTTGGCGTAAGATGCGTTGGTGATGAAGATCTTGGTGCCGTTGAGGATCCACTTGTCGCCAGCGTCAACGGCGGTCGTCTGCTGCATGGCGGCATCGGTGCCGGCGTTGGGCTCGGTCAATCCGAAAGCGCCAATCCATTCACCCGAGGCGAGTTTGGGCAGGTACTTCATCTTCTGTTCCTCGGTGCCGTTCTCCAAGATGGGAGCCATGCACAAGGAGGTGTGGGCCGAGAGGACGACGCCCGTGGTAGCGCACACTCTCGACAGTTCTTCGACGGCCATGATGTACATCTGGACCGTGCCGCCTGCGCCACCGTATTGCTTCGGAATCGGGATGCCCATCAGTCCGAGTTTGCCCATCTTTTCGACGGTCTCCATCGGGAAGCGCTCCTGCTCATCGACTTCGGCAGCCAAAGGCTTTACTTCATTCTCTGCAAACGAACGGATCATCTGCAGGAAGAGTTGTTCTGTCTTTGAATAACTAAAATCCATTTTTTATCAGTTTGTAGTTGGGAGTTGTTCAGTTATTCAGTTCTCATTTCATCCAGCCTTTCAATTATTAACTGAACAACTGAACAACTGAGCAACTGAACAACTCATTCAATTTTTAATACTTATAAAAACCTTCACCCGTTTTACGACCGAGCAAGCCGGCTCTCACCATCTTGCGGAGCAAGGGATGAGGACGGTATTTCGGGTCGCCGAACTCTTTGTACAACACTTCCATGATGGCGAGGTTGACATCGTTTCCGATAAGGTCGGCCAAAGCCAAAGGACCCATCGGGTGGTTGGCACCCAGCTTCATGCACTTGTCGATATCCTCAGCGCTGGCGATGCCGTCGGCCAAGATGCCAACAGCTTCATTGATCATCGGGATGAGGATGCGGTTGACGACAAAGCCAGGAGCTTCCTTCACTTCTACGGGCTGTTTGCCAATGGAGGTGGCGAGTTCAACGATGCACTTAGTCACCTCATCGCTAGTCAGTTGACCTTTGATGACCTCAACTAATTCCATACGGTCGGCGGGGTTGAAGAAGTGCATACCGATGAATTGGGTAGGACGGTTCGTGCAGGCAGCGATCTCAGTGATCGACAGCGAGGACGAGTTGGTGGCAAAGATGGTTTCGGGCTTGCAGATCTTGTCAAGCTCCATGAAGACATCTTTCTTCAGTTGCATCTCCTCGACGGCGGCCTCAATCACGAGGTCGGCATCGGCGAAGGTGGCATAGTCGGTCGTGGTGGAGATGTTCTTCAGCAGAGCATCAACGGCCTCTTGGGTCATCTTGCCTTTCTCCACCAGCTTACCGTAACCTTTTGCGATGGAAGCCATAGCCTTATCGAGGCTGGCTTGCGTGCGGCTCTTCATGACGACGGGCATCTTGGCGGCGAATGCCTTCACGATACCTTTAGCCATGGTGCCGGTTCCGATAACACAGATTTTCATGATTTGATTATTTATTGTTGATTTGAATGATTGATGTTCTTTATTTGACTTCGGGACTTCGAGACTTCGGGACCTCGGGGTTTGACCTGTCTCGCAGTCTCGTAGTCTCGCAGTCTCGTGTCATTATTTCCCTACAAACTTCGCAGGCCTCTTCTCCAGAAACGCTGTCATACCTTCCTTTTGGTCCTCGGTGGCGAAGCACTTGCCGAAGGCGGTGTTCTCCAACTCGATGGCGTCGGCTGCAATCAGGTCGTAACTCTCGTTGATGCACTGCTTGGCGTATGCGATGGCCAAAGGCGCGTTGGCGACCATCTTCTGAGCGGTCTCCATCACCTTGTCCATCAGTTCCTCGGGCTCATAGACGGCATTCACCAAGCCGATGCGCAGAGCTTCGTCGGCACGGATGGCCTTGCCTGTGTAGATCATCTCCTTGGCATAGCCTTGTCCGATGAGTTTGGCCAGACGGTAGGTGCCGCTGAAACCGGGCGTGATGCCCAGTCCCACTTCGGGCTGACCGAACTTGGCCTTCGACGAGGCGTAACGGAAGTCGCAAGCCATAGCCAACTCGCAGCCACCGCCAAGGCAGAAGCCGTTGACGGCAGCGATGACGGGTATCGGCAGCGTCTCGATCTTGCGAAACGCGATGGCGCCGAGTTTGCTGAACTCGTAGCCTTCCTTCTCATAGAGGTGTACCATCTCGGAGATGTCGGCACCGGCCACAAAGGCCTTCTCGCCGTCGCCCGTGATGATGAGGACACGCGTCTGCTTCGTGTCGAGGTTGCTCACGAAGTCGTCGATCTCCTTCAGGACAGTGGAATTGAGCGCGTTGAGCGACTTGGGTGCCGACACTTTCATGACGGCGATTTGGTCGTGCTGCTCAATCTTCAAAAAGGTGTATTCCATGTCCGCAGGGATTAGATGTCCATGGGTTTCAGGTCGGGGCTGATGATGAGCTTGGCCTCGGTGGCGGCTTGCACCTGCTCGACGGTGAACTCAGGATGGATTTCCTTCAGGACGATGCCTTCGGGCGTGATGTCCATGACACCCATCTCCGTGATGATCATGTTGACTTGACCAGCGGCAGTCAGGGGCAGCGTGCACTCCTTCAGGATCTTGGGAGCACCCTTTTGGGTGTGTTCCATGGTGAGGATCACGCGCTTGGCACCGACCACGAGGTCCATGGCACCGCCCATACCGGGAGCCATCTTGCCAGGGATGATCCAGTTGGCGAGGTTGCCTTTCTCATCCACTTGCAAAGCGCCGAGGAACGACACATTCACATGGCCGCCACGGATGATGGCGAACGAAGTGGCTGAGTCGAAGGTGCAGGCACCGGGCAGCAGCGTGATGGCGCCACCACCGGCGTTGATGAGGTTCTTGTCTTCCTTGCCTTCCTCGGGGGTCGGGCCCATGCCCATGGCACCGTTCTCGGTCTGGAGGGTCACGGTGACACCTTCGGGAAGGTAGTTAGGAATCAAAGTCGGGATGCCAATACCCAGATTGACAACGTCGCCGTCGTGCAGTTCCTTGGCAGCACGCTTGGCGATAACTTCTCTCATTTCATTTTTGTCCATAGTGTGTTGTTATTTAAAGATTTAACTATTTGTTGTTAAGTTGTTTCTTTTGTTTTATTTGGCTGTTAGCTTTTAGCTGTTAGCAATTAGCTTGGCAGCACCTAGGCTAACAGCTAATTGCTAATAGCTAACTGCCAAAAATCATTATTTCATACCTCTTTTTACCATTTCTTGAACCACAAATGAAGCCACATCGTCGGCATAGGTGTTCATGCCGAAGCCAGCGTCGAAGCCTAGTTCCTTGGCTAATTCGTGGGTGATACGGGCACCGCCACAGCAGCAGATCATCTTGTCGCGCAGGCCCTCGGCCTCCATCAATTCGATGAAGTTGGTCATGTTGTGAATGTGGACGTCCTTTTGGGTCACGGTCTGCGATACGAGCAGCGCGTCGGCGTGGAGTTCGATACCCTTGGCGATAAGCTCCTCGTTGGGCACCTGCGAGCCGAGGTTGTAAGCGTCAATCATCTCGTAACGCTCCAGTCCGTAGTGGCCGGCATAGCCCTTCATGTTCATGATGGCATCGATACCCACGGTGTGGGCGTCGGTACCCGTCGAGGCGCCGACGATGACGATCTTGCGGCCGATGTTCTCCTTGATGTACTTGTCGGTCTCGTACATGTCCATCGTCGTGGATTCCACCTTCGGCACATAGATGGTCGAATAGTCGACGGTGTGCGTGCAACTACCATAGCAGTTGACGAAGGTGAAACCGGGCGTCAGTTCCCTGTAATACACCACGCTGGGGTTTTCCAATCCCATCTTCTTCAGCAGCAACTTGGCGGCTTCCACGGCCTCGGCGCCGCATGGCACGGGCAGCGTGAAGCTCAACTGCATCTTGCCGTCGTTCATGGTGTCGCCATAGGGCTTTATCTTGGTGAGGTCTAGGGTTTTGTCGTAATCCTTGGCCTCCATTGAATACAATCCTTCGCTCATTGTTTGTTGTTTTTATTCTTGATATTCTTTTGTTCACTCATCTTTGAGGAAATAGCGTTCGTCGATTTCAACGCCATGATCCTCAAGCAACTTTCTATATTCGGCAGGGAATTCACATTTTTTGTGATGTTCCTTCTGCCCTTTGATGTAATTCGTAACCGTTTCGACATCACTGCTTTTCTTCGACAGGGCCGCATAACCTTCTGCCCATCCGATGAAGTCGGGGAAGTTAGGTTGCGTCTTCAGCCATTTGCTCGACTTTTCCTTGAGCTCCTTCATGAAGTCTGACAGTGCGATGGTGGGATGCAGGTCGACCAGCATGTGGATGTGATTGGGCATTCCGCCGATTCTGTAGAGGTGTGACTTCTTGTTTTTCACGATGCCATACAGATACGCATAGAGTTCCCTCTCGTGGTCTTCCACGATGGTATCCTGACCGTATTTGGTCCGGAACACTATGTGATATATGGATTGTGTGTAGCTCATGTTTACTTGTGTCTTGCCTGTCGGGGTGCTGCCGTAGGTCGCGACCTACGGTTACGCGATGTTCGACCTTTCAGGTCGTGAGGCACTCGGCAACCTAGTTATGTCATTCAGTCACTTGTCATCTTTAGTTGTTACTCACTTATGTTAGTTGTTCTCTTGGGTGTCGCCGCGTCTGAAAGACGCAACTTCCTTATCCGTATGTAAGCGAAGCGCAACTTACGGGACGAAGCGCAGCACACAGCAGTCTCCGCCCGAAGGGCGCAACTACTTCTTCCCCTTCATCAACTCCACAAACGGGTTAAGGTAATTCTCGCTCTTCAGCGTCACGCCAGCCAAGCCCTTGCCACCGTTCTTCGGGCGTTTCACGTCGCCGAAGATGCCTTTCTCCAAAGCAGTGAACAAGCCTTCCTTGACGAGTTCCTCAAGCAGCTTGATGGTGTTGTCGAGCACTTCGTGGGCGCGTTTGCGGCAGATGCCACCCTCCTTGAATTCCATCTCGTCGCCGATGTTCTTCATGTTGTTGAAGATGTAGCGGGCGTTCTCGATGGAGAGGTAACGGTCGCTCATGAACGGCGTGTGGATGGCCTCGGTGGGCATACCCAGCAGTTGCAGGCCTTGGTGCGTCCAGATGCCGATGATGTTGAACAGCGCGTCTTGGATGTGGCCACGGAAGATGTTGCCCGTCATGAACTTGGTGGGCGGCATGTATTTCAGCGGCGCGTTGGGGAAGATCTCGCGGGTCATCTGGGCCTGGGCCAACTCGAAGAGGAAACCGTTTTCGAGCATCGGGTCCATCTCGAAGGCGTGACCCAATCCCATCTGCTCTTCGGGCAGACCGGCGATTTTGGCCAGCTGCTCGTTGATGAGGTCGGAGGCCAACACGGTGTGGGCGGCTTCCACGGCGTCGGCGGTGGTCAGGTAGTTGTCCTCACCCGTGTTGATGATGACGCCCGCGAAGCCGTTGATGATACGGCTCATGTATTGGTCGATGAGGGTGCGCTGCATGTTGATGTCGCGGAACAGGATGCCGTAGAGGGCGTCGTTCAGCATGACATCGAGGCCTTCGAAAGCGCCCATGATGGCGATTTCGGGCATGCAGAGACCCGAGCAGTAGTTGCAGAGGCGGATGTAACGGCCTACCTCCTCGCCCACTTCGTCCAGGGCCTTACGCATGATGCGGAAGTTCTCCTGCGTGGCGAAGGTACCGCCGAAGCCCTCGGTGGTGGCGCCGTAAGGCACATAGTCCAAGAGGCTCTGGCCCGTGGTGCGGATCACGGCGATAATGTCGGCTCCCTGACGGGCACCGGCCTGGGCCTGCACCACATCCTCGTAGATGTTACCCGTGGCCACAATAATATAAAGGTATGGCTTGGGGCCTTCGCCGATGGTCTCGAGGTAATGCTCGCGGCGGGCGCGGCGGGTGCGGATGCGGTTGATGCTCTCGTCGATGACAGGTTGCAGCGTGGCGGCAATCTGTTTCTGGTCGCGCGTCACCACCTTGGTGATGTCGAGTTCGCCTTTGGCGACTTTCTCGGCGATTTGTTGCGGGTTGAGGCCCGTCTGGATCATGGCGTTGGCGATGAAGAACAGGATGCCCTCGCCGAGCACGCCCTTGTCCTTGATGGCGTCCACCACCACATTGGGCAGCGGCACATCGCTTTCGTCCACCCCGTCGATGCCCATCAGTCGGGCGAGGGTGCGCTCCACGGCCACCGTGGTGTATTGCTCGCAGAAGGCCTGCACATCGTCAGCGATGTTCTTCGCCAGCCCTCTGGCATACTCCACTTTCTTAAAATCAAGTCCTAATTTACTTTCCATATTTTTATTATGTTGTTTAAATAATTGATTTATTGTCTATTAATATTAAATTAATCTTCCCATCTTATGCTGTTAAATGCAGTATTATAATCTGTACGCCATTCATAAGAGAATTGTTTACCATCCTTTTTTAAAGTTAATTCGTAAAAATTTACATATACCGTTTTCTGTTCAGAAAATCTCTTATTCCTAGATGTCTTCTCTATATCCCAAGTTGTAACAAAATAGCCATTGTATGAAATATCATCACTCAATTCATCAGATAGACTATTACAACCAAAAATCACCAAACTATCAAATGTAATTTTTGTCACTTCTTTACCAAATAGCATACTACCTGATTGTTGTACTATGGAAGGTGCCTTTTGTTGCTCATAATTTATTAAATCTTCACTAATATCAGAAACTCTAATAGTTTGATTTATGCAGCCATTGAAACTAATAATCGAAACAATTGCTATAGCAATAATAAATAACCTTCTAATAGTTTTGTGAATTAATCTATTCATTGTATTGATTTTTAATCGTTTAATCATTTCAGCACCCTCCTTTCTTCCACACCCTCCAGCACTTTCATCTGCTGAATGGCGATTTTGTTCAGTTCTATCAGTCTATCCCGTTGCGGCATACCTTTATTAATAAAGACCGCATTCAGGTTTTCCATATTCGAAAGGCAAATCAGTTGGTTGATGTTAGCATAGTCACGGATGATGCCCTTCAAGTCGGGGTTGGCATCGCGCCATTCCTTGGCCGTCAGGCCAAACAAGGCCACATTCAGCACATCGGCTTCGTTGGCGTAAATCAAAGAGGCATGATAACGGTCAATCTCTTCTGGAACAAGATTCTCTTTAATCGCGTCAGTATGGATATGATAATTGATTTTCGCCAACTCTCTCTTCACCGACCAACCGAGTTGCTTTTGTTCCTCTTCTTTTAGGCGTTGGAATTCCTTGGCAACATACAACTCAAACTCAACCGAAATCCAACTGGCAAACTTGAAGGCAATGTCTTTGTGGGCAAATGTACCTCCGTATCTTCCAGATTTACTTACTATTCCAATGGCACTAGTCGCTTCTATCCATTTCTTTGGGGACATGGTAAAGGCATTTAACCCTGCTTCAATTCTAAACCTATCGAATTCGATAGGGTTAAAATCTGGATTGTATAAAGATTCCCAGATACCCAAATACTCAATGGTATTCCTATTGCGCATCCAGTTACAAACGGCAATAAAAGTATCATCTGTCTTGAACTTTGCGATATCAGTCAAAGAAATATAATCTTTGCTGTCTATCGAAAGAATCGTAATACTCGTATCTTGAACTGTCATCTTTGCCATTACTCATTTCCTCCTTTCTCTCCAAGGGGGTCGAATTCGACCCCTTTGGTTTTTAAACCCCTCGAATTCGAGGGGTTTAAATATGGCGAATTCGCCATATTTAAATCTGATAAGCTCTCTAATTGTACCGAATTCGGTATATTTAGAATCTCTCTCGCCGTCTCAATCCACTCCTTATCAATCCCCAAACTTTCAGCGATATTCAGCGCCTCATGCGGCACTTCGCCGTCTTGCACCTCGACAAGTTCGTAGTTCATCGTGCCGTTCTCGAAGCCCTTCACGCGGAGGCAACGGGCATCGGTCGGCTCTATATCGTAATGCGTGGTCATGACGAGGCTCACATTGTCGCCGCGCAACACCTTCACCAAGGCCGACACCAAGGCGGTGCCCTCGGTGGGATTGGTGGTGCGGGCCGGCTCGTCAATCAACGCCACTATCTTTCTGTTTTCGCGCGATGCCTTGATGACGGCATCGATGTTCTTCATCTCTGCGGCAAACGACGACAGTCCCTTCTCGATGGACTGCTCGTCGCCAATGCAGAAGTAAATTTCATCCTTGACGGCAATCTCGGCTGATTGGGCCGGAATGCCAAAACCGTATTGGAACAGGTATTGGCACAGCGTCAAGGTCTTCAAAACCACGGTCTTGCCACCCATGTTGGCTCCCGTGATCAGGGTCGGTTTCAGCCCGAACTCCAAGGTCACAGGCTGGAATTGCTTCTTCGTTTTTTCGAGGGCATCCTTCACTTGCGGGTGGAACATGCCTTCGTAATGCGTCATGTCGTTGTTGGAAATGCTCGGGAAACACAATCCCCACTGTCTCATCTGCAAGGCCTTCGCCAGATTGAGGTCAATTTTTGCCAAAGCCACCTGCGCGGCTTCCAATGCTTTTGCGAATGGATGCAATTGCTTGCTCAGGTCACGGCGCACGCCTTCTTCAATCCCGGCGGCTTCCACCAAAAGCTCTTCCTGCTGCTCTGGATGCTGTCGCATCTGCGAGCGTAAATCTCTCAGCTCCTGACAATAGGAGTCGTACACATAGAAGGTCGCCATCTTCAGCCCGTCAGGGTCGAGGATGGTGATGACCTCGTTGAGGTCGGGGATTGCAACGGCATCATCCAAACCGTGGTTCCTTAGGCGTTCCGCCACATCGACGGCCAAAATCGCCAAGTGCTTTACCTCAAACAGCTCTATATCGTCGAGTACGGCATTTTGGCTCAGGTTCTTGATGGTCGTGCGGATGTCCTTCAGCCCTTGCAGACGGAACTGGAGTGTATTAATATAAGGTATGTCGGTCTGCGCGATGAACTCCACAAACCGACGCAGCACGGCGTAGGTTTGGGCAATCTCCTCCCCTGTCCGCATCATCGGCTGGTCGAGCAGCCAACGGCGCGTATAGCCCGCTTGCAGTTCGAGTTGTTCGAACATGAAGCGCAGGCCGCAGGGCGATTCTATGTGGTCTCTCAATTGCATCTCATTGTCGACGTTTGCGTCTCGCAAACGCTCTTTGTTTGGGATGATTGCGGGACGCAATCATCGACATTGTCTTTCATTAAATCATAAACCGGCAGTTGTATTGCCTCCGAAAGTCGGGCACAAAGCGTGTCGGAGTCCAAGGTCACGCCCAAGGGCGAGGTTGGGTTCACCGTCACAGCGATCAACTTGCTCTTTTGCAGCACTCTAAGTGTGCCGCCAGTCTTCAAAAACATTCTGTACTGTTGCGGACTGACGAAAAACTTCGTGAAGTCGCGCACCACCAATTCGGTGGTCTTCAGTTTCGGGTTCTTCCTCACCTTTTCGAGGAAGCCGTCCACCAAGGCACCCGCCACATAAAGCGTCTTGCAGCGGTCCATGCCCTCGAAGCGGAAGTCCTGCGACAGCGAGGAGATGTTGTTCAACTCGTGCAACGCACCTTCGTCGTCGATGTACCACACGCCTTTCTCGATGGGCATCAGCAGTTTGAGGTTGTCGTCGCTGCTGAGTCCAATGTTGATGAGGTCCACCACGAACTTGGTCTGTTGCACCAAGGTGTTTATGTTGGTCGAATAGGCCGCGCCCGTGGCGAGAATCATGCTTTGGCTCACGGCGGGCGAAGCCAAGCTCATCCGCGACAAGGCCCCGTCAATGATGACGAGTTCGATGCCTACGCGGTGCATGTCTTTCATCCAGCGTTTCAAGCCGCTGGCCGACGAAGGTCCCGACAGGAGAATCTTGCCCTCTGTCAGGGCTTTGGCCGTTACCACACGACCCAACGAGGTGTTCTCGTCGCTCACGTCGATGAGTTCGGAGACGATGCGGCGCTGCCGGTAGTGCATCTCGGACGTGCCGAAATACATCCCCTGGCGCAGGGTGATCTCCGGCTTCTGGGTGCGCGTCACCTGGTCGGTGGTCTCTCCATCAATGCCTATTGAAGTCACGGCAATGCGCTTCCTTTCGACGGGCAGGCGGTCGAGCACATAGTTCAGACTGACGGTCTTCCCCGTGTTCTTCTGCAAGCCTACGATCGAGAGGCTGTCGTATTTCAATATTTCGTTGATGAAGGACATAGATTTTAGATTTTATAAATAACCTTGGGCGAAATCCCAAGTTTCGAAAACGCAAACAATTTCTTCCCCAAATCTTTCAATGAAGCACCGATGTGATAAACCGTGTCGTCAATGATCAGGAATCTGTCGTGGATGTCGGTTCTTTCTTCCACATCGATTTGAGGATACTGGCTGTTGTGGCGGTTCAAGTCCAATTGGAACTGGTTGGAGATACTTCTGGTGACAATCTTCGCCAATACATTGTTTTCTCGTTTCGATAGCATCACAAGCACGGATTCATCAATGTAATTGTCAATCAGAAGGATACTGTTTTTCGCCGACTTTATCAGATTGGAGGCAAAGACATGGGCATCAAAGATTTGGCCGTCATAGAAAACGCCTTCAACGGGTGGCAATGAAGTACGGACAAAGAGGTCTATCTTCTCTTCGGTTTTGCTTACCCGCTGCTCAAGTCGTTCAATGCGTTGATTGACTGCATATCCCCGTAAGAGATAGTCTTTCAGGATCTTGTTGGCCCATTGGCGGAACTCAATACCTCTCTGTGACTTCACACGGTAGCCCACAGAAAGCACCATATCTAAACTGTAGTATTCCACATTTCGTGTAACGACTCTTTCTCCTTCCTTTTGAACTGTCGCAAATTTTGCGACAGTTGAAAAATCTCGTAATTCCTCTGTGAGCGCATTGTTGATATGCTTTCCTATAGTCTTAACATCACGATTGAAAAGTAACGCCATTTGTTGCCGATTCAGCCATACCGTTTCGGCTTCCATGCGTACTTCCAACTCAATGCTGTTGTCGGGTTGATACAGTATGATTTCTCCTTTTTCCATTACTGTTTCAGGTTTATGTAGAGACGCAAAATCTTGCGTCTCTACCATTCACCTTAATTAATTACCTGTTCGCGTTTCTCTCGTGTCTCTTCAAAGCCTTCGGCTCGATGTTCATTCTCTCGCCTTCAAGCAAGGAGATGACACCGTCGACGGCCTTGTCGGCAGCCACTTGTTCCTTGGCGCGGGCAGCCTGGCACTCGGGGCAGTTGCACTCGCTGTGGTACTCGGTCGGCTCGGTGTAGGTCGTGATGACGCCTTCGAAGTTGCGCAACACCACCTTGCCAGGGGCCTGTGAGATGACATACTGGGGCATGACCGGGGTCTTGCCGCCGCCACCGGGAGCATCGACGACGAAGGTCGGGATGCAGAAGCCGCTGGTGTGGCCGCGTAGTCCTTCGATGATCTCAATGCCTTTCGAGACAGGCGTGCGGAAATGCTCCAAGCCCATCGAGAGGTCGCACTGATAGATATAGTACGGGCGCACGCGCATCTTGACAAGCTCGTGGACGAGGTTCTTCATCACATGGACGCAGTCGTTGACGCCACGGAGCAGCACGCTCTGGTTGCCCAACGGGATACCGGCGTTGGCCAGCATCTCGCAAGCACGACGCGACTCGGCGGTCACCTCGTTCGGGTGGTTGAAGTGCGTGTTGATCCACACGGGGTGGTACTTCTTCAGCATGTCGCAGAGTTCGGGAGTGATACGCTGCGGGCAGACCACGGGGGTGCGGGTGCCCAAGCGGACGATCTCCACATGCGGGATCTGGCGCAGGCGCGAGATGATGTATTCCAGTTTCTTGTCGCTCACCATGAGGGCGTCGCCACCAGAGAGCAGCACATCGCGGACGGTCGGGGTCTTCTCGATGTATTCGAGGGCTTTCTCGATACGGTCGGGACCACATTCGTTGTCGGTCTGGCCGGCAAAGCGACGGCGCGTGCAGTGACGGCAGTACATGGAACACATGTCGGTGATGAGGAACAGCACGCGGTCCGGATAACGGTGTGTCAAGCCGGGTGTCGGCGAGTCTTCGTCCTCATGCAGCGGGTCGAGCAAATCGGCGGCCGCCTGATGGGTCTCTAAGGCCGTAGGGATGCACTGACGGCGGACGGGATCATGCGGGGCGTTCGGGTCGATGAGGCTCAGATAATAAGGAGTGATGGCCATGCGGAGGGTCGAAAGGGTCTTTCTCACGCCTTCTTCCTCCTCGGCGGTCAGCTTCACGTATTTCTTCAGGTCCTCAAGGGTCTCGATGCGGTTCTTCACCTGCCATTTCCAGTCGTTCCACTGCTCGTCGGTGACTTCCGGGAACAATTGTTTTCTTCTTGATTCTGCCATGTTTATTTGCTTTTGGCTTTTGGCCTTTGGCTTTTGGCCTTTGGCAGCTTTAACATAAAGGTTGAGTCTCAACGCTTCCATTAAGCTGCCAATAGCCAATAGCCAGTAGCCAATAGCAAATTATGCATACAATTCCTCAAAGATCTTACGCAGCTTGGGGCTTTCGCGGAGTTCCTGCAAGGTGAATTCGGCGTGGCCTTTGGTGTAGCCGTTGCCCATGATCATGTTCACGTCGGCACCGATGCCTTCAGCACCCAATGAGGCCTTGGTGAAGCTGGTTGCCATCGAGAAGAAGTAAACGATACCGTCGTCCTTCGTGCAGAGTACGGCGGTCATTTCTTGGTCGGGCACGTTGACGCAGTTGATGGTCACGTCGGCCATCTTGCCGTTGGTCAGCTTTTCGACGAGTTCATAGACTTGGACGGGCGTCATGCCGGCAGCGCTTTCCACGATGTCGCAGAAGCCGAGGTCCTTGATGCGTTGGGTCGACTTGGGGCTGTTGGCGATACCGATCACCTTACCCGTGACGCCGACGCGCTTCTTGGCTTCGTAGGCGCAGAGCATACCGCTCTTGCCGCCAGCGCCGAGGATGACGACGGTTTGGCCGTATTGGCACAACTTGGCGGTCTGGGCAGGAGCACCAGCCACGTCCAAAGCGCTCAGGGCGAGCTTCTCAGGCATGTCATCCGGAATCTTGGCATAGATGCCGCTTTCGAACAGGATGGCCTTGCCCTTGATGTCGACTTGGTCAACGTCGGGACGGATTTCCAGGATCTCGTCGATGCGGAGCGGAGTCAGCGAGAGGGAGACCAAAGTGGCGATGCGGTCGCCTTCCTTCAGGTCGATCTTGCCTTTCAGGGCGTCACCGATCTTCTCGACCTTGCCGAGGAGCATACCGCCAGAGCCGGTACGACGGTTGCGGTGCTTGCCTTGGAGTTCCACGTTGAGGAACATCTCCTTCTTCACCTCTTCCATAATCCTCTCTTGGCTTGCGCCTTCACCAGCCTGTTGCTTGGCGTAGTTGTGGATGTCGGTGAACGAAGCGGAGTCGATGTTCAGGGTCTGCACGTCGATGAGGATCTCGTTGTCCCAAATCTCGTCCATGTTGTTGTTCAACTTGTTAGCGGGTTGCGGCAGCACGCCGACGGGTTCGATTACACGGTGAGTACCGTATTTGTTACCATGTTTTTGCATTGATTTTAATGTTTAATTGTTTATTGTTTAAATGTTTAATTGTTGTTTTCGTAATTCAATTCGTTGAGGAAGAACATTGTTCAATTATTAAGGTTCGATACTGTTGGCATAATCCTCTTCTGTAATTGTATAGGTGAGACACCCATAATAATCCCAAGAATTTAGGAAACCTTGGTTTCTTTCTGTAGTCCAAATGTAATGATCGCCTTCAAAATCAAAAGGTCCGTTCCCTACTTCCTTTGTGTATTTCAAATATCTACCATCATCAAAGGTGAACGTTATAGTGTCACCATAAACTTCATAAACTGATAATAAATAGTCTTTTGCTTTGTAGAGATGTGCATAACCTAATCCTTCATGAATCAAGTAGATCGTATCTTGTCTTGGCTCTATCGTAATTCCATCAGGATAATTTTTCCAGAAATCATTGTACATATTAGAAGTGAATGTCACAGCATGTCCACTTGAATTTGAAAGTTTGTAATCAATGCTATATGCGTGATCACATGATGTCAATGCGATGACTAACAAACAAAGAAAGAAACCTAATTTTTTCATTGAACTAAATGTATTTTTCATCCTATTTAATTACTTTCTCGGTTTCAGTCCAAGGATTTCGCGAGCCTCGTCGGAGGTGGCAATCGGGCGACCGAGTTCGTTGGCGATGCGAACAACCTTGGCGACCAGTTCACCATTCGATTGAGCGAGCACGCCCTTCGAGAGGTAGAGGTTGTCCTCGAAGCCCACGCGGACGTTACCGCCCATGGCGATGGCAGCGGCAGCCATCGGGAAGGCATGACGACCTACGCCAGTGACGGTCCAAGTGGAGCCAGCGGGGATGCCGTTCACGAGCCAGCAGAGGTTGGCGACGGTGGCGGGAGTGCAGCCGGGCACGCCCAACACGAAGTTGAACTGCATGGGGGCGCCAGGGGCCTGACCCTTCTTGGCCATGTTGAGGATGGTGTCGAGGTGACCCATCTCGAAGCATTCGTATTCGGGCTTGATGCCACGTTCCATCATGCGTTTGCCGAAGGCGCGCATGGTCGGCATGGTGTTGTCGAAGATCTCGTCGCCGAAGTTGCAGGTACCGCAGTCGAGGGTAGCCATCTCGGGCAACGGGTCGGTGTCGGTCGATTGGAGACGTTCGTCGGGAGTCATGCCGACGGCACCGCCAGTCGAAGGGATGAGGATGACATTGGGGCATACCTTCAGGATGGCCTCTTCGCACTCTTGGAAACGGCCACGGTCCTGGGTGGGCGTGCCGTCGTCCCAGCGGACGTGCAGGTGGACGATGGCGGCACCGGCGTCGACGGCCGACTTGGCCTCGCGCACGATTTCTTCAACGGTATAAGGCACGTTGGGGTTCTGTTCCTTGGTGACTTCCGCGCCGCAGATGGCGGCAGTGATGATCAGTTTATCCATTTCGTTGATTTCAGATTTCAAGATTTGTTATTTCAAGATTAGGAGCTTTCAGCTTTCAGCTATCAGCCTTCAGTTCGGTTCCAACCAGGCTGATAGCTGATGGCTGACTGCTGACAGCTTTATTTTCTTTGGCAGTCTTTAGGAGTCACGCAGGTACCCGAAGCACGGCAAACGAGGATGGGCTCATCCAGTTCGTCGGCGGCTGAGGGCGAGATGTCGGGGCGGGCTTGGGCCACCTTGCGGGCCTCAAACATCATGTGGCGCGATGTGTTGCCTTCCTTGTCGATCCAGCCTTCAGCCTCGATGTAGTCGCCGGCATAGACGGGAGCGAGGAAATCGATGTTGTCGTAAGCGCGGAACAGGCCTTCGTCGCCGTCACGCATAATCAAAAGTTCGGTCGCCACGTCACCGAAGAGGTGAACCATGTGGGCACCGTCAACCAAATTGCCACCGTAGTGGGCATCCTTTGCGCTCATGCGCAGTCTGATCTTTGTTCTGTATTCCATTTTGTTGAATTGTCTATCGTTTAATTGTTGAATCGTTTTATGGCTTTCAGCTTTAACTTCGTTGAATCTTCGATTTCAGCAATCAGCTTTCAGCAACGGCATTGCCAAGCTGATAGCTGACGGCTGATGGCTGACAGCTTATTATTTTTCCACATAGATTGCATCGACATAAATGCCAGAGGCATGCACGCACTCGGGCTTGATCTCGCCAACGGGGACCAGCTTCTCGGCCTCAACCACGACATAGTCGGCGGCGGTGGCCATCAGCGGGTTAAAGTTGTTGGTCGTGCCAAGGAACACCATGTTGCCGAATTCGTCGACGATGTTGGCGCGCAGGAAAGCGATGTCGGCCTTCAGAGGCTTCTCAAGGAGGTAGTCCTTACCATCGACGTTCACAATCTGCTTGCCGTCGGCCATGATGGTGCCAAGGCCCGTGGGGGTCAGCACGCCGCCCAAACCTGCACCGTAGGCACGGATGCGCTCGGCGAGGGTGCCTTGGGGGACGTATTCCACGATGAGGGTGCCCTCGTTCTTCTGGATGGCGGTCTGCTTGTTGGTGCCCGTGTGCGACACGATGGCTTTCTTCACCTGGTGGTTGCTGACCAGTTTGCCGTGGGCCACTTCGTCGTAGGCCGTGTCGTTGGCAATTATAGTGAGGTCTTTAACGCCTTTTGCAACAATAGCGTCAATGATTTGCGTGGCGCTTCCAACACCGAGGAAACCGCCGAACATGATCGTCATGCCGTCATGAACCTTCTCGACGGCCTGCTCTAATGTAATCTGCTTGTTCATAATGTGTTATGTTTTAGATTTTAGATTTGTAACTCGTATAAAAGTCTGCAAATTTACTGAGATTTCCAGCACTTTCCAAACAAATTAATATTTATTTTATAAAGAGGTGTGTAACCCTATTAGGGTCAAGGTTTTGCACAACAAAAAAAGCCGCTGATTGCTCAGCGGCTTTAACTTCCCCAACTCCAATGCTCATTTTCATTGGAAATCTGACTTGTGAATCTTGTTTATCAGAATGATGTATTTCTCCCTTCTGTTTATCTCTCTATTTCTTCTTCTGTTTCTGTTGGATAAAACTCATAGGTATATTCATATTCATAGCCTTTGGTTTCAACTGCAATATCGCCAATCTCTGTTTTAATACATCGGATTGGATTGCCGTCCGAATCGTATTCAAATCGGAACTCATTATGCTCATAGTCAACCCTCCCACTAATCCATTTAAACTCCCTATATGCCATTATTGTTGACACATCACCTGCGTTATTGAAGTACATCACAATATCCATTTTTTCGTTTCCATTGACAAGATTATACATGAACTTACGACTCTTTTTGTCAAAATTGCAAGTATATGTACAGATGAATTTTGAACCATGATACTTATTGATTTTTGTGATATTTCCATTTTTATCAAGGGTATATTGGTAGATATCGCCATACATGTTTTGCATTGTTTTAAGTCGCCCATTTTCGTCATATGTAAAACTACTACCATAATTCCCATCAACCTCAACCACTTTGCCATTTTCGTAGATAAAGTTGACACCAACATAATCATCCTGGGAGCCTTGAATTTGTACGAGCCTTCCTAATGTGTCGTAGTGCATAATGTATTGACTATCACGATCCGCCCACCGATGTAATTTACCCATTCTGTTGACAAGAAGGTATTGATTAACTATTACTGATTTTGTGTTGTGTTTTACTTTTGGACGAATCTCTGTTGGAAGATTGTTTATCATATAGGCATAGTCAACCAATTGGCCTTCACCGTTAACCCATAGAAAGTCCTGTGCAACAACTGAAAGATGCGCCATTAACAAAACAACACACAACAATACAAATCTATTATTACCTTTCATGATATTTCCTCCAATACTGATTGTCTGTTACATTGCCTCTTACATTTTGAGAATCTGTTATCGTAATCTTTCTAATATTCAGAGTCTCTTGATTGTTTGACAAAAATCTTCCGATAGTTGCATTGACAGTTCTGAAAATAGTGGTACTGTCAATATTGTTGATAAGCATGTTCACATAATCTCTTTCAAAAACAGTCAGGTATTTTTCGATGAAATCATGCGAATCAAATTCATTTGGCAGGTGCCGTAAGACTTCGTCGGCTTCAGCGATTGTTATCATTTTGTTTTCCCTAATTCCGTGTCGGGCGCAACTTTTATGTTAATTATAGTCCAATCAAACTTGAAAGGAAGAAAAACGCCACGCATGAAATCGACATGCCGATTAAGGCAGGCCAACGAGGTTTAAATTGCAGTGCAACAATAGAGAGCGATACCCCAGCAACGAATAATGAGATGGCAAAAAACTCATTTTGAATGGTTGTGCTTTTCATTGCAAAAATTACACTAAGCAGACTGAGGATTGCTCCACCCCATCCAACAAAATTGACTTGTAATGAATCTGTTTTTTCATTTCTGAGTTCTGTTGGTTTGTTTTCTTGTCCTAACATATTGTCTGTCATTTGTCTAAACCCTAAATTCGTCATCGGGCGCAACTTTTTTTTTGCCTATTGCTTCCTCGATTCAGCAGGTTTACGATTATGCATAAGAAGGCTAGGAAACTTGATTTGTACAAGTTTTCAGTTAGCAGGCTCTGGAAAACACCTTGTAGATAAAAACCGTACATGTTTACCTAGCCTGTATGTATCAAGAATCAATTGAATACAAATCAGGCTGGCAAACCTGTGACCCATACCTATCTACTATATTTTCCAGATATTGCTAACTAGATACAAGCACAAATTGCCTTCAATCGCTCGGATGTCTCCCCGAACAATCGATGGCAAAAGTACAAATTATTTCAAATCAAAGCGTTTTTTGGAAGGTTTTTTTTGCCACAAATCACTGCCAAAGTGGTTCCTGTCTCCAGCTTTTCGGGAAGCCCATGGCGGTGGCATCAACGGAAGGATATAAAAGGATAAGTTGTTCCAGATCGGTTTTAAATTCAACGCCATAACCCATGGCATCAAGCCAATAGGCAATGCAGCAAAGGATAGCGTAAACCTTGTTTGCATCAATTTGGCTGGTGTTTATCCATGCCCCACGCAAATTGACATTCATCTGGGGTGTCGCATTGAGAAACCGATTCCACAAACGGGCATGGTGAGCACAGTAATTGCGTAGAGCAGAGAGACTACGCATCCAACTTTCCAAAATCTCGTGTTGGGGAAGGTTAAACTCTCGGGCAACACGCTTTTTCACCTTATTGTCGGCAAAATTGTAGTAAAGTTTGGACAATGTACCCAACGAAGCCAATTCAAGTGTTTTCCACGCAGGCGGGAACTCGGGTTTGTCATAGTTGGTGAAATGCTCTTTGATAAAGTCTTCCTTTGAGCGTTGCACTTCGCGGTCAAGAGCATTGAGGTTTTCAAGAAAACGGTGTTCGTTTTCATGGAGGTTCATCTGCATAAACCAGAAAGCACCATGCGCCATCGAGAAATGGTGGATGATTTTGGCCCTCAATGCCACCTCAATTCGTTGGATGGCAGCGAAAAGAATTTGGCGCAATGCGTTGTCAAATTCGCACAAAGCCACAGCGTTTTCAAAAGTGGAATTAGGCTTGAACCGATGCGTTTGCTTGTCGGCCTCCATTGGGCGAAGGTAGGCGGCAAAACGGAAATAACTGACCTCTCCCAATGTCTTTTCCGCTTTGGCATCATCTACAATGATTAGGCCTAAAGACTTGAGTCTGACAATTTGGTCGGCAATGCTTATCGGTTGTTTGGTATAAAGCGTTCCCATAGGCTAAAAAGAAAAGACCCGCCCTGGTTCGCTGGTCTTCGGGAAGCGTGGCGGATTCTGTCGCTGCAAAAATACGAACTTTTTCCAAAACCCGCAAGCATTTTGATGAAAAATGCTGAAAAAATCAAAAAAGCCGCCAATCGCTCGGCGGCTCTTGCTTCCTTCCTTTGCAGAAATCACTTTTTCACAATCGTGAAGTTTTTGTCATCCATCGGCTCAATAGCGAATCCGGTGTTCAACGAGATTTGGGCATCGCAATGGCCTTCCGAATAGGGTATGATAAAGTACGACCAATTATTGGCTCTGATGATGCCATTTTTTACGTCGATGGTGCCAAAATCACCTTTTAGTTGCACGGTCTTGTAAATTACCCCAATGCTGTCGTATGCAACCAAACGCTCATTCGGGTCGAAGCCAAAATGGGTGTTGTTATTGGGAATCACCAACCATGTCGATTCGGAAAAACGCGCTCTCAATTCGGCATCTTCCTTGTCGCGGGCCTCAAGACGGCTCCTTTCTTTTCCGAGATACTCTGTCAAACCATAACGCGCTGATATTCTTTCTATTTCAGCATTATCAATCGTATCTGGAATGGCAACTACCGTTGAAATCACATCGGGGAGGGTTTTGCCTGAACGAATGCTGCTTCTCCAATCGGGAACCATTTCATCTATCAAGAGTCCGTAAGCGGGTCCAGTGAGGTATGCGAATGAATTACTGAAACCGGCGTTATCCAATCCTTTCATAATGGCAGCTGCGGCCAATCCCTTTCTAATTGCCTCATTATCATTGTCCAAAGGCAACAGCTTGAAAGCTGTATATTCCGCCATCCCTTCGTGGCACTCAAATTGGTTTTCGTTGCCGTTTGGGAACAAGGTTTGACGATATTTGCGCACCGTCATCGCATCGCGCAAACCTTCCGTCAGGCCTTTAGAATTGTTTTGCAACAAGTCCTTCAAAATGCCCAATTCGAGTTTCAGCAACAGTTCACCCTCTGTTTCATCAAGATGCTGGTTAAAAGACCCACAAGCGGGCAAACCGATTTTTTCTTGGATGCGATGCCAACTTTCATGTATCAGAAGATGCGTGTTGGTCATCCCATCCCGGTTGCCGTCCCATATCACGCACGTCCAGTTCTCTCCGCAATAATCAATGGATGTGTTGGCGATAATGATTTCTTCGGGAAGTTGCCCGAAATAAAGGTTTCCTTTTTGCACGAGAGTGTTTTCCTTATTTTGCTGATTGGCAACGAGATTCCGTGTTCGAACATCTACAAACATTGTCGGGCCATAGAGCGTTTTGCCCCACAACTTGCCGTTGTCCGCATCGGAAACCTTTTTCAGATTCTCGAAACACGGAGCAGCTTTCTCCATCGAATTGGAATTGGATTGTGAACAAGAAGTACTTGAAAAACAAAGAACAAGCACCAAAAACAAACAGTAAAAACTCTTTTTCATATCGGTATTTTTTAGATGATTGTTACGTAGAACGGAGAAAAGGTGGAAATGTTACAAAGAAGCACAAAAAAAAGCCACAGATTTGCAGTTTAATTATCCCATATTACCGCCAAAGCGGTTCCTGACGCCAGCATTTTGGAAAGCCCATGGCGGCGACATTTCATCATTTCAACCTGTCTGCTTGCGCCTTTGGCTCCCTTCGGGTGTCCCAAAATGCGGCGATTCGGATGGTATCGCCTTTGATGTAATAGACTATTTTGTTCAGATGATTCAAGATTACACTTCTGTATGGCTTCGACTTTTGAGCCAGCAAAGGCTCAACTGGGCCAAGACAAGGATTGCTTTCCAATAAATCCGACACATGCTGCACTTCTTGCAAGAATTCTTCACTTGCCTTTGGACCAAACTTGTCCAAAATATAAACCGAAGTTTGCACTACGGCGTCACCAGCTTTTTTTGACCATGACACCTTCATGCCATTTGCTTTTTGGATTGCGCCTCTTTGCACATCTGCAACACTTGCTCGGTGCTGTAGCATCTTCCCGCCTCAAAATCACGTTCTGATTCTTCCAACATAGCATCGATTTCAGCCATCGTATATGGTTGCACAACGGATTGAGCGTGTTCGATAAGGTGTTCACCTAGCCATTGCATGCTTTTCGGTGAGAGTGTGGCATAGAGATATTCAAGCAGGCCCGCAAGGGGTGCGCCTTGCGAATAACCGTATGCTATTGTAGGCTCGGAGGCCATACTAGGCTCCGTGTTGTCTTGTTCGTACTTTTTGGGTTCGTTATTATCCATGCCGCAAATTTACAAACTTTTTCCATACCGAAACAGTTTGAAGAAATGAATAAATAAAAAAGCCGCTGAGTTTCAGCGGCTTTTTGTCTTCATCATCCATAGACTTTAGTTATTCATGTAGGCGACCTGCCCCATCAGTCCAGTGTTCACCGTGTCGTAGGCAGCGGCATAACCCAAAAGGAACTGCATGACATTGCGGCTAGGTCTTTGATTCTCGCTCTCTCTCTCGAAAACGCTTTTGATTTGTGATACTAATATGTCGTCGTCAACGGATGAAAGGTAAGAGGTGTAACTATTTCTCATAGGCGTTTTTTAGGTTTGACTTTACCTTAGAACGCTACCTTTCCGTTATTATTTTACACGAGGAAAGATTTTTTCTTTTTTTTTCGGTTTTTCTTTTTTGACCATGGCCGATGGCTTATGACTATGGCCACTTTTACGGCCGTTGCAGTGGCCATAAGCCATAGTCATAGGCCATAGTAGCGTGGGTCAATACGTGAGGGTCATATTATTAGCCACCATCATCTTACGCAAGTTGATCAAGGCGTAGCGCATGCGGCCCAGCGCCGTGTTGATGCTCACGTTGGTGATGTCGGCGATGTCCTTGAAACTCATGTCGTCGAAGATGCGCATGCGGAGCACCTCGCGCTGCTCATCAGGCAGGAAGGCGATCATGCGGTGCAAGTCGCTGTGGACTTGGTCGACGATCATGCCCTGTTCGACGGAATGGTCGGTGATCGGGACATTGTCGATATAGTTGTAGTCCTCGCTCGACGACTCCACCGTAGGAATGCGGTTCTCCTTGCGGAAATGGTCGATGACAAGGTTGTGGGCGATGCGCATGGCAAACTGCACGAAACGTCCGTCGTCCTTGTAGCCCTTCGACTTGATGGTCTGGATGACCTTCACGAAGGTATCCTGAAAGACATCATCAGCCAACTGCTTGTCTTTCACGAGCGTAAGTATGTAGGAATAAACTTGTTTCTGGTATCTACCAATCAATAATTCAAAACTGTGAACATCACCGTCCTGGTAGCGTTCAATCAGTTCTTTGTCGCTTTTCAATATGTTGGACATTTGGTCCCCCTTTCTTTGTGCACTCAACGTAAGTGCTTGTTAATAAAGGGTATAGATCTTTCGATAGCGTCTCTCCTATTGATTAGTTAGTGAATTTTTTACACCGCAAAGATACGTTTTTTTTTGATATGCAAATAAAAACATCGATTTTTTTTCAATTTTTACCATATATCATTCTAGACTATTCGAATAGTCTTTTTATGTTGGCATGGAATTATACGAGCTTCAAAAATGATATTTATTTTCAAGTTTTACACTCAATCCATTTTATTGTGTTTCATCGACGACGCACGACACCGTCATGTCGCCCGTCACATTCACCACGGTGCGCAACATGTCCAAAGGCCGGTCAATACCCAAGATGAGTGCCAAACCTTCAATCGGGATGCCAACAGAATCAAGCACAATCATCAGCATGACGATAGAGCCTCCCGGGATGCCAGGTGTGCCAATGGATGAGATGGTAGCCGTGGCCAAAATGAGCAGCATCTGACCGAAGGTCAAATCCAAACCCAAGACCTGCGCCAAAAACACCGCCGCCACCGCCTGATAGCAGCTTGTGCCATCCATGTTAATGGTCACGCCCACGGGCAGCACAAACGAAGACACTTCCTCGGATACGCCTAAATGCTTCTGAGTACGTTCCATGGTCAAGGGCAAGGTGGCCGCACTCGAGCTGGTCGTGAAAGCCAACATCTGCACTGGAGCAGCCGCATTGAAAAACTGCTTCATCGTCCGCTTGCCGAAGACCCGCATGATGAATGGATATACCAACAAGATAATGACAGCCAAAGCCAGCACTACCGTCAGGGCGTACAAGCCCAAGGCGGAGAAGATGCCCACATCGCCGGCATAGTCCACAATAAGGGCGGCCATCAGAGCAAATACACCATATGGCGCAAAGGCCATGATGAAGTCTATAATCTTGAGCAAGACAAGGTTCAACTGTTGGAAGAAACGCACCAGCGAGGGCACTTTTGAAGGTCCCACGACAATCAATGCCACGCCAAAAAGCAAGGCGAAGAAGATGATTTGCAGCATCTTGGAGTTGTCGCCCAAGGCCTTGAAAAGGTTCTCGGGCACCATGTCGACCACGAACTGCAAAGGCGATTCATCCTTCACCTGTTGCATCTGCGCCTCGCGCTCCACCACAGTCTGCTGATAGCGATCCATGAACTCCGTCTGCCGATCTTTCGGGAAGACCTTTCCCGGCTTGATGACGCTAACCATGCCCAAGCCTATGCTCACCGCAAGTATGGTTGTGCAGACATAGATCAGAATGGTTTTCAAGCCGATGCGCGACAGGTTGCGGATGTCCTTCAGGTTAACGACACCCAAGATGAGCGACACCAAGACCAAAGGCACGGCAATCAGCTTGAGCAATCGCATGAAGATAGTGCCCCAAGGTGCCACCCAGTCGTGCACAAAGCCTTCCCAATGCAAGGCCATGGCCAGGAAGCCGAAGCCTAGACCCAAGCCCATGCCCAGCAAGATCTTGGCATAGAGTGGGACACGTTTCCTATGTGCTTCTTCCCTATTCAATCAAGTTGATTTTTTGTGTCGCCACGCCGTCTTCAGTCAAGATGCGGACGACATAAATGCCTTTGGAATAGCCTTCCAAGTTCAGCTCCACCTTGTTCGTATTGGTCTTTCTATCCTCCAGCATCTCACCCTTGATGCCCATCAGCGTCACCTGCTGGATGTTGCTTTGAGCCTCAATGACAACCTTTTCCTTTGTCGGGTTGGGATAGACATCAAACTTCATGGCAGCCAATTCATTGACATTCACATCAGTGGTATCGGTCGGGACAACCTTCACATCATCGACAAACCAATCGTAGGCCAGCCACTCGCCAAAGGTGTTGTAACCTCTAAATCCTATCTTGATGTTACGGCCGATATACTCATCCAAGTTGATGGAAATCGGCTCGTCATATGCGTTGATTTGTCCGTAAGGCATGTCGGCGGCATCCCATTTGTCGTCCCAAGTGCCGTTGTAGGTGTCGTACACCCTGACCACGAAACGGTCGTAACTGTCAGTGCCGTACTGCACCCAAGTCCAGAACTGCAAAACGGTGGGTCTCGTGATGGTCAAAACGGGCGTAATCAAAGTCTGGTCTTGTGCCGCGGGACTCTCGCTGCTGTCCCACTCTAACACAGCGTGCTTGTTGCCGCGATGTGGATTCACTACAAAGTTTTCTTCATAATAGTCCGTGTAGTACACAGTACCTTGGACGGTCCAATCCCACCACGTCGGGTTGCCGTCGGTGGTCCAGCCTTCGGGCATGGTGAACATGCTACTGCATTCCTCAAAGGTCTCATAGAGCAGCGGGCGTTGGTAATCCCAACGGATTGGGATCTCTTCTGAAGTCGCACTGTTGCCCAAGGCATCCATGAGTTGCACGGTCAATGTGCCGTGGGTATGATTATCGTAGGAAGGAATGGTGGCTGTGTAGTCATAGTTGGCCTTACCAGTCCTTGTGAATATCAAATCGCGAGTCACACCCCAAATGGTATAGGTGGCCGCCAACGTAGCAGGCATGTCAGATGCATCGTGGACACGCAAAGTGAGGTTCATTTCGGTGTCGGCGTAGGTTTGGTTGCCGTTGACAGCAATCACCGTGGGAGCCTCATGGTCTTCCGAAGAGCTATTGATGAAGATGTCATCAAGATACAGGTTCCAGCCATAGTCGCTTACACCTTCGAAGATGATGAAACCATAGTCATCGGAGCAATCGAAAGTGAAGGCATATTCATACCAGTCGTCCACATCGGCGACAACGGGTTCCTTATAGGTGCAACGGTGGATGGTGCCGAGCAATTGCCCACCTTCCGAACGCGGCACCGCATTGTAATACACATTGATACGGTCATCCTTGTTGATGTTCGGGTTGCTGTTGCGGAACATCCAGAAACTGACAATGTTGTCATGTTCATTCAGGTTCATCTTGGGCGAGACCAGTTCAGCCGAACCTCCCGAAGGATTGGTGTAGGTGTAGAATCGCGCCATATATTGGCTGCCTTCATGTGGCGTCGCGCTCGGTGTGGAGCCTTCCGTGATGCGGTCGAAGGCATAGTTGCCGTTGGTGATGTTGTTTTGCCAGCCAAACGGCACGAAGTCGTTCTCAAAGCCTTCCTCAAGCGGAAAGTCGGCGTAAGGAGCCAATGCCGTGATAGCAAAGTCGGCATTTTGTGTCGGGGCAGAATGGTTAGATACAACATCGAAGGTGGCGTGAACCACTTCGTTGTTGTTCAAGTTCATCGGCAAGGTCGTCTTGGCTACCAATTCCACAGAACTGTTGTAAGGCACATTGATTTGGTTCACCTGGGTGCCATTCTGGTAGAACTCAATCGGCAAGTTGCCTGTGCTGTTGAGTTGATAGGTATCCGACTGTTCGCCAGTATTGCTGAGACGGAAACGCAAATAGGCAGGCTCCCCGAAATAGACGGACGTGTCGGCGGTGAGTTGCTCCATGTTGAAGTTGTATTGCGCGGTCTGCTCGATGATGATATCATCGATGGACAGATACCATGGTCCATTATCGGCCACACTGTGGAAGCCCACATAGAAAGCGCCCGAACTTGTAGCCTGAAACACGCCCGAGGTCTGTTCAAAGTCCTCATTGGCCACCACCATCATCGGCACAGCTGTTTCCGTCATTGCCGAAGGGTTGGCACTCGCACCGGCCTTCACTTCCAGATTGAAGTGATCGACATGCCAGGTGGCGTACCAAAACGAAACGCGGTAATAGTTTCCAGCCGTCACGTCGATTTCCTTGTAAATCCACACGTCGGTGTTATAGGTGGCATACATGTACCAGTCGCCGGTATGCGGTTTTCTGCCGCGGGCCGTATTGTCGTCTGGAATGGTGATGCCAGCCTTCCATCCGCCGTCGCCAATCCAGCCCACAGGGGTTTGGTCTACCGTGTTACCATTTTCAAAAGTCTCGTTGACAAGCACTTGGGCGAAGGTACTTCCTGCAAGAAGCCACATCGCAAGTAAAGCGTACAGTTTTTTCATCTTGGTTCCTTTTAATTTGCTACAAAAATAGGGATTGTTTTGATACCTATCAAATAAAATGTAAACTCAAGTTGAAAACCTCGTTTTTATCCATACAAAACAACACTTCTTTGCCAAAATGTCAGTTTTTTCAATGGCACACAATTTGACTAAAGGCCGCTGGCTCTTGGCCTCTGGCTTCTGGCAGCTTCACATAAAAGTTTTAACTTCACAATCTCTGTAAAGCTGCCAAAAGCCAACAGCCAGTTGCCAAAAGCCAATCTTAAATCTTAAATCTTGAATTTTAAATACTTAACAATATGACAACCGGTAACATTGGAGTAAAGACAGAAAACATTTTCCCTGTCATCAAGAAGTTCCTCTATTCGGACCAGGAGATTTTCCTGCGCGAAATCATCAGCAACGCCGTGGACGCCACCCAAAAGCTGAAAGCCTTGGCCGCCTCGGGCGAGTTCAAAGGCGAGCTGGGCGACCTCACCATCAAGGTGGAAGTCGACAAGAAGAAAAAGACCCTCACTGTGCGCGATCACGGCATCGGCATGAACGCCGAAGAGGTCGACAAGTACATCAACCAAATCGCATTCTCGGGCGCGGAGGAGTTCATCGCCAAGTTCAAGACCCAAAGCGAGGCCGAAGCCGCCAACATCATCGGACATTTTGGTTTGGGCTTCTATTCCGCCTTCATGGTCTCCTCGAAAGTGTCACTGATCTCGAAGTCCTGCAAGGAAGAAGGCGCCAACGGCGTCATCTGGGAGTGCGACGGCAGCCCGGAGTACACGATGAACGAAATCCCGAAGGGCGACCGTGGCACCGACGTCATCCTCTACATCGCCGACGACGCGCAAGAGTTCCTCGAAGAAGGCCGCATCCGCGAACTGCTCAACAAATACTGCAAGTTCCTGCCCATCCCGATTCAGTTCGGCACACGCAAGGTGCAAGAGGAAATCGAGGGCGAGACCGACAAGGACGGCAAACCCAAGACCAAGGAAGTGGAGAAGCCTTGGATCATCAACGACGTGGCCCCGCTGTGGAAGAAAGCCCCGACCGACATCAAGGACGAGGAGTACAATGACTTCTACCACACGCTCTACCCGATGAACTTCGGCGAGCCGCTGTTCCACATCCACCTCAACGTCGACTACCCCTTCAACCTCACGGGCATCCTTTATTTCCCGAAGGTGAAGAACCGCTACGAGTTCCAGCGCAACAAGATCCAACTCTACTGCAACGAGGTCTTCGTCACCGACAGCGTCGAAGGCATCCTGCCCGAGTTCCTCTCGCTGCTGCACGGCGTGATCGACTCGCCCGACATCCCGCTGAACGTCAGCCGCTCGTTCCTGCAAAGCGACCAAAACGTGAAGAAAATCTCGACCTACATCACCAAGAAAGTGGCCGAGAAACTCGAAGAGTTCTTCAAGAAAGACCGCGAGGCCTACGAGAAGAACTGGGACGACATCCGCGTCTTCATCGAATACGGCATGATGAGCGACCCGAAGTTCTACGAGCGCGCCGAGAAGTTCTTCCTCTTCAAGGACACCGACGACAAATACTACACCATCGAGGAATACAAGACCTTGATTAAGGAAAACCAGACCAACAAGGACAAAGCCCTCGTCTATCTGTATGCCACCGACAAGGACGACCAATACACCAACATCGAGAACGCCAAGGCCAAGGGCTACAACGTCTTGATGATGGACGGCATCCTCGACCCGCACTTCATCAGCGCCTACGAGCAGAAGGAAGGCGAGAAAGGCGACGACAACCGTGCGATGTTTGCCCGTGTGGACTCCAACACCATCGACAAACTCATCGTGAAGGACGACAAAGAAGCCGCCTCGGGCCTCGACGACAAGCAGAAGGAAACCGTGAAGGCCGCCTTCGAGAAGGTCATCGACAAGATGAAGTTCAATGTGGAGTTCAGCAACGAAGGTGCCGAAGCCGCGCCTGTGGAGGTCACCCAAAACGAGTGGATGCGCCGTATGAAGGAGATGGAGCAGATGGGCGGCGGCCCCATGTCGTTCTACGGCTCGATGCCCGACAGCTACACGCTGATGCTCAACACCAACAACCCGGTCATCATCGGCCTTTTGGACAAAGACGAAGCCGCACAGGAAGCCACGATTCGCCAAATTTACGACCTCGCATTGCTCTCGAAGAACCTGCTGAAGGGCAAGGATTTGAGCGAGTTTGTGAAGAGGAATATGGAAAAACTATAATCAAGAATTGGAGAATTAGAGAAATCCCCGTAGCACAAGATGGCGTTACGGGGATTTTCATTATTCGGCATCACGCACAAGACGCACGGACAATCCTGCGTAACGGGGACAATAATTAGGCGTCGTGACAATGTCTCCAGCACACTGAACATAATATACATAAGCAAATGGATCAGACGGTCCTGCTATCCAATACAAACCATAATCTTGAACCCATTTCACCTCTGTTCCAAGCCTAATTCCAGCATTTGGCAAAAAAACCGCCCCCTTCCTTTCCAATTGTTCCCACTCTTGCATTGAGATATTGTTCTCCTCTGACTCATTTACCTGATTATTGATATCCACAAAACCAAAAATGGATGCGTCCCAATCATCGGGCAATAATATTACACCATCAACATCATTAACTGTCGCAGTAACAAAACTGACGCCTGAATCAGTTTTTCTTCTAAATAATAAATAAAGCCATTCCAGCATATCAAGAGTACACCATTGGCATTCATCACCATTCCAATTGCTGATAGGATTCACACCCCAATCTACAAAATTGGCATAGACAACATGCTCCATATCAGTCGAGGTATCCGTTGGATGGTCTCCAGTTCCCCAAGCAAAAAGGTCAATCCAACCATCGTAGGTTTCAGAAATATTGGCATTCCCTTCTCCAATATAATCCCATTGGTGTTCAGCAAAGCGCCATGTGTTGGTTGAGGCTTGGTATTGCAGGTTACCTGGTGAAAAACACACTTGCGTGCTATCATTTATCGAAAACAAGCCAACAACTGGTTCTTCAGGGAGATCATTGTTTCCGCCATTATTCGGCTCATCCGGTTTGTTGCATCCCACCGCAAAAACCATCATCAGCATTATGGCTGCGGTTGCTTTCATAGTCCTGTTCATGTTGATTGAATTTTGTTGTTTGACATTGCAAAGAAACAAAAAAAGCGTGATTTGGCAAGTTGGGAATGTGAATTTGCGGAAAATGATTACTTTTGCAGGTGAAAAAACTATAAAGACAATGGCTACTGTAACATTACAATATGACGGAAGAAGCGCTGCAATGAAGAAACTCATCGAACTCTTCGTCACCCTTGGTGGAATCGTGACCGAACAAAAAGAAACGAAAACGAAAAAAGGATCTATTGACGAGGCTATTGCAGAATACCGCGCGGGAAAGACCTACAAGGCAAAGGACGCTCACGACCTCATTGAACAATGCTTGAAATAATGTATGAGATTGAATACACAAGCTTGTTTTGGTAATGATCGATACAGGAACCCATTCTGACATTTTTGGATAAACTAAAATATTTATGGCCACATCCAACTCGATATTCTCCAACTACCATCCCAACGGACACCATATCAACCCTTCGTTGCTGTGGGAATACGACATGAGCACCTTTGATTGGCAACGGTCGAAGGCTTTGGTCGCGCAACGTGTGGTGGAATTGGGTTGGCCAGAGGATTTTTACGGTGCCTTCGACCTTTACGGAGGTTTTGAAGGCTTCCGCGAAGTCATCAAGAGCATCCCACACCTTTCGGACATCGACATGAATTTCGTCTGCCATTACTTCAACCTGCAAAAGGAGGAATTGCTATGCTACACAAGGAAACAGTCGAGACAATCTGATTCAAAATACTTTAGGGAGCATTGCCGACTTCTTCAAGGCGATTTTGATTGGAAGGTCATCGCCCACCGACTGAACGAGATGACCTCACATCCTGAGAGACACTTCAAACGCCTTTAAACCAGAATCTTCAGATTCGCAAATGCATTATCAAACAATTAGTGTTTTCAAATACTATTTTTATTATTGATTTAGTATTTTCAAACATTATTTTCTACAATATTTTAGTATTTTTATACATTATTTTCAGCGAAATACTTGTGTTTTAAAATAATCTTCAAACATACAAATCATTGATCAACCAACACAGCCCTGACCGTTTGTCCCCGATTGCGGTCGCTGCTGCCGCAGAGATGGCATTGGAACGAATTGAAATGGAAACCCCAAGCGCGGTACGGATACTCCATGTTGAGCGTGACCGACCAATAAACACCCAGGTCAACGGCATTGAGCTCGTCATTCCAATAGTAACCCGCAGCTGGCAAGAAGAGGCTGTTGCCGTTCGAGGCAGTGAAGCGCCACCCATTCACGCCATTCTGGGATGACCATACGCTGGTCGTGTTTTGGAACATCTCTTCCCATTCTTCTATGGTAGGCGTGCGCCAAGCAGTGCCCCAAATGATCGAAGCTACATCGTCATCAGGTTCCAAAAGGGTCAGGTTGTCGACAAATCCGTTGAGTCCAAATACCGAGTCGCTGCAGTATTTGTTCAGCTCATAACGCTCATGAACGAAGCGGCCATATTTATAGTTTTTCCAACCATAGAATTCCTTTGGCTCTATTTCGCCCCAGGCAAAGTAATCACCATAACCTTCTGGCGTATCGGCTCCCACATTGCAGGTGGCCCACAAAGTGCCGCTCGGAAGGCCGAGATCAACATATTCATGGCCATTGAGTTCATTTCCCGGATCGTTGCCAGGATTCTGCCCGTCAGGTTTGTTGCAACTAGCAGTAAAAACCATTATCAGCATTATGGCCCATATTGTCTTCAAGGCTCTGTTCATGCTACAATCCTTCTTTAGTATGACACTGCAAAGAAACAAAAAATCGGCTCATAAGCGACTAATGCATGAAAAATTACGGAAATTGTCTATTTTTGCGGTCAAAAGAATACAATATGTCAAACGCCATAACCATATTGAACCGAGAGGAAGACCAACGCGTTGTGGAAGCCATCCGACAAGCCGAACGCAACACCTCGGGCGAGATTAAGGTACATATCGAAAACCGCTGCAAAGGCGACGTGGAGCAACGCAGCCTTTTCATTTTCGACAAATTAAAACTCAACGAAACCCAACTGCGCAATGGCGTGCTCATCTATTTGGCCATCAAAGACCACAAATTCGCCATCCTCGGTGACAAAGGCATCAACGACATGGTGGAAGACAGCTTCTGGAACGATGCGAAAGACTTGATGCTGAGCCACTTCAAGGAAGGACGCTTCGCAGAAGGCCTCGAGCAAGGCATTATGCGCTGCGGCGAGAAACTGAAAGCCTATTTCCCCTACCAATCCGACGACATCAATGAAATTCCCGACGATATTTCCTATGAGAACAACTGAACGATACAGCTGGCTGCTCTGCCTTATGCTTGTGCTATTTTTTGGCACAGGCTTGAAGGCACAATTGCCGAGTCCGCCCTACACGCCACGCCTCGTGAACGACTACACGGGTACTTTGAGCGCATCGCAAATCAGCACCTTGGAGCGCAAGTTGGTGGCCTATAACGACAGTACCTCCACCCAAATCCTTGTTCTGCTTGTCGACAACCTGCAAGGTTATAGTGTTGAGCAATACGCCACAGAAATCGGGCACAGTTGGGGTGTGGGACAAAAGGGCAAAAACAATGGCGCAGTCATTCTAGTCAAGCCCAAAAAAGGCAGCGAAAGAGGCCAAGTCAACATCAGTCCTGGCTACGGCATGGAGGAATATGTCACCGACGCCACGGCCAAGCGCATCATCGAGAAAGAGATGATTCCCGCCTTCAAGGAAAACGACTACTACACTGGCATCAACAATGCCGTCAACGTCATCATGGACCTCTGCTCGGGCAAGTTTTCCCAAGATGAATATGCTGACGGAGACGGTTTCCCCTTATGGCTTATCATCCTCTTCATCATCGCTATCATGGTCGTTTTCTCCAAGTTCTCCGGCGATGGACAGAACTACTCAGGCGGCGGCACTCGCACCATCTGGATTCCGATGGGTGGTGGATTTGGAAGCGGCGGCGGTTTTGGTGGTGGAGGCCACAGTGGCGGCTTCGGTGGCTTCGGCGGCGGCGGTTTCGGTGGAGGAGGAGCCTCGGGGAGTTGGTAAACAGATTCCCTTCGGGAATGGCAAATAGTGCTATGTTATTCTGCGGCGGCAGATAGCGCTACAAGCAGTTAACAAGTGTTGCCGCCGCTGGATAACTAAACAGAACTCCATTCCCGAAGGGAAACTCAAAAGAAAGACAACAATATGAATAGCCCCATCATAGAGATTAAGAATGCTTCGATCTTCCAACAGGAGAACCTCGTCCTTTCCAATGTCAACCTGACGCTGAACAAGGGTGAATTCATCTACCTCATCGGTCGCACGGGAAGTGGAAAGTCCTCATTGCTAAAGACTTTGTACGGTGAGTTGCCCGCCCGCGACGGCATTGTGCGCGTAGCCGGTTACGACCTCACCCAACTCAAGAAGAAGGACATCCCCTACTTGCGCCGCAAGATTGGCATTGTGTTTCAGGATTTCCAACTGCTCTTCGATCGTAGCGTGGAGAAAAACCTGGAGTTTGTGCTGGGTGCCACGGGTTGGACGGAGAAAGCCGAGATTTCGCGCCGCATCGATGAAGTGTTGGCCAAAGTGGGACTGAGCGACAAGCGCAAGGTAATGCCCCATCAGATGTCGGGCGGCGAGCAGCAAGGCATCGCCATCGCCCGCGCTCTGCTTAACGACCCCGATGTCATCCTTGCCGACGAGCCCACAGGTAACCTTGACCCAGATACTACTTTAGAAGTGATGAAACTCTTACGCAACATCAGCGAGAACGGCCAAGCCGTGCTGATGGCCACGCACAACTATACTTTGATGCAGAAATACCCCTCGCGCATCGCCAATTGCAAAAATGGGACGGTGGTGTGTTCGGAGATGGAATAGTTTAGTGTTTAGAGTTTAGAGTTTAGAGTCAGTTTAGAGTGGAGAGTTGAGAGTTGTTAGTTAGAAGTTTATTGCTTCGATGATTTTTTGCGCATTCGATTCATTATCATAAAGTTGCCGCATTTGCGAATCGCGCTCTTCGATGTCATCCTCGGTGAAGTCCTCTTCCATCAGTCGCTTAATCTCAGCAATCATCTGATCGGGCTGGTCGGCAACCACGCAAAGACTTTCCAATGATGTCCCTTTCACCATATCAGAATTAACCAAACAGAACCTTCCGTTGTATAGCGCATTCAACAATTTCAGTTTCAGTCCCGTAGGTTGATTGGTTACCAAAATGTTCACCTGCGCCTGTCGCAAAAGATCAATCATCTCGGCATCATCGGGATTGGCCACCAAGGTCACATTGGGGTATTTTTCAGTCAATTTTATCAGTTTGTCGGACGGATTCAAGCCTGACACGATGCAATGTAAATCAAGCTCGGAGAAGACATTCTCTATCAACCATTTGGCTGCATCTTCATTCTCGCGAACCGAAAGGTTTCCGTGATACAAGACATACTCTCCCCTTCCCGTCTCGGAGCACACTGAATCGGTGGCGCTGAAGCCAGGCACAAGCACCACATTCCTATACCGTTGGGCAAAGTAATCACTGTCCTTCTGCGAGATGGCAAAAATGCCTGTAGCTTTTTTCAGAACAGGTTCGTAGCGCCTTAGTTTCCAAGCCTCTATATGATAAAACAAACGCTTCCAACCGCATCGCTCCGTATCGCCCAGTCCGTTGTAATAGTCATGCTCGACATTGTGTGCTCGGACATAAATTTTCCTGTTTTTCAGACGCTTGTCCGTCAAAACAGCAGTCGTGTGCAAGCCTTCGCAAAGGATGGGATAATTGTCTTTTAACAAGTCCTGCACCAAAGCCTCTGAGCGGCGTGAGTTGACAATAAAAGGCGTGAAGCTCAGCTGTTTGGCAAAGGAAGTGTCGCGCTTGTAATATTTCACCTCATAACAACGCTTTAGGATCTCTTGTTCGCCGCGACCATACTCAAAACAATGCAGATGCACCTTGACACCCGCTTCCGAAAGTGCCTTCACACGATAGAACACATCGATGACCCCACCGTAGTTGGCGGGATAAGGCACATCAAAAGCGATGACATGTAGGTGATAATCGGTATCATTCATAATGTTTGTAGATTTCAAGCAGTTTTTGTTCCTCGTTCTCCCAACACAAATCCTGTGCCGCAACGGCCAAGTTTTGCTTCCATTGCGTTCTTCTCGCCTCATCTGACAAGGCCTCACGGATGGTGGCAGCAATGGTCGCGGGTTCGTGGCTCTCGATGAACATGCCCAAGTCGTATTGTCGGATAATCTTCTCAATCTCAGTCAGATGCGAAGCCACAATCGGCACGCCTGCTTGAATGAAGTCGAAGAGTTTGTTGGGGAGGCTGAAACGATAGTTGAGGTTGGTGTCCTTGTCGAGGCAGAAGCCCAACTCTGCGAGTTGCGTGTAAGCCATCATCTGCTGGTAAGGCATCCTTGGAAAGAAACGCACACGGTCAGTAATCTTCAGGTCTTCAACCATTTGTTTCAACACTGGTAACACATCGCCGCCGCCAATAATCATTAGGAAACAGTCGTCAAGCTGTGTCATGGCTTGTACCAATTCCTCTGCCCCACGCTGGATGTTGATGCCCGAGCCTTGCAGAATCAGCAGGTGCTTGTCGGTGGGCAAGCCCAATTCCGTTTTAGCGCCCTTTGGTGGCAAAGCCTTTCGTAGAGGTATATTTCTGATGACATGGCACTTTACGCCGTATTTCTCACGGAACAGGTCGGCGATGCTATCGCAAACAGTGATCATCTCGCTCAATTTGGGCACCACAAAGCCCTCTATACGCTTCCATACCTTTTGCACCTTGGGCCGATGGACCAGCTCGGGTGTTTCGGTGAAATACTCATGGCTGTCGAAAACCATCTTGCTACCTTTCAGCCGTGAGATGAAATAATTGGGCAGAACTGTATCCAAGTCATTGGATAGCAAAAAATTAGCTCGATGGAAAAGCAAGAATAGAAACAGGCGGATGTTATATTCGGCATAAAAAAGCGGTCCCTTTTCGAAGAGTAATTTCATACGATGCGAAGCGTAAGGGCGTTCATCCATGGGTGGACTCTTGCGCTGCTTCCTGCCAACCAAAAGCACCTCGTAGCCAGTCTTTTGCAAAGCCAGGCACGACTTGTTGACTCTTTGGTCCGTGACCAAGTCATTAATCACCGATACGATGGCGCGTTTCATCGGGGCAAAGGTACGAAGTTTTCTGTTGAAACGCAGAAAACACCAAGGAATTGTGTATTTTTGCACCCATGAAAACCAATGTCAACCTCAAAGACTACAACAGCTTCGGCTTCCATGCCGTGGCAAAGCATTTCGCTGAAATCAACGAGATTCAAGAGCTTGAATCCTTGATTCGCTCCGATGTGTTCAAGCACGAGAAGTATCTGATTCTCAGCGGAGGCAACAATGTGCTTTTTCGGGATGATTTTTTCGATGGTGTCGTTGTGCATATCAATACAAAAGGCATAGAGACCCTTGAAGAGCAGAAAAACAATGTGGTTGTTAGGGCTCAAGCCGGTGAAGACTGGCCCGAATTTGTGCGTTTCTGTGTCGAAAAAGGTTGGCATGGCGTGGAGAACCTTGCCCACATTCCTGGCAAAGTGGGTGCGGCACCCGTACAAAACATTGGCGCTTATGGCATGGAACTGAAAGACAAGTTCCTGCGATGCGAAGCCATGGATTTGACCACAGGCGAGACCAAGGTTTTCACCAAAGAGGAATGCCGTTTTGGCTATCGCGAGAGCGTTTTCAAAAACGAGTTAAAAGGACAATACATCATCACCTCGGTGGACTTCCTATTGAAGAAGGACGCCCCGCTCAACCTAGAATACGGCAACATCAAGGCCTATCTGGAGCAAAACGGCATTGAACGACCAACCTTGCAGCAACTCCACGATGCCATCTGTGCCATCCGTGATGCCAAATTGCCTGATGTGAAACAAATCGGCTGTGCAGGAAGCTTCTTCAAAAATCCTGTGATTGAAAAGTCACAGTTTGAGGACTTGCAAAAGGATTATCCCAACATTCCGCATTATGACGAACCTGACGGCAGGGTTAAAGTTCCCGCTGGATGGCTCATTGAACAGTCTGGATGGAAAGGCTGGCGCAACGAGCATGTTGGCGTGTACGAGAAACAAGCACTCGTTTTAGTGCATTTTGGTGGTGGCAAAGGCGAGGACATTGTCTATCTGGCCAAATGCATCCAAGTCTCCGTAGAGGAAAAGTTTGGAATCAAGATTTGCCCAGAGGTGAATTTTGTATAAGGGTACCTTATTTTTCAAGAAGACTCATATCTAAACTTTTGTCGAACGCAAGTCCACGAATCAGTATATTCCTAGCCATAGTCGAAAGAAATGTCGCTAAAAACAGAAGACCCCGGCAGCGTTTGCTGTCGGGGTTTCCGTTGCGGGTGGGCGGCGAACTACTTTCCCACGGTCTCCCGCAGTATCATCGTCGCGGCGG
>CAMHJX010000029.1 GCA_946185535.1 uncultured Bacteroidales bacterium
GATGATACTGCGGGAGACCGTGGGAAAGTAGTTCGCCGCCCACCCACAACGGAAACCCCGACAGCGTAAGCTGCCGGGGTTCACTGTTTTTAGGTAGTTTTGGAAAACTATTCTTCGAAAAACTCTTCCTTGAAATTCACGAAATACACCCGCTCCTGCGCACGCGTCAAGGCGGTGTAAAGCCATCTCAGATCTTCCACCTCAAGCGTTTCTTTTTGGTTCAAGGACGAATCAATGAAGACACTGCTCCATTGCCCGCCTTGTGTCTTGTGACAGGTGAGAGCATAGGCAAACTTCACCTGCAAGGCGTTGAACCAGGGACTCTTCTTCATTTCCTTGTAACGCTCCCTGCGGTTGGGAATGTCCATATAGTCCTCTTCGATGGCGACAAACAACTTTTTGTTTTCTTCTTCCGTCAACGAAGGACTGTTGCTGTTCAAAGTGTCCAAAAGGATCTTGGCCTCTATATTGGGCGCATCGGGATAGTCGGTGAAACTCAACTCGACATCGGCGAAACGAAAGCCGTACATCTCCTCAAAATGCTTGATCTTTCTTATCTCGGCCATGTCGCCATTGGCGATGAAACTCATTACCTCATTGCCTTCTGCCCAATAATAGTTGTTTTTGACCACCATCAGCTTGTCGCCCGTGGCTATCTCACCTTCGATGTTGAGAATGCGCCCACGGATGGCTTGGTTGAACATATTGGCACGCTTATTTGACTTGCAAACGACAACTGCTTCATTCTCAGATATATTGGCAAAGGCATTATGAAGCATTTCCTCAAACTCCTCAGGCTCAATCTTTTTGATGTCATGAAAACCTTCCAAATGGAAAATAGGTAAACTGTATTCGTAAAGGTTTTGACTGAGCAACTGTCTAATGTCTGTAGCATTGTATAAGATTCCTGATTCCAATGCCTGACGTTTCACTTCGGTCAACTCAAAAGTGGCTGCCGTGATTGGAAACTGGGATTTGAGATAATTGCAATCCAAGGCCGGACTTTCTTGACTCTCAACAGGCGGCAACTGCGCTGTGTCGCCAATGAGCAACAAACGACAGTTTTCGCCATTGAAGACATAGCTTAGCAGGTCGTCGAGCAAGCTGCTACCGCCAAATTCTCTTTGTTCGCCTATCATGGAAGCCTCGTCAACGATAAACAAGGCGTTCTTAAATTTGTTCTCGGCTCTCGCGATCCTAAAGCTCCCATCGGGCATGGATTTGGTTTGGTAAATGCGACGATGTATGGTCGATGCGTTCTGCCCCGTATAGTTGCTAAGTACTTTGGCGGCTCTTCCCGTCGGTGCCATTAGTACGAAACGCATTTCTATGGAAGGCAAGGCCATCACCAAGGTTTTGACCAGTGAGGTCTTGCCCGTTCCGGCATAGCCTCTTAGAATGTAGGTGGGGTTCTCTTTTTGAGAAAGCAGGAAGGCTGCCAAATGATATAGCACGATGGCTTGCCCCTCAGTGGGCTCAAACCCGAAGGATTGCACCAGTTTTCCGTATAACTCACCTCGGCTTAACATGGCTCAGAAGGGATATCCAATGCCTGCTTGGAATCGGATGTTGTTGAAATCGCCGTTGCCAAACCGCCAATAACGGCCTGTTTCCGGATCGGGGTATGGATTGCGCATGGCGTAGGCGATGTCGAACCTAAGCAAGAGGAAGGAAACATCCAACCTGATGCCAAATCCGGCATCGAGTGCCATCTGCTTATAGAAAGTGTTGAACTTGAATTCGCTGTTGGGCATTGACTCATAGGGCCGGTAAGTCCAGACATTGCCCATATCAATGAAAACAGCACCATTGAAGATATTATAGATTGGAAAACGATATTCGGCATTGAATTCCAGCTGCAAATCGCCCGTCTTTTCAATGTCATCTGTGACGGGCACATAACCACCTGGACCAACGGTGCGGTAGAGCCATCCGCGTAGACCATTGGCGCCACCACCGTAGAAACTGCGTTCAAAAGGTAGGTCTTTGGAGTTGCCGTATGGTAAGCCAATGCCGACAAACTGACGTGTGACGAACCAGTGGTCGTCACCAAGGTCAAGGTGCTGTCGGATGTCGAAACTGCCTCTTAGGTATTGGGCGTAAGGGATTCCAAACAACTCATGATAACCTTGAGCATTTTCGGTGACAAGCTTTGTCTTGTTGAACAGCGAAATCAAGTTGCCGCTCGACTCAAAATCAGCTCGGATATAGAAGAAACTGCCCGTTTTGGTGATGTTTTGGGTGTTGTAAGTGAGGGAATAACGGGTGCCGAATAGCAAGTGGCTGGTGTATTGTGCTTTTTTCCTTTGGCTGGTTTCCGCATCAAGGTAGGCTTGGAAGGCTGGGTTGATGTTGGCAATCTTGACGCTGTTGAGGAAGAATGGCGACAAGGTTTGGGCGAGGCGGTAGTTGGTCTTCCAATCGTAGCTCGATGAGGCCGTTGTGATGTAACGGGAATAGTAATATCGCGTTTGCGAGTTGAAGCCTAGCGAAAGGGTGGTGGTGGGTTGATAGTCTCTGGCGAGCGTAATGGAAGGGAAAAGACCTAGGAACTTGGGAAACAAAACGCTTGTCGTAATGCCAAATTCCCATGTGTTGAAGACGCTTTTCCCGCTTTCTGTGATTTCATTTCCCACCAGTTTTTGTGCTTCAAAACCTCCTTTTAGGCTGATTTGGAAGGTCTCCGCGCCATGGAAAATGTTTTTGTTGGAATAGGATAAACTGCCTTTGATGCCCAAATCGCCTTCAGAGTTGGTGCTTTCACCTTGTACTGTGAAAGAATGAACATCGTTTTGTTGCATGGTGATCCGGCAGTCGAGGCGATTGCGGGAGTCGTTTTCTACATTCACTGTGTCGAATTCGATGTTCACATTGTTGAAAAGGCGGAAGTTGCCCAATGCCCTGTAGGTGTTTGTTACGCTGCGTTGGTTATAGGGAAAGTCTTCCAAAATCTGAATGGAACGCAAAAAAGACTGTGGCTTTACTTCGGGTTCGTTGTAATAGTAGAAATTCAGGTGGTTGATGCGTTTTCTCGTCCCTACCTCCTGAACAAGGGTGACTGAATCAACGGGTCGGTCATGTGACTTGAAGACAGAGTAGTCAGGATAGATGCTAATCTTGTTGATATAGTATTTTTTGTATGACAATTTATTGTCTTTCAACTTCATGGTGATGGCCAGGCTGTGGTTCATGTAATTGCTGTCCACCTCAAAGAAGATGTCGTCGCGACTGAAATAAAAATACCCTGAGTTCTTCATCCTCTCGGTGATTGTATTGCGCACATTGTTAAGCGTATAGGCATTGTAGATGTCTCCTTTATTGACTTCAAATTTGGTGCTGTCGCGCATGATGTAGCTCCTAATCAAAGAGTCGTTGATGACATATTCGACATTGTTGACCTTATAAGGTTCGGTGGGGTAGACATGATAGGTGATTTTTGCCCGCTTTCCTCGCTCTTTCACCGTGTGGGTTACCTTGGAATGGAAATAGCCTACGTTGTCAATGTAACGCATCATTTGATTGGCCGAATTGTTGGCTTCGATCGGGTCATAATAGATGGGTTCTCTGCCGAATTTCTCGTTCAACCATTTCCAGGTCTTGCTGTTGGGTCTTTGCACCGATTTGTAATAAATCCAATTGGGAAGTTTGGTTTGGAAGGTAGTTTTATAAGGCTTGAGGGTGATGTAGCTCGACAGTCCTGACTTGCTGATTTCGGTCTTTTTTTTGCTTTCAATGACTATCTTGTTGCTTTGAACCAGACTTTTGCCTTCGGGGATAAAACGGTTGATGCTGCACGACGACATGAGAATGGTCATGAGCATTCCGATGAGAATATGAAGCCTTTTGCCTGACATGCAACAAAGATTTTCGGCAAAGGTAAGAATAATTCCGTTATACGACTTCGGCCACGGTGAAATTGCTGCCTCCGATGAACACTATGTCACCAAAATGGGCATTGTTGACGGCCGAGCGGTAGGCGTGACTGACGGACTCGAAAACCTGTCCGCGCAAACCCATGTCGAAGGCCTTCTGAGCTAAAATATTGGCATCCAAACCTCTGGGGATGTCGGCTTTGCAGAAATAATACTCGGCACCATGGGGAAGGAGTTGCAATACGCTGTCGATGTCCTTGTCGTTGACCATGCCGAGTACGAAATGGAGTTTGTCATATTGCATTTCGGCCAGTTGCTTGACGACTTCGGTGATGCCAGCCACATTGTGCCCTGTGTCGGCAATGGTCAGCGGGTCTTTGTTGAGAATCTGCCAGCGCCCCATGAGGTGGGTGTTGCGAATGACTCTGCCGATGCCATCACGGATGTCATCATCAGAGAGGTTGAACTTTTCCCGCAGCAAATCCAAAGCGCACATCACGGTAGTGAGGTTTTTCTGCTGGTAGTTGCCCATCAGGGGGAGTTCGAGGGCTTCCATGTAGAGCTCGCTGTTTTTCCATACGTCGTATTGCTGCTCCGAATTCGACTCGATATGGATTTTGTCGCAGTCGAAGATTTGGTCGGCGAAGTAAATGGGACTGTTGCCTTCCTTGGCCTTGTCGATGAAGACTTGCTCGGTCTCGGGATGTGTCTCGCCAATGACCACAGGGATGTTGGGCTTGATGATGCCGGCTTTTTCGTACGCGATTTTGGCTCTCGTGTCGCCCAAGAACTTCATGTGGTCGAAGTCGATGTTGGTGATGACGCTCAACTCGGGTGTAATGAGGTTGGTGGAGTCCAATCGACCGCCCATACCCACTTCGACGATGGCGATGTCAATTTTTTCCTTTGAGAAATAGTCGAAGGCCATGCCAACGGTCATCTCAAAGAAAGAAAGCTCCATGGTCTCGAATTTCTCCTTATAGGTATCGATGAATTGCACCACGTTCTCCTCGGGAATCATTTCCCCGTTGATGCGAATGCGTTCACGGAAATCACGCAGGTGAGGCGAGGTGTAAAGGCCAGTTTTGTAGCCTGCTTCCTGAAACACGGAAGCCAACATGTGTGAAACAGAGCCTTTGCCGTTGGTGCCGGCCACGTGCACCGACTTGAAGTTGTTCTGTGGGTTGTCTAATAGATTGAGGAGTTGTATGGTGTTGTTCAAGTCAGCCTTGTAGGCAGCGGCTCCAATGCGTTGGTACATGGGGAGCTTGTTGAACATCCATTCGAGAGTCTCGGAGTAATTCATAGGCGATTATTTAATAATGATGAATGCTGAATGAGGCTAAGACCAGCGTCGCTTCGCGTCATTCAGCATTCATAATTCATAATTCCACATTTTTATTGGTTAATGACAAAAGTATAAGTGATGGTTCCGTGTTGTTCTTCAGGCGCATCGGGGTCGGAAGCGAAAGTCGAGCGCTTGGCAGCTTGAATGGCTTTTTGGCGCATCGCATTATTGATGATGTCTGTACCCTTGGTAGCTACTTCGGCACGAACGACTTGTCCATCGCGATTGACCCAAATATCAACTACAATTCTGCCTTCTTCGCTGAAATCGTCATCAGGACGGTGCAGGCTCTTAGCGCCACGGCCACCGAGGTCATAGCCTGTTCCGTTACCTTTGCCTCCATTGCCATCGTATTTCTTGATGCCAGCCAGTCCATTGGGTTTGCCTTGGTCGCCGGGTTGGCCCGTGATGCCTTCCGAGCCACCAGCCTGGGGATTATTACTACCTTTGAACAAAGCTTTTTGGTTGACGGTGGGCTTGGGTTCTTCAACGGGTTTGGTTTCCTGTTTGGGCTTGGTGTTTTTCGGCTTTTCGATGGCAGGGGCTTCATCGTCGTTTTGTGTGACGATGTCTTCCTTGCTCTTGTTTTGCTGTTGTTGAGGCTGTGCAGCCATGGGAATGGCAGGCTTCTCGGGCTGGATGTTGCCCATGCCTTGGTCCATCATGCCTAAGTCGACCTCGACGCCTTCCTCACCCGGCAGCGGGAGAGGCGTTCTGAAAGCCATCAGGAAGAGCACTAATAGCACCAAAGCGTGTACCACTATGGTGCCTGCTATGGCTATGCCCTTGTCTTTCTTCTCGTTACTCATGATGAAGTCTCCTATTTCTTTGGCGCCGTGGCTAAAATCACCTTGTGATTATTGCCCGTGGCATTATTGATTTCATTGACGGCATCAATTACGTTGACGATGTATTGCACAGGGACGCTTTTGTCAGAACGAAGCACCACTGTGGCTTGGCTGTCGTTGCCGATTTGGGTGTTGATAAGGTCCATGAGTTGGGTCTCATCGGCTGCAGTCTCGTTAACGAAATATTGGTACTGTTCGTTGATGTAGACGGTGATGGTCTGCTTGGCCATGGTCTTGCTGCTGCTCGAGGGCAGCATAAGCTTAATGGCGTTTGGGGCGACCAAAGTCGAAGTCAGCATGAAGAATATCAGCAGCAGAAACACCAGGTCCGACATGGACGAGGAGTTGAAAGTGGGTTCGACCTTATTTCTTGATTTGATGGCCATAATGCGCTGATTTTAGGCAGGTTCGTTCAAGACGTCCATGAATTCTGTCGCCTTTCCTTCAAGCAGGTTGACGACTTTCTGGATTTTGTTGGAGATGATGGCGTGGAAGAAGTAGGCAACGATACCTACAATCAGACCGCCGACGGTAGTCACCATGGCTTCGTAGATGCCCGAGGAAAGCAGTTCGATGTCAATATTGTTACCCGCCATCGACATGTTGTAGAAGGCGCGAATCATACCCGTTACCGTGCCCAAGAAACCGATCATCGGGGCGGCACTGGCAATCATGGCTAAAATGCTGACACCGCGTTCCAGCTTGGCGACCTCCAAATTACCCACATTCTCGATGGCCGAGTTGATGTCGCCCAAAGGTCTACCGATGCGGGAAAGACCTTTTTCAATCATGCGGGAGATAGGGGTGGAGTTGCCTCTGCACAAAGCTTTCGCAGAATCGAGTTTGCCATCTTTCATGTATTCGCGGATGCGTTCCATGAAACCGTTGTCGTATTTGGTGGCACGCGAAACGGTGATGAACCTTTCGATGAAGATGTACACCGCAATGATGGACAAAACGGCCAATAAAATCATGATCCAACCACCTTTGGTGGCGAGTTCGAGGATTGAAAGTTTGAATTCTGTGGGTTGGGCTACTGCTTCGGCGGTAGCGGCTGCGCCCAAATCGTTGGCAGCCTGTTGAATTTGAAGAAGATTCATATTGTGTTGTTGAATTGTTTATCGTTGAATTGTTGTTTGTAGGGCTGTCACATTGTGGCAGCCGCATTTTTTAATACGAAAACAATCGTATTTTATTGCGTCACCGCATATCTATCACATCCACATTGGGGTGTTTTTTCGCATCAAAGGTGAAGAATTTGTCATCCAATTTCTGGTCGAATTTCATTTCCTCGACATTGACCACAAGCTTACTGCCGTCATCCATGTAGATGTCTACGCTTTTCAGCGAAGTTTTCTTGGTGTCGATTTTCAAGGATACGCGTTTGTACTGACCTTTGGGATTGGCCAGTTCGATGGTAGCATTGCCTTGGGCGTCGATTCCAGTGAGGGTGGCTGCATAGCTCTTATCTAAAGAGGTGAGGAGCTTCAAAGGCGTGTTGTCGGTACCTTCGGTGGCATTGCTTATCATGACTTCCTCTTCATCGATGAGATAGGTCCAAATAGACTTGCCGTCGGAGATGGTTTGTTGCTCGCTCATTTCAATCTTGTAAGCCTCGCCTTGCAGCCAGGCATGGCCTTTTTGGCTGTCACCCAATGTCTTTCCGTCGGGGCTGAGTTGGTAGTTGAATGCCATTTCCACGTTGTCGTGACTTTTGATTTGGTCGACCAAAACGCGAATGAGTGCATCGGCGTTGTTTTGTGCACTAACAGCCTGTGTTGCAAACAATAAGAACAAGCAGGCGATGAAGTTTTTCTTTTTCATTGTCAAATTCCGTTATCTTTGTTGTAAAGATCCCTCAAAATCTGTTCCAAAGCGGCTTCAGAGGTCACTTTCACCTCTCTCGACTTGCTCCCTGAGAATGGTCCTACAATGCCAGCTGCCTCCAATTGGTCGATGATGCGGCCTGCGCGGTTGTAGCCGAGTTTCAGCTTGCGCTGAATCATTGAAGTGGAACCTTGTTGGGTTTGCACTACAATCCTTGCAGCTTCCTCAAAGAGACTGTCGCGCTCGCCATCTTCTTCGATGTCGACGCCTTCACCATCCTCTTCAGGTACCTCAGGCAATAGGAACGGCTCTGCATAGCCGCGTTGGTTGCCAATGAACTCGGTGACGGCCTCCACCTCAGGCGTGTCGATGAAAGCACATTGCAGTCGCACTAAGTCGTTGCCGGTGGAGAGCAGCATATCACCACGACCAATGAGCTGGTTGGCTCCGCTTTGGTCGAGGATGGTCTTCGAGTCGACTTGCGAGATGACACGGAAGGCGATACGAGCAGGGAAGTTGGCCTTGATGGAACCCGTGATGATATTGACCGAAGGTCGCTGTGTTGCGATAATCAGATGGATGCCGACGGCACGAGCCAATTGGGCGATACGGGCGATTGGGGCTTCCACCTCACGGCCTGCGGTCATGATGAGGTCGGCAAACTCATCGACGACCAACACGATGTAAGGCAGGAAACGGTGACCCTCAGTGGGGAGCAGTTTGCGCGCCTTGAACTTCTCATTGTATTCAATGATGTTGCGGCACTCGGCGGCTTTGAGGAGGTCGTAACGCTGGTCCATCTCGATGCACAAGGAATTGAGTGTACGCACCACTTTCTTCACATCGGTGATGATGGCATCTTCCGAATCGGGAAGCTTGGCCAGATAATGACGCTCGATACGGTTGTAAAGGGTTAACTCCACCTTCTTCGGGTCGACCATGACAAATTTCAGCTCCGAGGGGTGCTTGCTGTAGAGCAAGGAAGCGATGATGGCATTCAGTCCCACCGATTTACCTTGACCAGTAGCACCTGCCATCAGGATATGTGGCATCTTGGCCAAGTCGAAGACATAGGTCTCATTGGAGATGGTCTTGCCGATGGCACAAGGCAGGGCATATTTTGAGTTTTGGAACTTTTCTGAGGCCAACACACTGCGCATCGAGACGGTCTCGGGCTTGCTGTTAGGCACTTCGATACCGATGGTGCCTTTGCCTGGGATAGGAGCGATGATACGAATGCCCAAGGCGGCCAAACTCAAGGCAATATCGTCTTCCAAGTTTTTGATTTTCGAGATGCGGATGCCTGCAGCAGGGACAATTTCATATAAGGTGACTGTGGGCCCGATAGTCGCCTTGATTTTGTCGATGGCGATGCCGTAGTTGCCCAAGGTTTCCACAATCTTGTTCTTGTTGGCATTCAGTTCCTCTTCATCGATCTCCGACTTCTTGCCACCGTAGTCGTTGAGCATGTCCAAGGTCGGGAACTTGTAGTCGCGCAATTCGTAACGCGGGTCAAAAGGTGTGTCGACGGTGTGGTGCTCCATGTTATTACCATTGTCGACGGTCTCCTCTTTGGGCGTGTTCTCAATGACCAGCTCCACTTTTTCAGCACCGTTGTCCGTCTTTTCGGGGACGATGTCCTTGGGCTTGTTGTCGTTTTCTGTTGTCACGACAGGCTCTGGCGTGAGTTCCTTTTCTTGAACCTCATTTTCTTTGGGGCGGACAAGAACATTCTCTTTGGGGCCTTCTGAATTGTTATCGGGATTCACAATGACAAAGGTCGGGTCTTTGGTATAGGAAGTAGTAGGCGGCAGATGCGGTTCGCTGTCTTCTTCCTCATCGTCAATGAAGTCGGGGTCAATGTCCTCGCCGTTATCGGTCATGTTTTCCTGTTCCCTTTCAAATTGCTCCCTGATGCGTTGCTCGGCAAGTATGGCAGCCTGACGGCGTTCCTCATCTTCGCGTTTCTCACGGCGTTCTTTGAAATAGTTGAGCGTGAGGTTGAATTGGTAGACAAGGAAAACCAACAATAGGAATGCGAGAATGATGATGACACCCGTATTGCCGACATAATTGGTCAGCAAAGTGTTGAGCCACAGGCCGACTGCACCACCAAAGATGGCACATTTTGGTGCCGCAGTGGCGATGAAAGCGAAGAACAATGGCATCCATACCAAACTGAGTAAGGCCCATTTCCAAACATTCCACATCTTGATTTTGGCGGCATCGGTTAGACGCAAACCAATGAGGGACAGCAGGTAAACGAAGAAGAACGAGCCGATGCCAAACGACTCCTTGATGAGTGTCTGTGCCAAAAAGACGCCAAGACTACCTGTGCGGTTCTCGATTTCTATTTTCTTGCTGAAGATTTGGTAGCCATATTCCTGATGGTGGCCACTGAAGAAACTTACCAAATAGGAAATCAAGGCAATGCCCAAAAAGACGGCCAAGCAGAGAAACAGGATGCCGATGATTCGGCCAAAGCGGCTTTCGCTTTTTGGTTTCTCTTTGGTTTTCTGCGGTTTGGAGTCTTTGCCTTTTTGCGATTTCTCACTCTTTTTTGAGGTTTCTTTTTTTGGTTTTTCCTCTTTTTTCGGTTCTTCGGTTATGATGGGCTGTACTTCCAGCAATTCGGTCTCGGATGAGGCTTTCTGCTTGAAAGTGTTTTCTTTACGGTTGTTTCCTGTGGCCATGTTCTGTCTTCGTTAATAGCTTGCAAAAATAAACAAAATTGTTGGTTTGTAAGTTGGCCTTTTTGCGTTTTTGGAGCAAAAAAATAGGCTGCCGAAAAGACAGCCTAAAAGCGTGTAATCGAAGGCTTACTTCGGAATCCTGAACATTCTCTTCCAACGGATGCCACCGTTTTCCTTGTCCCTTGAGAGCCAAACGAGGATGGGTTTTCCAACGATGTGGTTCTCAGGTACATAACCCCAATAACGCGAGTCGGCGGAGTTGTGGCGGTTGTCACCCATCATCCAGTAGTAGTCCATCTCAAATGTGTAGCTATCGGCCAGCTGTCCGTCAATGTAAATCTTGTCGCCCTCCACTTTCAAGTCGTGCAGTTCGTAGGCGTGGATGATGCGCTCGTAGAAGGGCAAGGTGTTGACATCCAGTTTCACCGTCACGCCTTTCTGCGGGATATAGATGGGGCCGAAGTTGTCCACGTTCCAAGGATAAAGGTCGGGACGGTTGGGGAAGATGCTGGTGCTGGTGCCTTGACCAGGTGCCTGCACACTGCGCATCACTGAAGAGACATAGGGCAGTTTGATCAATTCATTGGATACCTTTTCGCTGATGTTGAGAACGAAAGTGTTGGGGTCGTCAGTACGGTAACCTTCAGTGATGTCGTATTTATCTAAAGTCTGCTTGTTGATGCCGCCACTGGTGGTCACCACGGTATAGTTGTGTTGCATGTTCTCGGGTTGGAAGGCTTTCTCGCCGTTGATGTACACCACACCATTGATGATTTGCAGTGAGTCTCCGGGCATACCGATGAGGCGCTTCACATAGTTCTCACGCTTGTCGACAGGGTGGGAGATGACCTTGCCGCTTGGCGTAGGCACTCCATTGAGGTTCAATACCACTTTGCCTTTCCACACATTGTCGCGCCCATATTCACGCACAAGGTCATAATAGTTGACGCTGCTTTGATAGTTCTCGCATACCGTGTCGCCGGCAGGATAGTTGAACACAATGGGGTCGTAACGCTTCATCGTTGTCACGCCAGGGTAACGGTGATAGGGCAACTTGATCCATTCGAGGTATGACTTTTTGGTCTTGCTCCACGGCAGGGTGTTGTGCACGAAGGGGAACGAGAGCGGGGTGTTTTGGCCTTTGGGACCGTAATGTATCTTGCTGACCACCAGATAATCACCTACGCAGAGCGACTTCTCCATACTCGAAGTGGGAATGGTGAACATTTCAAAGACATAGGTTCTGATGATTAAGGCAGCGACCACGGCAAAAATAATGGCATCGAACCATTCGCGTGCAGTCGACTTTTTGGGTCTTGTGGTCGTTGCGGGGTCATGATATTTGTCGTTTTTGGCAATGATGGGGAAGAAAATGAAGGGCAGAATGGCGGCCATACCTTCTTCCCAAATCTTGAATCTGCCGAAGCACTTGCCCAATTCGACGAGCATGAGCAGTAGCATGAAGATGTTGATGTAGGGGAAGACGATGAAGAACCACCACCAGAATTTCTTCTGTTTGCCGATGATTTTCAGCATGATATAGATGTTGTAATAGGGGATGAGGCTGTAGTAGCCCTTTTGTCCAGCGGCTTCAAACTGTTTCCAGCAGAACGCAATCGGGATGGTGAACAGCGCCGGAACGATAAGGATAAATAGTATCAGTGACATTTTTGAATTGTAATTTTTGTATTAACGGAAGGTTGGTTAAAATAGTATTTATATATGAATAATTCACGCGGTTTGCAGTTCCGTGCCAAGTGCGTGTAAAGTTAGCCGAATCTGTCGTAAGCGTTGTTCGCTCGGTTTGGAAATACCGTAGATGTAACGAGCCAAAAGGCTTTTGTTAATGCCGATGGCGCGTGCCACTTCCGATACATTGAGCCATGGGAAGCGTTTGAACATTTCCGCTACCTCGTTTTGGTCATTCGGTTCGCTTGTCTCGTAGAAACTTGAAATATGCATGTCCGCATCAAGAGTTTCCCAACGGATTGAAGTGCCTTCTTCGTCGATAGTGAAGTCGTTGCGTTGTTCCATCGAGGCTTCTTTCAGTTCGGGATAGGCCTCCAACGGACGGCTCAATATACGGCCTTCGGTGGTTTTCAAGTAGATTCTCTTTTCGTCAAACCAGATGTTTTTTATCTTTTCCATTTTCTTGATTATTTTAGTCAAACCTTTTATGCCATTCTGCTATGAAATCGTCGCGATAGATGGCGCAAGTGTCGATAGCCTTTTTTAGTTCTTGCTCTTTCAGACCATGGTTGTACACCAAGCAAACCATTGGTTCTAAGGCGATTTTTGCCTTTTTTCCATTGCAATCCACATGCACATGAATAGGCTGATGCTCGTCCAAATAAAAGAAGAAACGCATTCCGAAAGTTATCAGCAATGTCGGCATAGCATAATTTTTCTGCAAAAATAGGTATAAAATTTTATACCAACAAAATTTTGGCTGTATTTACAAAGAAAAAGCCGATATTGCTGCCAGCTCACTATCTATTAGAATTCATACTGTTTGCACCAAACAAGTCGAACTGAATAGCCAGCAATGCTGTTGTTTTGATAAGAAAACGGGAAATTTAATCCATAAGATTCAAAAAAGTCCAAATACCAGTCTCGTTCAGCTAACCAATAATACCCCCTTCTTCTTACAGCTGATACATTGTAGTTTACCCTATAACCAGCCCAAGGAAGAAACACAGCACCATGCGTTTCTAAGATGTCTTTCCATGTTTCTTCTGAGATTCTATTGTCCTGGTAGTTAGGGTTAGGGCCGTCGTTTACATTACTCAATTGATAAATAGAAGCATTCCAGTCATCTGGAAGTAATATAAGCCCCTTTATATTGTTGACCATTCCTAAAACAAAACGAACTCCAGAAGGGGTTTGGCGTCCATATAACAAATAGTCCCATTCTTCTTTTGTAAGTGTTCGCCAAGGATAAGCATGTCCGCCTGCATTACTGATAGGTTTCGTGCCCCAGTCCACAAAATCTGTGATGTTCATAAATGCGACAAGGGTTGGAGAATTTGCAGACCCCCATGCAAATAAATCTATCCAGCCGTCATAATCGTTTGAAATAAGATGATTGCTGCTTCCAGGTACAGTGCCTCCGAAATCTCCATTTAAATCAGGTATCTCTGTACCAACATAGTCCCATTGGTTTTCAGCGAAACGCCATGTGAATGTTGAGGCTTGGTATTGAAGGTTGCCTTGAGAGAAATAAACCTGTAATTCTTCGCTTATGGAGAACGGTCCGTAGCAAGGATAATCTTGCAAAGTAGTAAAAGACTTTTGCTCGCCATAGTAAATATTGTTGTCGCTTGTTTTTGCATAAGCCCTTACATAGTATGTGGTATTTGGGGTGAGCCCACTCATCCATATACCATCCCATACAGGATGAAGATTATCATAAACACCGCTCATATTAGTTATGGTATGTATTGGGGCATCACTTGTTGGATTTTCAGTTGTGCCACAATAAACGCCTGTTGTGATTACATCTATATCTTCATTAGTTACGACCGTAAACCCACATTTTGCACTAATTCTGCCAATTTCAATTATATCCCCTGTTGTTACAATCGGATAAGACAGTACGGAATCATTTTCCATTTGGTTGTCAGCACGAACCGGGCGAACAGAAAGACCATGATAGCGTTCAATTTCATAATCGGAAAAGTATGTTGTTGACCCAACAAATCTCATTGCTTTTCTCGGATTGTATTCAGAAAGAGTTTTTGTCCAATAATGTCCAAATGCCGCATGTTCTAATAGTCGGTCTTCCATCATCCGACCTGCAGCTGGGAAAAACAAGGTATTACCATTATTCGCAGTTAATAAATATCCGACCATTCCATTCCGAAGAGTCCATGTTTTTGTCGTATTCTGCAACAATTCCTCAAATTCTTCTTTGGTTGGTGTACGCCAACCATTACCCCAATTAGTCGTAGCTGCATCATCTTCGGGCTTAAGTGTCGTCAAATTGTCCGTAAAAAGGTTAAGTCCGACATGCGAATCGAAACAATACTTGGTAAGTGCTTCACCGATTTGATAACAATATTTGTAATTGCTCCAACTATAAGAATCCTTGAACTCTGTTTCTCCCCATGCAAAATAATAACCGCATTCTTCTGGAGCGTTGGCACCAACGTTGCAAGTAGCCCACAAAGTACCGCTTGGCAAACCAAGGTCAACATATACGTGGCTGTCCAGACCGCTGCCATTGTCCCCGTTATCTCCTCCACCATTGATGGGGTCTTCTTCGGGCTTACATCCTACGGAGAAAATCACCGCTGTCGATAGCGTTATGGCTGCTAATGTCTTCAAAAACTTTTTCATTGCAATAGTGTTTAATGTTTTATTCCTTAATTGTTGCTGCACAAATGTCTTTCGTAATATCCTTTCCCTCATCCAATGACCAACACCTGAATATTGGTTTGTTACCTTCCGTTTTGCTCCGAAGGCTTGAAAGTGTGCCCATATCATAAGACTTGACTATTTCGATGAAATATCTGAGTACATCTCCTTCTTTCGGGTTGTTTAATTTGACAAAATCTTTCAAGTGTTCATGGTCTGAAGCGTTATTGGCTTTGAACTCAATGAGTGCAATTCGCTCCAGCCGATTATTGAAGATAACTAAGTCAAATTCTCCTGAACGACCGCTTTCATCTTGCCTTGGAGTTTCTCCTTTACGAAATCCTTTATAGGGATCACGAGTTGGGGTCTCAACGGAATAGAACACATCCCAACCTTCGTTGATTTTCTTATTCATTTGTTCAACAAAAACGAAACGAAGTTCTTGTTCGCTGATACGTGTCGTGTCATCTCGTTTTCGTGGAAAAACAATGCGGCTCAATCTTTGCCTATTTGGAGAATCAAGTTTTGGAGCATTTTCTGTTTGATAATTGTATGCATCTTGAATTGCCTCGAAAGTGTTACGGATGATCTCTTCTATGCATTCTTTATTTCTTGTGTTTCGCGTATTGTCGTCCATGCTTTTCTCAAGTTTCGTGTCGGTTCCAATTCCCACCTATTGCTTCCCCGATTCGGCAGGTTTACGATTGTACACAAGAAGGCTAGGAAACTTGAAATGCACTAGTTTTAGAGTACAGGCTCTGGAAAACCTTCGTAAGAAAACAGCACATGTTTACCTAGCCTCTATGCTCGGTTAGATAAACTAATCGGATGCACAAAAGGCGGGCAAACTGTCCTTTATCTCCTCACTGAATTTTCCAGATTTAGTACTCTGAGATACAAGCACAAATTGCCTTCAACTGCTCGGATGTCTCCCCGAACAATCGAAGGCAAAAGTACAAATTATTTCAAATCAAAGTGATTTTTGAATGATTTTTATCTGATTTTGAAAGATTTCTTGCGAAGCAATGTCATTCCACAAACAAATCTTCCATCCCAAACACCCCCGTCTTCCCAACAAGGAACTCTGCTGCGGCAAGAGCCCCCATGGCAAAACCTTGGCGGTTGAAGGCTTCATGGGTGAGCGTGATTTTGTCGGCAGGCGACTCGGCCATGACACTGTGGATACCGTTCACCTCGCCTTCGCGGGTCACTTTAATATATAAGGTGTGCTCGGCGGGCTCTTCAATGCTCCATTGGTCGTAGTCGTGGTTGACGGAAAGGATGTCATTGGCCAGTTTCACAGCGGTGCCACTGGGCTTGTCGAGTTTGTGGATGTGGTGGGTCTCCGCCATCGAGAGTTGGTAACCGTATTTCTTCGCAAACTTCGCCAGCTGCTTGTTGAGCAAGAACATGATGTTCATCCCGATGCTGAAATTGGGTGCGGTGAAGAGGCTTTGCTTCTCGGCCAAACAACGCGTTTTGATTTCCTCAAAATAGTCTTGCCAGGCCGTTGTGCCGACGACAATCGGAATATTCAAGTCAAAGCAACGGTTGATGTTGCCGACCACTTGATCGGGTTGGCTGAAGTCGATGGCCACGTCGGCCTGCTTCAATTCTTCAAGGCGTTCTTCCCATTCCTGGGGGTTGTCGATGGTGACGACAATTTCATGCTGACGGGCGAGGGCGGCTTTCTCCACCTCGTGACCCATCTTTCCGTATCCGATAATAGCGATTTTCATAATGTAATATTGGTCACAAAACTAGCAAAACCTTAAAAACTGTTTTGTGGCATGAAAAGCGGCCAACTGGCCCGCTTTTTGGCGGCAACCCAGTTGGGTGCCGCAACGACTTTTCTTAATGTCGTTTTGCATGTTTTGTGGGTTTTGTGATTTAAAAACTCAATTGAAACGAAAGCCCGACTTGGGCATATTGTGGCATCAGGATTGGCTGCTCAGTGGGCCGAAGGTATGGATCCACACTGAGGCTGAGGTCATCGCTGATGTCGTAGTTGTAGAGGTGACCGTCGACGCAGGCGTCAAGGATGTTTAACCCATACCAAGCAACGGTCAGGATACTGTACAACTCGAAGTTGCGGCGGTAGGATTCCTTGTAGGTCTGCAACTGGTTGTCGGCGTATTTGTTGGCCAATTCGGTCTCGTGTGCGTTTAGTGTCGTGCCTTCGGGTAGGTCACCAGTCTTGAATTCGTAGGCATGGAGGTAGGATTGGTACTCGTAGAAGTTGCTGTAGGCGAGATAGCCAATGCCGCCCAATCCGGTATAAACAATAGGCACTTTCCACCATTTACCGTTGTAGATTTGCCCTAGTCCAGGAAGACATGCCGACAGGATAGTGGCTTTTTGTGGGCTGTGCGGCTTTTTCGCTTTGGCGGTTTTGGCCGACTTGTGTTGTTTCACGATAGTGTCGGCGGTGATGATAGCGTTGCCCACCGTATCGAATACGACATTCTGCGCTTCGGCTTTCGCGAAACCGAGCAGCATAGCCATGCCGATTAGGATGAGGAAACGGCGGGGCATGGGTGGATTATTTGTTGCCAAACAGTTCCATGATGCGGTCAAACTCGGCTTCGTCCTTGAAGTCAATGACCACGCTGCCATGACCTTTGATGTCGCGTTTCACCTTCACTTTGGTGTTGAGGGTTTGCGACAGCTTCTTGATTTTGCTCTTGAAATGCTCGGGGATGAAATTGGTCTGCTTTCTTTCCTTAGCCTCTGGATTCTTGGCTTTTTCAGCCAATTCTTCGGTCTGGCGCACATTCATCTCGTCCATGATGATTTGTTGGAGCAGTTTCAGTTGCTCTTCCTTATCGTTGATGTTGATGAGGGCGCGTGCGTGACCCATGCTGATGTGACCGTCGCGAATGGCAAGCTGTATTTCTGCGGGCAACTTCAATAGTCTCAAGAAGTTGGCTACGGCACTACGGCTCTTGCCCACCTTCTCGCTCACTTCTTCTTGGGTGAGGTTGCACTCATCAATGAGTCGTTGGTAGGAGATGGCCACTTCGATGGCGTTGAGGTTCTCGCGGTGGATGTTTTCGATCAAGGCGAGTTCAAGCATCTGCTCGTCGTTGGCCACGCGAATGAAGGCGGGAATCTTGGCAAGTCCGGCCATCTTGGAGGCTCTCAGACGGCGTTCACCCGAGATGAGTTGGTATTTATTATAGCCAAGCTTTCTGACCGTAACTGGTTGGATGACACCTTGTTCCTTGATGGATTGCGCCAGTTCGCGCAAAGCGGTTTCGTCGAATTCGGTGCGGGGCTGGAATGGGTTGGTCTCGATTTGGTCGATGTCGATTTCAGCGATGGCACCAGCCACGAAATCGCCGCTGATGTCTTTGCTGGTGATGTCGGTTTCGGGACTTTGAAGTATGCTGTCGAGGCCGCGACCCAATGATTTTCTGTTTTTGTCAGGCATGGCGTGTTAATCTTTGTTGGTTAGGTTGTTCTTTTCGAGGATTTCGCGTGCTAAGTTGAGGTAGTTGATGGCTCCCGTGCTGTTGGCGTCGTACATGACGATGGTCTTACCGAAGCTGGGTGCCTCGCTCAGGCGGGTATTGCGGTTGATGATGGTATTGAACACCATGTCTTGGAAGTGCATCTTGACTTCTTCAACCACTTGTTTCGAAAGGCGAAGTCGAGTGTCGAACATGGTGAGCAGGATACCTTCGATCTCAAGGTCAGGATTGAGACGGGTCTGCACAATCTTGATGGTGTTGAGCAGCTTGCCCAAACCTTCGAGGGCAAAATATTCGCATTGCACGGGGATGATGACCGAGTCGGAAGCGGTGAGTGAGTTGACCGTGACCAAACCCAACGAGGGCGAACAGTCGATGATGATGAAATCATACTCCTTTTTGATGGGAGCGAGCAGCTTTTTCATCATCAGTTCGCGCTCAGGCAGGTTGATCATCTCGATTTCGGCTCCAACGAGGTCGATATGGGCTGGTAATAGGAAAAGGTTGGGTGTCTCGGTTTCGGTGATGACGGTTTTCGGATCCACCTGGTCGATGATGCATTCGTAGATGCTCGTCTCCACACTCCTCGGGTCGATGCCCACGCCTGAAGTCGCATTGGCCTGTGGGTCGGCATCGATAAGGAGGGTCTTATATTCGAGAACGGCCAAACTGGCCGCGAGGTTAATGGCGGAAGTGGTTTTGCCCACGCCACCTTTCTGATTTGCAATCGCTATTGTCTTTCCCATATCTATCAAAAATTTCGCTACAAAAGTACGAGTTTTGGAGGGAATTATTGCCGCGTCGAAACGAAAGTTATCAACAGCTCATCGTTTTGTTGATAAGTTTTTGTTCGGCAAAAATTGGGCAACAAAAAAGGCCGCAAAAACTTGCGACCTTCGTGTTTTTTTTGTTGTTTGAAGCTTATTTGTCCAAGCTGTCGAACCATTTGTCGATGGCATTGTCAATCTCGGTGTGGCTTTCGCCTTCCGGGTGGTCAAAATGGCGAGGTTCGGGTTGGTCATAATAGTCGGCAGGATATTCGCCGGTTTCGATGTATTTGATGGCATCGTTGAGACCTTTGGAAACCTTCTCAAAGTCTTCCTTATAGAGGAAAATCTTGTGCTTCTCGTAGAAGAAGCGGTTCAGACCTTCGTCGAAACGGCGCTTGCTTTCGGTTATGGTGATGTACTTTTCGTCATTCTTGGTTGACTTCACATCGAAAAAGTAGGTTCTCTTTCCTGCTTTCACTGCCTTTGAGAACAGCTCTTCTCTTTCTTTCATTTCATTTTCTTCCATCATGTCTTTCAATAATTTGATACTTTCTAATAGTTCTTTTTTGTCTGAAAAGTGGGGCAAAAGTAGGAAAAAAATGAATATCGGAGCGTTTTATATGCTATTTTTGCACTCAAAATCACTAATTCTATGGAACTGAATTTGAAACGACCCATAGCCTTTTTCGACTTGGAGACGACAGGACTGAACACTTCGCACGATCGTATCGTGGAGATGAGTGTGCTTAAAATCAATGTGAACGGTGAAGAGGAACAACGCGTTTGGTTGCTCAATCCTGAGATGCCCATTTCTGCGGAATCCACTTCGGTGCATGGCTATACCGATGAGATGGTGGCCGACAAGCCCACTTTCCGCGAAAAGGCCAAGGAAATCGCCTTGTTCATCGGCAACGCCGATCTGGCTGGTTATAACATCTTGAAATTCGACCTGCCGATGCTGGTGGAGGAGTTTCTCCGTGTAGATTACGACTTCGACTTGAAGGACAGAGGCTTCATCGATGTGATGAACATCTATATGAAGATGGAGCCGCGAACGCTGAAGAGTGCTTACCGTTATTTCTGTCATGCCGAGTTGGAAGGTGCGCATGGTGCCATGGCCGATACCAAGGCCACATACGATGTGCTTCGCGCTATGCTTGACAAATATCAAGGTGTTGATTTCGAAGATGGTAAAGGGAACAAGTCGCAGGGCCCGACCAACGACATGAAGCAGCTTTCCGAGTTTTCGGCACATCACAAGAATGCTGACCTTTCGGGACAAATCATCTTTGATGAGGAAGGCAAGGAAGTCTTTATGTTCGGCAAGCACAAAGGCAAGAGGGTGGAGGATGTGTTTCGCATGGAGCCGCCTTATTACGACTGGATCATGAAAAACGACTTCCCGCGCTATACGAAGAAGGTGGTAACGGCCATCAAATTACGCATGGGAGGAAAAACCATTAAACATTAAAGCGATGAAAATCATCTGTATAGGACGCAATTATTTGGCACATGTCAAGGAGTTGGACAACGCATTGCCTACCGAGCCTATGTTTTTCATGAAGCCCGAAACGGCTTTGTTGCCTGCGGGTGAACCGTTTCCATATCCTGATTTCAGCAAGGAAATTCATTATGAAACGGAGCTGGTGTTGCGCATCTGTAAATCCGGAAAAGCGATTGATGAGAAAGTGGCCACTGAATATTATGATGCCATCACTGTAGGTATCGATTTCACTGCCCGTGACTTGCAAAGCCAATGCAAGGCAAAAGGCCATCCATGGGAAATTGCCAAGGCGTTTGATTACTCAGCTCCGATAGGAAAATTTAAAAAAATCAGAGAATTGGATTGTCCTAATGATATTAACTTCGGCATGAAACTCAATGGAGAATGGGTGCAGCAAGGGCACAGTCGCGACATGATTTTTAGTTTTGACAAAATCATTGCCCATGTTTCGCGTTTCGTAACACTGAACGAGGGCGATATTATTTTCACGGGTACACCACAGGGTGTGGGCGAGGTGCATGTCGGGGACAAGTTGGAGCTGTTTTTGGAAAACGAATTTGTTTTTGGATTTAAAGTTAAATAAATAATAATCAATAAAATAAACTTTATGAAAAAACTATTCCTAATCATTCTATTGGCGGTAGGCTTGAGCCTCTCTGCCCAGCCGCTGTGGCTGCGCCACAATGTGATTTCGCCTCAAGGCGACAAGATTGCCTTTTGCTACAAAGGTGATGTGTATGTTGTGAATGCTACTGGCGGTAAAGCTTTACAAATCACGACAAATGCCGCTTTCGATACCGACCCGGTTTGGTCGCCCGACGGCAAACAGATTGCCTTCGCCACCGACCGCAATGGCAATTTCGATGTCTATCTTGTTGCTGCAGAGGGTGGTATAGCCCAACGCATCACAACCAATTCGGCTTCGGAAATTCCTTTAGCCTACTCACCTGATGGCAAGGAGATTTATTTCTCTGCCCAAATCCAGAAAGCAGCAGAGAACATACAATTTGCCTCGGGTTGGATTACCGAGTTATATAAGGTGAGCACCGAAGGCGGTCGCCCCGAACAGGTCGTAGCCGTGCCCGTAAGCAGCATGTCGTTCGACAAGGACGGCAAGTCGTTCCTCTATTACGACCGCAAAGGCAGCGAGAACATATGGCGCAAGCATCATGTGTCTTCTGTGGCCCGCGATGTGGTGTACTACAATGCCAAGAAAAAGACCCATACGATTCTTACCACAAATGTCGGCGAAGACCGCGACCCGCGCTATTTGCCTGGCTTTAAGGATGTCGTGTTCCTAAGTGAACGCAACAATGGAAGCTTCAATGTCTATAAGGCACCCGCCAACAACCTCGAGCAGGTGGAGGCAGTGACCCACTTCAAGACCCATCCTGTCCGTTTTCTAAGTGTGGCCAACGATGGTCTGTTGTGCTACGGCTACTTGGGTGAGATCTATATCCAACGCATTGGTAGTGAGCCACAAAAGGTGAATATCGAAATTGTGAATGACCAGGCGTTGGAGCAATTGGTCAAACAGGATTTCAAAGGCATCGGTGACTTTGATCTGAGTCAGGATGGCAAACTGATTGCCTTCATCTCGCGTGGTGAGCTCTTCGTGACGGGTGTCGACGAATACGCCACCACCAAGCAAATCACGCATACGGCCCAGGCTGAGCGCAACCCTTCGTTCTCGAAAGACGGTCGCTCCATCGTCTATGCCTCTGAGCGTGATGGCTACTGGAACCTCTACCAAGCCAAAATTGAACGCAAGGAAGACTTTAACTTCGCCTATGCTACCTTGATTGAAGAAAAGCCACTGTTCGACAACGATGGCATCGAACGCATTGCTCCGTGCTATTCTCCTGATGGCAAGGAGATTGCCTTCATCGAGAACCGCAATGTCTTGAAGGTCTATAATGTGGCTTCAAAACAGGTGCGTCAAATTACCGATGGTTGCCAGCATTACGAAACAGATGACTACGGCTTCTCTTACGAGTGGTCGCCCGATGGACAATGGTTTGTCCTGACCTTGATCTCTCACATGCGCGACCCTTATTCCGATATTGGCATCGTGAAGGCTGATGGCTCGAAGACCATCTACAACATTACCGAAAGCGCTTATATCGACAGCAGTCCTCATTGGGCAATGGAAGGTAATGCAATTATTTATCGTTCAAATCGTTACGGTATGCGCTCCCATGCCTCGTGGGGTAGCCAAAACGATGCTTTTATCGCTTTCATGAATCAGGATGCTTATGACAAATTCCGCCTCAGCAAAGAGGAATACGCCTTGCTGAAGGAGACGGAAAAAGGCAAAAAGGACGACAAGAAAGATGATTCGAAGAAGGAGGAAAAGAGCGACAAGAAAAAGGACAAGAAAGACGATAAAAAAGACGATAAGAAGGATGAAAAGCCCAAGGAAGCCAAGAAAATTGAGGTGGACTTGGAGCATTTGCAAGATCGTGTGATGCGTTTGACGCCGATGTCTTCAAACTTGAGCGGCATTGCTCTTACCAACGATGGCGAGAAGTTCTATTTCATGACTTCCTTCGAGAAGGGCTATGACCTTTGGGAAATGGATGTTCGTGAAAAGTCGATGAAGATTACGAAAAAGCTGGGGCAGGGTGGCGCGCAGCTGAGGATGCAGGGCGATAACCTCTTTGTGCTCTCAGGAAACAACTTGCAGAAATTCGACAAGAGCGGCAAATCCTCTTCGATTAAATACGACGCTACCATGGAACTCAATCTTGCCGAAGAGCGCGAATACATGTTCAACCATGTCTTCCTGCAAATTGAGAAGCGCTTCTTCATGAAGGATCATCACGGAGTGGATTTGGCACTGATGAAAGAGGCCTACCAGCCTTTCCTGGCGCATATCAACAACAATTACGACTTCTCAGAGATGTTGAGCGAAATCCTCGGCGAGCTGAATGTGTCCCACACGGGTTCGGGTTACCGGCCTGGAAGCAAAGGCGATGCCACAGCTGAGTTCGGCGTGCTGCTCGACCTCGATTACAAAGGTGATGGTCTCAAGATCGCTGAGGTGGTGGAAGGCGGTCCTTTCGACAAGAAAAGCTCAAAGGTAAAAGCGGGAACCGTGATTGAAAAGATTGATGGCGTGGAGATCAAGAAGGGCATGGACTACTATCCGCTCCTCAACAATAAACGAGGCAAGACAGTATTGGTGACCCTTTCTGATGGCGGCAAGACCTGGGACGAGACGGTGAAGCCCATCAGCCATGGTGCAATGAATGATTTGCTCTACAACCGTTGGGTGAAGCATAACGAGGAGACGGTGAAGAAACTCTCCAAGGGTCGTTTGGGTTATGTCCACATCAAGAGCATGGGCGATGCCAGCTACCGCGATGTGTATTCACAAATCCTCGGCAAATATAACCTCTGTGATGGCATCGTCATCGACACGCGTTTCAACGGCGGTGGGCGTCTGCACGAGGATATCGAAATCCTTTTCAGCGGTGAGAAATACCTTGAGCAGGTCATCAACGACAGCGTGGCCTGTGTGATGCCTTCGCGACGCTACAATAAGCCTTCGGTTATGCTCATCGGAGAAGCTAACTACAGCAATGCGCATGGTACACCTTGGGTCTACAAGTACAAGAAGATGGGTAGCCTCGTCGGTATGCCCGTGCCTGGCACCATGTCGAGCGTGACATGGGAAACACTGCAAGATCCTTCTTTGTATTTTGGTCTGCCCGTCATCGGTTACCGTACCGAACAAGGCAACTGGCTGGAAAACACCCAGCTTGAACCTGATATTAAAGTGCGCAATACACCGGAGAAGATGGCTGATGGCGTTGATGAACAGCTGGAGGCAGCCGTTAAGGAATTGCTGAAAGAGGTGAAGGATTTCCATTATTGGGGAAAATAACGATGGCCTATGGCTTATGGCCCATGGCTCGCCTTACTGTGGGGCAGGCCATGGGCCATTGGCTATCAGCCATAGGCAATAATTAGCACGATTCTTGCGTTAACAAGGGAAAAGACCCCATCCCATGCGAGCGCGTTTGCACCTTATATTACTATTGGCTTTTTTCAGCATCACCGCCTCTGCCCATTCCGTGGTTGATCATGAGGGGTATTATGAGGTGAAGCATGCTTGGGAATTCAACAAGAAGAATTGTTCCATCTCGCTGAATATCAGTAAACATCTCTATAGTTATTTTCGTAACGAGCGTGAGCATCTGGCTTATCGCTACCAATTCCAAGATGGAGAGTTGCCGCCCAATTATTTCAGTTTCATGCTCTCCGAACACGACCGCCCCGTGATGTATGCCTTGGCGGAGGAATTCAGCAGAAATGCCTTCACGGAGTTGGACAGGATTAACTTGGCGCTTTCTTTCGTTCAGTCGTTACCCTATGCCTATGATGCCGACAGCAAAGGCGCAGATGAGTATGTGCGTTATCCTATCGAAACCTTGGTGGATGGCTGTGGCGACTGCGAGGACAAGGTAGCTTTGTTGACCGCCTTGCTTTATGAGATGGAAGTCGACTTCATCCTTTTGGTTTTGCCCGAGCACATGGCTATTGGCGTGCATTGCGATGAGGTGGTAGCGGAGCGTTATCTTCTCTTCAATGACAAGAGGTATTACTATTTGGAAACTACGATGCCTAGTTGGGCGATCGGACAAATACCTGAAGACTATCTGGCTTCCACGATTGAGGTGGTGCCTGTCGATGACACTCCAAGCCTGCTCATGAAAGGGGTGCAATTCGAGTCAAAACCGACTAATGTCAACGAGAAGGCTGACTGTACTTTACAACTCGATTTGCACAATTTGGGTCCCGGCAGCGTGACCAATGTCTGGTTGCATGTGAGGATTATCGAAAAGGAGATGCCCAATCGTATGTTGGCCGAGGAATATTTCCCGCTCAACACCTTGCAGGAAGGGGAATTGCGCACTGAGACCTTGTGGCTCAAAAGCCTAATTAAAGAGAATTGTGCCTTGCAGTTGGAACTGTCAGGCGAGGAGGTTCCGCCTCAATCCTACGAGTTGGGGTTGAGTTATAGCCGCACAAGAGGCAACTAATCACTCCACCATCACCTCATCCATAAAGATCCAAGAGTCATATCCCGTACCAGGCAGGCCTTCTGGCAGTTTTCCTGGATTCTTCACCACGATACGCAGATAGCGTGTTGAAAGGCTAGGCAATTCAAATCGCTCGCGGAAGGTATGGTTGCCTGTCAAAGGCATTTCTGTTGTGAGGGTGAAGGACTTGTAAGGTTTGTAGCTCTTGCCATCATTGGAGGTGTAGACTTGAATCTCATTGGGACGCAAAATCCAGTCGTGGGCATTCACCAGGAATCCTATATTCAGTGCATTGACTTTTTGGTACTTGCCGAAGTCCAGTTCGAGGTCGGCATCGATGCCGTAAAAGCCTTGCCAGTGGCCGTCTTTATAGTCGTCGCTGCCAAGACTGCCGTCAAGAAGAGCGCCATTGCCACCGCCCGAGTATTCAGGACGGTAGTTGCCTGCTGGACTGTTCAGTTGCTTCAGTCGTCCCATCCCCATGTGGTAGCAGAAATAACGCTCTGCGCATACAGGCTCGCCCAGGTCATTGAAACAAGCCGCTTTGACAAGACAAGGACGCTCCAAGATGATAGGATTGTGATATAGGGAATCGTTTCGCTTCACTTCCTTTCCGTCAAGTGTGTAGTGGATTTCCTTGTCGCTGAAAACGGTCTTTAAAGCCACGGCAGCATTGCCTTCCGCATCGGTTGTGGGCTCAATAAACGGGACATATCCAAGCTGTTGCAACTCGATGGCAATGTCATCATATTTCTCCATGTTGACATCAAGCCAATAGGCGCGGCTTTCAATGTTCCAAACCTTGACATACTCTTTTTTCAACTCATGTAGTGTTGAAGTCAGTTCTTGAATCATCCGTTGGCTTTCGACGATGTTGACATTGCTTGGGTCGTTATAAGTACGGTAGAGTTGGCAGCGGGTCAGGTTGCGATTGGCGCACCATTGCATGCGATGCACGGCATAAAGGGCATTATCGAAAAGGTCGGCGTTTTTCTTGACCTGTTTTTTGTCGTTGATTAAAGCCTTCTCCAAGACGGACAATGCTACTGATGCCCTTTGGTTCAATGCCTTGATGGAATCGTTGACGAGGGCAGGATAGAAGGGTACCATGGGTTCGGTCATGGCGCTGAATTTGCCGATGCCGTCGATTTTCGACCATTCGGAGATTTCATCCAAATGTTGGCAGATTTCATCGGAAAGGCTTCCTAAGAAATGTGCGGTGAAGTTGGCTTCGGTGTTGCGTTCTTGTTTTGTGGAGGGGTTCCAACTTGTTTCTGCGCCTATGGCAAGGCCGTATAAAGCGCTGTTGGTCAGTGATTCACCAAAGTCGTCCCAACAAGTGTTGATGACACCCATTGCACCGTTTTTGTAGCCGTCACGACACAGGTTGGTGATGTTGGCCTTGAATTCATAATGCTTTGGCCAAACCCTTTCGGAGAGGCTTACGCCAGGTGCTACAAAGTAGTTGCGTCCCGATTTGACATAGGGTTGCAGGAAGTTGTCGAAGCTGTCGATACCCACATAGCTCCAAGCGATGAGGAAGATGTCTTTGTCCAAGTTATCAAGGATTTCTGGGTGTTGGTCAGCAATGTCGCCCCACATCATCACGCGCTTGCGGTAGGGGCGTAGCATTCGATTGACGCGGTTGATATGTTGGTAATACACAGTTTCCGCTCCAATGGAATCGACATAGGCCTTGGCATAGCCTTGCCCAAGGCTTTCGGTTTCATCGCAATTAATGTTGAAATAGGGTGACTTATAGGCTCTTGCCACTTCGCGGAGATGGTCTTCAAGGAATTGGTAGGTTTCCTCCTTGGCGGGGTTGAGGTTCCATTTCGTGTCGGCCAAATGGCTGTAGAAAGGGTTGCACAAAATCTCCTCGAAATGTCCGAAACATTGCTGGTTGCCAATGATTTGGATGTGATACGGCTTGCAAAAATCCTCCAATTCCTTGATTTCCTCGGCAGTGAAGGCATCGGTGGGGGCAATGTCGGGGTGGCATTTGGTTTTGAAAGTGTGTTCGGTGTAGAGCGAGAATGCGTTAAGCTTGCATTCCGCCATCTGCGGGATGAGGCGTTTCAGGTAGTCCATGCTAACGATGGGGCCACGGCTGATGTCATCCTGCCAAGCGCGAATCTTGAAGTTAGGCCAGTCGGTGATGGTCATGCAAGGGATATTGATCTCGCCTTTGTTTTTCAGGAAGGAGTAACGGTAGAGCTGTTTCAGGCTTTGGACAGCGTAGAAAAGCCCCGTGTTGGTGGTAGCTTCAAGTCGAATGTAATTGTTATTGACGGTTAGGCGATAAGCTTGGTCCTCGTTTTCTTTCACGCCAAGGTGGTCTGTCTTGATGAGTTCGATAAATTGCTTGCCTTTGATGACGCCACGCGAAAACTGCACTTGCTTGCCACTGATGCGGTCTAAGTCGTTGCGGAAGAGCAAAATGATTTGATTGATTTCGTTGTCGGAGGCATCGTAGGTAAGGACAACATCTTCGTTCCATATAAACTGCCCCTCTTTGGTTTCAACTTGCTGAGGGATAGGGATGATATGGGTGTTTTGCGCGAAGGCGCTAAGCGTGAAAAAGCTGAGAAGAAATGAGATAAGGAGTTTAGCTTTCATGGTTATACGACAATTCTAAGTTTGCGCTGTTTATTCGATAATCTGTCTCGCCCATTCAGGCAATAGCTCCACATATCTTTTCACGATGATGCCGTCAGAAAGGCGCAGAAGCAATGAAGCGTCGGCGCGGTCAATTGAGTTATCATATAAATAGGTGCGGTCAGTCTTATCGGAAAGGAACTTGCAATTCGCGATTGACTTCTGGTAACGCGAAATAACCTTTGTGATAGGAACATCATGGCCACCTTCCATCACTCGCTTTGCAATTCTTGATGCGTTAATAATAGGTGATTGGGTACACACGAAAAACAATCTGACAAAGAAACCTGCTTCTTTAGCTCTCAAAATGTAATCTACTTTGCCAGATGCTGATAGCACGGTTTCAAATATTAGACTTTGCTTTTCTTTCAGGCATAGTTCTCGCCAATCTTCGCAATACTTCACGGCTTGCATAATGGCTTCCTTTGAGTTCCAATCGCCAAACCGCTCTTGTGCAACAATGTCAGGGTTGATATAAACCGAGTCTTCCATCCATTCGTGATGAAGGATTTTTCCTGTAATTGAAGTTTTCCCACTGCCGTTAGGACCAGCAATTACTATCAAAACCGGTTTTCTTTCATGCAAGGTCATGCTCTATTGCCGTACTGTTTTTGATACAACTCCTTGATTTCGTTGAAATAGCGTTCAAGTGCCTCGTCATATTTTTGATTGGCTTCCTCCGCCACTTCCCGCATGATATACGCCAGCATCTCATCCGTTGGCTCTTCCAACGAAGTCAAGCGGTAGGCATTGATTTCTTTCTCTGACATGGTTTTCTGTCTTTATGTTGCGCAAAAATAGTGTTTTTTTCACAATTTGCGTCCTTTTCCACCAACAATTCAACAATTCAACAATCAACACTTCAACAATTTCAATATCTTTGCCCCCAAAATTCTAAAACTATGATACGATTAGAAATCTGTGCCAACGGCATCAAGTCGTTGCAGAACGCGATGGACGGCTGCGCCCAGTGCGTTGAGTTGTGTGAGTGCCTCGAAGTGGGCGGCGTGACCCCTTCTTTCGGAACTTTGGCCAAGGCCATCGACATTTCTTTTATCCCCATGCGGGTACTCATCCGTCCGCGACCGGGCAACTACATCTACGACGAGGAAGAAATCGACATGATGAAAACCGACATCATGCTCTGTAAGAAACTCGGTTTCGAGGGTGTGGTCATCGGTGCCTTGAACGACAAGGGAGAGCTTGACATTGAAGCAATTAAAGCCTTGATGGAAGTGGGTGAAGGGCTGAAGTTTACCTTCCACCGTGCCATCGATGCCTGCGTTAAACCTTTTGAGGCGGTTGAGCAGCTGATTGAACTCGGTTTCGACAAAATCCTCACTTCGGGCGGCAAGCCTACGGCCCTTGAAGGTGTTCCGATGATTGCAGAGATGCAGTTGCGCTATGGCGACAAAATCGGCATCATGCCGGGCGGCGGCATCAACCTTGGTAATGTGAAGGAGATTCTTGACATGACGGGCGCGGTGCATTGCCATGCCTCGTTAGCGCATTGGGTGCCGCGTTTCAACGAGAAACTCTATCCGAACCAGAAGGACAACACGGGTGCCACTATGGTCTGGACCGAGTCGAACAAGGACTTGATTTACGAGATGGAAAAGATGCTGAATCCGTTTTGATTGTCTCACGCAGGAATAATTATCTCACGCAGAATACGCAGAATTATATGAACTTACCGGCTGCAAAATATGAGTCGCTTTGCGTCATTGCGAGGAACGAAGCAATCCAGACAGAAAACTCACGGCCTGGATTGCTTCGTCGTTCCTCCTCGCAATGACGCGAAGCGGGTTAGCGCGAAGCGGCAACAATTCCCATAATTCAGCGATTTCTGCGTGCCAAAAAAACTCACAATGAAAAAACTACTTCCCCTGATATTACTGGCATTCGCCTTTTCAGCGTGTCAACAAGTTGAAAAGCCAAATGTCGCTGTGCAACTCCTCAACCAAGGCTGGACGCTCACGGGCGACACCTTAGATATTAATATGCAAGTCGATGTGCCCTCGGTGGTGCAACAGAGCCTCTATGAAAACGGAGTGATTCCCCATCCTTATATCGGCACGGTGGAAAACCAGTTGCTCTGGATTTCAGACCATCCTTGGGACTACACTTTGCGTTTTGATGCAGATAAGGATTTGCTTGAAAAACAGGTGGTTGAATTGGAATTTGAAGGCATCGACACCTACGCAGAAGTGAAATTGAACGGCGAAAAACTCTTCTTTGCTGACAACCAATTCCGCGTTTGGAAACACGATGTGAAAGACTTGCTGAAAAAGAGAGACAACCTTTTGGAAGTACATTTCCTTCGATATGACAGCACTCAATTGGCTTTGTATGAGCAACATCAGCCTAAATTGCCCGAAAAATATGCCGTCTCGCGTAAGGCTCCCTATCAGCATGGCTGGGACTGGGCTCCAAAGTATAAGAATGTGGGCATTTGGAAGCCCGTGAAGTTGGAGGGATGGAATGATGCGAGATTGGAGAATGCTTATATTGTCACGCAGGCAGCCAATGAAGAAAAGGCTGAGTTGATGCTGCATCTTGACTATGAAAGTGAAAGGGATGAGAATGTGGAGATAACTATAGAGGTCGGCCCTTCGACGGGCTCAGGGACCTCGGTTTTTGCGGCACAAAACAGGCCCTTGAGCTTGTCGAAAGGCCGTCAACATACAGTATTGCCTTTTACCATCGATAATCCTCAACTTTGGTGGCCCAACGAGATGGGCGAACAACCATTGTATGACTTTGAGGTGGTGTTGAAAAAAGACAACAGAGTGCTGGACTCCAAAAAGTTCAAGTCGGGTATCCGTACCTTCGAGATGGTCGATGAACCCGACAGCATTGGTCGCGCCTTCTATTTCAAGGTGAACGGCGTGCCGATGTATGCCAAAGGCGCCAACTATGTCCCCGAGGAGATGATCGAGACTTGGATTAACGCCGACAACACGCTGAAATTGCTCCAAATGGCCAAGGATGCGCACTTCAATATGTTGCGTGTGTGGGGTGGTGGCATTTATCCTTCCGAAGACTTTTTCACGCTTTGCGACAAATATGGCATCTTGGTTTGGGAGGACTTCATGTATGCCGGCACGATGTATCCCTACGATGAGGCTTTCCTCGAAAACGCACGAATCGAGGCAGAGGAGCAGGTGAAACGCTTGGCTTCGCATCCGTCGTTAGCCTTGTGGTGTGGCGGTAACGAGATTTCGGAAGGCTATTACAACTGGGGCTGGCAAAAGTCGCTGAATTGGTCGGAAGAAGACGACCAGGCCATTAAGGCAGGATACGACCAACTCTTTGAGACCATATTGCCAGATGCTGTGGCCTTGTACGACGGTACGCGACCCTATTGGCCGAGTTCGCCCTCGAAAGGATGGGGCCGTCCCGAAAGCCTGACCGAAGGCGACGTGCACTATTGGGGCGTTTGGTGGGGCGAGCTGCCTTACGAGGTCTATCGTGAGAAGGTGGGTCGCTTCAACAGTGAGTATGGCTACCAAAGTTATCCCGATTACCAAACCTTGCTGAAAATCGCGCAAGGCGAGGAGCTGAGCAAGGATGCCGAGGTCATCGCCGCGCACCAAAAACACGCCCGTGGCACCCGACAAATCGACGATTTCATCAAACGATATTACCCCAATATCCAGCCGAAGGACTTTGAGGAATATGTGCATCTGAGCCAACTCTCGCAAGCCTACGGCATGGAAGTCGCGATTGAGGCGCACCGTACGGCAAAGCCCTATAACATGGGCACACTCTATTGGCAGCTCAACGATGCCTGGCCCGTGACTTCGTGGTCGTCCATCGACTATTACGGCAATCCCAAGGTGCTGCAAGAGCGGTTGAAGATGCTTTTTGCGCCTGTGCTTTTGAGTCTCGACAAGAAAGACTATGGGGTTTTCGTCACTTCCGACTTGCTCCGCGACATCGTTGGCATGCTGACGGTCAAGGTGTGCGATTTTGAAGACCTTAAACTTGATGGGCTCAATGACCGTCCGTTGTTTGAACAGAAAGTGGAGGTGAAGTTAGATGCCAACGAGAATCGGAAATTTGTCATTGAAGGCTTAAGCGAATATTTGCGCAACGCAGACTTGCAAAAGGTTTACGTAAAGCTTGAACTGACCGAAGGCGACACCCTCACCGCCGAGCGTAAATGCTATTTTTCCGCTTTTTTTGAGTGAGGGCTGTAACTTTTTTGTTGTTTCTCCGTATTACTGGTGTTGACAGAGGACGGAGGACAAAGGACAAAGGACAAAGGACAAAGCCCCTAGTCTTAAGTCCTAAGTCTTAAGTCCTAAGTCTTAAGTCCTGCGTCCTTCGTCAATAACTTGTAGCACGATTAACACTTAAACACCAATACAATGAAAACAAGATTATTTTTTGCAGCTTTGCTGCTGCTGGCCTTCGGAACGATGAAGGCGCAGGTAAATGAGCCCAAACCGATTGATCCCAAAACGGATAGTATCATGAAGAGCCGAATGGCTGAATTGTCGCAAAGCCAAGAGCAATTTGCCGAGAGGATGCGTGAGATGGGGGTGGTGCTCCAGAAACTTTCCGATTCGGTGGACTGGAAGACTTTTGAACGCGACATGGAACAATGGGGCAAGGAAATGGAAGAATGGGGTAGAAGAATGGAGCAGTGGGGCGCAGAGTTTGAGAAAAAGTTTGATATGCCGGACAACTATCGTCCTGCGAAAAAAGATGATTCCCCAATTCGCATTATTCGGATATTGGGTTCGGGCGATGTCGTTATCAACCAGACTCCAGGACATTTTTCATTGAAGAAAGAAGGTGAGATCGTCTCTGACTATCGTGTGGAGTCGGAGATGCTCCTTCTTTCCAGTTCGGACGACTATGAGGTTGAGGTCTCACAACTTGAAAACATCCAATTGCTTTCGTCTGGCGATGTCATCTGCAGTAACACTATAAAAGGTGACTATATCAATGTCTATAATGGTGGATCGGGCGACATGGTTATGAAGTTGGATTACGATACCGTACACGTTGTCCTGAATGGTTCGGGAGATATCATCCTTCAGGGTAGATGCAATGTGTTGGAAACCATACTGCTTGGAAGTGGTGATTTGAATGTCGACGGTTTGAATGTCGTGAAATCGAATGTCGTGGAAAAATCATCGTCAAAGGAACACAAAATCAAGGATAGACGTCCTGAAAAAAAGAACCTTCTTTTCGATGCCCATTGGAACGGCTTCGAGGCGGGCTTGAATATGCTTTTCAACACTCCTGCTGATGTCGTGAATACCAACAATGGTGCCCAAGGCATGGAAATCAGACCTTTGCGCAGCTGGTACTTTGGCTTCAACATTGCCGATGTGGGTGTCGCCTTCGACAGAAGACATAGAGTGGGACTGTTTACCGGTGTCGGCCTCGGCTGGAACAACTTCAGCTGGAACAATAATATCAAGATTGAGTATAACCCTGACAATGTGGTGTACACTCTCATTCCCATTGAATCGGATCAGGTCGTGAAGAACAGCAAATATGGCGCATTGTTCCTGCAAATGCCGTTGATGCTGGAAGTCCGTCCGACGCGCAGCATGTACATCGATGCAGGTGTGACGGGAGGCTTGCGCATTGCCCAATGGAATCGTGTGAAACTTGAGGATGGCACGCAAAGCAAGCGCTATTATGGGGCAAGTATCAACCAATTCAAGCTGGATGCCTCGCTCCGCGTGGGTGGCGAAAACATTGGTTTCTTCGCCAACTATGCTTTGCTGCCTATCTTTGACATGAGCAACGCAAAGGTGCGTCCCCTCAATTTCGGGTTCAGCATCAATTTCTGATTTAGTATCACGCAGAATATAGTTTTTCATTTCACGCAGAAATCGCAGAATTTTATGAATGTAGAGACGTAGCGCGCTACGTCTCTACTTATATTAATCCGTCAATTTCTGCGAATTCTGCGTATTCTGCGTGAGAATAGAAATTCATTCTCCCCGTTTGTCCTGCCAGTTTTCTTTCGCTTCCTCGAAGCGTTCGTCGGCGCGGTAGTAGGCTGTCAAGGCGATGTCGGTGGCGGCCAAATTGAGTTCTTTCTTGGCGGTGCTAAGGCCTGTTGAGATGATGCTGGCAAAACTGTCGTGGCGACCGTCAGTCAAGAGATAGATGCCTTTGCCGATGAGCGAAAGGTCGCGTTCTTCCTCTGCATCATCGGAAAACTCGTTTCCATCAAAGGACATCATCACCAGCTCTGTGTTCATGCGGTAGGCCATCAAGTCGAAGTCGGGCTCGTTAAAGTTGGTCCAAGGCAAGTCGATTTGTAAGGCGGTGGCTGTTTTTGTAGGTAACTCAGCCAACAAAGGCATCGCCGTCCTCTCAGAAGTTAGATGCCCCTTAGAACGCAGGTCATCCCCACGTAGGCCTGTGCGCGGCAAGGGGTTTATGCTTTCTGTAGCTCGTCTCGGCAACAGGACTATAGGCTCATTGGTATTGATTTTGCTGACCTCAATGGGCTTGAGGTTGGCGATGGGCTCCACTCTTGGCATCGACTTTTCGGGCCACAAGGTGACGGTGAGCAGCAGCCCGGCAGCAGCGGCAGCCGAGGCGATTTTGACATAGAGCGGCACAATTGTCCCTTTCTTCTTCAGGTTCTCCTTGCCTTGGTAAGTGACAGCAGGGGCTTCCAAGTGTGGAAGTTCCTCGGTGAGCTCGTCCCAATCCATGCCTTGGGCCGCGACGAAGGCTTTCAGCTGTTCTGCCTCGTCGGGGCTGAGGTTGCCCTCCATATAGTCAAGGAGGTAGGCCTCGTAGTTGTCGATGGTGATGTTTGTCTTCATAGCTCTGTGTCGATAAGGTTGTCGATGCTTTTCAGTTTGTTTTTCAGTGCGGTGCGGGCGCGGAAGATGTTGATTTTCACTTGCGCCTCAGTCATCCCCGTGATGTCGCCGATTTCTTGGTAGCTGAAGCCCTCGTAGTCGCGCAGCAGCAAGGCATTGCGTTGCGCTTCGGGCAGGGTGGCCAAGGTCTTGTGCAGAACTTCGTTGACATCGGGGTAGGGAGTCCCTTTCGGGTCGGCGAAGGTGGCGAGTTCTTCGATGTCGCTTGTCTGCTGATGTCGCCTGACTTCGTCAATCATGGCATGGTGGGCAGTGGTGAAGAGGTAGGATTTCGCTTTGGCGAAGTCTACTGTCTTGGACTTTTCCCATACGCGAGCAAAGCTCTCCTGCACCACGTCCTCGGCCTGCTCGCGGTTGCGGAGGCTCGAGAACGCGAAGCGGAAAAGCTGGTCGGCATATAGCTCCACGCACTGGTTGAATTGACTTCTGTCCATCTTTTACGAAGGTAATACGGAGAAATGCGGAAAAAGTTACATCGGGATGAAACTTTTTTCAACTATGGCCAATGGCCTATAGTCTATGGCTTGCCTTTACATTGGGGCAGCCATAGGCTATAAGCTATAGGCCATAAGCCAACAATTAAACAATTAAACAATCAACGATTCAACAATTATCCTTACTTTTGCGGCAAATTATTGAACCATGATTCTAAACTACATCACTTGGAACGTTGACCCGGTACTTTTCTCCATTGGAAGCCTTTCTGTCCGTTGGTACGGCTTGCTTTGGGCATTGGGATTTCTTATTGGATATTTTATCATGCGTCGTATCTATAGACGCGAGAAGATGACCGATGATTCGTTGGATAAGCTGCTCATTTACATGCTTCTCTTCACTGTTGTTGGTGCACGCTTGGGGCACTGCTTGTTCTATGAACCCGAATACTATCTCTCCCATCCGTTGAAGATGTTAGCCGTTTGGGAAGGAGGTCTGGCAAGCCATGGTGGCGCCATCGGCATCTTGTTGGGCTTGTGGTTCTATGTGCGCAGCTACAACAAGTCGACCAAAAAGGAGAAAGATAACCTCCAACATATCAACTACATCTGGATTCTCGACCGCATTGTCGTTGCAGTGTGTCTCGTTGGGGCGTTGATTCGTGTGGGCAATGTGACCAATCACGAGATTTACGGTACGCCGACTTCTTTGCCTTGGGGTTTCGTATTCATGCGTGGAGAGGAACAGTTCTGCGGCACGATCGACAACTACACGCCTTGTTCGACGGGCAACTGCTGTCCGCCAAGTGAGTGGCTGCCTTGTCATCCGACGGGCTTGTATGAGGCTTTCTTCTGCCTCGTGGCGATGGGCATCCTGCTGTGGATGTACTACAAGCGTGACCTCGGTCACAAGCAGCCCGGCCTGATGTTCGGCACCTTCCTCGTCATCATCTTCGGTTCGCGCATCGGCATCGAGTTCCTGAAGAACGTGCAGGTCGAGTTTGAGCGCAACATGGTCTTCGACATGGGCCAGTGGCTCAGCGTCCCCTTTGTGCTTATCGGTATTGGGATGATTGTTTGGAGTTTTGTGAGGAGGAAGAGGATGCAGTAATCATTCTTTTATGGCAAAGCATAACGAATTGGGGAAAATAGGTGAGGAGTTGGCTGCCCAATTTCTTATTGGGAAGGGCTATGAAATCCTGGATAAGAATTGGCGTAATAAGCATAAAGAAATAGACATTGTCGCAAAAGATGGAGATGAGCTTGTCATTGTGGAGGTGAAGACCCGACAGAGCGATGATCATGGTGAACCTGATCTTGCTGTGACATACCAAAAGCAAGCGCGACTGATATATGCAGCCAATGCCTATATTTTCTCACATAACATGGACATCAACACTCGTTTTGATATTATTTCCATCGTTTTCAACGATGGAAAGCCAACAATAGACCATATTGAAGACGCTTT
>CAMHJX010000030.1 GCA_946185535.1 uncultured Bacteroidales bacterium
TTCAGGTTCTGCACCTGGGCGGCCAATCAGCATGACCGAATTTCTCATTGTACTCATAGTTGTGTGTGTTTAAGAGATTAATAAATAAAGGTGTTTAGGTGTTTTAAGCTGTTTGTTCTTTACCCCAATCCAAAAGGATGAAGTTGTTCAGATGGATCTCCGTCGACAAGTGGCGCTGGCCATTCTTGTCGGTCCATTCGTTGTTGCGCAAGGTGCCGTCGATGGCAATCTGCTTCCCTTTCTTCACCGCCAGTGCAACGCGCTCGGCGGTCTTGTCCCATGCAACTACAGTGAACCACTGTGTGTCTTTCACTTGTTCATTCTTTGCATTGCGGCGCATGTTGTTCACGGCAAGGTTGAAGCGCGTGACGATGCGGTTGTCGTTGAAGGTTCTCGTTTCAGGTTCTGCACCCGGGCGGCCAATCAGCATGACCGAATTTCTCATTGTACTCATGGTTGTGTGTGTTTAGTAATTAATGAAATCGTAGATTCGACGTAGTCAATAAGTTTGATTTGTCGTGTCGACCTTCTCGGCAAGTTGCCCTACCAATCGGTTTGACGATGCAAAGTAACAACACTTGTCAAGACTAAGCCGTTGATTAAACGTTTGTTGTCGACAGTAGTCGTTTGTTGTCGTTTGCTGTCGGATATATTATTTATTATCAATTGATTAAGTTTTTCACTATTTTTCAACAACTTTTTATTATTTTTGCGTCAAAATTGAAAAACAACGAAAAATGGCAAAGGATTTGAAACCTCATATCGGCATTTTCGGACGCAGAAACTGCGGCAAAAGCAGCCTCATTAATCTTCTTACGGGACAAAACATCGCCATTGTGAGCGATATGGCGGGCACCACAACCGACCCCGTCAAAAAAAGTATCGAGATTTTCGGCATCGGGCCTTGCGTGCTTATCGACACAGCAGGCATTGATGATATTGGTGAACTGGGACAGCAGCGCGTGGAAAAGACAATGAAGGTACTCGAGGAAATCGACTGCGCCATCTTGGTCATCACGGAGAACAACTTCGGCGACCCCGAAAAGCAACTCATCGCCCGCATGAAGGAAAGGGCGGTGCCGTTTTTCGTCGTCCACAACAAATCCGACCAAGAGTCGCTCCTTGCCGTAGTGAAGGCGATGATTGAAAAGAACTACGACACCAAAGTACTGAATTATAGCATTATAAAGGATGTAGATATAGCTCCATTAATTGAACTACTCAAAAATACCATCCCTGAAAGTGCCTATCAAAAGGTGTCGCTGCTAGAGGGCATCATCCAACCGAATGAAGTGGTAGTGCTGGTCTGTCCCGTCGACTCAGAGGCACCCGAAGGCCGATTAATCTTGCCCCAAGTGATGGCCATCCGCGATGTGCTGGACAACGAATGCATCTGCGTCGTGCTGAAGGAGACCCACTTACAACAATACCTTGAAACCATGCCTAAGCCTGCCTTGATTGTCACCGACAGTCAAGTTTTTGGTTTTGTGAGCAAAATAGTCCCCCATGACATTCCCTTGACCAGTTTCAGCATCGTCATGGCGCGTTTGCGCGGCGACTTCAACAACTATGTGAAAGGCACGCCTCATCTCTCACAGTTGAAGGACGGCGATACGGTTTTGCTACTCGAATCCTGCACCCACCACAGCACCTGCGAGGACATCGGTCGTGTGAAGTTACCCCGTATGATTTTGAAGTTCACGGGAAAAGACATCCATTTCGAGTATGTAACGGGTCTCTCCCCCATCATCAACCCCGAAAAATACGCCATGGCCATCCAATGTGGCGGCTGCATGAGCACGCGCAAGCAGCTGCTCAACCGAACGAATCTCTTTGTCAATCAAGGCATTCCAATTAGTAACTATGGCATGGCTTTGGCATATATGAATGGTATTTTTGATCGAGTGATGGAGCCGTTTTCCACCAACCGGTAGAGACGCCGATTTATCGCGTCTCAAGGTGTTCAAGTAACCCTCTGCATCCCTCCAAAACATCCACCCAAGTGGCCTCAAAATCGCCCGTGTACCATGGGTCGGCGACATCGCCAGGTCGATGCGTGTAATCCATCAAGAGGCTGATTTTGTGCTTGGTATCTTTTCCGAACAACCATTTCAGGCCAAGCAGGTTTTCATGGTCCATGGCCACGATATAATCATAATAATCGTATTGGTCCCTAGTAATCACCCTCGCTCTTTTGCCCTCGCAACTTATGCCGTGCTCAGCCAACTTGCGCTTTGCTGGTGGATAGATGGGATTGCCGATTTCTTCCGTTGAAGTTGCTGCGGAGGCAATTTCAAATTGGTCGCTCAAGCCTGCCTCTGCGACGAGGTGTTTCATCACAAATTCGGCCATGGGACTGCGGCAGATGTTGCCGTGACAGATGAAAAGTAGCTTTATCATGTCTATAGTTTGAATATGCGTGCAAAATTAGCAAAGATTCTAGTTTGCAGGGCAGACAAATCCATTCCTAACAGATTTGCCGCAGCCTCATACACCTTTTCCATTCCGATTTCTGCCATGTCGGTTTCAAGGAAGAGATAATCCAAATCAATGAATTTGAATGATTTATAAATCTTTCTTTCAGGATGCAACAGGCTTTCACCCACGGAAAGATAAATCCCCTGCCCGATAAGTTGCTTTATGTCCTGCTCTGCTCCACTGAAACCATGGACAATCCAAGGCTGCTTGGCTTTGTGCTTCTTCCGCAGGGCGATGATTTCGTTATGGCTGCGCACATCGTGCAGAATCATGGGCTTTTGCATGGTTTCCGAAAGCTCGATTTGTCGCTCAAAAAGTTCAATCTGTCGTTCAAAACTCGCCTTGTGCATCTTGTCCAAACCTGCTTCGCCGAGGGCCAGGACTTGTGGCAACTTCAGTTTTTCTTCAAGGATTTGCAATGCTTTTTCCGCTTGAAATTCAGCATTATCCAATGCCCATGGATGAATGCCGTAGCTGTAATAGCCTTGCTCGGGACAAGGTTGGTTCAAGTCCAGATTGACAATTTGGATGAGATTGTCACATGTTTTTATTCTATGGGTATGGAGGTCAATAAATACCGTTCTCATGCTGTTTTGAAAACCACTAAAGATACGATGTAACAAATCAAACCAAATACTATAAACAATCCAACACCCCAACCTTTCAGTTTCACCTTGTTTTCATTTTTGTACTTTTTTTCCAACTTTTTGTATCTACCCTCACTATCCAGCAATATGCTAAAAACAAAGTCAAAAACACAGCAAAACACAACTACTCCTATATTGACTTTGTTTGAATACTCTATTCCGATTTGGTAACACAAGAAGTTAATTATTGATCCTAAATATAATGCTATTGTGAGGAACAAAAGTCCAAATGCCATGATATAAGGTCCATTGTCGCCCCATTCCTTGTAAAATTTCGCATAGCGATAGAAACAATAATTGAAAAAAGTCCTCATTTAAAGTACCTAATTAGTTTCATTGGCAAATTTAGATACTTTTCTTGAATTGCAAACTGGAAGCGGAAAGATTTTTTATTTTTGCGGCTTGTTTGTGAAACCATGCTATGGGATTGAATAAGACAACGCTTACGGGGCATCTCGCTTGTTTTGGTGCCTACTGCATCTTCGGGTTCAACATCGTTTGCTGCAAGAACATCTCCAACGCGCATGTGATGACCCCCATGGACCTGCTGTGTTTCCGTGCGGCAGGTGCCACCTTGTTATTCTGGTTCTTGTCACTCTTCATGCCCAAAGAGAAAGTGCCGTTGAACGACCTGTGGAAGATCTTCATAGCCTCCATGCTGGGGTTGTTCCTCACCCAATGGAGCTTCCTGAAGGCCATCACCATGACGACCTCCATCGACACGAGTATCACCAATACCTGCACCCCCATCCTGACCATGATTGTGGCGGCCATCGTCTTGAAGGAGCCTATCACCTTCAAGAAAGTGGGCGGCATTTTGGTGAGTCTGGCAGGCGTTTTGATCTTGGTTTTCAACTCGGTGGGACTGGGCGGCGGCGCTTCCGAGACCAAACCCTTGGGCATCGTCCTCGTGGTGGTCAACGGCTTGACCTTCGCCCTCTATCTCGGCATCTTCCGTCCGCTCATCTCGAAATACAATGTGGTCACTTTCATGAAGTGGATGTTCCTGTTCACCATGCTGGTGACTGTTCCCTTCAATGTCAAAAACTTGATACACATTCCTTTCGGACAGATAGAAAGTCGAGTGGCCTGGCAGATCGCTTTTGTGGTGTTTTTTGCCACTTTCGTCGCGTATTTCCTCATCCCCATCGGGCAGAAGCGCTTGCGACCCACGCTGGTCAGCATGTATAATTATGTACAGCCCATCATCGCCACCATCATCAGCATCATCATCGGTTTGGACCACTTCACTTGGAAGAAGGCTATTGCCATGGTGTTGGTCTTCACCGGTGTTTGGATCGTCAACCAAAGCCGGGCAGCAGCACCACAAAATTCAAAATAATCATTATCTTTGCCGCATGGAAATGAACCTGCTGCAAACGAACATTGCCTATCTGAAGGGCGTTGGGCCGAAGAAAGCCGAAGTCTTGAAGAAGGAGTTGGGCGTGGCCACCTATCAGGACTTGCTCAACCAGTTTCCGTTCCGCTATATCGACCGCAGCCAGATTCAAAAGGTGGCCTATATCAACGATGATTCCGTGTATTATCAGTTGGTCGGCACCATCTCCAATATCAAAATGATAGGTGCGCCGAGGGCTACGCGCGCCACAGGGCTTTTCAGCGACGAGACGGGCAGCATCGAAGTGGTGTGGTTCCGAGGACTGAAATGGATCAAGAACCGCTTCAAGCCAGGCGTGAAGTATGTTCTGTTTGGTAAGGCCTCCGAGTTCAACCACAACTTCAACTTCGTCCACCCCGAAATCGAGGAATACGACCCCAAAGACCCGCTCATCGGCGAAGGTTTGCAGGGTGTCTACAACACCACCGAGAAGATGAAAGACCATGGCCTCGGCACACGCACCATCGCCAAACTGCAGAAACTCATCCTGCAACAGGTCTACGAATATATTCCCGAAACACTCCCGAAAGCCCTCATTGAGCAAGAGCAACTGATACCGCGCCGTTACGCTTACTACGAGATCCACCTGCCCTCCAACAATATCGAAATCCAGCAGGCCACGCGCCGACTGAAATACGAGGAGCATTTCTTCTTCCAACTGAAAATGCTGCGCAACAAAATGCACCGCGAACAGGCTATCAAAGGTCATGTTTTCGGTGTGGTGGGCGACTATTTCAATGATTTTTACAAAAACCATCTGCCTTTCCCACTGACTAACGCCCAGAAGCGTGTCATCAAGGAAATCCGAAAAGACTTGGGCTCGAGGCACCAGATGAACCGCCTGTTGCAAGGCGATGTGGGTAGTGGCAAGACCATCGTTGCCCTTATGGTGATGCTCTTGGCCTTGGATAACGGCTTCCAAGCCTGCCTTATGGCACCTACCGAAATCCTGGCTACGCAGCATTTTGCCACCTTGCAAGAGCAACTGAAGGACATGAACATCAACTTCGCCCTGCTGACGGGTTCCACCAAAATCGCGGAGCGGAGGAAGATTTACGCTGGTCTGGCCGACGGCACCATGCAAATCGTGGTGGGCACCCACGCACTGATTGAAAGCAAGGTGGTGTTCAAGAATTTAGGCTTGGCCATCATCGACGAACAACATCGTTTTGGAGTGGAGCAAAGGTCAAAATTCTACGAGAAAACCGAGATTCCTCCGCACACTTTGGTAATGACCGCCACACCCATTCCTCGCACCCTTGCCATGACACAATACGGCGATCTCGATGTCTCCAAAATCGATGAGTTGCCACCTGGAAGAAAGCCCGTGCAGACTTATCATGTCTATAGCGACGACCGTTACCGCATCATGATGTTCATGAAGCAGCAAATCGCGCTCGGAAGGCAGATTTATGTGGTCTATCCCTGCATCAAGGAGTCGGAGAATACGGATATGATCGCGCTTCAGGAGGGTTATGAGGCCCTGCTGCACGACTTTCCCGAGCCGCAGTACAAACTCTGTGTGTGCCACGGTCGGTTGACTGCCGAGGACAAGGACTTCGAAATGCAGCGTTTTATTAATAGGAATGCGCAAATCATGGTGGCCACGACGGTCATCGAGGTGGGCGTGAACATCCCCAATGCCACGGTAATGATTATTGAGAATGCCAACCGCTTCGGGTTGTCGCAACTGCACCAATTAAGAGGTCGAGTAGGTCGCGGCGCCGACCAGTCGTATTGCATCCTCGTCACCGACCACAAACTCACCCCTGATGGGAAGACCCGCATGAAAACCATGTGCAGCACCAACGACGGCTTCGAAATCGCCGAGGTCGATTTGGAATTGCGCGGTCCAGGCGAAACGGGCGGCACACGTCAGTCCGGACAAATCGAAATGCTCATCGGCGACCTCCAGAAAGACGGTCCATTAATCCCGCAAGTCCGCGAGGCCGCCATCAAACTTTTGGCCGATGACCCGAAGCTCATCAAGCCAGAGAATAGAATGTTGAGAGAGCATTACAAGGAGTTGTTCGCGCAGACTTTTGACTGGAGCCAGATTGGCTAACGTTGTTGTTTTTGCAATAATAATAAATATTGAACGAAAAAACCTTATTTTTGCGCGAATAATAAATCCGATATAATGAAAAAAGTCTACTTGCTCATCGTAACTCTTTTGGTTTCTCTCGTGGCGCAAGCCCAAACCAATACAACTATTCAACCACCCCGCCTCAAAGTCGGTGTGGTCTTAGGCGGTGGTGGTGCCAAAGGCGCATCGCATATTGGTGTTCTGAAATACATCGAAGAATTGGGCATCCCCGTTGATTATGTGGCCGGCACCAGCATGGGATCCATCATCGGTGGCTTATATGCCTTAGGCTATTCTCCCGATGAGCTTACCGAACTCATTGCAGGCATGAACTGGTCAGAGTATATCGGCAATAAGATTGATCGCTCCATGATGTCGGAGGAAATGAGGCAACGTAACAGCACTCTAATGCTTCAAGTACCTTTCAACACGGAAAGTCTCTTCGACAACGACCCTAATTCGAAGTTTATCAGCCAGTTGCCTAGCGCCTATGTCAACAACAGTTCACTTATCAACTTATTCAACGACCTATGTGTCGGTTATCAGGAGGAAATGGACTTTAACGACCTGCCCATCCCATTTGCCTGCGTGGCCACCGACATGATTACCGGCAAGGAAGTGGTGTTGCGTAGTGGTAGCGTGCCTACAGCCATGCGGGCCAGTATGGCCATTCCAGGCGTATTCTCTCCTGTCACGATTGGTGACAAAGTACTCGTTGATGGCGGTTTGGTGAACAACTTCCCTGCCGATGTGCTTCGGGACATGGGCGCTGATATCATCATTGGTATTGAAGTTACTTCCACTAAGGATGTCACAATCAACGATTTGAAGTCGTTGCCCCAAGTGTTTCTCCGGTTGGTCACCAACAGCACAAGTGCAAAGCGAGTGGAAAACCGTCAGTTGTGCGATGTCCATATCATCCCTGACATCAGCGGCTTCGGCATGCTCAGCTTCACCCCAGATGCCATCGACACACTCGTGGGTAGAGGCTACAAAAAAGCCAGCGAGTACCACGACCAGCTCCTGGCCATCAAAAAGGCCGTCGATGCCTCGGCGGGGCATCCTGTCAGCAAGACACTTCGTGCGCCTAACGCCAAGAATTTGGACAAAGAGTCAGTACTCATCCGTTCCATCACCTTCAACAATGTGAGCTCTCGGGAAGGCAATTGGCTGATCCGAAAAGGTGGACTGAAGGTCGACAAAGCGTATTCGGAAGCAGATATCGAAAACGCCGTTAAGATTTATCGTGGCACAAGCTGCTTCGATGAAATCACTTATCAAATCAAGGAATGCGATTCCATCCACCAGAATGATCAGCTTTCGGAAGCCTACGACTTGAATATCAATATGAAATATGCCAAACCCCATGTTTTCGGTCTAGGTGTACGCTATGACACCGAAGAAGGAGCTGCTCTGTTGCTCCACGTTGGTCTCAACGAGAAGAAATTCAACGGCTCAAAGTTGAACGCTAACTTCAAGCTCAGCTACAGTCCAAAAATCAATCTCACCTATACCTATTCTTTGCCATCCGTGGCCAACTTTAACTTGGCATACGACTACCGCAACGAACATTTCAGGACATCAGCTATCGTGGGTAAGATGTTCAATCTGAGTTACCGACAGAATAAGCTAAGTGGCTATATCTCACAGTTCCATCTACTCAACTTCAACACCAAAGTCGGTGTTTCATACACTAATACGACATTTGATCTTTCCTCTATAACTGGTAATATTTTTGATTCCTTATTCTTCGTGTCCAACCAGCTGGTTTCGCCGTTTGTCAACATGGAATTCGACAATCTAGATGACACCTATTTTGCCAACCATGGCATCAAGGCTAGCTTGACAGGTCGTTATCATATCAACTTGAATCATCATTCTGAATCTGAAGAAGGATTTACTACAGAAAAGGGATACCTTGATCTCGCATACAGTTTTCAATCCTACATCACACCAGGAGGCGGGAGATTCACCATTATACCTCAAGTGTATGGCCGTTATGTGTCAGGGATACCTGGATATTTCAACTTGTGGAATGTTTATGGCAGCGAGATTTCAGGGCGCCATTTCCATGACCAAATGCCTTTCATCGGGTTTAACTCTGTGGAGTCGGCAGATGACAATGCCAGTGTGTTTCGTGCCGACTTGCGTTACAACTTTTATGGAAACCACTATCTGACTGCCATGTACAATTTGTTGATAAATTGGGATCTGGTACCTCTGATGCAGTTTGATGATATGTTTAAACCCCTTGAAGCACAAGGCGCGGGATTGAAGTATTCCTACAACAGTCCTCTGGGTCCCATTTCACTGACAGCGCATTGGTCGAGAAGAGATTTGGAGAACCGTTTTGGAGCTTATTTCTCATTCGGTTACACGTTCTGAACTCCGTTGGACTGCATGAATCGGCGGATTGCGTCGGCGTGCGTTCCACGGATGATGACATGGTGGTTGCCGATGGAGTGTTGGAGCAGATAAGGTTTCAGATTCACATCGAGCGTGATTTGCGTGCGGCAGAAATGGTTGCTGTAAGGTGCCTCTATGGCTTGTGCCTCGGTGACAAAATAACGGTCTAATTTTGGGCCACCCCATTTAAATAAGGTGTAGTCTGTCAGTGGCAACACACCCTGTATGGCCACGCCTATACCCGACTCGAAATGCGAGCGCACCACAGTCTCATTGCACATGGTCAGCGGGATGATGCAGTGTGCCAACATGGAGGTTTTATCCGTGAGTTGTGACGGGTTGGCCATAAATGCCACCTCGCCGCACAAACGTTTGGCCAAATACATGCTCATCAATGTCTGCATATCACCTTCGCAGCCCGCCACGATGCCTTCATCGTTGAGTAATGCCAAAGCCAAACAACTCGTCGTACCACAGGCTTTCACGATGTCGAAGCAGCGGATGGTCATGGCATCCAACTGCTCTTCTTGGCAGATGCGTTTGATGGCGAGATAGGCTTTGGCGGCTTCCAGCATATCGATATCCGAAGGCTCTTTGACGGCCTTGGCGCGTTTCAACACGGCCTGCTCCACCTCCTCGGCCTCAGTTTGAGGCACCACCTTGATGCCGTCGATGAGGCGTTGTAAATCTATGTCAACGGTTTCGATACCGTATTGTTGACGGAGGTAATCGCGGTCCACCCCGCTGGCGATGAGCCAATCGGAGGGCTGACCGAACAACCCGATTCGGCCCTGTAGAGACGTACGGCCGTACGTCTCTACAACGGCCGACATAATCTCATCATTCGTCCCATGCAAAATCTTTCCTTCCACCCCGATATTTCCCAAATAGGTCAATATCTCCAATGAGGCAGCCAAGGAATTGTTGCGTCCGTCAGCGATCATGGTGACGGTTTTTTGGTGCGATGGCCCACACATGGTTTCAACATCGATGGCGGACCAAATACGTTTGAACAGGTTTTCCACGCCGCCGGTGGCAATCATAAATGCATCGGGTATTGTTGTTTGTAGAGACGGTGCATGCACCGTCTCTACCATTTCATCACCAATGATATTAATAACGGCATGACAATCGTTTTCCAGCCGTTGAATCAATTCGGCATATTCTGTCCTGACAAATTCATCGGTTTGGAACGAGGAACGAAGAATGATTATTTTCATGGGATATGGGGTACTTTATGCCCTTTGTCCTCATTGTGGGCTTGACCCGCAATCCCTCGTGCTTTTTGGATGACGATTCTGCACGAGGGATGGCGGATGTTCCTCCGCCATGAGGACAAGAGGCGTAAGAGTGTCTTTTCTCGTTTAATGTTTCACCACAAATTTCATTGTCTGTTCACCAACCTTCACGACATAAACGCCGTTCTCATAGCACGTCGTGTTGATGCGGAGCTCGCTTCCGTTGGCCTCAAATTCGTCCATCACCTGCCCGAGCGTGTTGTAGACGCGCACCGTGCCGAGGCTTTCGCCTTTAAGGGTCACGAAGTCGTTGGCCGGGTTGGGGAAGAGGGTGATGGAAGCCTCGTTTTCATCCACCGACCAAGTGTCGTCCACCATAACCACGAAATTGGCATCGGTCCGGTTGCTCGACAGGGTTACCATATCCGGGACGATGCTCTTGCCTGATATTACATCACTGCATATAACGCCAAGCTGGAATGATTCTCCTTGCAGGACTTCAAACTCAAAAGGAGAGGTTTGGCATGTGAAAAACTCGCCGCCAATCTTGAAAACCAACATTCCCAAAGCATCGCAACCGCCCGTAACGGTAACATTGTCAATGGTGTTGTTGTATACTGTAATCCAACTCATTTCACCATAAGTCAGGCTAATGGTGTCAGCGCTGAAGGTCAGCGTTTCGTCAAACATCGGCAGGGTGGTGAAGGTTGCAAGCACAACCTCGCCCAGTTCTCCATTAATGTCGGAAGGCACGGCATAAATGGCAAATTCCATGTTGGGCTCCAAGTTGGGGAAGGTATTGGAGTAGACCCCTTCGCCAAGGATGCCAAGTGTGTTTACGATTTCTGGCACAGAGAGACCCATCATTTGCACCCAGCCTTCCATGGCGCTTTCGGTGGTCAGCATATACCTGTAGGAGACACAGTCCTCGTTAGGCGTGAACGTGGCCGTGACGCTGGTGTCAGTCACATCGTCGATGTTGATGGTCACTTGCGGGTCGTAGCTCGGCGTGTTGCAGTCGTGCTGCTCCAAGCCATGCTGCTCCAAGGCGGTGATGACCGTCTGGGCATTGCTGATGGGCCACAGGTCTTGGATGACAATGGAACGGTCGGGGGCGATGAGGATGAGCGTGGGATAGGCCGGGATTTGGTATTGGTTGCAAATGGCGGTGCCGCCGGCCTCACCGCTGATGGTGGGATACTCCACCCCGTAGGTGTTCACCCAGTTGAGGCAGGCTGCTTCGCTGTCGCCCGTGGCGATTTCCATGTAGAACACATCGTGCATGTTGCAGCCCATGGCGTAGTAGGATTCCACGACTTTGGGCGTGGCTTGTTGGCACGGCCCGCAGGTGGTGAAGAAGAAATCGATGAGCACATACTGGCCCCCGTCGAGGATATCGAACAGGTGGACTTCGGTGCCGTGAACATCAGTCGCCGTGAAGTCGACGGCTTGTGTCAAAGGACACTGCGCTTTCAAGCCAAAACCAATGGCCAGCGCGAGAATGAAGGTAATAAGTTTTTTCATAATGAATGGTATTAATTTGTTGTTATTCCGATGCAAAGATAAGAAATAATTATGAATGTTGAATGCTGAATGCTGAATGATGCGAAGTGTCAACTCTCAACTATCAACTTTCAACTGACTCTAAACTCTCAACTCTAAACTCTCAACTAATTATCACGATAATCCTTCTTCTTCTCATACTTCAAGTCCTTCAAGGCCTGGGCTTTCACATTGATGGTGAAATTCCAGCTCTTGTAGCTGCCGATAGGAATCCAGTTGAAGCGCATCTCCCAGCAGTGCAGGTCGCGGTAGACACTGAGGTTAGTGTAAGAAAGCTTGTTGTTGACAAAATCCCAACCCGTCGAGAACGTCACCTTCCACTTGGGCGTAATGCTAATATCACCGTTGAGGCCAATGGTATGCACATGGGTGTTAGTAGCAATGCCCATAAAGGCAGCGTATGCAATTGATGTCGTGTAGGTTAGGTTGTAGCTCACAGAGAGTGACCAAGGCGTGGTCCAGTCAATGTAGGCATTGGGATTACCCAAGATTTCGTTCAATTCATCTGGATCAAAATTACCTGATTTTCTAGCATTTTCGTTGATTTCATCACGCAATTCCTGGCTACCTTTCTTGCCTTGCAGCTTCTTGAGGTCGTTTTGGTTGAAGCTATAATTCAAACTGAAACGCCAAGACGAGCCCGTCTTTCGGAACAACCGCCCATTGTCAGTAATCTCAAAGCGATTGATGCGACGACCCAACGAGTCGGCGGCGTAGGGATCCCATGAACTGCTGTAGTTGATACCCAACTTCTTGAACAATGTAGTACGCCCACTAATCGAGATAGGAGAAAAGTTGACCGAGTCCTTGGTCAGGTCGTAATTGCCCGAAATGCTGAACGATTCCAAAATGGGTATTTTCTTTACCCCCGTAATAGTGTCGGAACTCGACGGCACCTTGATTTCCAAGTTGTTATTAAAATTATAGGTCAACAGCCCTTGCTGGGTTTGCGATGGCGTACCGTAAAGAGCCCTTTCAAACTTATTGTAAACCTGCTCTTTACCATTGCCGTCGACATATGAACCATAAACACCCCATTTTGGGTCGCCGAAGTTAGGACGGTAGGTAAAACCGATGGTTGGCGTGAAGACATGGCGAATGGCACGGATGGGGCCTTGGGCAAAGTTCACCATACCATAGATTTTGGTGGTCAGGTTGGAACTTGCATTGAAGTCCACCAAATTACGGAAACCATGGATGGTGTCGGTCTGTAGGTGTCCTGTCGAATCACTGTCATTAATCCATTGACGTTCAATGCGCTTGAAATACATGTAGTCATTCAATGTCAGTGAATTGGTCCACGAAAAGTGCTTAAAGAGTTTAATAGTGGCATTGATGGGCATCCTGTGCGAAATACCCGTCTGCACGTGGTCGCGAAGCATCTCCCTCGCCCAACCACCGAAGTCATCAGTGATGTTATGGAAAAGCACCGTGTCCACATCATTGATGTAAGCTTTTCCATTCAATGTATAGCCCATGCTCAAGCTTTGGTACCAACGTTTTTTGCCCGCTTTGCCCACATTTTTCAAAGGATAAAATGTGTTGACAGACAAAGTAAGCTCAGGTAAAGAGGCTGTCACTTGCCGCGTCAGTGTGTTCTGACTATGGCTTCCATTCAATGTAAGATAGACCTTACCAGCAAAATTTGTCTGGTAGGAAATACTCGAATTGAAAGTGTTGCTCAGCTGATCGGTGGTGGTTTGGGCATTGTATTTATTGAAGTTGGAGCTCACAATGTTGACGTTGGCCGAAAAATTGCGTCTCGGATGAGCTTTGGGGTCTTGCTTGTGGGTCCACTGGATCTTAAAATCAGTGCTTTCCTGATAATCGGCGGCACCTTTCGTACCTATCTTGTTGACAGCAAAGCCCAAAGCCATCGAGCCATTGAAACGGTAACGTTTGTTGTAGCGGAACGTCGGCTTGATGCCCCATGAACCGCGTGTGTAGATGTCGCCCAAGACCTGCAAGTCGTAATAGTCGTTGATGGCCCAATAATAGCCGCCGTTTTCCAAATAGAAACCTCTATTGGCCGATTCACCATAGGTGGGTATGATAAGGCCCGACTTCTTGCCTTTCGTGTTGGGAATGATGGCGAAAGGTAAAGCCAGGGGCAATGGGATGTCGGAAATGGTCAAATAAATCGGACCCGTGACAATCTTATCGTCTGGGATGACCTTGGCTTTGGTGAACTTGAACTGGTAGTGCGGATCCTCCTTGAGGTCGCAGGTAGTGTAGCCTCCCGAACGGATGTTGATGGTGTTGTCATCCATGCGTTTGATGCGCTCACCATGCAAATAGCCATCGTTCTCTTCAGTCCAAACCTTGGTGATGATACCTTTTTTTGTCTTGAAGTTATATAGCATTTCCACGGCCTCAAAAGTGCTTTCCCCTTGTGTAAAGACAGGTCGCCCTTGCAGCTTGCCCAACGAATCGGCAACACCGTAAGCCCGACAAGTGCTGGTCTCAAGGTCGAATTCCAAGCAAGCCGCTGTCAAAGTGATGTCATCGTATTTGGCTTCGGCCTGACCGAAATAGTAGATTTTCTTCTTGTTCATGTCGCGGTACGATGAATCCACTGCCGAGCAAATCACCTTTGTCTCGATGGCCGACTCCGAACGTTTAGGCTCGAAACGGCGAGGTTTTGTTTGCTTCAACGTATCGTTCTGCAAAGAATCAACTTGGAGACTATCAATAGAAATTCGTAAAGAATCAAAAGCCGCAATGCTATCCGCTGGAAAAGTCAAAGAGTCGGGGAGGGGTTGTGTAATAGTGTCGGGTTGAATGGAATCCAAAACCAATGTTATCGTATCGACAATGCGCTCTGGCGCCACCGACACACTATCTACCTTGTTTTGCTCAAAATCATACTTATCTTTCTCAGTATGAGATAATTGCTTACACCCATAAAACAACACAACCATGGCGGTGAGCAAAGAAAATGCCGCCAGATGAAAATAATTCTTATATGCCGTGCGTTTTGTCAACGTGAAAACGATTACTTTTGTACGGTAGAAATCCGCTGCAAAGATAGTTTTTCTTCGCGCATAAATAAACAAACTCAGTATGATAGAACGAAAGATTTCGCGATTTGGTGTTTTAGCCCTGCTTTTTCTGATGCCTTTATTGTCCTTCGCCCAAAAGGGTGAAAAGATACAAACCATCGTCATCGACGCGGGTCATGGCGGCAAGGACACGGGAGCCTTGGGCAAGGTGACCAACGAAAAGACGCTCAATTTGGCTGTCGCGCTCAAGTTTGGAGCATATATCGAGGAAAACCTTCCCGATGTGAAAGTAATCTACACGCGAAAAAAGGATAAGTTCGTCGAACTGAGCGAACGTGCCGCCATTGCCAATCGCAACAATGCCGACGTGTTCGTCTCCATACACTGCAACTCCACAGATATCGCCAACTCGGCCTCTGGCGCAGAGACTTTCGTGATGGGTGAATCGAAAAACGAGAAAAACCTTGCCGTAGCAAAGAAGGAAAATGCAGCCATCCTGTTGGAAGACAACACTGATGCTTACGACAACTTCGATCCCAACAGCACCGAAGCCTATATCCTTTTCTCGCTCTCACAAAGCCTTTACCAAAGCCAAAGCCTTGATTTGGCAGGCAAGGTGCAGAAACAGTTTGCCAGCAAAGGTCGTAACGACCGAGGCGTGCAACAGGCTGGTTTTCTGGTACTTTGGAAGACCTCCATGCCGAGCATCCTAGTGGAACTAGGTTTTATCAACAATACAAAAGAGGAACAGTTCCTCAATTCCGAAAAAGGACAAACGCAAATGGCTTTGGCTTTGTACCGCGCCTTTGAAGAGTACAAGCGGGAATTTGAAGCCGAGAACCATATTTCCAGCAAGCCTGAGACCAGTGATGAAAAGCCTTCTTCAGTCGTAGGAGACACCTATTTTTCGGTTCAGTTCTCCACCTTGAACAAGAAAGTGCCCGTTACAGACAAGGCTTTTAAAGGTGTGAAAGAAGTGGAAGTCTACGAATACAACGGTGCTTACCGTTACATTTCAGGCCGTTTTCTGACCAAAGCCGAGGCCATAGCCCGGCAAAATGAAGTGCGCAATCTAGGCTTCAAGGATGCCTTCGTCATCGCCTTCGTCAACGGCGAGCGAGGCACCATCAAACAGGCCGAGGAGGCGCTGAAGAAATAGTTTTTGCTCATCGAAGGCCTCCTCTGTGGCTTATCTTATTACCGTAATGCGTTCTGTTTGCGAAACACCATTTGCATCCCTAATCCGCAACAGGTAAACCCCTTGTGACAAGTCTGAAACTGGGATTTCATTCGTGTTTCGCATAGTCTTCACCAACTGCCCAACAGCATTATAAACGCATACTTCAGCGGCTTCAATTCCTTCAATGACAACCCTATCCATAGCCGGATTAGGCCAAAGCGTCAGCACATTGCCGTTTTGTTCCTTGATCCCGTCAGTCAATGAGTAATGAAAATCAAGATAGAAATAGTCGCCATCCTCGTCCATGATGAGTTGATCCACCTTGTTGGAAATCGGGAATGAAAACTCAAACAAGTCCCACAATAACGAAAGGCCAGAGATGTATTCAATTCCAAGTGTTCCGTATGCTATGTGATACACTTCTTCCAGCTCCCATGTCTCGTCATAAACATAGTAGAAGTATTCGTAATAGTCGGTGCAGTTGTTGTCTTCATCGTACAAATACTCATACTTATTGCGGTAAGTCCAGTCCTGAGTGCCAGATTGATGAAAATAGGAAATCTCGATGTGAAGATTCCCCGCAGCGTCATATTCATAGCTGTTTTTGTACAACTCATACCATTCTTCCCCGTAACCGTACTCAATCTTTTCATAACAGAGCTGTTGGGCATCATACTGGTAAACGGTTTTGCTCTCATTATACCAAGCCTCCGACCAATAGCTTTCAATCATCTCCGTGCAAAGGCCATCGCCGTCATAGTGGTATTCTATTCTCCTGTCGCCAACCCATTCGCCGTTCTCATTGATATAGTAGGTAGTGTTCGCTTGAAGCAGACCATTCTCGTAGTCCCATGTCTGTTTGCCCGACTCAACCCATTCACCTTCCACATAAGAATAGCCCCTGGAAAGTGTCATATTGTTGTCTTCATCATAAACCAAGACGTTTTTCAAATAGAGGCGCCAAGTTCCGTTGGCTTGATAGCTGGAGCGGTAGATTTCTTCCACAAGGTCCTGTGCATTATAGATGTATTCTTCTTTTTCCTCGCTATCATAGTCAATCACGTAGGTCAGGCGGTTCTGGTCATCATAACCATATTCGAAGGCAAATTCCATCTCCCATTCGTCATCGAGGTAATATATGGCAATCCCCGTACAATTGGAATGCGCATCGTAATCGAGAATAACTTTCATATTGTCACTACCGTACATCGTAACGCTGTCCAATTCCGTGGTATAAACATTCTCATGGCGATTCATTTTCTCTACCATCTGGAGGGTTTCTTCCAATGACCTCCGAACTTTAGGCTCCTTATTGAAATTTTGTGCAAAGGCCGAAACCACAGTGCAAGTCATTGCCGCCAAAAACACCAGCAGCGTTCCGAATCTGAATTTTCTGTTGTTCATAATACTTTAATTTTAGGTATTGATAATTTGATTTGAATTTATGATGCAAAAATATAGCAAATTTTCGCTGTTTTTTCAAGTCCGAAGGCCATTACAAACATTTGTAAAATCACTTTGTTGTTTTACAACACGTTGCAGTTACAGATTACAACATTTCACTTATCGCTCTCCCACTTGCTCATCCCGCCATGCAGCACATGCCACCGCCGCATTTGCTCATTGAAGGCCTCCACCGAGTCCTTTTTCAGGCTGTCGGCAGGCTCCTTACCGCTTTGGATAGCGGTTTTGGCAGGCCCCTTTTGGTCACTTCGCTGGCATCCTGCCAGCAGCAGAGCGGCCAAGGCTGCCACTGCTATTGCGAGGATAATACTTTTAGCGATATTCTTCATTTCTTATTCTCCTTTTAATAAATTATTGTTGTCATGAACCCATCAAAGTTTTAAGTTCTGTTGGGTTTGTATATACTCCAAAACCTAATCTAACCATACCCATTTACTTCCATATCATACAATTCTCCAGTATTGAGATTGATTCGGATGGACCAGTGATTACTACCACCATCAAAATATTCAAGAATGTCAGAAGAAGGGTCGTCATCAGGATCAATCTTATTCAAATAGATTTTGACAACTACTTCGTTGTTATCTGTTAAATAACCGACATATTGACGAACATACTTTCGCAAAGTTTTCTTTTTAATTGTGGTGGATCCGCATAGACTTGGTGAGACACAACATATTCGTCAATTTTTCCCCTAAGTAGGTTTTCTGCTTGGGCAACTTCTTTTTTATTAAGTGTATAACGTGTAGTTTCGGGTGGGAAACCCCATATTGCATGTTCTTTGCTAAAGATATAGCCTTTGTATCTACAATTTTTAACATAAGTTATAGCTTGTGGAAATGCAGAAGAATAAGTCACAAATAACAATAGAAAAATAAAGCATAGTTTGTGTTTCATCTCTAAAAATTTATTGGTTTAGTTTTATTTAATTACTTTTTACAAACTTTCCCGAGGAAAGCGTTTTCTTATCGTTATAGATTTGGTAGGTGTACATTCCGGCGGGGAGGTCGGCAACCCCCACCGAGAGCACATTGCCCTCGCCACGAATAATGCGATCCATGCAAATGTGCCCCAAGGCATCGGTAATCTGAATGCGGTGTTCCATATTTTGTGACAACCCCGAAATGTCGATGTTTAACTCATCCTTGGCGGGATTGGGATAGGCCAAAGCCTTTATCGTTTCTTGCGGCACTTCCTTCACACTGCATGGAATGGGGTTGAAATCCTCACGCGAGAAACGGATAATCTTTACCGTGGGTTCGACATACCAAGAGTCACCCTTAATGCAGAACACGCATCCGCCGTCACTAGTAGGAAATATGGCTTGGGGATAGTAGTCCAGTTCGTCCCAAAGTTCAACCTTTCCAAGGATTTCCAATCCTGTGCTCACAAGATAGGCGCATGGATAGAGTGGGTCAAGCCAACTCTCCGTATGGCATCTCGTTGATACATAGACAGTGCTGTCGTTGGCGTATGCCGTTCCTCCAAAAGCGTAAAACAAAGTATCTGGTTTGTTGATTTCGGCCTTCTCTATGATTTCTCCCTCTCGGTTCATTTTCCCGATAAGCAAATGTGGTTTGTTGTGGACAACTGTATCTTGCTGGTCCGCAACAAGAAGCATCTCGTTTTCATTGTACCAACTAACAATGTGTGGGCGGTTTACATACTTGCCTGAACTTAACTCCGGTAGAGATATGTCGTCGATAAAAAAGTCATTCGTCAGATTGAAGTCGTAATCGAAATAGAGCAAGGATTGTAGCCCGTTTCGCCCTGCACACACTCCAATGATTTGGTCACTATACGGGTCGTTCCAAAGTATTTGGTTACGAATTTGATGTATGTAGCAAATCGGGTCTGGCGGGTCGGCCAACAGATACCGACAATTCAGGCTGTCTCCTGATTGGGTGAACCGAAACAACGCCCCTCTTGACTCGTAGCCGCCTTGATAATTGGGCATTTCTCTTCTTGCCGTTTTCAATAGGACTATGGTACCGTCGTCGTCCATGACGGCGGCACCATCTGTGAAACCTAAGAAACCTTCTGCCACTTGTAGGGTATGTTCTTTCACCACATTCAAGTCGTCATCGAGAATCATAATCTTAAGTTCGCCCGAATCATTCAGTCGGTTGGTCATAATTCGTCCCGAAACGAAACAACCGCCATTGTCCAAAGGGGTTATGGTTTGCAAAACCAATTTTTTCCCTTCAGGGGCGGGGAAAGTGGTCGTTTCGTAATACCCGTCGCCAAACACCTTGAAATAGGCACCATCATTACCTGAACAGCCAACGAGTTCCATAGTGTTGTCCTCATGGATAAAGCCACTACTTATAGACACTGTGTCCGGCAAAATGGCTTCCCATTGTTGCCCTTGCATCGTCACCCCTCCCGCCATCAGCAGGAGCGCAAGCAGGGTGAAAATTCTAATTGCTTTCATCGTATCGTTATCTTGTTCGTGTAAACTATTCCATCGACATCCAAAATGCGCAGTAGGTAAACCCCTTCCGCCAAACCAGCCACATTGATTTCATTCGCATCGCGCAAGGTTTTCACCAACTGGCCAAGGGCATTGTAAAAGTGTACTTCAGCAACTTCAACGCCATAAATACGGACATAGTCATTCGCAGGATTTGGTGAACAGGTTACTGCAGAATCGCTATCATTTTCTTCTATGGCATCGAACCCTGTGCCATCGTTCATAAACACTTCAAGCCATGATTCCCTCTCAAACGGTGCGTGCAAAACGAGTAAATCGTCGAAACCGTCGTTGTTCAAATCGATGACATTGAAATTACGGACAAACTCGTATTCATATTTTTCCACAGGGAAAAACACAGGATTGCCAAACCCAAATGCTCCGTTGCCCTCAAATATATAATAACCAGTGGGTCCCAATTGGAAATCACTCATTTGCACAATAATATCGAGGTGTTCATCGCCGTTGTAGTTTACTAGCTTTATGTTATCAAGCCCTTTATCAGTCCAAGTTATACTGCTTGGAAACCAAATCGAATCCATCTTTTGGAATTCTTCATTGCCGAGGTTCCTATAGACCCAAAGGTGTGAATCACTGGTCGATCGGCCTTCCACCACATCGTCCCACCCGTCACCATCGATATCAAAAACCACCAGACCGTTAGTATTGTAGCCGTCATATACATACGGATGGACGTATCCCTCGCGAGGAATCAGGGTGTCCGTCGTATAGAGAATGAGTGGGGCGTCAACAATATCGTCCTTCCCATCGTGATCCATGTCGCATACTGCAGGCTTGTGAAGAGAACCCATTGAAAAAATTGCTTCTGTATTAAAGTTGCCAGAGCCATCGTTACAAACATAACCCAAACCAGATTCAGTGTTGGCATGATAATCATTTGCTACCGCTATGTCGAGGAACGAATCGCCGTTGAAATCACCCGATGCCATCATCAAATAATACGGATTATCCAACTCAAACTGATAGCCATTATACCAAACCCATTCCGGCTGAATCAAAGGAGTCTCGGCAAAACGTTCGAAACCGCCGTTTCCGTCGTTGTAATCGATTCTTATGAAACAAGTGTCATAATCCGCACCTCCGTTGAATACGTAGGCATACGAGGCAATGTCGAGGCTGCCGTCCTTATCAAAATCCTCCAAAAGGAAAGACAACAGGTCATAACCTATGTGCATGTCGGGTTTGGGGCTGCTGATGTTTTGGGAACAATCGAGGTGCCCTGTCCCATCGTTGAGATAGATGGAGAAAATCACCTCGCTGTACATGATGTTGAGTCGACTAACGACCACATCGGCAAATCCGTCATTGTTGACATCGCCGACCTTAATACTGCGTGCATCAGGAAGTAGTTCATAAACCTCATGGCGCACTTGTGCCTGCATCGTCACCCCTCCCGCCATCAGCAGGAGCGCAAGCAGGGTGAAAAATCTTGTTGCTTTCATTTCAATGTGTTTTTCTGTGTTATGCACGCAAAAATATCCAAAAAAACACCAAAAAAGCCATCTGTCAAGCCCTAAAACGGTTTTATCCCTATCTATTTCGATTTTGAAATTTTCAATATATTGGCATTCAAATGTTTATGGAAAATCGGTTTTTTGGTTTGTCCATGTTTTTTTGGTTTAGGAAACCGTCAAAATGCGATATTCTTGCCTCATTTCGCACAGACAAATCATCATTTCGGCTTTTATTCCTTCACCCACTTCCCAATTTCAACTTCCTTGCCGTTAGCAATCACCTTCCAAACATAAACGCCCTCGGCCCAATCCCCGGCATCAATCCCCGTCACATGCTCCATAAGGGCTTGGATGTGGATGAGTCTTCCGTTGGTGTCGTACACTTCCACGCGGGCATTCTGCAAGGCCGTGCGGATGTTAAGGATGTTGCGGCCTGGGTTTGGATAGGCCGTGGCAACCGCAAATCCATGCGAATGGGCTTCTTCTATGTTTGCAAAGTCTTCGGGCGTGATTCTGAAGATACAATAATCAGCTTGGTCAGTCGATATTTTCAAACGATTGGAACACACGATACAGCCTCCCGTGGGGCAGACGGCAATATCCAAAGGGCCAATATAGTAATCCTGTGGAATATAATAGATTTCGCTCAACTTGTTTAAGTCCTCGTCGACCAATCCCACATACATGTTCTCGGGTTTGGTATTAGTCCTAATGTCCATATAACCGAGCATGTATATCTCGCCGTTGGCTCCAAAACACATACCGAAACCTTCATCGTTGCCCCTTGGGTTGGTGAGACCCCATGTCCAGTCCAGTTGGTTGAAGTCTTTGTCGTACACACCCATGAGGACATCCATTTCGCTTTTTTCTGAGCCTTTTGCTTTCTCTTCTTCAAAAGGGGAATCACTGCTAAGAGAATAACTTCGTCCGTTGTAGGGATTGAGTCTAACGATGGTCGGGGTTTCCCCAATACAATAATAAGGCCAATTAAGCACATGGGGATAGGAGCAATAGACGATTCCTGCTTCTTCAACGATGGAAACTGTGTTGAAATCTTCGTCGAGGGTATGACAGTCAAAGGTATAGTGGTTGGGATTCCTCAAAATGATGCGGCATCCCAAGGAATCGGGAGTGGAAAAGAAATGGTTGGTAAGAGACGCCGGCAAATCACTTAAAACCTTTTCTTTCACCACATTACCCTGGCCATCAAACTTTATCAGATGCATGGCTTCCTTTTGGTTGATCATCCAAAGGCTGTCGACAGGATAAGACAACAGCATGCTGCCATCGTTCCTGAAAATGGTGTAAATCATGTTGGTGTAGAAGGCTTCCACTTGCGGATGGTTGAAGTCGAGGCCCTCCCAATCGTAGCCCGTGTAAGTCAGCGAGAGGTCTTCGAGGTCAACATCCACCACGCAGAGCAAAGGCAATGTGTCATTCTCTTCCAGTCCGAACGACAAATAACGGAATTTGCCATTGATGAAACTGCCATGTCGCCAGTATTCCATACGGGTGACAGGCAATCCGATAGAATCAAGGATTTCGCCATCGTAGGTCATTTTCATGATGGTGCGGCTCCCTGAATAAGTTCCGCCGAAAGCAAGAAAGGTGTTTTCGTCGATGCTTCTAACGGTAACGACATACACACTGTCGGATTTGTAAATCACTTCAAGGTCTTGGGGATACTCTTGCGCCTGCACCGTCACCCCTCCCGCCATCAGCAGGAGCGCAAGCAGGGTGTAAAGCTTTACTTTTTTCATTGCAAAAACATTTTGAAATTGGTTTACGCAAAATTAAATGAAAAACCAGCTATCACCCAAAACGAGACATGGAAGTACACAAAATATTCTTTTGTTTGAATTACACCAAATTGATATTCAATAAAATAAAAAAATCAAAAATACACATTTTCCCTACCCACCCAAGGTGGAAAACGCATCGGAATCCAGCTTTTTCCTGAGGTTGGAGCGGTATTTTCGGATGGTATTCTCGCTTAGACCTAGCAAGTCGGCTTCTTCCTTCGAGCGGAAACGGAGGAGATTGAGCAGGGCAAGTTGGCGTTCCGTCTCGCTCAGGTCGGGATGGTCTTTTTTCAGGTTATCCACGGCTTGCGGATAGGCGGAATCGAATGCGTCGAGAATACGTTTCAGTTTGTCGTCTTGGTCAGATTGGTAAATGGCCAATGCTCGTTGCTGTAACAATTGCATGGATTGCTGTGCTGCATGATCCAACTCCAATTGCAGTTTTTGCTGAGCCTCGCGCGACCTCAGGACTTCCAACTCCTTGGCTTTCCGATAGCGAAACACCAAGACAATCACCACAAGCAAGATGGTTAGCAGCAAAGCAATCCAAAGATAAAGCCTATACCGCCTTATTTGCTGTTCGGCTTGCACCTTGTTGATTTCCATTTGTTTCTCGTACTCACCTTTCACCTCGGCAGCAGATTGTCGGTTTTCAATCTCTTCTTGTTGTGCAGCAATCAGTTTTTCCGCAAAAAAAATGGCTTTTTCGTTGTCGCCCAATGCCCTGTATGAGTAGAACAGCCATTTGCATAGCAAACCGCCTTGTTCGTGGCGGTCGGGCATTTCGTACGCTTGTGTCCCATAATAGATACATGAATCGTATTGATGGAGTTCGTAATAGGCTTCAGCCAGGTTTTCAACCAGCCCTTTTTTGTGAATGCTTTCGATGGTATCGCCCAAAAGCGCCAATCCTTTGCGACTTTCCGCTATCATCCGACGCAACAGCGCTTCGCGTTCTTCTTCGTTTGAATAAGCCTGTTTCTCAACCCGTTGCATACAATAAAGGGAAAGACAGCCATAATAAAAGACGCAGTCATTGAAGCTGCCAAAGGCTTGTGCATCACGCAATCCGTTTTGGAAACACACAAGGCAACTGTCGTATTCCTCCAAGGCGAGATAAGACATGCCTAAAGGGAATGTGCACACCATGTATTGCTCATGATTCTGTGTTTCAGCATAATACTTTCGCGCCGCCTGCAAATGCTCAATGGATTCCTTGTGATAGCCGGTGCTCCCGTATGACATGCCTAATTTCTGATGGATGGCATATTTGACCTTGTCGATTTTCTCTTGTTCGCCAATCGGTGGCTCAGAATAGCGCAACAAACGCTCATCAATATGGTCGCACTGCTCTATGCTTTGCATGGCTTTTTGCCTGTAGTCGAGGGTGGTCTGTCTGGCTCCGCCCTTCGACAAATTCAGCCTTGCGAGCGACAGGAAGGTCATGGTCTCATAATACTTGTCTTGACTTCCAACAAAATAATCCTCAGCCACTTGCAACAAAGAATCGACTTCCGAGTCATATTGATCCTTCAATTCTTTCACCCACATACGCACTAGGCAATAATGCGCTCGTTCCTTCTCCGAAAGCACCGAAACATCCAATGTATCAAGGATTTGCATGGCGCTGTCGGGATTATTTGGGTAGAAACACTCCACGCGATAGAGCATGTCCTCCTCGGGCGGTGGAGGCGTTTCGAGTTTAGAGCAGGCGGCCACCAACACGACAAAAAGCAAAAGCTCTATGGAAAACAAACGTTTCATGGCGGCAAAACTACTCAAATATTTTCCAATCAATCTCCCTGACTTTTTGCGAGATAAACTCTTTGATGTCGTTCCAATCAGCTTTGATGAACATGGGTGGACATTCCTTGTTTTCCGCGTCTTCAAAATAAGTCAAGGCCATCCGTGTCCTGAACATGGAATAGTTGGGATACTTTTGAGCATAAAAACCAAGTATTTCCTCAAGAGTGAAGTGCTGCAAAAGGAAATACATGTCAATGAAATCCTTTCGCGAACCTCGGTTTTGTATGGCGTAGGTTTTCATGGCGGCAATGTCTTTCGGTGATGCCAATCGCAAACCGTCCTCAACAACCGCCTCATCAAGCCAAGGATAACGTGAATAATTGACAAAATCCGCCTTGATTCCATCAACAATGAATGATTTGATGTATTTGGAGGTCATTTGGCCTTGAATCTTTCCGAAGCCTTCCAAAATGTCCTGCAATGCAGCATCATTGTCGGGAATCACACCAAAAACGTCCAAATCCACCGATGAGCGATGTCCGTATTGCAAAGCCAAAGCTGTCCCACCCACGAGACGGCAATCCTTCAGATAAGGCTCTGCCATCAAGTATTTCAGGAGTTCCAAAGTGTAGGGCTCGATTGTGCGATACGATAGCATCTGAAATCCTCCTTCTTAACACCTGAAATAAAGCTCAAAAACGAACGCGCAACTGGATTTAGTGTTCTGAAATTCAGAGCGTATGAAACAATTGTATCAACACCAAAATGCTTTTCGATGATGTTCCAATCACTCATCTGCCCATATTCCAGCACCCTTTGGATAAGCCACGCGGCATTTTTGTCGATGTCGAAGTGGGTCGTATCGAAATCCCAAAACAAATATGGGCTGAGGCCGTGTAGCTTATCCTTGTCTTCCATGATTATTCGACTACAACGAGGTAATAGTTCTTCTTGCCCTTCTGTATAAGGATGTACTTGCCGTCGATGAGGTCATCGGTGGTCATGACCTTGTCCAGAGTGACCTTTTCCTTGTTGACGCTCACGCCGTTGGCTTGGGTCATCTTGCGGGCCTCACCCTTCGAGGGGAAGATCTGCGTGTTGACGGCCATGAAGTCGACAATCGGGATGCCGGCTTCGAGGTCGGTGCGGGCGATGTGCTCCTGCGGCACGCCGTCGAAGATGTCCAAGAAGGTGGCTTCATCGAGCTTCTCCAAACCTTCTTTGGTCGACTTGCCGAAGAGGATGTTGGAGGCCTCGATGGCGGCATCCAAGGCTTCTTGCGAGTGCACCAACACGGTGACTTCCTGGGCCAAACGCTTTTGCAGCACACGCATGCCCGGGTCTTTCTTGTGCTCTTCAATCAGGGCATCAATGGTTTCTTTATCCAGCGAGGTGAAGATCTTGATGTATTTCTCGGCATCCTCGTCGCTGACGTTGAGCCAGAACTGGTAGAACTTGTAAGGCGTGGTGCGCTTCGGGTCGAGCCAGATGTTGCCGCTCTCGGTCTTGCCGAACTTCTTGCCGTCGGCCTTGGTGATGAGCGGACAAGTCAGGGCAAAGGCCTCGTTCTCAAAGCCCAAGGTACGGCGAATTAATTCCGTGCCCGTGGTGATGTTGCCCCATTGGTCGTTACCGCCCAGCTGCAGCTTGCAGTTCTTGTGCTGGTAGAGCCACAGGAAGTCGTAACCTTGCAGAAGCTGGTAGGTGAACTCGGTGAAGCTGAGGCCGTCGCGGGCGGTACCGTTGAGGCGCTGCTGCACGCTATCCTTGGCCATCATATAGTTCACGGTGATGTGCTTGCCCACCTCGCGGGCGAAGTCGAGGAAGGTGAAGTCCTTCATCCAGTCGTAGTTGTTCACCATCTCAGCGGCATTGGGCTCTTTCGAGTCGAAGTCGAGGAATTTAGCCACCTGGGCCTTGATGCACTCTTGATTGTGACGCAAGGTCTCTTCGTTGAGCAGGTTACGCTCTTGGCTCTTGCCCGAGGGGTCGCCAATCATGCCCGTGGCACCACCCACCAGGATGATGGGTTTGTGGCCGCAGCGTTGCAGGTGGCGCAGCATCATGATGCCGCAAAGGTGTCCGATATGTAAGGAGTCGGCGGTCGGGTCGGTGCCGAGGTAAGCCGTTACCATTTCTTTCTGGAGGAGTTCTTCCGTGCCTGGCATAATCTGTGCCAGCATTCCGCGCCAGCGGAGTTCTTCAACAAAATTCTTCATCGTTAGTTAAGTTATTGAGCTCGTCGAAATATATTTGGGTGCAAAAATAGTCAATTTTTGTAATTCCTCAACCGACACCGCATATTCTCCACCACATTTCCGCCAAAGAGCCATGAGTCGGCAAAGTGGAGGTTGCCTTTCGGGAACTTGTCCTCATAAGCTGGGATGAAGACCATTTCCGGGTCGAGATCAGGGCAAACGGTGTTGTGCTTGTACAGAAAAGTTCTTGTCGGGCAAGGCACAATCAAAACACTGTCGCGAGTTTCATTGTATTTGGCCATGCCCAGATGTAACTCGGCAGGAACGGTGTCCGGTGCCATTGTCCAAGTGGTGGGATTGATGCCGACCACATCGCCACGCGAAACCATGCCGATAGCGGTTGTATCCGTCACGGAGTTGAAGACAACCAGACCTTGCATTGTGCTGTCTGTGGCAGGTTGCAAAGCCTCGGGATATTTGGCCAACTCTTCCGCAGAAACATGATAACCAATGCAATAGGCAGCTACCATTAGCTTGCGTTGTTCCTCGGTTATTCCGTTTTTCAACAACTCAATAAGCATCTGCGAGCCTTGGCTGTGACCCATCAGGAAAAAGGGGCGACCATGGTTGAAGTTCGCCATATAATATTGGAAGGCATCGTTGACATCCTTTGCTGCTATTTGAGCAAGGGAATCTAACATAGGTGTGGGTTGAGAATAAGCCTCAAAAATCATTTGTCGATAATAGGGTGCGTAGAAATTGTACTCGCCATAAAGCATCTTGTTGAAGCGTTGGTTGCCATTGGCCTCCTCGCGTACCTCGGGCAGGCTGATCTCAGCAAACCACGATGAGTCGTTATCGACAAAAGAGATGGTGCTGACGGTGGGATAAACATAGAAGACATCAGCATCTTTTGTGGTGTCACCATAGCTGTACCAGTATGTGTTATAGGAATAATCAATTGTTGATTCAACTGGTTGGGATTGATGGTTACAAGAGAAGGTCGAAAACATCATTAATGCCATCAAAAGGCCAAAAAAAGAATTGTTTTTCATTGGATGGTTGGTTTTAGGCCGACAAAAATAGTAAAAGTTAGATTTTTTGTCGTAGACTCAATAAAATTTCGCAACTTTGCAGCGAAATTAGCCTCTGGCTCATGGCCTCTGGTTTTTGGCAGCTTTTTGATAGATATAAGATTTACCTTTTTCCAATTAAGCTGCCAGTAGCCAAAAGCCTGTGGCCAGCAGCCCGTTAAATCTTTGAATTTTAAATTTTTAAATCTTAAATACATATTCATGAAAAGAGACGAAAAAATCTTTGATCTGATTCGCCAAGAGAAAGAGCGTCAGATGCACGGAATCGAACTCATCGCTTCGGAAAACTTTGTCAGCGAGCAAGTGCTGGAAGCCATGGGTTCTGTCATGACCAACAAATACGCCGAGGGTTATCCTGGCAAGCGTTACTACGGCGGCTGCCAAATCGTCGACCAGAGCGAGCAAATCGCCATCGACCGCGCCTGCCAGCTGTTCAACGCCACCTTCGCCAACGTGCAGCCCCACTCGGGCGCACAGGCCAACATGGCTGTGATGCAAGCCCTGCTTGAACCCGGCGACACCTTCATGGGCCTCGACCTCTCGCACGGTGGTCACCTCTCACACGGCAGCCCGGTCAACGCTTCGGGTATACTCTACAAGCCCGTCGCCTACCACGTTTCGAAGGAAACCGGTCGCGTCGACTACGACGAGATGGAAAAGATCGCCCTTGAGTGCAAGCCCAAACTCATGATCGCTGGTGCTTCGGCCTACAGCCGCGACTGGGACTACAAGCGTATGCGCGCCATCGCCGACCAAGTGGGTGCCGTCCTCATGGCCGACGTCAGCCACCCTGCTGGCCTCATCGCCAAGGGCCTGCTGAACGACCCGCTGGAGTACTGCCACCTCATCACCACCACGACCCACAAGACCCTGCGTGGTCCTCGTGGCGGCATGATCCTCATCCGTCATGACTTCGAAGATCCGCGTGGCCGCAAGACCCCGAAGGGCGAGACCAAGATGATGTCGGCTTTGATCAACAGCGCCGTGTTCCCGGGCATCCAAGGTGGTCCTCTGGAGCACGTCATCGCCTCCAAGGCCGTTGCTTTCGGCGAAGCCCTCAGCGACGAGTACATGGAGTACATCCAGCAGGTGAGAAAGAATGCCGCCTTCATGGCCAGAGCCTTCATGGATAAGGGTTACGATGTTATCAGCGGTGGCACCGACAACCACTCGATGCTCATCGACCTCCGCGGCAAGTTCCCGGAGATCACCGGTAAGATGGTGGAGAACACCCTCGTCCTTGCCGACATCACCGTCAACAAGAACATGGTGCCCTTCGACACCCGCTCGCCTTTCCTGACCTCAGGTCTGCGCGTTGGCACGCCTGCCATCACCACCCGTGGTCTGAAGCAAGACAAGATGGCCGTCATCGTCGACCTGATCGACGACGTCATCAGCGCCATCGACCCCGCCACGAAGACCGCTCCCGAGGCCAAGATCAACGCAGTGAAGGCCGAAGTCAACAAGATGATGAAGGACTATCCGCTCTTCGCTTGGTAAATCCAACAAGACGGGAAAACGTCAAAAAGTCGCTCCAATGGGGCGACTTTTTTTGTTCCAGATTGTCTCTGATGTTCGAAAAACTCCTATCTTTGCATCCCGTATTTTTACTTTTAAGCATCATGAAAAACGCTTCGACAGGCTCAGCGTCCGCTGCAGCAAAATACGGGTTCGACAACGAAAAATACCTCAAAATCCAGTCAGAACACATCAAAGACCGCATTGCAAAATTCGGCGACAAACTGTATCTCGAATTTGGCGGCAAACTCTTCGACGACTTCCATGCCAGCCGCGTGCTGCCAGGTTTCCAGCCTGATAGTAAACTGAAGATGCTTTCACAGCTCATCGATGTGGCTGAAATCATCATCGTCATCAGTGCCGTCGACATTGAGAAGAACAAGGTGCGCGGTGACTTGGGCATCACTTACGATGTGGATGTGTTGCGTCTGCGTGAGGAATTCATGAACCGTGGTTTCATGGTGAGTTCGGTGGTGGTGACCCACTACAACGGTCAAGCCAGCACCGATGCCTATCGCCAGCGTTTGGAGCGCATGGGCATCAAGGTGTATTACCACCGCATCATTGAAGGCTATCCCAACAATGTCGCTCTCATCGACTCGGAAGAAGGGTTTGGCCGCAACGACTATGTGGAAACCACTCGCCCATTGGTGGTGGTCACAGCACCAGGCCCGGGAAGCGGCAAGATGGCCGTCTGCCTTAGCCAACTCTATCACGAGAACAAGCGCGGCGTCAAGGCGGGCTACGCCAAGTTTGAGACCTTCCCTGTGTGGAATCTACCTCTGAAGCACCCTGTCAATGTGGCTTACGAAGCTGCTACCGCCGACCTCAGCGATGTCAACATGATTGACCCATTCCATCTGGAAGCCTACGGCAAAACTGCTGTCAACTACAACCGCGATATTGAGATCTTCCCCGTGCTGAATGCTATCTTTGAAAGTATCTATGGTGAGAATCCCTACAAGTCGCCGACCGACATGGGCGTTAATATGGTAGGCTATTGCCTCAGCGATGATGAAGCCTGTTGCGAAGCCTCCAAGCAAGAAATCATCCGTCGTTACTATGCTGCACTTTGCAATTTGGCCAATGGTAAAGGCACTGAGAACGAGGTCAATAAGATTGCTTTGCTAATGAAACAAGCCAAAATCAGCACATCTGACCGCAAAACCACCATCGCTGCCAAAGAGCGCAAAGAGCAGGAAGGTGCTGCCGCTGCCGCCATCGAGTTGGAAGATGGTACCATTATCACAGCTCACACCAGCGCCCTTCTCGGCCCCAGCGCCGCTTTGATTTTAAACGCCACCAAACATATTGCAGGCATACCGCATGAGGTGAAGCTCATCCCGCAAGCCATGATTGAGCCCATCCAAAAGACAAAAGTCAGCTTCTTGCATGGCAAAAACCCACGCTTGCACACCGATGAGGTCTTGGTTGCCCTCTCCATGCTCAGCCTTTGGGATGAAAACTGCAAAATGGCCTTGGAACATTTGCCGCAACTAAAAGGCTGTCAAGTGCATAGCACGGTGATGCTCAGCGAAGTGGATCAAAAAATCTTCAAGAAATTGGGCATTGATTTGACTTGCGACCCTGTGGCTAAGAAATAGTTTCAGAAATTTCGAATTGCCCTCACATAAAACTCCAGCGTCTTCACGGAGTCGCTGATAATGAATTGTCCGTCCTGCATTCTAACGGCTGCCGCGCCGCGTGTACCCGTCTCGGTGCTCGACCAATAGGTCTTGTCCTCCAAAGTGGGATAACCCATCGATGCCAAGGTGGTGTTCACTGCCTCTTGGTTTTGCAAAAGATAACGCAACTCCGTCGTTGATGGCACATACCATTGCTTGTTGATAATCTTCCGATGGGGATAATTTACGAGATGCCAAGTGTTTTTAAGGTAACTCCATTGAATGGCCGGATAATGACTCATGTCATAGACATCCATTAGGATGTTGGTGTTGTTCCAGCCTTCGTAGGAATTGGTGGCACCCGTCTCGCAGTTGAGATTTCCTGGCAGACACCATGGCAAAAATGTCTCATCAAGGCTGACCATCAGGCCGTGATAGGCAGTATAGGTCCAAAACACAATCCCTTCCAAGGTGTCGTTATGATAATAATCACCTACCTCGTATGTGGGCTGATAAGGCACATGAGGCTCACCACCTTGTGGGGTTTCCTCTTTCCTGCATGACACAAAAAAGCAAAGCAAAGCAAGGAAATAGAGTCCTTTTTTCATGGTATTCAAATACCCAAAGAGATGTTCAACCCTCTCGCCGTATTCACCAAGTCGCTGTCGATGGTGACAAGATTGGGCTTGGAAATAGCTTCCTTGAGGGAGACAGCCACCAAATCGGGATGATGGTAGGCCACCATCTGGCCGAACTGACCGTTGAGGACCATCTCGAAAGCTTTCACACCAAACTCAGCTGACAAAACACGGTCATAGGCAATCGGCACGCCACCGCGCTGCAAGTGACCCAATGTGGTCTCGCGCATGTCGTGGGTAAAGCCCGCAGCCTTCATCTCTTCGATGAAACGGCGACCTATACCACCCAATTTCTTGTTTTCGTAGCCGACCTCTGTGCTGATTTCATACACCTGTTGGCCATCCTTCGGACGAGCGCCTTCGGAGGCAACCACCACGGCAAAACCACGGTCATGGTTGAAACGCTGTTCCAAACGAGCCTTCACCACATTAATGTCGTAGGGGAACTCGGGCAACAAACACACCTCTGCCCCACCCGCGATGGCGGAATGCAAGGCAATCCAGCCGGCATCACGTCCCATGACTTCGAGGACAAAAACGCGGTTGTGGGAAGCTGCTGTAGTAACGAGTTTGTCAACGGCTTCAGTGGCAATCTGCACGGCAGTCTGGAAACCGAAGGTGCATTCCGTCGATGAGAGGTCGTTGTCGATGGTCTTGGGCACACCAATGATGTTCAAGCCCTTCTCGTAAAGCTTTTGCGAGATGCGCTGTGAGCCGTCGCCGCCGATGCTGATGACCGCGTCGATGCCCATATATTGAAGCTTGCGAAGCATTTCATCCGAGCGGTCAACGGTGGTCCAAGTGCCGTCGGCGTTTTTGATGGGCCAGTTGAACGGGCCGCCCTTGTTGGTGGTCTCGATGATGGTGCCGCCACGGAAGTGGATGCCGCGCACCACCTCTGGCGTCAGCCTGACGACCTCCGTGGGTTCCCACAGGATTCCATTGTAGGCTTGTATGCTACCGAGCACTTCCCAATCTTTCTCTTGGGCGGCTCTCTTGACGATGGCGCGAATCACGGCGTTCAGGCCTGGGCAATCGCCGCCACCGGTAAGGACTAATAGTCTTTTCATATTTTAAGGCGTTATTATTTAAAACTCAAAAACCAAACATCTTGTTCATTGCTTGTTTGCTCATCCCCCTTTTTTCTCTTTAAGCGGAAACCGAAGGGCATAAGAGCTAACAGTAATATTGAAATACATGGATTTCAATCCATATTCATTCTCCTTCAAATCCATCACATCGTAAGATTGGCCTTTGTCCTCGACCAACGATTGCATCGTGGGCGACAAACCAAAAATATCCATTATGCCATACTCGTCTGCGACGCTTATCACATGAAACGCCGTTTCTTTCGAACTACCGTCACCTGTTGATGTCACAGCCGAAAGGAGCATAACAACCTGATTATGGGCATCGACGGCTTTTTCTGAATCCTGCCCATACAAGTTACTATAGATAATGTGTTTATATAAGTGAAACCTGATATTCGTCGGGTCTGTTTCCAATTCCTTATCAATTTCATTGGCAGCTTTTTCCCAATCTTCCTTATTGGGAGTATCCTTTTCAAAGGCTTCGCGCAAAGCATCGATTTTGGCCATCTTATATGGGTCATAATCCGAACGGGTAGCGGTCCCATAATAAAAATGCCGTAATTGCTCAAGACTCAATGTGGTATCCGCTGCTTGAAAGCGTCTCAATAATTCAGGATAATAGAATTCGCTTCCTTCTGTGTTGATTTCTTTCTTTATCCTTTTATAATCGGGGGCATTTGCTGCAATGCTTGCATCAACTTTTCGGGTGGTTGTCTTTTTGGTTGTGGAACAAGAATCAAAGACCAACAAGACTGCCATTGACAGAAATGCTACCAACACAATGGATTTCAAATATCTCATTTTCATATTATTAATTGTTTTGTATTCTGTCCTGGATTATGTAGAGACGGTGCATGCACCGTCTCTACAATTAAATTCTAATCATTTCAAATTCAACGCAATCTGCAATTCATCCAGTTGCTCCTGCGCGATAGGCGCGGGCGAGCCGCTCATCACATCGCGGCCGGCGTTGTTCTTCGGGAAGGCAATGAAGTCGCGGATGCTGTCGGCGCCGCCGAAGAGCGAGCAGAGACGATCGAAGCCGAAGGCCAGACCAGCGTGAGGCGGAGCACCATACTCGAAGGCACCCATCAGGAAGCCGAACTGCTCCTGCGCCTTCTCGTCGGTGAAGCCCAAGGTGTGGAACATCTTGTTCTGCAAAGTGCGGTCATGGATACGGATGGAGCCACCGCCGACCTCCACACCATTCATCACGATGTCGTAGGCATTGGCGCGGATGTCACCCCACTTTGTCGGGTCGTCAAGCAAAGCCTCATCTTCAGGCTTCGGTGCGGTAAAGGGATGGTGCATAGCATAATAGCGTTGCGTCTCCTCGTCCCATTCGAGTAACGGGAAGTCGATGACCCACAGCGGAGCGTATTCATCGGGCTTGCGCAAGCCGAGCTGGTTACCCATCTCAAGACGCAAGGCGTTGAGTTGCACACGGGTCTTCATGGCATCACCGCAGAGGATGAGCATTAGGTCGCCAGGCTTAGCACCGAACTTGTCGGCGATGACCTTCAGGTCTTCTGGCGTGTAGAACTTATCGACGGACGACTTGAAGGTGCCATCGGTGTTGTATTTGATGTAGACCATGCCACCAGCACCCACCTGCGGACGCTTCACAAACTCGGTGAGGGCATCGAGTTGCTTGCGGGTGTATTCCGAGCAACCCTCGGCGCAGATACCAACAACTAAATCAGCGTTGTCGAAGAGACCGAAGCCCTTACCCTTGGCAACATCGTTGAGTTCCACGAACTTCATCCCAAAGCGGATGTCGGGCTTGTCGGAACCGTAGTATTTCATGGCATCGTGCCATGTCATGCGCGGGAATTGGCCAAATTCGAGGCCTTTCATTTCCTTGAAGAGGTGCTTGGCCAGACCTTCGAAGGTGTTCAACACATCCTCTTGCTCCACAAACGACATCTCACAGTCGATTTGCGTGAACTCAGGCTGACGGTCGGCGCGGAGGTCCTCATCGCGGAAGCAACGTACGATTTGGAAGTAGCGGTCCATGCCAGCCACCATCAGCAATTGCTTGTACTGCTGCGGGCTTTGCGGCAGGGCGTAGAACTCACCGGGGTTCATGCGGCTCGGCACCACGAAGTCGCGGGCACCTTCGGGCGTGCTCTTGATGAGCATCGGGGTCTCGATTTCGAGGAAGTTGAGGTTGCTCAGGTAGTTGCGTACCAACATCGCCATACGGTGACGCAGTTCGAGATTCTGGCGCACGGGGTTGCGACGGATATCCAAGTAACGGTATTTCATGCGAAGGTCGTCACCACCATCGCTGACGTCTTCGATGGTGAAAGGCGGGGTCTTGCTGCTGTTGAGCAGTTTGAACTCACTGACTTTCAGCTCAATTTCTCCCGTCGGCATATTCGGGTTCTTCGATTCGCGCTCGATGACGGTGCCTCTGGCCTGAATCACAAATTCACGACCGAAGGTACGGGCTTGTTCGATGAGTTTCGGGTCGCTGCTGCCATCCAAAAAGAGTTGGGTGATGCCATAACGGTCGCGGAGGTCGATCCAAACGAGAGAGCCTTTGTCGCGGGTGCGCTGCACCCAGCCGGCCAATGTCACTTGCTTGCCAGCATCGGCAAGACGAAGTTCGCCACAAGTATGTGTTCTGTACATATTTTCGAGATTTAAGATTTAAAATTCAAAGATTAAAACTTGCAAAAATACTAATTCCATTTGGAATGCCGTGCAAGTAGGTTAGTTTTTATTATCTTTGCCGCATAATCATCTAAAACAACCATCAATTATGAAGAAAATCATTTTAGTTTTCATTATGGCTTTTGCGACAATCACATTGATGGCGCAACAAACAGCCGAACTTACAGAAGCCTTGGACAGCCTTGTAGTTACTGATATTGACGGTGATTATGTAAGGGCCAAATTCAACTATGGTTACGACGGCAACAAACGCCTGAACCAAGTTATTTTCTCGAAAGTGGAAGAGCTCTCCACCGATTTGCATTACGCCGAAAAATGGCACTACGACTACGACAACAACAATCGTTGCCTTTCCTTTTCCTACTGGAATTCACGAGCGGTCGAAAGATGAAACGTGTCAAGTCCTAATGTGGTAGCGTGAGGTG
>CAMHJX010000031.1 GCA_946185535.1 uncultured Bacteroidales bacterium
TCGGTAAGATCTTCCGCGAGGAAATCGGCAAGATCAAGAGCCCGATGATTGAGAAGGTGCGTGGTAAGGGTCTGTTGAATGCCGTTATCATCAAGCCTAAAGACGGCAAGGAAGCTTGGGATGTGTGCCTCAAGATGCGTGATCTCGGCTTGTTGGCCAAGCCCACTCACCAGCACATCATCCGCTTTGCTCCGCCTTTGGTCATCACCGAAGCCGAGCTCCGCGAAGCCATCGAAATCATCAAGAAGGCTATCGCCTCGTTCGAATGATTGATGAGTGAACCTCTGATCGTTTAGCCCGCCTGTTTCCAGACGGGCTTTTTTGTTATAAAGATGTCTTTTTTTGACAGTATTGGTTTTTTGTCTATTTTTGTCAAGCAAAATGATACAACTATGAAAAAAAACTTACTGATTTTAGCATTGGTTACCATTGCCTTGTTCTTCACTAGCTGTGGCCAAAAAGACAATGCAAACACCAACAAAGAACAAAAGACTATGAGCACTACTATGAACGACTTGCTGACGCGCCGCAGTGTGCGCAGCTACACTGATGAAATACCTCCCATGGAGGTGATTGAAGAGATTTGCAAAGCTGGCACCTACGCTCCGACTGGCATGAATCGCCAAGCGCCTGTTATCGTGGCCGTCACCAATAAGGAAGTGCGCGACCGTTTGAGCAAATTGAACGCAGCCGTCTTTGGTCCTGACAACGACACGGATCCGTTTTATGGCGCTCCCGTGGTATTGGTGGTCTTAGCCGACACAACTGCAGCCATGACTTGGAAGGAAGACGGCTCCCTCGTGATGGGTAACCTGCTTAATGCAGCTCATGCCAAAGGCTTGGGCTCCTGCTGGATACATCGTGCCAAGGAAGTCTTCGAGACCGAAGAAGGCAAAGCTATCTTGAAGGATGCTGGCATCGAGAATGAGAATCTGGTTGGGATTGGCAACTGCATCCTAGGCTATACCGCAGGCGAATATCCCGAAGCTGCACCTCGTAAAGACAATTACATCTATTGGATCAAGTGACGATTCGGAGAGTGTGAGACTTGAAAACCGTTTCCACCGCTTCCTCATAATCCTTTAGCGCATTGATTTTCTTAATCTTGCGCCAAATGTCTTGTGGCTCATCGAAAGAATACATCAGGTACGACCATAGTTCTTTCATGCGCCCCAATACCTTCGGGCTGCCGCCCGCATGGTGTAGCCTGTCCTCGTATAAGTCGAGAACGTATGCGTGCAGCCGTTCTGACCGTTCAGGCGTATTCGATGCGTTCCTACAGATGTCTTCTGCCAAAAAAGGATTGGCCAAAATTCCCCGTCCCAGCATATAGCCTTTAAGCACAGGGGATTGAGGGCCTTTGTCCACAATGACACTTTTGGGTGACGTTTCTTCTATGGGTGTCATTGCGGGCTTGACCCGCAATCCCCCACATGATAGGGACTCTATAACTCCCCGAATCCTTTCAAAACTTTCCACCGAAACAATATCCCCATTATACACCAATGGCGCATTAATCTGAGGCATTAATTCCTTAAAGCGTTCCACATCAGCTTCACCCTTGTATAATTGTTTCCCAATACGAGGGTGAATGATTAATTCACTCAAAGGAAACTTGTTGAAAATCGGAATGATGGCATTAATCTCCTCTGGACTAAAATACCCCAAGCGGCATTTCACGCTGAACTTGATGTCGATTTCTTCAAAAACTCTGTCCAGCATGGCCTCTATCTTGTCGGGGTAGGGTAGTAGGCCACAGCCACGTTTCTTGTTGGCTACCCTTGGAAACGGGCAACCCATATTGAGGTTGATTTCCTTGTATCCCAGTTCCTTGCATTGCTTGGCAAAACGCAAAATCTCCTCAGCATCGGTGCTTAGGATTTGGGGCGTAAGTGTTTCCACATCGTTGCACCTTGGGTCGATTTCCTCGCCTTGCAGGTTCTTGGCGTGGTCTTCTTTATGGATGCCTGTGAAGAATGGGGTGTAGAACTTGTCGATGCTACCGAAATGCCGCTTGAACACATTGCGGAAGGGCGCGTCGGTGATACCTTGGAAAGGACCTAAAGAAAGAAGAGGGTGGTTCATTTCTTCTTTCTTGTGATGGCTTTGGTCGCCTTTCGGTTCTTGCCAAGGTCTAAAAATGACTTGGCAATCCAAGTGATGAGCAGCACGAAGGTGACATACACCGCGATGCGACTGAGGTAGTCGCCGTTCTTGGCGTAGAAAGTGACTTCCTTGTTGGCTTTCAATGTCGCTTTGATGGCGTCAGGTTCCCAATATTTGGTTTGTTGCAGCACGTCGCCGCGTTGGTTGAAGAATCCCGAGCGACCCGTATTGGCAGAGCGTGCAATGCAGCGGCGGTTCTCTATGGCTCTCAGTTTGGAGAACTCGAAATGCTGTTTATAGCCAGGTGTGTCGCCCCACCAACCGTCGTTAGTGATGACGAAGATTAGGTCGGCACCTTTGGCGCAGAACGAGCCAACATATTCACCGAAAGCCGACTCGTAGCATATTGGCACAGCAACCTTATGTCCGTCAAAGGTCATGACTTTCGATTCTGGGTCGCCTTTCAACGTTCCACGTGCGATGCCCACGGTGAGACTGAAGTTGCGCAAAAAGCCCATCCACTCGGGAATGGCCTCCACGACTGGTGTGAGCTGCGATTTGTTGCGGTGCTGCAAGCCGTCGCCACTGATGAGTAAAGCCGAGTTGTGGCAATAGTAGTATTTGTCTGTGCCGTCAATATGGCGAGCAGGGAAATCGTCTTCCATGCCTTTAGGCACCCACTCGTAGGTGGTACCACCAATGACGAAGGACAGTTTTGAAAATCGTGAAACATAGTCGTGCAAGGTTTTGAGCGCCTTGGCCTTTTCGGTCTCATGCAGCCAGATGCCTTCCTGTATGGCCGACTCACTACTAACGATGAAACGGGTGTTAGGTGTCACCAAAGGCAACGACAGATTAATGTTGTTTTGGATGACTTGGTCATAGAAATTATTATCGAATTGTTCGTTCCATGGGTCGCAGTTCTGCTGCACAACAATGACTTCCGTGTCGGTGCCTTGGTCTTCATAGTGTTTGTAAACTCGTGTGCTGAGAATGATAGGTACGAGGAGAATAACCGCTTCAAGGCCAATACTGATTAAGATGGGTTTTGCCTTTTTGGTTTTGAAGAGCTGAAGGATATTGGTTATCAATATGTTGACTATCAATATCCATAGGGTTCCGCCGGCTACACCCGTGTATTCATACCACTGCACCCAGCTGACTTGGCTTGAAAAAACGTGCCCAAGATTAAGCCAAGGCCATTTAATGGCCCAATGATAGGTGAGCAGTTCGAAAGCCATCCAGTAGGGGATGAGGATAAAATTGCCCCAAGGATTGTTGCACACTTTCTTTTTTGTGAGGTGGAACAGCCAAAACACGATGGCCATGAAGAGCGCGTTCAGTAGCCAAGCCAAAATGGCGGCGGGAGTGGCGTTCCACACCCACCAGGTCGTAGCCACATTCCATACGAAGAAGGCGAGAAACGAAAGCCAAAACATCCTGCCTCGTTCGCCTTCCGCGACAAAACCTTCGAGCAGCAGCAGAGGGACAAAGGCAATGAAGATAAAAGGAGCGATGCCCCAAATAGGCCAAGCTGCCGTGAGCAAACCTCCACTCAAAATAGCTAAGATTATATTGCGTGTACGCGGCCCTTGTGCCTGTCGAAGGGTCGCTGTCCCTTTGTTATTTGTCTTTTTCTTCATAGTTATTCAAAAAAATCGAGCAAAGGTACGATTTTTTGTCCGTAACGTTCATGCAATCGCTTTTTTTCTCCAAAACAAGCCTTTATATCAAAAAAACAACTATTTTTGCACAAATTTTCATAAAATGAAGAAAGTATATAAAGTTGCAGGTTTTGATTTTGCCATCATCATGCCTAACGATGATAGGACTTGGGAGACACTACAGAACTATGAACCGTTTGTTACAGAAGATAATGGCAACTATGTTTTTACTGTCGAGTTGATTGATGCGATGCCGGATACGGCTGACAAGCAGAAGGTGACGACAAGTTGTGAAGCTCCTGAAGCACCGCGTTTTGATGTTTACGATTGGAAAGGGCAATGGCTGTTTGAGGGTGCTCCAACTTTTGAGGCTCCAGTGCGGTTCTATTTGATTACGGACAAAACTTTTACCAAGGCTCAGTTCCGTATGCTTGGTAGCACGAGATTTTCTTTCAATTCAGTGATGATGTTGATGTTTGCTTTTGCAACAGAACGTAGAAATACACTATTGATGCATTCTTCTGTCGTAGTGAAGGAAGGGAAGGGCTATCTTTTCTTGGGCAAGAGCGGTACTGGCAAGAGTACGCACAGCCAATTGTGGCTTAATCACTTGGAAGGATGTGAGCTGCTCAATGACGATAATCCCGTGCTTCGGTTTGAAGAAAACGGTGAGACGCGTGTTTATGGTTCTCCATGGAGTGGTAAGACACCTTGTTATCGTAATTTGGATTATCCCGTGGGTGCCATTGTTGACCTACATCAAGCTAAAGAAAACAAGATTCAAAGGATGTCTGTCGTTAAGGCTTATGCGACGATGTATATGTCTTCCTCTGGTATTAGGTTCCTCAAGGAATTGGCCGATGGAATTCATGCCACTACCGAAAAGATAGTATGTTCGGTACCAATGTATTCGTTGGATTGCTTACCTAATGCGGAAGCGGCTTATTTGTGTTGTAAAACAGTGACACAATAATAATTATGGATAAGATTGTCCTTCCGAATGATGTGCTTCTGAACGAAGTCGTCCAGTTGCTTCGTGAAGGTCGCGAAGTGGTTATCACCCCTAAAGGCAGAAGTATGCTTCCATTCATTCGTGGTGAGGTCGATCGCATAAAATTGCATCAACCTAGTAGTTTGAGGGTGGGAGACATTGTGTTAGCTTATTTTGAAGACCGTTATGTATTGCATCGTATAGTTGCTATTAATGGTGAAGAAATTACCTTGATGGGCGATGGCAATTTGAAGGGTACAGAACAAGGAAGTCGTAAGGATGTGGTTGGTAAGGTGGTTGAGATTATTACGCCTGACCATCGTCAGCACAAGCCGGGTAAAGCATGGTTATGGCGACATACTTTGTTTCTTAGGAAATATCTGTTGAAAGTGTATAGAAAATGGAATAAGTTGAAAAACAAATAATTCTAATAATATTAATTGATATGAGATTTAAAAAAGGTTATAGATTGCGTTCTTTAGGTCAGGAGTTTATCCTAATTGCTGAAGGACTGGACGCGGTGGATTTCAGCCGTATGATTTCAATGAACGAGAGTGCTGCTTTCCTTTGGAAGGAAGTGGAAGGTAAGGATTTCGATGCAGAAATACTTGCCACACTTTTGATGGACAACTATGGCATTGCCCGTGAAACAGCTCAGAATGATGTCGCAGCGTTACTGGAGTCATGGTCGGCTGCAGGCCTCATAGAGGAAGAGAAATGAGTTTAATGTATTAATATTAATAAGGTGTAGTCATGTCGACTGTCGAACAGCATTATTTCGCATTGCTTCGTTCTGCCCTTTGGGACACGTCGGTTTCCCTTGTTGGTGAAATCGATTGGGAAGCTGTTATGAAGATGGCCGAGTTCCATAGCAATAATGTGTTGGTCGCCGATGTGGCTTCACGAATGACTGACGAAAGCAAGCCTTCACCCGTAATTCAGGCCAAGATGCAGTCGCTAATGCGCAGTAATTTGTTCCACCTTATGCAACTGAGACAAATTTTGGTGTCGGCGGTGAAGTTGTTGCGTGAACATGACATTGAGCCGGTGGTGCTGAAAGGTTTTGGCTTAGCCCTGCTTTATCCCAATCCGAGCTTACGTCAGATCGGGGATATAGATCTTTTTATAGGGGTTGCGAATTTTCATAAGGCTTGTACATTACTACGCACGTTGCCAGGCAGCTACAATTGGGGCGAGGAAATTGATGTGGGCAGGCATTACAACATTGAATTCGGAAGTATCCCATTGGAGGTACACCGCGTGAGTGCTGATATTGAAAATGCGAGACTTTATCCTCATTATGCCGCTATGGAGCAGGAGGGTTTGATTGACCATCCACAGCGCATCGATTATGAAGGCTTTGAGATATCCATTCCTTCCAAAGAGTTTGTGGTGTTCTTCACGTTTTATCATGCTTGGCACCACTATCTGGAAACGGGTGTGGGGTGGCGGCAACTCAGTGACGTTACAATGGCTCTTCATTCTTATCATGGGCAACTAGACTTGGATAAATTGCGAAAATGGCTCGACTACATGCGAGTCATGACCCCTTGGCAAACCTTTGGTTATTTGTTGGTGGAATGCCTTGGACTGCCAGAAGCAGAGATGCCCTTCTATGATGCCTCATGCCGAAAACGGGCACAAAAACTTTATCGCCAAATCATGAGGGAAGGTAATTTTAAGCGTACCAATGGTTTCAAACGTAAAAAGCCTAAGCATCTTTTTTGGCATAAAGTACATGCTTTTATTAGCATTTTTGTGGATTTTTCCCATCATGTGAGCGTGTTTCCCGCTCAAGCATTTCGTGAGATGACCAATACAATTTCGAATAGTTTTGGAAAAAATTTGAAAAAAAAATGAAATTTTGTGTTTCAGTATGAATTAATTGTTTATTTTTGCAGCGTCAAACAGTGTGAAAAGGACACGAACAAATAACTAATCAACAAAAGTCTAACAAATTAAAAGTAAACAAAATGAAAAAAATGAACAAAATGTATGCTGCTCCCAAAGCTGAAGTGGTTGAGCTCAACATGAACAAGGATTTCATGCAAGGTGGTACTGGTAACTTAATTACTCCGTCGTTTGAACAAGAAGACGCAGACATGTAATGAGTTAACCTCATGGATTAAAAGAGTATTTAATAATTAAAACTCAAGTAAAAAAGATGAAAAAAGTAATGAAATGTTTAGGCATGATGGCGTTGGTCGCTTTGGCTTTCACCTCATGCAAAAAAGCAGAAACTAAATCGAGTATTACAGTTGCTTCAGAGGATCTCATCACCGTTGATATGGATGAAGACAGAGCTTTTCTCGATGATGCCTCAAATCACACTTTCTTTGAAATCGGTGATAGAGTCATGGTCTTCAATATCAGTAAAACGACTCCTAATATGAGTAACTGTGGCGTGTATGAATGTATCGATCAAGGAAGTAATGTTCAATTTGTGAACAGTGGCTACGGTGATGCCGCTCAGGATGCCCTTGATGGCGGCTATTATGCCTACTATCCATTTGTCGAGCCCTTTGAAAATATTATTTCTGAGCTTCCGGATGGAGAAAACAAGAGCAAGTTCCATGTCCAAGCTGAACAAACCTATCGTGCAGATAAGGTTTCTTTGGGAGACTTGTACATGGCTGGCTATTCCGATGCCCCTAATCTGGACGCTGCGGTGGCAAATTTCCAAATGCAGAACATCATGGGTGTTCTTCGCCTGTTGCCTTATGAAAATGCTCAAAGGACTGTCACTAAGATTCAGGTTGTTGACAACCGCTTCCACCTTAGTGGTTGGGTTGAATTGATTATCCCTGAAGTTAATGCTACGGAGTTGAAAAGTACCTTCAACCTCTATAATCCGGCAGATCCGGACAATGCGACATTTGTCTCGAAAGTGAACGAAATTAAGAATAGAATGGGCTACAATGTTACCGATGGTGGCTATAGCATTACTCTTAATGTCCCGGAAGGTGTGAAATTGGGTGCTACTAAGGCTACCACTCCTGCCTTCAACATCGTTTTGCGTCCTATGGCTATGTCACAAGGTTTCCACATCATCTTCACATTTGCTGATGGTACTACCAAGGATGTTGACGCCTCTGCTATCCACAACTTCTGCATTAAACCTAACACTCGTTTGAACTTAGGTTTGAACATGGATAATTACTAATCCGTATTAGAAGTTTAAATAATCGAAAAGAAAAGCACTTCCCTAGAGAGGTGCTTTTTTTATGTCTTGTTGTATGGCGCGATTCATTGCGTCTTTGATTGCGTATGAGAGGAAGGTATACAAAAAAGAGACGCGATTCATCGCGTCTCTTCAAGAGGTGGTACCGACGGGAATCGAACCAGTGACACGAGGATTTTCAGTCCTCTGCTCTACCAACTGAGCTACGGTACCTCCGTTTTAACTTCGTTGAACCTCTCGGTTTGTGGCTGCAAAAATACGACATTTTTCTCAATTGGCAAGAAAAAAACTTCAAAAACTGAGAAATTTTTGTTTTTTGAAATGTTTTATGCTGGTTCTCAATGATATAGCGAATAGTGTTCACAATTAAAACAATAAAAACTTGCTCAACGAGTTAAAAAATCGGATATTTGCACGCTCTAATGCCCTTCTGTTTCCACTTAAAGAGAGTAGAGGGGTGAAGAGTGTGCCTAAGATGTTATTGTTATGAGAACACCTTTTATTAAAAGCATCATGTTCGTTTGCCTGCTGGCTGGGTTTGGCCTTGTCGCTAATGCCCAAGCTGATGTGGATTCTCCTTATTCATTGTTCGGCATCGGACAGGTGAACGGACGCTCCATGAATGTGAGGCTGAAAGGCATGGGCGGCGTGGCCAACGCCATGTTTGGTGGTGGCATCATCAATGCCGAGAATCCCGCTTCCTATGCCAAGATTGACTCCTTGGCATTCCTTTTCGACGCTGGATTCTATTTCAAGTCGTCAACCTTTAGCACAGCCACCCTTTCGGAAAAGGCGAACAATGCATCGTTCGACTATGTGTCGATGGCCTTTGGCGTGACGCCTTGGTGGAAGATGGCATTGGGCGTGCAGCCTTTCAGCACTTCGGGCTACAATATGCTCATTGATGATATCGAGCCTGGCATTGGCAAGACCACTACGCGCTTCAAAGGCAGCGGTGGCCTCAACCAAGCTTTTTGGGGCAATGCCTTCAAGATTGGCAAACATTTCGCTGTGGGTGCTAATGCCTATTATGTGTTTGGCAACAGTAAAGCCGAAACCTCGCTCTTTTTCCCTGACACGGTCTATTTTATTGGTTCGCGCCGTAGCGTTGACGTGATGGTGCGCTCTTTCATGTTTGATTATGGCATGTTGTTCAACACGAGCGTGGGTAATGATATGGAGTTGAGTTTGGGCTTAACTTATACCCAAAAGATAAATCTCAATGGTGACCAAACATTGTTCATCCGTTCGTTTGAGGAGGACGTTGATACCGAGGTGGAGTATTTGATTGATACTATTACCTACGTTACCAATAAAACGAAGATTACAATGCCGCAAGGCATAGGTTTTGGAGTAGCTTTGCAGAAGGGCAGTGACTGGGCCGTAGGTACCGACTTCAATTGGACACAATGGTCGAAGTTTGCCCGACAAGGGAAGACGGAAGGACTGCAGGATTCATGGAGGGTGTTGGCAGGTGCTGAATTTACGCCCAAACATACCTCTATTTCTGGATATTTTTCACGCGTCACCTATCGTTTCGGTGGCTTCTATGAGCAAGGTTTCATCAATCTGCCGGGCAACGACGGACTAGATCATTCTATTAATAAGGTGGGTGTTACGGCAGGTATGTCGCTTCCGTTGCCCAAAACCATGTCGAAGGTCAACTTGGCTCTTGAAGCCGGTCAATACGGCACTCGCGAAGGCGGTCTGATACAGGAACGCTATGCCAAGGTGAGTGTAGGCGTTTCGGTGTTCGAGCATTGGTTCATGAAGCGCAAGTACAAATAAGGAAAGACTGCGGAAAAAATTTGGAATGATATTTGAATAAGAGCAAACAAGTCTAACACTAAAAATAAGAAGAGATGAAAACGAAAAGATTAATGATGATTGCCGTTATCTTTGGAATGGCAATGAGCGTATCCGCCCAAGAGGTGTCAGAGTCGAAGTATGGAACCGACAGCGTGGCCTGCGTGACCAATCTGTCCATCTATGGTGAGGCTTACAAGCAATGGGAAGCGGCCAAGTTTGCGCCGGAAGCCATTAGCACCGAAATGGTCAACGCCTGGAGAGAGGTCTTCCTCAACTGCCCACGTTCCAGCCAACTTATCTACACGAGAGGTGAGAAGATTATGGACTATTTCATCCGCACCAACCCCGCCCAGAAAGATGCCTACATTGATACGATTTGCATGATGATGGACAACAGAGCCCAGTATTTCCCGGTCGATCCGAAGACTGGCAAATCGCAGGTGGCTGGCATCATGGGCCGTAAAGGCTTGCTCATCTACACTTACAACAAGAACCGCTATGAAGAGGCTTACAACGTGCTGAAATCCGCCGTTGACCTTGATGCCTCACAGTTGCAGGGTGCCTATATCGATGCTTACTTCAAGGCTACCATCGACATGGTGAACAACGACAAGGCTGAGAAGATGACCATCATCAATGTCTATCAGGAGCTCTCCGAAGTGCTTGATAACAACATCGGTGCTTTGGCTACGACAGAGACGGAACTTGAGACTGCCAAGGAAGAGGCTTTGGCAAGTGGCGATTCCGAAGCTGTAGCCGGCTTCGAAAAGCAGATGGAGAAGAATGAAAAGAACATCAACATCAACAAGGGTGTGAAGAACAACCTCGACAACCTGTTCTCTCCCTTTGCTTCTTGCGACGACCTGATCAAGGTGTTCAGCGCCAAGATGAAGGAGACGCCTGACGATGTGACGTTGCTCAAGCGCATCACCACCATTCTTGATAAGAAGGATTGCACCGACTCGAAGCTCTTCCTTGATGCCGCTGTCAAACTGAATGAGCTGGAGCCCAGCCCCGAGGCTTCCTACAGCTTGGGTATCAAGTTCTTCAAGGACAAGAAGTATAGCGAAGCTGCCACCTTCTTCGAGCAAGCCACGAAGACCGACAACAACGACCGTAAGTATCGTGCCTACCGCAACTTGGCTATGTGCTACCAGAACATGGGTAGCTTAAGCAGAGCCCGCGATATCGCAAGAAGAGCTGCACAGGTTGACCCGACCGCTGGTGAGCCTTACCTCATCATCGCCCAACTCTATGCTTCAAGTGCCTCACAGTTCAACGATGATATTGAAAAGGGTGCCGTGTATTGGGCTGCTGTCGACAAGTGCCAGAAGGCCAAGTCCATCGACTCCTCAATCGCCGACAGAGCTAACCGCATGATTAGTTCCTACACCGCTGGCTTCCCGAAGGCAGAAACCATCTTCTTCAATGACTATAGTGAAGGCCAGTCCTTCAACATTGGCGGCTGGATTGGTGAAACTACCACCATCAGAGCTAGAAAGTAATTGAAACGCATCCTGAAAATAGGAATCATACTCAACATCACAGCCTTCATGGCTGTGATGTTGTTTTCGTGTTCAAACCCCGATGCCATCGTGCAAGCCATGGGATCGGACGACACGCTGTCGGGTATCATCGCCGATAGCGTTGTTTTCTATCGCAGCGACTCGGGCATAGTCAACCTTGAATTGCACACACCACGCATGGTGCGCATGGAAACAGAGGACGACATAATGGAATTCCCCCTTGGTTTCGATGTGTATATGTACGACAAGGGTGAAAAGACCACAGAACTCCATGCCGATTATGGGAAGAACTACGGCAAAATGGGATTAATTGAGGCACAAGGCAATGTGATCGTGCAGAACTTTGGTAGCAACGAGACCATGTATTCCGACAAGTTATTCTGGTATCAAGATACGAAGATGATCCACACCCGCTCACATGTCAAGATTGTCACGCCTGACAAGCAAATTGAGGCTGACAGCCTCGTGGCGCGTGAGGACTTTTCGGAATACACCATGTATTCGGGCAGTGCCTTGCTCGATGTGGATGAGGAGGATTGAGTTATGGACAGTTGGATTATCGTTGCCGTTACTTTGTTTTTCTCAGCCCTATGTTCGGGACTTGAGATTGCCTTCAACAGCATTAATCGCCTTCAGCTTGAGGTGGAACTGACGAAAAACACCTTCTCGGCTAAAATCATTAGGCTGTTTTTGAAAGACCAGTCGCACTTCCTCACTTCTTTGTTGTTGGGCAACAACATCGCCCTCATCGTTTATGGCATGAGCATGTCGCAACTGCTTGACGCACCTGTCAACCATTGGTTGCAATACATCTCTTTCGACAATGCATTTATGGTGCTGCTGGTGAAAACTATCCTCTCCACCTTGCTTGTCTTGCTGGTGGCCGAGTTTCTTCCTAAGGTGCTGTTTCGCATTAATCCCAATGCCATTCTATCATTCTTCGCTTTGCCGACTTTCATTTGTTATTGTCTGCTCTATCCGCTGATTCTCATTTACACAGGCATTTCGGAGTTCATTATCCGCTATTTTCTTCGTCTTAAAGTCGACCGACAGGAATACCGGTTCTCTACCGTAGACCTCAATGATTACATCGCTGAATATGCCGATCCTGAGGAAGCGGATGAAGACATGCAGCAGGAAATACAGTTGTTCCAAAACGTGATGGAGTTTCGCTCGGTGAAACTCCGCGAGTGTATGGGACCACGCAACGAGATTGAGTCAGTGAAACTTTCCGATAGCATTGAGGCCGTGAAAGCCCGTTTTGAGGAAACCAAACACTCGAAGTTGATTGTCATAGGTGAAAGCATCGACGATATTGTAGGCTACGTCCATTTGAACGACGTGGTACGTGTTGTTTCAGAACATAGGGAAGTGGCCTTGGCCGACATCATTCGCAAGATCGACTTTTTCCCCGAAACCTATACTGCCGATAGGCTCTTGAAGCATTTCATCCAGCACCGTCAGGGTGTGGCGGCGGTCGTCGACGAGTTTGGTGGCACTGCCGGTATTGTCACTATGGAAGATGTGGTGGAGGAAATCTTTGGCGAGATCGATGACGAGTACGATGTGGAGGATGAAGTGGAAAAGGTGGTGGACGACAACACCTTTGTCTTCTCCGCCCGTCTCGAGATCGACTACCTCAACGACACTTATAAGCTCGATTTGCCCGTTTCCGACGACTATGAGACCTTGGCTGGCATGATTTTGCACTATTGTGAGAGCATTCCTGAGCAAGGTCAAGTGCTCCAAATCGGCAATTATCGGGTCAAAATTTTGAAAGCCTCGAACATGAAATTGGATGAGGTGGAACTGAAAATTCAAAATAAATAGTTGATATTCAGTCTTTTTTGGTAAAATAAAGCAAAAATTGATGCTTTTGGAAAATAAAAATAAAACATTTTTCCCAGCGAGTGGAAATCTTTACTAAATTTGCACGCTCAAAATTGAAGTTTAATAGTAATTAGAAAATAGAATTATGGCAGCAATTGAAAAAATCAGAAGACGCTCCGGATTGTTGATTGCAATCATTGGTATCGCATTGTTAGCGTTTGTCTTACAAGACCTTTTCCAAAGTCAGGGAAGAAACACAGGTCCCACCGTGGCCACTGTTGATGGTGACAAGATTTCGGTGAGAGACTATGAAGCGCTCAAGGAAAAGAATCTTGAAAACAGAAGGTCTTCAAACAACAACCTCTCTTCCTCCGAAACTTACGGCATTTATAACAGCACTTTGGAAGAGATGATCAAGGATAACATCATGACCAAGGAATATGAGGCCGCAGGTATCGGCATCACCACCGAAGAACTGATGGACCAGATTACTGGCGACAAACCTCACCAATGGGTGGTTCAGAGCTTTGGCGATGGCAACGGCAATGTTGACAAACAACGTGTGACCGAATACCTTCAGAACCTCAGCAACCTTCCTCCAGAGTATTATAACCGCTGGCTCGATTTCGAAAAAGCCGTGAAGCAAAACCGTTTGGAGACCAAGTTCGACAATCTGGTGAAGGCTTCTTATTTCCTTCCCACTCCTTTGGCCAAGAAATACTATGAAAACAAGAACATGAAGGCTTCTGCCGATGTCATCGTTTTGCGTTATTCCTCTATTCCGGATTCGACCGTGACTGTGACCGATGCCGACAACAAGGCCTTCTATGAGGAGAACAAGTACCGCTATGAGACTGACGAAAGACGCGACATTGAGTATGTTCTGTTCGAAATCAAGCCTTCGTTGGAAGACCGTCAAGAAGCTCTGAAGTTCGTGCAAGAAAGAAAGCCCGAATTTGAGGCTGCTGAAAGTGCTGCCAACTTCGTGAACGACAGCTACAACTCCGACAAGCGCTACGACAGCACTTGGATGGGTCGCAAGGATGTCCCTGAGATGATTGAACAAGCCATCTTTGACAATGGCAATGGCGTGGGCTATGTGTATGGTCCCTACGAAAACGAGGACGCTTTCAACTTGGTTCGCATCGTTGACATGCAAAACCGCCCCGACTCACTGCGTGCCAGCCACATTTTGATTGGTTATAAGGGTGCTATGGGTAGCCAAGACACAATCACAACCAAAGAGGAAGCCGAAGCCAAGGCTAACGAACTTCTGGCTCAACTGAAGGCCACGAAGAACAACGACGACTTGTATGCTGAAATGGCTTCAGAATACAACACCGATGGCACAAAGGACAAAGGTGGCGACCTTGATTGGTTCACTGATGGTACGATGGTTCCTGCATTCAACGAATACGTGATCAACAATCCTGTGGGTTCGTTGGGCATTGTGGAGACTCCCTTTGGTTATCATATTGTGAAGGTCACAGGAAAAACCGAGCCTCAACCCAAGGCACGTCTTGCATTCCTTGAGCACAAAATCACATGGAGCACGAAGACTTACCAGAATGTTTATGCCGAGGCCAACAAGTTCTTCGCTGAAAACAGAACTTACGACCAGTTCAACAAGGCTATTGAAGAACAAGGTCTTACCAAGCGTACGATGCCTGGCATCCAGAAGTCGACTTACCAAATCACCGGTCTTGAGAGCCCGCGTGAAATCGTCCGCTGGGCTTTCGACGAGAAGACCAAGAAAGGTGACATCTCCGATAAGATCTTTGAGCTTGACAACAATCAGTTGGTCGTAGCTGCTCTGACGGGTGTCATCAATGAAGGTTATGCTCCTTTGGAGACCGTCGCCGAGCGTTCCAAGTATCAAATTCTCAACAAGAAGAAGGGTGAGATGGCTGTTGAGAAGATGAAAGCTTGTGGAAGCGATGTCAATAGAATGGTGAACGAGCTGGGTGCTGAGTCCACCACAGTTTCCGATGTCAACATTGAATCGCGTGTGTTGGGTAACTTTGGCGTTGAAGGCGACATCGTTGGTATGATCATGGGTATGAAGGAAGGTGAGGAAGTCGGCCCCGTTGCCGGTAACTCCAGCGCCTTCATCATCAAGAACGTGAAGTTCACGGCTCCCGAAGAGACTACCGACTACAGCAGCATCATCAGAGAGAAGACTAGCCAGTTCTCCAATAGAGCTCTGAACAATGGCGTGTACAATGCCTTGAGAAACAACGTGAAGATTAAGGACAATAGAACCGAGATTTTCTAAAAGAAAGGCTCAGCGCTTGAATGAAAGGGTGCGTCGACTTTTTCGGCGCACCTTTTTTAGTTTCAACATAATAATCAAACGTAAATTGCGTTTTAGGAAAAAGAGAAAAGAGTAGAAACATAATACCAAACCGATGAAAAAACTTACTTTTTTGATTATTGCAGCCTTGGCTTTTGCTGTGGTGGGCTGCCGTAAGCCTGTAGAGGTGTCGTTTGACAAAACAACTCTGGGGATTGACCCACAAGGAGGTTCTGCTGAAGTATCGTTGAAGTCGAATGGAGAATGGACCATTGCTATGACCGAAGGCTGGGTCATGGTTTCTTCGATGTCGGGCAAAGGCGATGCCACCCTTACTTTAACGGTAGCACCAAACACGACAGGAGAGAGCCGTTCAACTGAAATCACTGCCAGTACCAAGGACAATACTGCTGTTTTGAAGTTGACCCAAGACGTGCCTCAGCATTATGTTGAAGTTAGTCCTGCGTCTATTATCTGTGGCGCTGTAGGAGGTGAGTATACAGTTCAGGTGTCGTCAGATATCGAATGGGAGGTCATTACCCCTCAATGGGTAACCAGTTCGATGACGAATGGTACCAATGACGCTACCCTTACTTTGACCATTAGCCCGATTGAAGTCGGTACGACCGAATCTCAAATTGGGGAAGTCGTTATTGGAAAACATGATATTGCTTCGGATACCGTAATTATCGAACAGAGAGTATCACCTGTTTTCGGCATAGAGGTTGTTCCTGGACACCTTGAATTTATCTGTACAGGTGAGACTAAGACTGTTGCGGTGACTACTGAAGACAACTGGACGGTCACTGTTGGAGAGGAATGGGTCATGCTGAATCAAAATGAAGGACAGGGTAATGCTGAAATCAGTGTTACCGTAGGCGAGAATCCCTTGTATATCTCGCGTCGAACAAGTATCATCTTCAATACGGCTAGTGGCGCTCATGCCATGCTTGTCATCAGGCAGGAAGCTTCACCCGATCCGCATTTTCTTGAGGTTTCACCCCAAATGTTCCAATTTGGAAAAGAAGGCGGCGAGCGAGAGATTAGCGTGAGTTGTGATGATGAATGGATATTTGATTTGGATTGTGACTGGTTGTCGGTTTCACAACAGTCTGGGATGGGTAATGCCAATGTTATTCTTACGGCTGAACCTAATACGCTTGGTATTTCGAGAATGTTGGACTTTAATATCAAATCGGGGAGCTTGAATGTGCAATTAACAGCAAGTCAAGCCCCGGGTGACACTCCAATTGCAGCCAATTTTGAACCTGATACCTTGTTTGTCTCCTTTGCTGGTGGTGTGCAAACTGTGCATCTGGCCACGAACACCACATGGCAACTACAGGCGAGCAGTTGGATAACTTTGGTTACTAACTCAGGTGAGGGTGACGCCACTTTTGATATTGTAGTGGATAACAATTCTAATCCTAATGAAAGAGTAGGTTTTGTGAGAGCTATTCATAATGGACAAGTGCTGGGCACGATGGCCGTCGTTCAAGAGGGTAGGGTCGATATTTTGGAAACAGATATAACAGAACTTATTGTCCGTCCAGAAGGTGGCAGTTATGAAATCCATGTGTCAGCGAACCAAGCGTGGTCGGTGAATGTAGATGTGGTGTGGATACATTGCGATCCTTTGAGTGGTTTTGGCAATAAAACCCTTACCGTCACGGTTGATGCCATGTCGAGTACGCGACCACGAACTGGACATATCAAGTTGAGTGGTGAAGCGGGGAATAGCGTCAACATCGTAGTGGAACAGTATTAAAAAAGAAGGGGGAAGGCAAACGCATTCCCCCTTCCTTTTGTCATAAGATGGGCTAAAAACCGAAGCTGAACCAATACCAGAACTTGTTTTCCATTTCCTTCCAGGCTTGTCGCGTGGAAGCTGCAAAGTCTGTTGTGTATTGATTGAGAATCTCGGTGGCTTCTTTGTTTTTGCCTTCGGCAAGCAAGCTCTTTGCCCTTTCTTCTACAGCGGGAATTTCGTCAAAAGCTTTTTGCTCGAAACGGTTGGCTGTGCCGAGAAGCGTACTCTTGCAGCGGCCCCATTGAACGGTGGCTAGTTTGTTGGCCTTACGGTAATGCCAAATCCAAGCCTCGTCGCGGTAGCGTAGCTGACCGCATTTGTCGAAGCCTTCGGGCAGGGTGGTGGAGCCTGAGAAGATGGGGATGCGTGGGCTTTGGCCTGGGTTGTCGCAAGCCATCCAGCAGATGGCGCCTATTTCGTCAGACATCCAACTGCGGCATTGGATGATGTGATGGTAGCTGCTCCAAGCCACGGCCACGGTGCGTTGGAAGTTGATGGTTCCGGGAGCGAGATAATTAATGGTGTTCATCATCGCGCTACCCACCCAAGGGTTGGCTACGGGGCTGATGATGGTGTCTTCAACCACGCCGTCATCAGTACGTTTCTTTGCAACCATCTTCACATTGCGCGTCATGTCCATATCGGTGCCTTCGTAGGTGCTGCGGAAGAGTTCCATCACCTTGCGCACGTCGACGCTCTCATCGGGTTTCACGGAGAAGGGTAGTTCTGGCATGTCGCGGTTGAGGTTCAGCGAAGGTGCCAGCTGGCTGAGGATGAAGAATTCGCGGTCGCTGTAGTTCTTGCCGCCACCATAGGAGGCGCGGAAAGCCTTCCAGAAGATGAAGTCGCCCTTGCCATCCCAGAGGCCATATTTCTTCGCTACGGCCTCACAGTTGTCGGAGCAATAAAAGTCTTTGCTCTTGCGCTCCAGCTTGCCGATGCGGGCAATATTGGCCGAAACACCCACTTCATCGTCGGGGATGCGCTTGGCAGCCCAAACACCACCGATTTTGTCGGGACCTTCGCCAAGGATTTCCATTTGCCACACTTCATTCTTGTCCGCAATGGTGATGCATTCGCCACCGTCACCATAGCCATATTCCTTCACCAGTTTGCCGATGAGTTGGATGGCATCGCGGGCGTTGTCGCAGCGCATTAAGGCCACGCGTTCCAGCTCCTCGATCATGAACATGCTTTTGTTGTTGACCAAGGTGTCAGGACCGGAAAAAGTGGTCTCGCCGATGGCTAGTTGTTTCTCATTGAGGCAAGGGTAGGCCGTGTTGAGGTAGGCGTAGGTGTGTGCCACTTGAGGGATTTCGCCAGCCAGTTCCACGTTGCGGTTATCGAAGGGATCTTCGGTATGCATGGTGCCTTTGTAGACTTTGTGCATTTCACCTTTTTCGTGGTCGGCAGCGGCTTCCCAGCGCATCCAGGTACGGTAGCGACCGTCGCAGGTGTGTGAGGTGATGACAGAGCCGTCGGTGGAGGCGTTCTTGCCTACCATGATGCTCGTGCAGTTGGCGCCAACGAGGCGTTCATTTTCATCTTGAGCCATCGTGTTCAAGCCGATGAGCAGAAGAGCGGATAGGAGTAATGATTTGATTTTTAACATGATATAATTATTAGTTGATAATTCTTATTATCAGTCCTTCGGCCCTTTGATTGGCCTCAGGAACCACGGGTTCAGGGACCTTTGCTGTATCGAGGTTTGGGAGTCCAAAAATAGGAAAGAAAACGGTAGGTTTTGATGTTTTGGGATAAAAAAATACTTATTCCCAAAACAATTCCTCGGCTACTCCGTCGGCGAAAAGCATTTGCTTGTCGGTGAGGTAGAGGAATTCTCTTGTCTGTGAGAGCCTATCTTGGGCAATCAAAGGTTGGGCATGTTGTTCACAGTAAGAAGAAAACCTTTCGCCCATCTCGCGTTTCAGCCATTTTAGGTCAATGCCCCAGTGGGTGCGCAGACGGAGCATGACGTATTCGTTGTATTGCTGCTCGGGAGTTAATCGTTCATTCTCTGATACTGGTTCTTGGACTCGCTTTGCGTCATTGCGAGGAACGAAGCAATCCAGAAAAGGAAGCTTGTTCCCTGGATTGCTTCGTTCCTCGCAATGACGTGATGCGGCAGCGAAAACCTCACAGTAACGTTCAACACTGGAAATATTCCATTGCCGTGAGGCTCCATCGAAGGAATGCGCCGAGGGACCAAAGCCTATGTATGGTGTGCCGAACCAATAGCTGGCATTGTGCTTCGAGTGCATCCCTGGGCGGCAGAAGTTGGAAATCTCATAGTGCAGATAACCTTTTTCGATAGCACGCTTGCATAGGATTTCATAATCACGCAAGGCATCCTCCTCGTTGACAGGAAGCACCTTTCCTAGTTCGATTTGTTTGGTCAAAATCGCATTGGGTTCCAAGGTAAGTGCGTAGGCGGAGAGGTGGGGGAGGTCCAATGCGAAAAAGAGGTCAAGGTTGCGGTTCCATTGCTCAGCGTTTGAGGTGGGCAAACCATAAATCAAATCAATGCTGATATTGCTGAAGCCCGCATGTTTGGCCCAATTGATACATTGTAGGGCGTGTTGTGAGTCGTGGCGACGGCTCAGATACTTCAAGTCGTTGTCGAAAAAGCTCTGGATACCGATGCTGAGGCGGTTGACCCCAAGTTGGCGCAAGCCTTCAAGATATTCTAACGATAGCGTGTCGGGGTTGGCCTCAAGGGTAATCTCAGGTTTTTTCCCAATGGAATATGCATCATTAATAAGGTGTAGTAACTCACCGATTTCGTTGATGGAGAGCAGGGAAGGGGTGCCGCCTCCGAAATAGATGGTGTTGATGGCTTCGCCATTCAAGTAGTCTTTGCGCATAGCGATTTCCTTTTTCAAAGCCTCAAGGAACCTGTCTTTCAGCTTAAAGGAAGGCAACGAATAGAACCCGCAGTAAGCGCATTTCGACTTGCAGAAAGGGATGTGGATGTAGATGCCTGCCATGGTGCAAAAATAAGAAAAGTCCCGCATTGGCTAATGCGGGACCGTTCATTATTCAGATGATTTCAATCTTGTTACTTTTCGCTTTTCTTGCAACCACCAAGGCACTTGTAGACCAGTCCGGCGAGGCAAGCACCGACGAGCGGGGCCACGATGAAGAGCCACACTTGACCCATGGCACTCCATTCACCGCACTTCGAGAACAAGGCAACGCCAAGCGAACGGGCAGGGTTGACGGAGGTGTTGGTCAGCGGGATGCTGATGAGGTGGATGAGCACCAAGGTGAGACCGATGGCCAGACCACCGAATTTGCCGTTGGCATGACGATCGTCAGTGACACCGAGGATGACCATCAAGAATACGAAGGTCAACAGGGCTTCAACAAGGAAGGCGCCGCCTGTGGAAATTGTTTGATAACCTGTCTCAGGACCACCGCAAGCTTTTTGGAATGCTTCGCCAAAGCCGTTGGAAGCAAAGACACCAGTAGCTCCACCACCGATGGCATTCCAAATCACGAGGAGCAAAGCACCAGCGATGATGCCGCCGATGAACTGTGCGAGCCAATAGACGAGCATTTCCTTTAAGCTCATGCGTCCGTTAACAAAGACACCAAAGCTGACAGCGGGGTTGAGGTGAGCACCTGAAATGTGGCCGATGCCGTATGCCATAGCCACCACGGTGAGACCGAAGGCGATAGCTACACCAAGGAAGCCAACATGGCCAAACAAAGCGGTACCGCAACCACCAAATACCAAAACGAATGTGCCGAACAATTCGGCGAAAAACTTGTTACTTGTTTTCATAACGTTTTAATTTTAAGTTAGTTATTAGTTAATTTAAATAATATGCTCTTTTCATTGATTCTTAAAAAACCTCTTTTGAAACACTGCAAATGTACAAAATAATCTATGGTTGACAATTGTTTTTCAAAAATAAAGACCATACAGGGAAAGTATTATTAATTGTTTCTGTTTAATTCAATCCTCAAGTAAGTAAAATTTTCTGTTTTTAAATAATTGATAATCAATCATGTAAAAAAAATGTGGAAAAAAAATGAAAATTTGTTGTAGAATTTCACAAAAAAGCAATATTTTTGCCACATAATTATTAAATGGAACGTTTTATACGTGAATGATTAGAATAGCATCGATGAATAAATAAATATAGAAAGGAAACAATAAAATGAAAAAGAGAATCATTAGCGTTATGGCCGTTTTGGCAATGATGTGTGGTCCGATTATGATGCAAGTTGCTGAGGCTCAAAATATTTTTGACAGCAATGAGGAGTTGAAAATTAAATTGCGTGGTGCAAAAGGTGAGAAGGGAGCAACAGGTGAGGCGGGAAATGATGCGATTAGTCTCGAAGAACAGGATGGTGATATTTCCTTAGAGTACTTTGCACCCTTGAGTGGGGGAATCCTTGTTCTGGGTTGCCTAGGCGGTGCCTATCTTCTTGGAAAAAGGAAGAAGGAGCAGAACTCCTAATCAATTCGATTGATTTTTCAATAGCTTTACGCTTTTTGTTTTCTGTTTTAATTGTATAATTGACAGAAAATTGCGATAGCTATGCTATATTTGCATGGTTAATAAAGTTAATGTAATTATAATCCAGGTCAAGTTGATTTTATTAACGGACCTGGATTTTTTGGTTTAATATGACAACAATGACAAGACGCATAACCATACTCTCTCTATTTTTCCTCTTGGCATGCTCTGTCATGGCACAGGAAAGCCAATCTTATCGTTTTTCATTGGAGGATTGTATGCGTTTTGCTGTAGCAAACAGCTACGAGCGTAAATCGATGGAACTGGCGGGCAAGTCGTTGGAGGCAACTTACGAACAATCAAAACAGCAAAGGCTGCCTAACTTGAGTGCTTCAGTAGGACAAAACTTGTCGAAAAACGAAAACGGTTGGTCCACCTCGGGAAATGTGGGAGTTGGATCTTCCGTAACCATCTATCAGGGTGGCAACATCAACAATACTATTGAGCAGAGCCGCATAAACGTGGAGCGTAACGAAGTGCAGTTGGAACGATACGACAACCAGCTTGCCACTCAGATTTTGCAGAGTTTCCTAACCATTCTCGGCAACCAGGAACTGTTGAATTACCAACTCGAAGTGCTCAACACTAGCCGCGAGCAGGTGAAGCAAGGACGTGTGCGTCATAATGTGGGTACTATTCTCGAAAGCGACCTGCTGTTGCTCGAGGCGCAATACTACAGTGATTCGAACAACGTAGTCGACACGCGCATTAATATTGAGAACAATTTGCTGGATTTGAAGGTGCTGCTTTCGATGAACCCGACAGACAATTTGGAGATCGTCACCCCGAATACCGACAACCTGGATGACCTGAAGGATTCATTGCCTTCAGAAGAAGAAACCGTCAATCTTGCCATGGAATATATGCCCGACTTGCGTATGAGCGACTACGACATCCGTTTGGCCGAAAAGAGCGTCGACATGGCACGAGGCAATTACTTCCCCTCCATCTCTGCCAATGCGAATGTAGGCATGGGTGTACTGTCGTTCGATTCTGATGGCAACTCGAAATGGTATGGTAAGCCGACAGAATCAGCAGGCATTTCGATGAGCATCCCGATTTACAGTCGTGGTCAAACTAAAGCCAACGTGAAAAAGAGTCGCATCGCCTTGGAGCAAGCCCAGTTGGATTATGAACAATCGGCTCTTGCGGTGCGCCAAACCGTTGTGCAAGCCTACCGTAATGTGATTTCTGCTTACAATGCATATAAGGTCTCACAAGTCAAAGAAAACGCATACAGCAAGAGTTTCAATGCTTACAACATCCAGTATCAGCATGGTGCCATTACGACGGTCGAACTGCTGCAACAACAGAACAATTATCTGAACGCCCTTAATTCGTATATCCAGAACAAGTATTCTTTGCTGATGAAACGCAAGATTCTGGACGTGTATATGGGCAAACAAATAGAGTTGTAGGTATAGAGTTGTAGGGCTGTCACACCGTGGCAGCCGCTAAAAAACGAGAATCGAATAATACGATATATGAAGAAAAAAAGAAAAATATGGTTGATTATCCTGGCTGTCGTTGTCGTGGCCATCGCTTCGATAATCATCATCAAGGCTATGAAATCAGCCAACAAGGAATTGGTCATCCGCACCCATGTGGTTGGAGAGTATACCGTTGAGAACACTGTGACCGCAACGGGCACCATTGAGCCAGTAGAGACTGTCGAAGTGGGTACGCAGGTGTCGGGCAAGGTGGAAAAAATCTACGTCGACTTCAACGACGTGGTGAAGAAAGGTCAGCTGATGGCCGAGTTGGACAAACAGACGCTTAATCAGAGCCTGAGTCGCGCCAAAGCTAGCCTCACTTCGGCGGAGAGCCAACTCAATTATGCGAAACTCACATACGAACGCACGAAACAGCTCTATGAGTCGAATGCCGCCACCTTGGCCGCCTATCAGGAAGCGCAGAACACCTACACGCAGGCTCAGATGAGCAAGAGAAACGCTCAAGCCTCATACGACCAAGCTAGGGTTGATTTGGCCTACGCCGAAATCTATTCACCCATCGACGGCATCGTGCTCGATCGAGCCGTTGAGGTGGGTCAGACCGTGGCTGCGTCATTCAGCACGCCTACTTTGTTTACTTTGGCCAACGACCTGACCAAGATGCAGGTGGAAGCCGACGTCGATGAAGCCGACATCGGGCAAGTGAAAGTAGGGCAGAGGGTGAGCTTCACCGTGGATGCCTACATGGATGATGTGTTTGAAGGTACAGTGAACCAAATCCGTATGAAACCGACTACCACGAGTAACGTGGTGACCTATACGGTCATCATCGAGGCTCCCAACCCCGACCAAAAGCTCTTTCCAGGCATGACTGCCAGTGTGACCATCGTCACGGAGGAAGAGACAGGCTTGGCTGTGCCTGCCGAGGCCTTCAATTTCACCCCAGACGAGCAAGTGCTAAAAGCCATTCGCAAGAGTGAAAAACCCGATGGACAACGCTCCGAACCTCCTCAAGGCCAGAAGCCTCAAATGAATGAAGGAGGGCAAGTAGCCAGTCATAACAGGGTGTGGTTGAAGAAAGGCGATGATATGATGCCCTGTCCCGTCAAGGTGGGCATGAGTGATGGCGCTTATAAGATTATAGAGCAAGGTTTGCAGGCTGGCGACTCAGTGGTGCTTTCGGCACAGTATGTCGTCAAGGAGAAAGAAGTGAAGAAAGGCGAAAATCCTTTCATGCCAGGCCCTCCTGGTAGGAACAGGAATAATAAATAATAATAGTAAAAGCGGAAACCAAGGTAATCAGAAATGATCATGAGCGAACGGCAATCCATCATCAAGGTTGAGAACCTCAAGCGGACGTTTGTCGTCGGTAGTGAGGAAGTTCATGCCCTGAAGGGTGTGTCGTTCGATATTTGTCAGGGCGAGTTTGTGAGTATCATGGGCTCGTCGGGTAGTGGCAAGTCTACTTTGCTGAATATCCTTGGTTGCCTTGACCAGCCCACCTCAGGCGAGTATTACATCGATGGTATTTCGGTCAGGGAAAGAAGCAAAAACGAGCTGTCGGAAATTCGTAATCGCAAGATTGGCTTCGTGTTTCAGTCCTACAATCTCTTGCCGCGTACTTCAGCTTTGGAGAATGTGGAGTTGCCATTAGTGTACAATCCGGATGTATCGCATCGTGAGCGCCATGAGAGGGCACAACATGCTTTGGAATTGGTGGGCTTGAAGGACCGAATGGAACACATGCCCAACCAGCTTTCGGGTGGTCAGCAGCAACGCGTGGCCATTGCCCGCGCTTTGGTGAACGACCCTGTCATTGTGTTGGCCGATGAAGCCACAGGCAACCTCGATACGCGCACTTCATACGAAATCATGAGCCTCTTTCAGAGCCTTCACGAACAGGGCAAGACTATTGCCTTTGTGACGCATGAGTCTGATATTGCGGTGTTTACAAGCAGAACAATCTTCCTTCGCGACGGTCACATCCTTCGGGATGAACCTGTAGTAACCAAGTCAGCGGCAGAAGCATTGGCGGCATTACCCAAGGATAACGATTATTGATATGGATATTCTGAACCTCATACGGATTTCGGCGAAAGCCCTGCTGCGTAACAAGACGCGCACGGCTCTTTCCATGCTCGGTATCGTGATTGGTATTGCTGCCGTCATCGCGGTGGTCAACTTGGGTGAGGGCTTGAAGCAGAGTACGGCCAATCAGTTGTCGGATATGGGCACCAACCTCATCATGGTGATGCGTGCTAACCAGCGTCGTGGTGGCGTGAGCATGGGTTCATCCAATGTTCAATCGCTCAAGGTTAGGGATTGTGAGTTGATTGCCAAAGGCGCCAAAAACGTCACAATGGTCAGTCCGGTGGTCAATAGTGGTGGTCAGTTGGTGAATGGTTCCAAGAACTGGTCGGGCACGGTATATGGTGGCTCTCCAGAGTATCTTGAAATCAAGAAGTATGAGGTGGCCACTGGTGTGAACTTCACGGATGAAGATGTGAAGAAATATGCTAAAGTTGGTTTGATAGGGCAGACCATTGTGGAGAATCTTTTCGATGATGGTGAAGACCCCATAGGCAAGACTATCCGAGTGGGTAATATGCCATTCAAAGTCATTGGGACCTTGAAAGAACGAGGCGAGAATGGCATGGGTATGGATCAGGATGACCTCGTGGTGATGCCATACAGTACAGTGCAAAAGCGTATGTTGGGCGTCGACTATATCCAGCAGATTGTTTGCTCGGCTGCTTCCGAAAACGTGGCAGAAGCCGCTGTAGAAGAAATTGAGAGCATTCTGCGAGCATCCCACAAGATACCAGAGGGAGGCAACGATGATTTTGAGGTTCGCACCCAACAGGAGATGTTGGAGATGATGTCTTCAATGACGGGCATGATCACTACGGTTTTGGTCGCCATTGCCTTGATTTCTTTGCTGGTAGGCTGTATCGGCATCATGAACATCATGTATGTCACGGTGACAGAGCGTACCAAGGAGATTGGTTTGCGCATGTCCATCGGAGCAAAGAACTCTGCCATCTTGATGCAGTTCCTTACCGAAAGCATCATTTTGAGCCTGATTGGAGGTGTAATTGGACTGTTGTTGGGCCTTTTGCTCTCCTATGTCGTCTCAATGGCCATGTCGATGCCTTACGTTGTCAATGTGGCCTGGATGTTTATTTCGTTTATATCCTGCGCCATTTTGGGCCTCATTTCGGGCTTCTTCCCCGCTTTGAAGGCCTCGCGCACCGATCCGATTAATGCATTGAGGTATGAATGATTAAAATGTAGACCATGAACAAGGATACTTTTAATGAAGTGGATAATTACATTTCGCTGAAGCGAATAGTTATGCTATCGTTGACTATTACTTTAGCATACTATGCCATATTCATATTGACGCATTATTTCAGTAGACCCATGTTTGACAATCCAATCGAGATAGAGAGTTTGGATGGCCAGGATTTTGTGGTTTTGAATGGTGATACGCTTCAATTGAAGGAAATGACGCGACTTAGTCCCTCAATGCCTCATGAATCTCGAAATTATCATCCTGAACCTTTAGATCATAAAAAGCCACGGTTTTTGAATAAGGTTTTGGTGAATATCCCCCTTACATTTATCATGGTTCTCATTTTGTTGCTTTTCGACAAGAAAATCATGAGCCTAAAACTCAAAAAGAAGAGGGATGAGTTTAGTACGATTCTCATAGGTTCATTATTGGTTGGCATAATAATGAGTTCGTTGTGTATTGCCTTTCAATGGTATTGTTGGCCAAGTTGGAGACCGCCGCATTCGCTATTCATTTGTATAGTAAAGGGTTGGTTGGGTGATTTGCCTTTATATGCTATTGCAGTTCTGTCGGCTTATTTGTTGCGTTCGGTCTATTTTGAGAAAAAAGCAGCCGTTGAAAACGAAACACTTCGGGCTGAGAACCTTAACTCACGCTATGAGACCCTGAAGACGCAGATGGATCCACATTTCCTTTTCAATTCGCTGAATACCTTGAAAGCATTGATTGAAGTCGATGTCGAAAAGGCTGGCGATTTTGTCCATCAGTTGTCGACTGTGTTTCGTTATACATTGAAAAACGAGGAAGTGGTTACTTTGGCCCAAGAGCTTGAATGTGTGCGTCCCTACTGCCAGATGATGAAGATTCGCTATGGCGACAACCTGCTTTTCGACCATCATATCGAACATGAGAAATACGACAACTACTATGTCCTTCCGCTTTCAATCCAAGGGCTTATTGAAAACGCCATCAAGCACAATGTGGTCTCCTCGAAACAGCCACTGACGATTGATATTCATACGGATGATGATAATCATTTGATAGTCAGTAATAAAATTCAGCCGAAGATTGGAAAAGAGGAAGGAACGGGAATTGGATTGGCCAATCTTTCGGAGCGATATCGAATAAAATGGAACGAAAATGTTGAAATTTTTAACGACGGAAAGATTTTTAGCGTAACTTTGCCTCTTAAACTAAACGAACAATCACTATGAAAGCACTGATTATTGAAGACGAAGTCATGGCTGCGAAGACGCTGAAGAAGCTTCTTCTGGAAGTCAGCCCAGGTATTGAAATCGTTGGCATGCTTGAATCCATCGAAGACAGCGTCGAATGGATTGCCAACCATCCCATGCCCGACCTGATGTTTATGGACATTCATTTGGCCGACGGCTCATCGTTTGCCATATTTGATCGTGTTACCATCACATGTCCGGTCATTTTCACCACGGCATACGATGAATATGCACTCAAGGCTTTTGAGGTGAACAGCATCGACTATCTGATGAAGCCCATCAGCAAGGATGCATTGGAGCGTGCCATGAACAAATATCATTCACTGGTGGAGAAAAGTGTGGATACCAACCAACTCAGCATGATTTTGAGCCAATTGGGAGAGAAGAAAAAATACAGAAGCTTTTTCTTGCTTCCCGAGCGCGACAAGTTTATTCCTTTGCCGGTCAGCAATATAGTCTACATTTATATTGATGCTAAGACGCTGAAGATCATCACAACGGATGGGAAGACATTCTATATGAACCACACCTTGGACGATGTGATGAGCGAGCTCGATCCGCATGAGTTCTTCCGTGCCAATCGTCAGTTTGTCGTTGCCCGCAGCTCCATCAAGGATGTGTCGGTTTGGTTTGGCAACAAGTTGGCCATCAACCTTTTCGTTGAAACGCCCGAGAAGATTATTGTGAGCAAGGCTCGTGTGGCCGAGTTTAAGGTTTGGTTTACCAAATAAATATTTGATTTATAACTATTTATAGTAATCATTAAATTTTTTCCATAAAAAAGCATTGTGGGAACGAAAAAAGGTTGTACTTTTGCACCCACAAACGATGCTTCCGTAGCTCAGTTGGTAGAGCACCTGACTCTTAATCAGGGTGTCCAGGGTTCGACCCCCTGCGGGAGTACAAATTTTCAAAACCCCTAACTCTGTAAATCAACGAGTTAGGGTTTTTTGATGCCCAAAAGTCCCCCTGCCGTGTCAACCACGTGTCAACCGATTTTCAAAAACTTGAAAAATCGTGGTCAAATGACCTAAAAATTGTTGCTCATCGTTGACACGCCCGTTGACACGCCTCTCCTGTCCATCTTGTCCATTCTCTTATCACTTCTGAACACTCATTTTCCCTTTCTCTATTATTGTGACATGCAACACAGGCGCTTCGCGTCCTCCTAAAATTTATCTGCCATGTCACAATCAAATTTCCATTTCCAGAGAAGGAAGTCCGTGGCCGATTTCCTTTCCGAGAACCTGCCTAACCAAATCCTGTACGCCACCGTCAAAGAGAGTTCCAACCTCCCCGACGAAGACATCCTCAAAGCATTCAACGATGCCTATGGCATCTGCCTCGAAGTCCTCGAGGCTCCTGAACTGAACACCTCCCGCAGCGACACCTATGAGACCATGACCGACGGCATCGCTTATTCCACCCTCGTCAGTCTCGCTTTCACCTATTTCCTGCTGTCCTTCCATCAGGAAGCGCCAAACCTCCGTCATTACCTCGGCAACCTCAAAAAGCTGCTCGATACTCGTCTGCCCGATTTCTTCCGTCCCATCTATATCGCCGCCAGCTCGATGTCTTCTCTCATCCCTGGCTCCAGCTCCTTCGGCTATCCAGTCGCGCAATCCTATTTTGCTCAGCTCTACGAGCCTCGCCAGTTCATCAGCATCCAACATCTGATGCTCAAAGCCAAGGAGCGGCCAAGAGATGAATATCTCATCGTCCTTGACACCCTTCAGGATGCCATTCATGAGGCCTCGGGTGACTGGACGAAGATCATCGAGAACGAAATCAAGCGCATCTCCCAAAAGAAAGAGAACATGATGCCCTGCAGCAAATACCGCATCAGTGATTATAACATCACCAAGTTTGTCAAAATCATGCGTATCTGCTGCGAACTGCGCATCATCGAAGAGGACAACGGCCTCTATGTAACCAACAAAGCGAACTTCATCATCGCTTTAGGACGCTTTTTCAATACTAAGATCAAAAACCCCAACAACATGTTTTCTGGTTCAAAAGAAAGAGACTTTCTGAAAATTTTCGATGATATGAAAACCACTGCTGAGAAACTGCTCACAGAAGGCGATTCCCTTGATGAGCAAAAGAAAAAGCAGGCCTCTCGTAATGGAAAACGAGGATACGAAAGTGAACTTTTTTGAATGTACCTACATATGTAGTACACGGTTTTTTCGCTCACAACTCCTCATTTTTGCCCACGAATTAACCGCCGTGGGCTTTTCTTTATAGGTACCGTGAAGATGGGTCCTGGCACAAAATGAAAATACTATGTTAGACACCATCACATTTGACGAACTCCCGCAAGCCGTTTCCAATATACTCGACGGCATCGCGGAGATTAAATCCATTTGCGAAGACATTCGCGGAAAGGATACTGGGCAAGACACCTACATGACCATCGAGGAATTGTGCGCCTACCATCCCGACCATCCTTCCCACCAAACCGTTCGCCGCTGGAAGCGCTTCGGTTATTTCCCTTATTATAAGGATGAAAAAACTCGCCGTATTAGGTTCAAAAAGTCCGAAATTGACGCTTGGATTGCTTCAAGCCGTCACATGTCACGCCAGGAACGAAACGCGCTCCTTGACGCCGAAATCTTCTCACAGCGTAAGCCCGTCGAGAAAGGAGACTTTGAAGATGATGACGAATGAAGCCCCCAACGACATTCCTCTCCTCTACGACTGGATTGAGATGTCCGACCTACTTCGCATGCTTCACATCACAAGGAACACCCTCAAAGACTGGTGTACCGAAGATGAATTGAAGTGTTGCCGCGTCAAAAAGAAGATCTATTTCCTGCGTCAAGACATTGAACGCTTTCTCTATTCACACTATCAAACCTACACACCATGAACAAAGACAAATCCAATGCCCCCGCTATGTACTTTTGGGGCACACCAAACAATTACGCCGTCAAACCGTCGCCCTCGTGTAACCTATCCAAGATGCCGTCCTTCTCCATCTACAGGCGACCCATCACCAATAAGAATCCCTACCAGGTCGTCAACCTGATTGATGTCTTCAACTACATCATCAGCGACTACGCCAAAGACCGCACAAACGAGTACCGCGCCATCAAGGATGAGAGGTATCGCCGCCAGTACAAATCTGCCAAGTTTGACTATTGTACCTTCAGCGGCATCTTCTCCGAACGCACAGATAAGTCCATCATCCAGCACTCAGGGCTGATATGCCTCGACTTCGACCACCTGAAGGATGTCGAAGCCGTCTTTGAGGCCCTGAAGGATGACCAGTACTTTGAGACCCTGCTGCTGTTCCGCAGCCCCTCCGGGGATGGCCTCAAATGGGTCATCTCTTTCCACGACTCCTATTTCCGTTACGGCAAGGATGGCGAATCCTACGGCGACTACCAGGTCCGTTTCTTCGCCAGCCTCTACAACTACATCTTCAACCATTATAATGTTGAAGTCGACAAGCATTGTCGTAACATCTCCCGCGCCTGTTTCCTTCCTCATGATTCAGCCGCCTACCTCAATCCTTCGTTGCTATGAAAAACGAAGTCTTCAACCCTGCCGATTGGAACTCCGCCCCGGTGGAGAAAGTGCCTGCTGCACTTTCTCCATCCGTGGCTCCGTCGTCCAATCCCCCTTCAAAGGGGGTGGTCGCAGACCGGGGGATTAATCCCTCCATCCTCGCTGTCGTGGATGCTGTCGAAGCCTCCGGCATCGACATCACGCCCACTTACTCGGAATGGCTGGCCATCGGCTTCGCTCTCGTGGCTGAGCTCGGGGAAGATGGCCGTGCCATCTTCCACCGCCTCAGCCGCTTCAATCCTGAATACGACTACAACGAAGCCGACCGCCAGTATTCCCACTGCCTAAGCGATGGCAGCCGTGAAATCACCATCGCTTCCCTCTTCCACATCGCCCAAACGCACGGTGTTGGCATCGGCCACAAGCCGATGCCAACACCTGCTTCCTCACAAAATCAAGTTGAGGAAGTTGAGGAAGTTGAGGAAGTGAGGAAGCCCGTCCCATCCAAAAACACCTCTTTGATAGGCTCAAATGCTTTGAGCCAATCAAATTCGGTGTCAGTCGGCACCTTCTCGCAGTCCATCCGTGAGCAGCTGCCCGACATCCTGAAACGCATCGTGGCCGATGCCGTTTCAGATGTCGATGCAGATCTGCTCATCCTCGGCTCACTCACTGTCTTTTCGGCCTGCCTGCCGAATGTGTACGGCGTATATGATCGCCGTGAGGTCTTCTCCAATCTCTTCCTTTACGTCACTGCCAGCGCATCGGCAGGGAAGGGGAGGCTGTCTCTTTGCCGCCACCTTGTCGCTCCGCTCCATCGGGAGCTGCGCGAGCAGTACCGCAAATCGATGGAGAAGTACAAACAGGAACAGCTGCAGTATGTCCTGGACAAAAAGAAAGGTGAAGGCAAAGAGCCGGAAGAGCCGCCCTTCCTCACCTTGTTTATCCCTGCCAACAGCACCGCCACCGTGGTCTATCAGACGCTCAACCAAAACAACGGTGTCGGCCTTCTGTTTGAAACAGAAGGCGACACCTTGGCCAACGCTTTCAATTCAGACCTAGGCAACTACTCCGACGGATTCCGCAAAGCGTTTCACCATGAAACGATTTCCTATCTCCGAAAGAAAGACCGTGAGTATGTCGAGATTTTGAAGCCCAAGTTCTCGGCCATCCTTTCAGGCACGCCAGAACAGGTCTTCAATCTCATCCCCTCTGCCGAAAACGGTCTCTTCAGTCGCTTCATCTTCTATGTTATGCCCACGGAAATCGTGTGGCACGACATGTTTGACGATTCTGATGGTCCCACCGCCGATGAGCTTTTCAAGGAAATCGGCAGGGACTTCTACCAGTTCCACAAGCTGCTTGCCGCCCAAACGATTCGCTTCACGCTCACCACCGACCAGCAGCACCAGTTCAACGCCTTCTTCTCACAGACACAGGCCGAATACGCTGCGCTCTTCGGCAACGATATCATTGCCTCTGTCCGTCGCCTCGGTCTCATCCTCTTTCGCTTCGCGATGATCCTGACCGTGCTCCGTCAGATGGACGCTGGCACCTTCCCGCTGCCTTCCGGCAACGAAGCTGGCCAGCGTCCCGAAACCGTCCTCTTTTGCGCAGACGCGGACTTTGCCACCGCTCTCGCGATGGTCAAAGTCCTGCTGCAGCACACCGTCACCGTCTTTCAGGCCCTGCCTCGCAGGGCTGAAAGACGCTTCCGTCAAGACCGCCGCCAGCGCACCGAAAGCCACATGCAGACCTTCCTGGCCGCCTTGCCTGAGTCATTCGACCGTCCCACCTACCTGAAGACTGCCTCCGACATTGGCATCAACGAGAAGACCGCTGAGCGATACATCACCGACCTCTGCAGGTCTGGCCAGCTCGACCATCCCGCCAGCGGCCAATACGCCAAACCCTCTAACACCTGAACCTATGAAAACAACCATCCTCATCAAAACCCACTCGACGAGCGCGTACCGCGCCATCCGTCCCGCTCTCGTTGCCGCTCATATCGGCAACATCAGCGTGTCCGGCCTCACCATCACGGCCACCATCAACCCCAAGGATTTCGACAGCCTCCTCGATGTCGTCGACGACGCAGCCGACAGCGCCAACGTCTCTCGCGAAGACTACGAAATCAAGACCATGCACAAAGTTTCCAAACCTTCAAAACGCTAAGACCATGTATTACAAGATCCACGTCAAAACCGACGCTGCTTTCGGCTCGCAAGCCCTACAGCCAATCCTTCGGAAAAACAACGTCGTTAAACGCCACACCACGTTAATCTACGAAGCAACCATCAGAACCAAGAAAGACCACCTCGTTGATGAAATCGTCGCTGCCTTTGATAGCAAAGGCATCAAGCCATCAGAGTACAAAATCACCACCACGCCTTATGAGCGCAAAGCCCCTAAAAAACGCAAATCCAAAAGAACCCTGTAGGGGTGCCACGACACTAACCAGGGTTGTCAACCCCTGGGCAGGGTGTCAACCCCTGGGCATAAACCCACGAAAACATGATAGAAATCATCGACGAAGACACCATCAGGACTTCCCTCTGGGGCATCGTCCGCTTCAAGCAGGCCCCCAAAGGCAGAAACGCCGAATGGATTTGCAGGCACTGCCTATTCCTCCGCTCACAGTCTGATGAAGAATGTGGCCAAATCCCATGCCGTGCTTCTCGGCGTTCCGATGGTCTGAATGGCTATTTCTCCATCCAGTGCATCCCCATCGAGCCGCTGTTTCCATCCAGCGTATTCCAGTAAACAAAAAGCCCCGAGCATCTTCGATGTCCGGGGCTTTTTTTCGTCTGCCTTTCCCCATTTTCCTCAACTTCCTCATTTTCCTCAACTCATTTTCGTGGGGAAAACAGTCCCCCTCTTCCCCCTTTTAAGGGGGTGGCCATAGGCCGGGGGATTGGGGGTGCCGCGCAGCGGTGGGGGAGTCTTCATTTCTCTCGCTTTCCTCTCATCGCCTCAAACTTCTTACTATACTGCTTGTCCACCAGCCCATAAACCCCTTCGCCAAACAAGGCAAATCTCGCTTCATCCTGTTTGAGGCTCCACTTGACGCTTCGTTTATTGGTATTCGGATACACCTTCAGCACCTTCTTCATGATTTTGTCAATGTGCAGTGGTGTCTTGGCCTCTTTCAAAACATCGGCCACCAATTGTCTGATGGTGCCTCGATACACATGCTCCCATTCAGTCAAGGCGTATCTCATTGACTTTCCGATGGGCTTGATGGTTTCCGCACGCGAAATCTTTCCCTTGAAATAATCCATGCTCATGTCCTTGGCCTCGGGTCGCCTCTTGATAAACGCCTTATACAGCTCCTCTATCCCCATCGGCTTGCCTTTCTTGCGCAGTATTTCGGTTGCTTCATAAATCACATCAATCCCTTGGGGCTGAAAAATGATGTTCTTGTCTTCGTCAACGGCAAGCCCGTAGGCCTTGCTGATGATGACCGGCAAGGCTTTCATGTGAACACCCCTTAGTTCAACAGGAGCATCGTCCAACACATTACCAAGCGGGATGCTACAGGTTTCGCCTTTTATCCGATTATTAATCGCATTGATTGTGCTGCAAGCCTTATAGATTACGCTTACATGCAGTTGGTCGTTCACAAAGAAATGCTTATCGTTCACTTTCGCCAATTTCAGCCCGAACCCATCGGTACATATCTTGGCAAACGATTCAAAGGGTATGTTCACCTTTTCATTCTCGACGACGCTCTTATATAATTCATCGACATCTGGGATGACAAGATCAGTGAGAAACTTGTAATGCAACCATCCATTATCTCTGAACAAATACCTTGGTGCTCTAACATAATAGCTCCTCACGCTCGGCTTTGAATAACCCATCTCCTTTCCTATCTCTTCAAGAGTCTTTGGATTTCCATCGTAAATGCCCGTCGCCTTGGCAAAAGTCCATTCAAACTTGTCCGTCGTGTTCATCAAATGTTCTCTTAACAAGAAAAACATGGGATAATACCCGTAGTTCTTATGGAAACCAGCAACGAAGCAGGTCTGCTCTTCCGTCAGATAACGATAGTTGTTGGCAACAATGGACTTGCCCAGCTCGTCACCGCCAATGCCTTCGTACCAAAACAAGGTCTCTTTCAGTTCCGCTATCAGGAGCGTCAAAACCCTGTGTGAGTATCTCCAACACGACAACTTGTACCATAAATCATCTATCTCTCGATCTGTATGCTGAAACAACCCCAAAGCCTTCAAGTACGTAGGTATCAGCTTCTGCCTTACTTCTTTCAAGTCATATCTACCAAGATGCTGTTCGGCTCTGTTTTCAAAGTCGGTCACGAGGGCTCGCCTTCTCATCGCCAATGTCGGGTCTTTTACTTGTAGTTCTGCTGCAAACGTTTCGTCGCAGAACCAGATGATTGCCCGTGCCATGACGACCAACTCGTAGGTATAGGTGTCATCCAGCCCTTCTTTCCTAAACGAGGAATGAATATCTGAAAGCAGCTGATAACAATAATGTTTCAGCTCACGGCTTTTTAGGCCATTGAACCTTTCACACAAGTCTTTCTGGTTGCAGAAGAAGAAAGCCTAAAATCCGCAACTATCATCCAATACACGATTAAGGGTAGATTTATGAGTCGTTAGTAGCAGCTTTCAGTAAAAAGCAACAGCACAACATCAATATGTAGCCACCATCCCCTTACCCCACGATGCGACTTGAGGTAATACGCAGATTCTAACCGGAAAGAAAGGATTCTTATCCGAATCCAGTTTTGAAAGGTCTTGCATAAGCCCGGTTTTCAGTATAGATA
>CAMHJX010000032.1 GCA_946185535.1 uncultured Bacteroidales bacterium
TTTGGTACCATTCAACAGCCTTGGCATAGTCTTGGCCAACGCCTTTACCGTTTTCGTACAAATATCCTAGCTCACACTGTGCGTAATCGTTACCTTGCTCAGCCGCCTTTTGGTACCATTCAACAGCCTTGGCATAGTCTTGGCCAACGCCTTTACCGTTTTCATAGCAAATGCCAAGATTGTATTGGGCGGAAACCCAACCTTGCGCAGCTGACTTACGATACCACTTGACCGCCTCAACATAGTTTTGCCCAACGCCTCTACCATCACGATATCGATGGCCCAAGACAGCTTGTGCTCTTGCAAAACCTTGATCCGCTGATTTTCTATACCAAGGCAAAGCCTTTGCAGCATCTCTTATCGATTCATCATCTCCATCCTGTCCTTCGTAACAGAATCCAATATACAATAATGCCTCAGCATCATTGGTGGCTGCTACAACCTTTTCAAGACACGATATGGCCAAATCATAAATGTGAGCTTCGTAATACTCTTTTCCTTTTTGGAGATTGTCTTGAACCTCTTGTGCAAGTTGTGTTTTTTTAAGTTCATCCTGCTCTTTCTCTTTTTTCCTTTTATCCTTTTCTTTCTCCTTTTCCTCTTTTTCGGCAGTGGCTTGAGCAATTTTGCTTTCTTGGTTTTTCTTGAATATGTCTTCTTTTTCTTTCAAGTCTTTAACCAAAAGCAGATAATTCTTACCTGGTTCCATGGCATCAATCACCTGATCTTCGGTAATCTCATCGAATTGTTCAGACTCAATGGTTATCAGATGCTGTCCCGTTGGGATGGAAATCTTCTTGACTTTGTTAGCCTCAAACAAATCCAAGAAATCCCCATCGCAATACAACTTGCAATTTATATCAACCTTCACGGTCAAAGTGGCTTCAGAATTTTCTTGTGTTTTGTTTGTCTTTGGCTCAGAATCTTGTATGGAATTGGCCAGGCTCTCAAAATAGTTGTTGTCCATAATTGTATAGCTTTGATTAATAATACTTTTGCTGCTGTGCCATGCGATGAATCTTTACCATCTCAGCCACATATTTGGAAAAGACTTCCATCTTGACCGAAATCTCTTGGATTTTCTTCATGATATCTTGGTCAAAATCGCGTGAGAATTGTTGGTATTGGTCATCGTCCCAGTATGAAGCAACACTTTGTGTCTGCTGTCTCATTTTCTGAAAAATCTGCAACATCTGTTGGTTGACATTGGCAATGTTTTTGCCATATTGCTCCACAGCGGAGACGTTTTTCATTGAACTGTTATCTGCCATAGTTTTATTGCTAATAAGTTATTTTTTCGATTTAATAATGTCATTATCCGGCGTTTGGAAAGGTGTAAACAAAATGGGCGCATCACCTTCGGGATAGTAATATGCGCGAAGGCGTTCTTCCTCATCGCTGAGTTGCTCTACGTCAATGTCAACACTAAACCGCATAGGCGTCAGAAATTTGTTTTCTGACTTAAGGATGACTTTATGACGGAACTTGTCTGTAGCATTGATCGCGTAATCTCCCTCGAAGAGAATATTGCCAGGCTTATCAACCTGCAAGAGCACGTGTATGCCATGTATAGGACCTTCTTCGAGGATGTATTCAAGTGCTTTGGGATATGTTTGAGGGCCTCCTGGATGACTAGGATTGGAAGTACTATTAATATCAACAATTGCATCCATATCAAATCCTAAAGTTTCGATACCAGCGATGCTATCATTCTTGTTCATACTTTTATCTACAAGTGGCATGTTGCGCTTTATCTCAACAAACCGTTCGCTTCCGATAATGGCAAGCACCACAGGATGGGCGCACATATTTCGGATGTCTTCGGCAATGGCTGCAAACGTGCGGCCACTCTTTGTGCGCTCTATGAGGTGGCAAAGCCCTTGGTCGCTCCATGTTTTTAATAGTTCTTTATAAGGACTCTTTACATCCTGCAAGCAATCAATGACAAGGAAATCGCAAGGTTGGCCCATCTGCTGATAAGAATACATAAGCGATGCCAAGGCGTTGAGCATTACACCAGTAGTTTGCCCCTCTTTGTTGGCTCCAAAGAAAAGGATGTTTTCCGAAAAGTCTTTGCGCAAAAAAATAGCAGTGGATTCGCCACTCAATCCTATGTTCTTTCCCACTAATGCGACAGGTGTTTCGGCATTGGCATATTCCGCAAGGTCTTCTTTTTCGAGTGAAAAAACAGAAGATCCGCTGAAATAGAACGCTCCATTACCTGCATAGGAAGCAGCTTTCTCCTGCGACAACAGAATGGCGGTTTCTAATTCTTCATCCTTTGCAAAGAAAGACTGTACTCGGCTCTGCAACTGTTTCTTGTGATAGTAACAAGCCAAGCCTGTGGGTTGCTTGGAGGTAATATCGCTACTGTCAGGAACAAGGCGGTCGGAATCGGATGGGGCACTCATGAGCAGGAAACACTCGGTCAGGTTTTTCAACACCTGCCCAGAAATATCTGTTTCGTCGAGCTGCTGCGTTGCCAGCAACATGTGGATGCCTTGGCTTCGTCCCTGGGTGGCGATGATATTAAGAATGTCAGCGATTTCGCCCTGGATGATTCTCTGTGTCCCGTTTTTGGCTGGTTGAAACATTATCTGACATTCGTCTGCCACAAATAACACCTGAGGCAAACGGGCATCAGGATGCTTGCGGTTATATCCATCAATATTATTCACATTCTCCTTTCGCCAAAGCTTGATTCGGTGGGTATTTTCTTCCTTAAGTTCACGTAACACCTCCAAAGTCATCTGTGGGTCGCTGTTGTCCACCAAGACAGCCTTGGTGTGCTTCACACCACGATAACGATTAAACTCTACTCCCTTGAAATCCATGAGGTAAAGCATAAGGTCATCCGGTGAGTACTTCAATATGGCTGTAGTGATGATATTATTAAGTAGTACAGACTTGCCCGAACCAGATTGTCCTAAAATGAAAGCATGAATGTAATCGCCTGAGTTGAAACGAAGCGTCACTTCGTGCTTGTCTTCGATATCAAGCCCGACGGTTACACTGATTTCGGACATAACAGATTCGTATGGAATCGACTCAATATGGGCAAAATCTTGATTCAAAATGACACGCTTGTTTTGTTTGCCAGCCTTTTCAACTTGAGAGAGTATCGCATTTTTATACTTCTCTAAAGTGTTGTTGTCTATGAACCCGCTGTCAAGTTTTAATTCAAACTTGTTCAATAAATTATCATGTCCGCTATTCTTAAAGTAATACCTTCCATTTTTTGGAAAAAGCAATGTGGCCTCTCTCAAGATTGCTCCATAATCAATTTGAATGTCATGACGTTCTTCAACCTTGGCCTCCATATTCCAACTAAGAAAAACGAATACACCCACTTGTGTACTTTTGGCAGTCAAAATCTTGTAAACAAGCTCTTTTTGTTTGTCATTTACATTTGGGAAATCTGAAACAAACACAAACGTATATTTTATTCTGGCCTCATCTCCTTCCTTTTTATTTAGTTCATATAAATTGTCCAGTCCAGAATTGTTTATAGCATCGCGCCTTACGGCCATTTCCCGATAGATAATTGAGAGACTTTTTGTAAACTCTTCAGAATCTGCATCAAAAAGAACCTTCTGAGAGCTTTTAAACAATGATTTATCTATCTTTTTTAATGAACTAAAATTCTCACCTGGCTGACCTCCATTATAGACTAGTAATTCACATAAATTGACTGGTAAACATAGTGATATTCTCCATGCAATCCTTTCCAAGCATTTGTTGGCAGCATCTTTTAGTCCCGCTGAATTATAAAGAAAACAAACGCCATTTGAAGCAAGCAAGTCAATCTTTGCAGGGAACACCTTGGCATCAGAAGAATACAACGATCCAATACATAGTCCTTCTTCAGGAAAATGCGGAGTTTCTTCTGGGTTTATAGTTATTTCTATGGAATCCGCAATTGTGCTCATTAGATTAATGTGTGCTATATGGTTACATAACTGGATTTGCCATCATACTTGCGTACTTGTCCGTTTGACAATTCGACAATCAAATTGCCGCCTTGCCATCTGGCGGCAACAGCATTGCCGACATAAACAGTTTCATAATAACCATGGGGCAGCAAAAGATTTACATTTCCGTTCACAACCTTAGCCACTTCAACTTCAAAGTATCTTGAATCCCAAGCCATTGTATAATACACTTTTTCGTGTCGTGCGTAACTTCTTATTTTTGCCTACTCTAAAAGCTTTTCGGCATCCGCTGCATCGTTCGCGCTGGGAAAGAAGGCAACAAAAAAAGCCCGCACCCCAATCCTATCTTGAAGTGAAGGCTCTCGCATGACCGAAACAAAGATAAGGAAAGCAGTGCGTGCTTTATGGGCACGCAGCGCATCCAGCCTGCCATGTTTCGTTCAAATTTGCGAGATTCTCACTTTCAGACAGACGGTATCGCTACCGATAATAATGCAGCAAATATACAAATTTTTCGCTTTTGCAACAATTTTTGCACATTTTTCCGGCAAACCACCAGCACTGCTATCCGAGGGCAAAAGTAGAGGTTTTAATAAAACTAGGTGTGGTACTTTTCGGTACTTATTATAGAGAAGGAACGGATAGAAAAGCTCACTTGTCCACAGCTATTACTACAAAGTGGAAAGATTCAGAAACTGTGGTTCGCCTCCGTTTTTAATGATGGCAACTCCTTCCGAAACAATGATGGACTCGCTCTTGGGCACGATAACCCTGCCATTGATGTCGATAATGGTATAAAACCCGTCTTTGGTCTTTGCAAGAATCATGGCAAAGCCCTCCAAATATGTCGTCCGAGCATAAATACCTGGCTCAATGCTCATCTTCCCCCCTCCATTCACCACACCAAAATCATTTTCATATCGACCAAGCAAAAAAGCACCATCTTCAGCTTTTTTTCCATAAGGATAGTTCAGATTGGTGACATGCTCCATACGAACATTGACAACACCATACCCTTCGTCAGTCTCAGCAAGTGCAAGGTCATTACTATTGAAATCTAAGCGGTGCTTGAATATCGGTTTCTCCAACTCCTTGCCATCCATTCCTATATAACCATACCGTCCAAGCTTTTTCACAGGTATTATTCCCTTTTTGCTGAATGCTAATTCCACATCATTATACTCAGTTTCAGCAGGTAGAGGATTTAGGTAAATCACATAATCTGGAGTCCGTCCACGTCTTCTTCCGATATAAAAATGATAATCCTCTGCCAGTGTAAGTATTTCTCTGTAATTAAACAAATATTGCCGCCCATTTGGCGCAACCAATCCATACTTCCCATCCAGGCAACAAACGGCGTACCCGTCTTTAAACGCTTTGGCATCTTGATAGATGGCCGGGATAACCTCCTTCCCATTTCTGTCAACATACCCATATAGGCCATTCGTTTCATCCAAAAAAAACAATGGCGATGCAGTTTTGCTTTCCAACTCAGCACGTTGATACTGTTCAAGATAACTTTGTGCAAGGGCATCTTGGTCTAAGTCTGTCGGAACATCGGAATTCATGGGAATTTGTACATGGACAACATCCAACTTTGGCTTGATCGGAATTCCCACCTTAATAGTATCATGCCTCTCTTCAACAATAAAAACCGTGTCGGTCACTATTTCAGATTGCGTCTGGATTTCATCGTCAGTAACAAGTCGTTTGTCTGCTTTTCCGTTTATGTGTTTGCTGGTGAGAAACCACACCAATAACGGCACAACGAACACCAAGAGCGACACCCATCGTGAAAGAAAATCCCTAAAACGAAGGGCTTTTCGCACCTCATTGATGTTTTTATGCCGTTTTGAGGCTTTTTTCCGCTGGCATTTGCGCACAACCCCTCCGTATCGGTGTGGAAACAACGCCTTGATGACAAAACCCAAGGAAAAGATGTCGCTCGTGACATCCGTCTGCTCGCGGTTCGCCAACTCGGGCGCGGCAAATGCTTCCGTGCCTCCTGTGGCCTTGTCGCGGTTGGAATCGCTGTCGGCATAGCCGAAATCTATCAGCTTGACATTGTGTCCATTATAAGTAACAAGTATGTTCTCTGGCTTCAAGTCATTATGAACAACTTGGTGCTTGTGGATAAAACCCACCGCGTCAAGCAATTCATTCAGAATACGTTTCTTCTCTTTGCTAGAGGGATTGTTTTTCAGATAGTCGGTCAAAGTCTCGCCATCCACATATTCCATGACGATGCAGGGGCCTACTTCGGCATCCTCGCACCAACTGATACACCTTACAATATGCTCATTGCCGTAAAGCTGTTCCAAAATCTTGTATTCTCGCTGCAAACGAGCAAGATTCTCCGCCGAGGCACCTTGCCTCTGATTCAAGGCTTTCAGGAACAGTTTGCGCTCTCCGCTGATGACCGTAAATAAAATGCTATAGCCCGCACCTCTATAAGGCAATTGCTTATAATCGTGGAACTTGGAAAAGCCATCCGACATTTCCCCGAATGATCCAGAAGTGTAACTATCATCCATACAGGCACACATTATTGATGCAAAAGTAGGAATTTCCCGCCTTATCTGACCGATTATTGTAATTTTGCCAGACCAAACAAAGCCACAACCATGACAAAGACTTCCGTTTCAAGAAGCGCAAAAGAGCTTGACAACTTGCGCGATGACATCAGAAAACGCGCTGGTTTTCAAGATAAAACTTTGTCTCCAAGCGATTTCGACTTCCTTGAGGAGGACATCAAAAAGGAACTATCCAAAACATTCATCAATGCGAAAACCTTGAAGCGCTTTTTCGGCTATGACAGAACGGAAGAAAGTTCATTCATAAGACTTTACACTTTGGATGTCTTGTCGCAATATGTGGGTTATGAAAGTTGGAACGCCTATCATGAGCATATACAACTTTTGGAAGGTAGCGGCTCCGGGGATTTCAAAGGAGAGGAAATCAACGCAGATGATTTGAGCATTGGTGATGCCTTGCAAATCGCATGGCAACCTAATCGAAAAAGCACATTAAAATATCTTGGCAATCAAAAGTTTGAAATCACCAAAACGGAAAACTCGAAATGGCAGGTCGGAGACACTTTCTTTTGCAGGCATTTCATTTTGGGTAAGCCGCTTTATGTCGACAATCTGACTGACAAAAACGGCGTATTGAAATCCTCAATGTATGTTGTTGGGGAAAAGAACGGAATTTATTTTCAATCGCCAATATAAAAAAAGACCCTCGGTCACCCAAGGGTCTTTTTGTTACTGTTAACTAATTTATTTAATACTCATCTTCGTTGAAGAAGAAATCATCTTTCGAGGGATAATCGGGCCAAAGGTCTTCGATGCGTTCGTATATCTCGCCTTCATCTTCGATTTCCTGAAGGTTCTCTATGATTTCTTCCTGTGCGCCCGTACGCAAAGCCCAATCCAACAATTCATCACGGGTGGCTGGCCATGGGGCGTCTTCCAATTTTGAAGCCAATTCTAGTGTCCAATACATTGTATTATCGTTTTTTGTTTTACTCTTTTTGAGGGCGCAAAAGTACAAGTATTTTTGGAACTAGCAAGTTTTTTTTTGTAAAAATAACGAATTTTTATTTATTTGATTCCCAATTATTTTCATTAACTTTGTCTAAAAAAACAAAAAATCTTGCCAAAACAAAAAAATAATCCGACAGACGGTTCAGGTATTTCAAATCGAGTGCGTCGACGGGATGTTGGGTTGCCAAACGCCAGCCCTGACGCTCGGCACGACGGCATACCGTACGGCACACATGAGCATACGAAGCCTTAAGGTTGCCACCTGGAATGACGAAGCTCCTCAGCTCAGGCAACTGCTCGTTCATCACATCGATTTCGTGCTCAACAAAAGCTACATCTTCAGGAGTCAACACTGGGATCTTTTTCTTCACTTCGGAGTTTTCATCCAAAGCAAAATGCGATTCTATAGTGAACAGCTTGTTCTGGATGATGTCCATCACAGTCCGCATCTCGGCAGTGACACTTTCCTGGTCATAAAGCACCCCGATGAAAGCACTCAATTCATCAACTGTGCCATAAGCCTCTACTCTGTCATCATATTTCGGGACGCGCAGACCACCAATCAATGAGGTCTTGCCTTCGTCACCAGTTTTAGTATAAGTGATATTCTTCATTTAAAAACCAAAATTCAAAGATTCAAAAATCCGCATTCAACATTCAATATTTAAGTATAAAATCCTGTTTCTCAATGCCTTCACGGAAGAAAACAATGCCCACAGAATACAAATCCATGCTCAAAGTAACGTCTTCGTCGGCGATAATGGCTTCCCAAGCTTCCTCCGTACGACCCGAATGATGTATTCCCTCAAAAATCAGCACCGTCTCCTCATTGGCTTGAGCATAGGCTTCCTCAAGTTTGTTCCAAGTGTCCTCGCCGAAATCATTCAACCCAAAAAACACATAATCGAGACTCAGGCGCTCCAATTGCTCCGGCTCGGGTTTATCGCGACGCAACAGGTTGACATTGACCACACCCATTGAGTTCATAGTTTCAAGGAAGTCGGCTGAGTGATCGAGATAAACCTTGGTTTGCAAGTTACCTAAAGCCAATGCCGTAGTATTGAGTGCCGAGAGCGTACCAAACGACACAACAGACTCGGGCTCAAGATAGTTGACCAAGCGATAAAGCAATCGCGCTTCTTTGCGACGTGAACGCGTAGCATATCTCTTCCCATCCAACAAGCGACTGATTCTCAACATGGTATCGTAATCAGTATTGGGACCTTTGTCGTACAAGACTTTGGTCATAAAGTCGTACACAAAAGGCGAATGCACCTTATATTTGCTCTTGCGTCGCAACAAATATTTCAGATAGCTCAACAGCATAACTCAATCATATTGAACCTTTTGCAGATAAAATACTGAACGCTTTGCCTGAGGCTGACTGCTGTTTTGGATGATTTGCGAACCGTAGATAAGGAATCGGTTGCCATACCATTTCATCATCTCAGCGAAATATTCATCATCCACATAGTCGCCACCATGACTCGGAGCCAATTTCTCGGTCTGTTGGTTCATCAAGACTTGTGCATCTTTGTCGAAAGCGGTGTATCGCAAGTTGTTATGATAAGGCGAAGCTACCACCAACTCATCGAAGCATACACCTTCAGAGGCATGGGGAAAGAGGTCGTAGGTAAGCTCATTGTCAAACTTTACCGACTGCTGCCACTTTAAGTTGCCCTCTTGGTCAAAGGCTAACAGTATTTCACTAAAGAAGTCGTAGCCGTCAAAAACGGTATAAGTATACGGATAGCCACCATAATAGCCGTAATAGCCATAACTCATGCGCGTCTCAGTGTGGTAATATGGCATGAAAGCCTCCACTGCAAACACCGTCAAGTCGCCAAAATCGGTCAAGCGCGGCGTAAGGAACTGGAACGCGATTTCGCCTTTCGAAGCCTTCTGGTTTTTGCTCAGTTTCAGCTTCTCTTCGCGCAACTTGACGCGGTCGGAAGCCGTCAAGGCATGCTCAATCTCGGGCATGTCCTTAAACAAATACACCTTACTATCGGGCGCTCCGTTAACAAAGCGCATCCATACCACGCCGAGGCTCTCTTTATCGAAGTTTTCGGTCACGCCTTCGAGGTTGACTTTGCGTCCCGTCTCTCGTTCCAAAGTGCCAATGACAACAAGGTTTTGGTTTTCATCAAAACGGAAGACCATGCGACCCAACGCGGCATTGGGGATGTTTTCATACCTAAAACTTCCCTGCATGTTACCCATGGGCGAATAGACATTAAACGAGGTGGACACAAAGTGCTTGTCCACGTACTCCTTGGCTGCCACCACGAAACAATGTTCTTTCTGAAAGGCTTCTGTTTGGAACAGCACAAAACTCCCAGAGGAGGGCGTTACCACTCGGCATTGGTTGTTCGAAAGGTCATAGAAATGCAAAGCCCCGTTGCCGCTTTTGTTGTTGAGCGCCATCATCATCGTGCCGCCAGCCACTTCGACCGACAACGGCACCGACTTCTCAGGCCATTTGTTCCAAAAGGTCTGGTAGGTCTTTTCCTCCCGATTGAAACTCACCACAAGAAAATCCAGTGAGTCGGCTGCTTTTTTGTTGCCCTCGTTAGTAAAAAGGAAGGCTGCAAATTGTTCGTCACTGCCCGAGTCGACAAATTTAAGCTTGTCGGGCAAAGGAATCAAGTCGCTGCGGGTCTCATAGAGGCTACTGTCGACACAGGCAAAGTTCCACAAGCGACGTTTGTCCTTGTCGGTCTTTTCGGTCTCGTAAACCACGAGGCCACCTTTTTCATCAAATGACTGAAAATGAAAGTTTTGCTCCTTGTTCCATCGATTCACCTCATAGCGCACGGGCTCCACCTGCTGGGCTGAGGCCCAAGTAGTTAGGAAGAGGAATGCTATGAGGAGGAGTTTTTTCATCTTGTCGTCGTTTTACGTCATTGCGAGGAGGAACGACGAAGCAATCCAGGGAATAAGCTTGTTGTCTGGATTGCTTCGTTCCTCGCAATGACGCTATCGCGTCTGTATTAGAACTTCACGAACTTCGATACTGCCGTCGTGCCGTTGGCATAGCGGACGTTGACGAAGTAGACACCGTTGACAAGTTCGTTAACATCGAGTTGGGCTTCGCCAGCTGCGACATTCATCTCGCTCACCTTGCGCCCCGTCATGTCGAAGACACTGACTTGGGCATCGCTTTCAAGCATAAACGACACTTGCTCGCGAGCGGGATTGGGATAGAGGCTCACCATCTGCCCGACGTTCTCATTGACACCTTCCGTATGATAAGTGTAAGCCCTCACATAATCAATTTCCCATGACGAGGCCGCCTCGTTGGTGCTGATGTAAATGAAAGCCAGATAGAAACCACCAAAAGGATTATAGTCATAGAATTCCTGATACACATTGAATGCGCCGGATTCAGCCCATTCATAGTTGCCTTGTGAGAAATTGAAATGATCGGTAATGCTGTACCAAGTGAAATCCGTAGGATCGCTTTGGCCGTCATAATCAAAGGAAACAGCAACGCCAATATGATCGCCTTCAAACTTCATGGCCGTGCGGAACTCAATCCAGAGATCCATGAAACCACATTGCAGTTTTGGGCTGATGAGCCAGTCATCGTTTGCATTGTAAGTGCTATTAGCATAACCGTTGCAGACAGCGTATGTCGTGCCTTGGTAAGAGCCTTGATGCCAGCCTTGGTCACCGTACGCATCGAAAGTCGTAAACACGCCGAGGTCTTCGTCGAAGTCTTCAAACATCAGAATCTCAATGTCTTCCGTTGCTGCATCATCCGTCGGATAGGTGCCGTCAGTCTTGTAGTCAATGTAGATACTATTATTGGTGTAAGGGAAGATGGCGAAATGATAGGTGATGCCACTTTGCAGGCCGCTGAAAGTCACGGTTTGGGCACCATAGTTCACATTCATGGCAAGTTCGCCATTTGGAACAGGCACGCCATCGGTGGGAACGGTGATGTTGCCCGTGGAACCAAGCACTAAATACTTGTCAGGCACTTGCCCACCTGTGGCATCGGTCCAAGTGAGGGTGACATCCGTGCCGTTTACTTCCGAAACCCTGAAGTTCGTGGGGTAGTTGGTCGGCTCGGGTTTGGGTTGCGAAGTGCCGCCAACCTTGTACAGGCTGACTGGAACATTGATGGACGAGTTGCTGTTGTAGCAACTGAAAAGCGGGTCGCCGTTGGAGCTGTTCTCGTTGAAACGCATGATGTTGCGCGTGTTCTCGCCTTGGGCGGTCACCACAGCCGTACCATCATCATTGAACTCAATGGCCCACTCGCCGTTGAGGTTGTTAGGGGATTGCGTCTTCAGCTGGTTAGCAGAACTGCTGGCAGCATAAAGGTAACCTTCTCTCAACGGATCGTAGAACTCCCAAGCACCATTGCTACCCATCAAAATGAATTGATGCGCCTCGGTTTGGCTACTCGGGTCAGTGGCCGGCGTGAGGGAGATACTGCCTCCGACTTCCGTCACCTGAATTGCGTGGCGGTTGTTTGACTTCTGGTAACTCATGGCGCAATAGCCAAGGTTGTCGTCGTAGCCCACAATGAGGTACGATGTTCCGGCCTCAAGTTCTGAAGCCGAGTTGACTTTTGTGAATGTGAGGGCGGTTTGCGCAATGCCGCTCACCGAAAAGAGCAGCATGGCCACTAATGAGAATAGAACTTTTTTCATTTTCTTAGATTTTATGTTTGACAATTAGTTTGATTTCAAATTGTAGGTCGGGCTTTCGACCCTTCAAGGGGCCTCAGGGACCGCAAGCTCAAGCACCTTCAAGGGCCGTAAAAGCCAAGGTCCCTGAGCTCGTCGAAGGGTCGTATTTATAAGTCTAGTGTCTCTACTTGTTCGACGGACTTGATTTCGGGGATGACTTTCTTCATCACGGATTCTATGCCGTTTTTCAAGGTCATTTTGCTGTGGGGACAGTTGCCACAAGCTCCTGTCAGTTCCACAATCACGGTGTTGTCGTCAGTGAGTTCCACGAAGTTGACATCACCACCGTCCTGCTGGAGGTAGGGACGCACTTGTTCGAGGACGTTTTTGACTTTGCGCAATATCGTTTCTCTATCCATTTCCATCAGTTGTTCAGTTGGTAGTTGTTCAGTTGTTCAGTTATGCGTTGATAATTGCTTGTGCAATTTGGTCGAAAGCCTTGGTGACCGGCGAGTCAGCATCAAGGGCGAGCGGCGTACCGGCATCGCCACATTCGGCAATCTTCTCCGTAATCGGAATCTGACCCAAGAGCGGCACATCCAATTGGTCGGCAAACTGCTGACCTGTTTCCTTACCGAAGATGTAGTATTTCTTCTCAGGCATGTCGGCAGGCGTGAAGTAGGCCATGTTTTCCACCAAGCCATAAATCGGAATCTGCAAGGCTTCTTCCCTAAACATCATCGCAGCACGGAGCACATCGGCAAAAGCAACCTTCTGCGGCGTAGTCACGATGAGGGCACCCGACACATTATATTGCTGCGCCAGCGTCAGCTGGATGTCGCCTGTTCCAGGAGGCATGTCGACTACCATCCAATCAAGCTCACCCCAAAGGGTGTCGTTCATTAGCTGGTTAAGGGCACTAGTGGCCATAGGTCCACGCCAAATGAGGGGACGATCGGCATCGACAAAATAGCCGATGCTCAACAACTTGATACCATATTTCTCAATCGGCAACATCACCGTCTTGCCGTCTTTCTCGAAAGCGGCAGGACGCTCATTCTCGGTGCCAAACATCATCGGGACAGAAGGGCCGTAGATGTCGGCATCAATCAAACCCACTCTCTGGTTGGCACGCGCCAAAGCGATGGCCAAATTGGCCGCCACCGTCGACTTGCCGACACCACCCTTACCTGAAACTACCGCAATGATGTGCTTCACCTTCGAAAGTGCTGTCTTCTCCTCTACCACCTTGATTTCGATGTTGATATCCTCACCGAAAACCTCGGTCAAAGTGCGCTTGGCACCGTTCACCAAAATATCGTTCTTTGGGTCATTGGCATGTTCCATAACGAGGTCGAAACGGATGGCATTGTCCTTAACCATCAGGTTTTCAACCATATTCAATGCAATGATATTATCCCCCTTGGGGAAATAAATGACGTCCTTCAGGACTTCCTGTACATTTTCTTTATTTAGCATGATTTTAAACTATTATCGCTGCAAAGGTAATAAATAGTTTAGAGTTTAGAGTTTAGAGTTTAGAGTTTTTTTTGTTTAGTGTTCAATAGTGATACGCTTGGAGATGATTCCGCTCTCCGTCTTGACACGCAGCAGATAAAGTCCAACGGACATGTTTTGCAAATCAATAGTCGTTTGGCTATCTGCGACTTCTCTCTCTATCATGCACTGACCCAATGCATTGTAAACCGAAACCGAAGTCATACCTTCAGCTTCGATCATGACAAAGCCTTTAGCAGGATTAGGATAAACCTTCACCTGTGCCTCATTTTCATCCATGCCTGTGGAAGAATAATAGGCGTGAAGCTCAAATTCATTGGGATAGTATTTCCTATTGGCAGGCGATGAGGTGCAGTCCCAATCGCGATAATACGCATAGAGACGATAGTAGTAGTCGCCTTCCTCCGACAGCGAATTGTCCGTGAAAGTGGTCGCAGTGGCATTCAACACCTTGATGCGATGGTATTCGCCGTCGCCTTCTTTTCTGAAGAGATAGTAGCCCGACAGGCCGTCATTAGGCTGAGGAGTTTCCCAATTCAGCTTGACCTTATAATTGCTTGTATACTCAAAATCCAAGTTGCGGGGAGGATAACAAGGGCCTGCCGTAGCGCAAGACTCGTTGGAAGAATCACCGTTTTCACCACCTTCACAGAGAACACTTACACGGTAGCAATGACCACCCATGGCCACCGCTTCATCCAAAAAGGCATTGCCTGAAGGAATGAGACGATAAAGCAAATCGTCACGATAGATTTGATAGCCATAACCCGCATGCTCAACGGCATCCCAGGTGAGCAAAATGGCATCACCTTGTGCAGTGGCGACAAGGTTTTCTGGCGTGTCGCAGGTCATCTCATTTCCGCAACCGTTGTTGGCCTCAAAGAAAACACCCGAAGTCAAGTCGTCGGAAGAGCCCGAATAGGAATACACGGTCTCCCCGTTGGAATTCTTGATGACAAAAGCCATTTGGCTGACGGTTTCCTCAGGTGCCGTCCACACAAAGCTCAAACGCCCCAAAGGCAACTCCGGTTCAGTCTGAACTGCGGCAGAAGTGGTGGTCGTCATTCGAGTGATTTCGCGTCCCGTGGCAGAACACACCATGAGCATGCCACCTTTCCAGCCTTGAGTATCATTAGATGTCATAATGATACGCCAGCTGCAAGATGGGCCAACCATCACTTTCATGACATTGGCATGTTTTCCGACGCGGCCATTGGCGACAACATACACCGCATAGTGAAACACATCGTAGCGCGGCACATCGACATCTTCGAATTCCATCATGGCACCGGGAGTCACATCGGTCAAAGTCGCGATGACTTCATTGTCGCGCAACACCACAACCTGTTCGATTGCATTTATCGGAGTGCCATCAAGGGTCGCAGTAGGATTGATCCAACTGAGGTGAACCTTGAGGTCAGTATCGGAAACGGGAACCGCTGTAAACTCCGAGGGAACCGAAGGCGTCTGGTTGTATACCTCCGAGGGAACAAAGTTGAACATGGCATCGGCGGGATTGGTGTAGGGCGCATCGTCGATGAGATACCAGCCGTCAGAGCCACCACCCCAACCTAAGTTAAAGTGGAAGTAATCGTTGTCATCGTATCCGTCGCACACAAAGGCGTGACAACCACCGTTGTCGCAGCCACCGTAATACATCGGCCAGCCCATGTCGAACTGCTCGCGCACCATGGTCTTCCAAGTTTCGGTCTCAAAGTCATTGCGTCTGAGTTGCACATTGGAATCACTATAGTCGAAATAGGTATGCATAGCGCCTGGAATGGGACCTGAGCCGCCGCCACTACCATCCGGGCCATAGCCCATGTCGATAGTCACGCCGCAATGGAAGCACAGAGTTCCCGTGACCAATTTTTCTGCCTCTGTAGAGTTGTTGTCCAGCACATTGGGCATGTTGTCCCAGTCGTAAATGGTGTTGCCGAAGTCGGCACAAATCTGACCGTAAGTCTCATGAGTGTAGCAATGGCTGCCATTGCCTTGGGCAGGATTGGCCCAGAAACGCATCAACTGCGACATGGCTGTGGCGAGACAACCCACGATGGCATGGCCACCCGATCCAGCCGGGTCTTCGGGGCAGCAACAGTTGTATGGATAAGATTGATCCCATTGGGTTTGGCAGAAATAGCCCGTACCGCGACCGCCGTGACGTGAGATGAGCCGTCCATGCTCAAGCACCGAAGCCCATTCAGCAGCCACATCGGGAGTGGCGACGGCATAACGCAGCTGCCACATACACTCCGCTACGCCATCCAGATAATAGGATAACGCAGGTGGCATGTTGGAAGCATCGAAGGCCGATTGATCGGAGTAGCCAATGACAGGGCGGTGCGCATCATCGCCCGCGATAATGATGAAACTGTGTTCATCGAGATTGAATACATAGTACGCCTCATTCTGACCCGTGTAAACGAGTTCGGGCATAGTGCGTTCCATCGCAAATTGTGTAGTGGCAAATCTCTGGGCCGCAGTCAAGGCGAGGCTGCGGTCGATGGGTCTGGCTTGAAGGATTGTTATGCTGAAGACAAGCACAACAACAAAAAAATGGATTTTTTTCATGCTGTTATTACATTAAAATAAAGACAATACTAGTCGCTAATCAATCCGGCTTATATTCCTTTCCGTATTCTTTTTGGTATTCCTTAATCAAGTTTGTATTGGCCCTCTCAGTACGATTGAGAATAGCATCCGTAACGTTGTAGTCACGATAGTACCAGCTGAATTGGCTGAAGTATCGGTCGAGCTCATCAGATTTGAAGACATAACCATGCTTGGCATAGATGCTGTTGCGCAAATAGGTCAATTCACGCGCCGAGAGTCCCGACAAATCACTCTTGTTTAATTTTCTGGTACTCAAGTCCATATTAAGCAGCCGCTCATAATGTTGGGAGGTCGTTCCCGATGAAGTGGTTTGCTGACTCTGTTCTGTGTTGTAATAGCTTGGCTGTTGTACGGTATTCCTGTCGTCTTTATTACGGGTCAACAACATAATGATGATGATAAGAGCAATAACTCCTGCGATGATGCCGGCAACAAGCCCCCCTTTGCTTTTCTTTTCTTCAACGTTGGTTTCCACAGTTGGTTCAGCTATTCGAGTTGGCTCTGCAGGTACCACGGGGCGAGGCTGTTGGGAAGCAGGGGTATCCTTTGCCTTGCCCAAAAGGTCTGACATGAACTCGCTCACGGATTGGTAACGGTCTTCAGGTTTGAACTCCATCGCTTTCATGATGGTCTGACTCACTTCCACGGGGATGCTCGGGTCGAGTTCATGAGGTGAAGGCATCTGCTCCATCGTACGGGTGGTGACGTCCATGGGGCGTTGACCCGTCAACAGGAAGTAGAATACGCCGCCCATGGCGTAGATGTCGGTGTAGTTGCCTTTCTTGCCTGTGGCCGTATATTGCTCGATAGGAGCATAGCCTAAGGTAAGGATGGTGGTGTGACGTTGCACCTCGTCATGCACAAACTCACGTGCCGAACCAAAGTCAATCAGCACGATGCGGTTGTCGGGCGTGACAATGATATTGTCGGGCTTGATATCGCGATGCAACACATGCTTGCTATGGATATAAGCCACAGCCTCGCCCAGTTGCCCCATGCAGTTGACAGCATAATCGTAACTCATCTTGCCATTACGTTCAACGAGTTGCTGCAGCGTGGTGCCTTCCACAAATTCCATGACAATGTAGGAAGTGTTGTTTTCATCAAAGATATCGTTCACCCTGACCACATGGGGATGGTTCAAGGCGGCCAAAGTGCGGGCCTCATCGGCAAAACGACTCTTCAGTTTGGCATAAACTTCAGGATCTATTTCTTGCAATGAAACAGTATTGTGGTCGCCTTCACGCAAACACTTGCCGTTGATAAAGAACTCCTTGATGGCATAATGGCAGTCCAAATCGCGGTGCTTCACATAATATGTGATACCAAACCCGCCAATGCCAAGCACCTTTTCGATAATATAGCGGCCACCACCTAAAGTAGCGCCAATGTCTAATGATTGTTTCATAGTTCTTTTTGTTTGTATTATTTACTCAATTATTCCTACTTTTCTTCAAACACACCTCCAAGAAACCGCTCCACTACTTCATTGAAGGCCTTTGGACATTTGTTCGCCACAAAATGGTCACCCTCAATGATTTCCAGCTTTGCATTGGGCAAACTCTTGTAAATAAGCCGTGTATGCGATTCCTTGATCATGTCCTTTGTGCCTGCCACAACCAACACAGGCATTGTCAGGCGAGCCAATTCAGAAGGCTCAATGTGCGGCTCGTTCACCATCAGAGCGAGCATTTCGGCGTTTTGTTTGGCTTTCTCGGACTTCTTCGCAAATAGCTTTGCGATACGGTAGCCGATTTCGATGGGCCATTGGTATAGCGGCCTTACACCGCTCGGAAACAGGTTTGCGCCATCAATGATCAATTTTTCGACCCTTTCTGGGTATTTCAACGCAAAGGTCAAAGCAATATTACCACCATCGGAAAAGCCCAATAAAATGGCTTTTCCGATGGTATTTTGATCCATAAAGTCGTGCAAGTCCTCAGCAAACTGGACAATGGTGAAAGGCTTCTCCCCTCTCGGCGACTGTCCATGACCGCGTGTATCCATGGCTATGACGCGATATTCTCTTGCAAAACAGGGTATCTGATGCTCAAAATAGTCGCAGTTCTCGCCATTGCCGTGGAGCAAAATGAGTGGCTTGCCTTGGCCTTGTTCGACGTAATGAAGCTGGATGTCAAGCATCAATAGTAGTCATACGAGTCAAACGCGCCACCAATTGCACCAATCGTTCCAGCGATGATGGTAATGTAGATGATTGTTATCACAAGAGAGATGATAGAAATGATCAAACCTGCAATAGCCAATCCTTTCTGCTTGCCGCCCATCTTTTTGGCCTTCGAGAGACCTATGATCGAGAAGATAAGGCCCAGAGGCGAAATGAGGAAAGCGAAGATGAAGCCCAAGATGGCGAAAACGTTGGAGCCCGAGGATTGTTGTTGAGCAGCAGGTGCCAGCTCACTCGTGCCACCGCCAATCATGTTCCAGTTCAGCACTTCCCTACCGGCAAACATGATGATGTCGCCACGGTTGATGGGAAACGATGCGTTGTGTACCCTGTTGCCATTGACCAAAGTGCCATTCGTGCTGTGGTCGATGAGTGTGTAAGTGCCGTTGTTTTCCACGATTTCTGCGTGGTCATTGCTGACTTCCGGATTTGAGTAGCAAATGGTCTTTCCGGGTCTTCTTCCAATGGTATAAGTATTCATAATGATAAGATTTAGATGATTTTGTTATTGATTATTTAATTAAGTTCCAGTTCAGAACTGCGCCACCACCAAACAAGATGACGTCGCCACGGTTGACGGGATACGAGGCGTTGTGAACCCTGTTGCCGTTGACCAAAGTACCGTTAGTGCTATGGTCTATCAGGAGATAACTGCCGTTGTTCTCCACGATTTCCGCATGGTCATTGCTGACTTCCGGATTCGAGAAGCAAATGGTCTTTCCAGTTCTTCTTCCAATGGTATAAGTATTCATAGTGTTTAGATTAATTAATAGGAGCTTAATGCACCAATCGCGCCAACCGCTCCAGCGATAAGAACAAAGTAGATGATCAATATCACAACAGAGATGAGAGAAATGATCAAACCTGCAATAGCCAATCCTTTCTGCTTACCGCCCATCTTCTTGGCCTTGGCGAGGCCTACAATCGAGAAGATGAGGCCCAGAGGCGAAATGAGGAAAGCGAAGATGAAGCCCAAGATGGCAAAAGCATTGGAGCCAGAGGACTGTGGTTCAGCCACGGAATCCTCAGCTTTGTGATCTCCAGTGGGAGTAATCGTTTCTTCGACACCTTCTTGCGCCTGACTGACGAATTCGGGCTCGAAATAGGTGGTCCAGGGCAACATGGTGTCGCCGATACGGACAAAGTCGCCTTCGTCAAGCACCACCTCACCTTGAACCCGGTTACCGTTGACAAAGGTTCCGTTGGTACTGTTGAAGTCTATCAGATGGTAGGAGCCGTCATCGAGCTGCACAATCTGCAAATGGTGACGCGACACCCTGTCGTCGTTGTCGATGATGACATCGTTGCCTTTTAATCGGCCTATGGTAATTACTTTCATAGTTTAAATGTTTATCTTATTAATATCCTCAGCCATCTCGGCGCAGGTTTGATACCGCAGCCAAGGTTCGGGGCGAAGGGCTTTTTCAATGATAGGTTGAAATTCCGGATTGACGTAGGGACAAATCTGATGTGCAGCAGGGATGTTACCCATCTTAATCTTGTTCCAGATATCTGTGGTAGTTGCCCCGTCAAAGGGCAGATGGTAGGTGAGCAAGCAAAAGAGCGTCACACCCAAGGCAAAGATGTCGGTCGCGGGACCGCATTGCTCCTTTTGGAACTGCTCAGGGGGCATGAAAGCGGGAGTGCCCACGGCACGCGCGTTGTTGTTGATGTCTTTCAGCTTGGCAGAGATACCCATGTCGAGCATCTTCACCGTCATGTCAGTCTTGCGTACCATAATGTTAGCTGGCTTGATGTCCTTGTGGACATAGCCGTTGCGGTGGATGTAACCCACGGCATCGAGGATCTGCATGAAAAGCGGAATGGCAATGTTGTCGCGTATAGGTCCCTTGACCACCTTGCGCTGGTATTCATCGAGTGTCCAGCCATCAATAAACTCCAAGACAAGATAATCCTGATTGGGCATCTTGATGAAGTCCTTGAGCTTGGTGATGTGCTCGTTCTTTTGCGAAAGATACAAGTACATCTGGGCCTCTTTCTCCAATGCCTTCAGCTGTTCAGGCGTCGGCTTGCGCGGTTCCTTGATGGCCACCAGATACCCAGTCTTGGTATCGATGGCACGATACACTCTGGCAAAGCCGCCCGAATCACTCAGGACGTCGAAGACATCATAACGATACTGTCTCAGATTCGGCAGGTCCATCTTATTCTATTCCTTATTTTCGCTATTATCAAATCAACTCAGCATCGATGGGTTTATTCTCATTTTTCCCATTAGCATCTTTGGGGGTTGCTTTCGACTCAGATTCCGCGGCTTTCACTTCCTGGTCGGTATTCTCCTCCATCTCGTTTTCTACATCTTGTAGGTTCACTTCCTCTTCCGCTTCTTGCTTTGGCTGGATGGGTTCCTCTGTCTTTTCCTTCCCATGCCACCAAATGAAATAGGCCGCTACTCCGCCGCCAATCAGCAGCATAAGTACGACAGCGGGAATCAGGATGGCGAGCAACAATTTGGTTTTCTTCTTCTTAGGAGGCGTTACTTGTTGTGGAGCGGGGTTGTTTGCCACATTAAGGGTCGGAGTCGAAAAAGCTTCCTTACGCCAGTTGGGGTTGTGGTCGGGGTGATTGCTGAGAGGATAAGGACTTTCCACCACCTTGATGACTTGAGCAGTGATGTTGTCCAAACCCTTGCCCGGCACGTTGGCGTTGGTCACCAAATCGAGCACCTTTTGTTCTATGGACTGATCCGACGACAGGATGGCTTCGATGCCATCATCATCAACCATACCTGAGAGTCCATCGCTGCAAATCAGGAACATATCACCCTTGGCAGGCTGCACGGGAGACATATACACTTCCGGTTTCAGCTCCTCCTTTGTCCCCAAGGCTTTCATGATCACGTTTTTGCGCGGATGGTGCTCGGCTTCACGGTCATCCAATTGCCCCATGTCGACAAGTGACTGGACGAAGGAGTGATCCTTGGTGATACGGAAAAGACGCTTTTTCTGGCCTTCATAGAGATAGATGCGGCTATCACCCACATGAGCGATGTAGGCGTCATTGCCATCGAACAGCACGATGCAAGCCGTGGTGCCCATGCCTTTCAGCGAAGGCTCGGCGTTGGCAGCACCGATAATCTGGATATTGGCGCGGCACAGCGCATCATGCAAGGCTTGGTAGATGTTGGGGTAGCGTTGGGCCTTAAAGTGCTGTATGATCTGTTCCACAGCAATGCGCGAAGCCGTGGCTCCGCCCACATGGCCACCCATGCCGTCGCAAACGACAAAAAGTTCGCCGTTAGGCACAGTGGCAAAGCCACATGAGTCCTCGTTGGCCTGACGCACCTGGCCCGTGATAGTGAGACCGTAAGCCTCAATGTTGGTGTTGCTGACTAAGTAATGTTCGCAGTTCATTTGAATCAAAGATAAAAGATGATTTTAACCTGTCCCAATTGGATTGTGTCGGCACTATGAAGCACTGTCTGTGCCTGCACCATGCCATTCACGATGACGTGGTTGGTGCTGTTCGTGTCGATGATATAGAATCCATAACCATCATAGGTGATGATGGCGTGTTGGCGCGATACCGATGAATGGTTTAACACGATATCGTTGCTCGCATCGCGTCCTATAGTCACGGTGGGCTTGGTCATGTCGTATGTCGATTTCAAGCTCTCTAGCTCGTACACCAAGCGGGGATAGACGTTCTTGGTTTTCATCAAGGTGGCTAAGCGTTCCTGCTCAGCTCGCTCCTGGTCGGCTACACGGTTTTTCTCTTGCTGGCGCTTGTATTCATCCAACGAACTGTTGGCTTGGGCGATAGCCTGTTGGGCTTCAGCCTCGGCAATACGCTGCTTGTTCTCCAAGTCTTTCAGCTTACGCGCTTTTTTCTTGTGACCAACCACACTGAGCACGATAGCCAAAACAATTAGGATAAGGACGAGCAGGATCATCAGCACCGTAAGCAGGACATGCTCTTTAATCCATTCTTTTAGCGAGAACGCGGGCGGCATGTATTGTTCCTGATACTCGACACCTTTAATATTAATGGCAACCGTTTGGGGGTCGTCGCCACGTTTCATACTCGATTCAAAGGTAAAGCGATAGTCATGGCCGAAGTAGGACTCATCGATCTTGTTGTACCATTCCAACATGGCAGCGCAGGCCTGCTCTTCTTCATTTTGGTCAAAGGCCTTGAAATCGCCTTCGGTGGCCTTGGCAAAGTTAGCCGGCTCGAGAGCCACGCCACTGGCAGGATAATACTCAAGGATATACACGGGGATGTTGCAGCGTTGGGCCAACAGCAGCACCTGGTCAGCGGAATCGGCACCCGCCACGTTGCGCGGATGGCCGGAGGTAAACAGATACACCGCCCTAGACTTGCCGTCCTCGGGCAAGTCACGCAACAATTCAACGGCCTCGCACACAGCGGTATAGAGGTCGGTGCTATTGGGTGCGTCGGTGAAGCTACGATCGGAGTGGCGGTGGTTCATCACCAAATCCTTAAGGTAACCGAAGTCGTTGGAGAAGCCGTCGCCGAGTGGTTGCATCACCGTAGTAGTGTTGATGCTACGGTGGAACTGGGCCACCATCACCTGATCATCGGCACCCAACTCGTTGCTCGAAAGGAACTGGTTGATGCTGTTCTTGACAAACTCATGCTGACCAGCGCGGATGTCCTTCCCCTTACTAATCTCCATGAAGTCCTCCCATAGGATGACAATGTGATGACCTGCATTCTGCGCATCGCGTTGCAGCATTTGCATGGTGAAGGGCTTGCTCAGGCCATTTTCCTTCAGGAAGCGCACATCATTCTCAGTCAGCAGGTCGGCACCGTCATCGTGCCACACAAACGACACCTCTGGAAAGGCCTCCGAGTTAAAAGTTTCCTTCATATACCCCTCGGTCTGGGCAATCATGGCGAAAGGGCACAATATGGACAACAATGCAAAAGTAAAGATCTTTTTCATAGGTGAATGGATTAAAAGAGAAAAGACAAGGTTCAGAACGAAGTACGGAACTTGAAGATTGTCTTGCCCACTTGGATGACATCGCCGTCGTTCAAGGCAACAGCGTTCACGCCTGTGTCGCTGCCATTGACTCGGGTGCCGCTAGTCGAGAGGCTGTCCTGAATGAAGTAACTGCCTTCGCGGTAGAGCAGAACGGCATGTTTGCCAGATACAGTGTTGTCATTGATGCTAATTTGGCAGTCCAGGTCGCGACCAATGGTGTTGCGTCCTTCAAAGAGTTTGAAGTCGACACCCATATCGTTGAGGGTATATGAGACCAGCCAACCAACTAATTTGCGTGAGCTGCGCACTTCGCCGCCACCTACTCCTGATACTGATTCATCGAAAATCATCGTCTTCGAAGCGGATGAAATAGGCGTGTTGACCACACGTTCTGGCTCCATAGCTGTGAAGGCACCAGAATTCGGTACTGTTTCGCCACCCATTGGAGCACCCATATCGGGCATAACGCGGGTCTTGTTGGAGTCGCCCATGCCGCCACCACTTGGAATTGTGGCTCCTCCCATCGGCATAGCAGCTCCTATACCTGGCATTGTGGTACCACTATTATAGGCACCACCTCCAGCAGGGGAAGCTTGCGTAGCATTTGGAACGCCAGCACTACTTGAACAATAAGGGCATTGAGCCAAGTCATCTTTATAGAAATGACCATTGGGACATCTTTTGTAACCTGAAACCATAACTTTTTGTTTTTAAGTGTTTTATAAAAATCTATCTATTCTTTTAATTATTTTGCAACTTGCAAATATATAAAGATTTTTTCAAAACACAACCAAATTGGTCCAAAGTTACTATGATTTCTACAATGCCATAAAATTGCGGCGTTCCTCTTCGGAGAGTTTCTCAATGGCATACCGCAACATCGTTCGCGGCATGGATTTGTATCGTGTTGATATCCAATCTTTCAGCCGTTGCTCATCACGTTTACCAGCTTCGCGCAAGAGCCAACCGACAGCCTTTTGCAAGAGGTCGTGCAAAGGCTGAGGCTTGGCCAAAAAGATTTCCGCAATGGCAAAGGTGTCATCCACCTGGCCGTGGCGGATGAACTGCATCGTACTTACCATCCCTATGCGCTGCTCCCAAATCGTCTTGCCATCACGAGCAAGGTCATAGAGCAAAGATCTGTCTTTATCCAATAGCCAAGTGCCAAGCAGTTCGTAACATGACAGGTCGACCAAGTCCCAATTATTAATGTATTGCGTGTGCGAGAGGTAGAAATCAACGCATTGTTGTTGCAAAGCCTTGTCTTTCTTGGCGTGCTTGAAGATTTGCACCAAGGTTAACAGAGCAGCCAAGCGCATCTCGTGGTATTCGGAGCGTATGCAAGTCTCCAAGTCGTCGAACGAGGTCTCTTTCCAGCATTGTTTCACCACCTGCCGCGTCACTGGCACCTTGATGCCCAAGAATTTGTCGCCTTCACCATATTGTCCTTTGCCCGTCTTGAAAAAACGGGAGAGGCCCTCCACCTGTGTCGAGTTTTGATGTGCGAAAATTTCGTTATATAATTTATTCATTTTGAGTTACTTTGTTTTATTCCCAGCACGCACCACCTCACAAACGGAATCCGCTTGATGATTTCGTTCAGCGCGAAAGGAATGGTCATCACTGCCACGAATAGAATAGCATACTGCATCCACGGGGCAAGTGTGGTGTGGGTTTTCATCATATAGCCAAACGAGGCAATCACAAGATAATGAACGATATAGACGCCATAACTATTGCGGGTCATGTAGGCTGCGAATGGCGATGTCTTGTCGGCCCAAGCCTTGAAGCAGCCGAGCATGGCAAGGATGGCAAACCACGCGAAGACATTGCAAAGCACGCTTCGCAGCACGAGCGGGTCGGTGTCGTTCTTTCTATAGTTGACTATGGTGTAGGCCACACCCGTGCCGATGGCGAAGACCAACGACCCGATGCGCAACTTGGCCACCATTTCCTGGACATAATCGCGGGAAAACACATAATAGCCCAGCAAAAACAGCACGAAATAGGTCACAGGACGGTAGAGGTTCCACAAGCCGTCAGCTGAGGCCGGACGGGGATGCATGACCAAAAACTGAGCGCCGAAAAACAACAGGACACAACTTACAGCCAACACGGGGGTGATGAACGGAATCGAGGCCTCTTCGTATCGTGCCTCCATGCGGTCAATCCATCGGTCGAGCCAGCCTTTGCCAATCACGCGGAACAAGACCAACAGCATCGAGAACAGCCACAAGTCCTGCACAAACCACAGCGGCCCGATGCCACTGAAAGCCATGATGAAATACCTGCCCACTGCCGGAACGCCATCGAACACGCCTTGCCTTGCGGCCACCACGGTGTTGAAATAGCCCACCATCCATTGGAAGACCAACAAGCCTATCGTGGAGGGTACCAGCAACTTACGGCTGCGGCTTCGGATGAATTGTTTGTGCGACATTTTCTCCAAAGCATACTTCGAACTGATGCCTGCCACCAAAAACAGCAGCATCATGAACCAAGGATAGAGCAGCGACATGACGGCATCCCAGGGTTGCACCTCATAAAAGCCGCCAATGCCGCCAAACACGCCTTTTGCGTTGTAGAAATAAATGACATGATAGAATAGCACCAAGAGCACCGTCACCCAACGCAAATTATCAATCCAATGTTTTCTCATTTGGGAAGGCCCTCCATTGCCTGATCGATAGCTGCTTGGAAGATTTCTGTCTTCAAAAGCGCCATTCCTCGCTGGTCGCCCAGCACCAGAAGGCTGTCGCCGGCCTTGATATCGTATACCTCGCGGGCTTCCTTCGGGATGACAATCTGTCCCCGATCGCCCACTTTCACTACGCCAAAGATGTATTTTCCATTTTCTGCTTCCATGATGATTTGATTTTGATGATTAGTATGATTTTTCATATTTTGCTGCAAAAGTATGATTAATTTTCTTATTTTGTATCTTTTCAAGCAAAAAAAACACTCCTGGATTTCCGTAAAACCATTTTTTGTGATTGTTTTTACTATTTTTGCACCCAATTAATATCTTTAAAATGTTCAAAATGAAAAAGCTATCCTTACTCCTTGTCTTGGCCTTGATCACTTTATTCGCTTTGGCCCAGAACGGTCGTATCGACTTGCGCAGCATTTCCTCGGCCGAAATCACGCATAGTGACTTTACCTCGTTACGTGCCACCTTCAACTATGGCTCCATCGAGAGCATCGAAGTGCCCACCGAAAGAGGTACCTTCTCAGAAATCGCCATCGAAGGCACTTACGCCTCAGGCGAAATCGGCACTCCCGAACTGCCAGCCTCACACCAGTTGTTGGCCGTGCCTTTCGGTGCAACACCAAGCGTCAATGTAATTAGTTTCACTACTACAGATTACCGCCTCTCCGACTACGGCATCAAAACCCTTTTGCCTCATCAGCCTTCCGTTCGCAAGGACCAGAATCTTGATGAAGTTGAGTTCGTGTACAATGCCGAAGCCTATCAGACCCGCAGCCTCGCCACGATGCCCGAAGCCACGATTGAAGTGCAAGGCACCATGCGCGGCATTCGTATCGGCTCGTTGGTCATTAATCCCGTGAGCTATAATCCTGCTTCCAACACCTTGCGCGTGTTCAACAACATTGAAGTGGAAATCAACTTCGATGGTGCCGACCGTGCCGAGACTGAGCGTATGCTGCTCAGCACCTACAGCCCATATTTCGACATCGTCTACAAGCAGATGTTCAACTACCGGCAAATCATGGACGTCTACACTGATCATCCCGATTTGATGGCCTATCCCGTCCACATGATCGTCATCACACCCGAAAACTACATCTCTGCTTTGCAGCCTTGGATTAATTGGAAAATCCAAAAAGGCTTTGACGTGAATGTGGTGACTACCGCCCAGGCTGGTGGTAACTATAACGCCATCCAGTCCTACGTGCAGAACCTCTACAACACAGGCGTCAGCCAAGGTGCTACACCGACCTTCCTAGTCCTTGTGGGCGACACGGGACAAATCCCCGGAAAAACCAGCGGCAATGCCACAGGCAAAGTGACTGACTTGTATTATGGCTCCGTCGACAACGACTATTTCCCTGACATGTTCTACAGCCGCATGTCGGCAGAGAATACAAACCAAGTCACTGCCATTGTCGACAAGATCCTGCAATACGAGCAATACACCATGCCCGACCCGAGCTACCTGAGCAACGTGACCCTCATCGCTGGCTGGGACAGTTATTGGAACGCCCGTATCGGTCGCCCCACCATCAACTATGCCACCACCTATTATTATAATACCGCCCATGGCTTCAATCAGGTGAATGCTTACCTCCAACAAGGTCAATATACGGGTTGTTATAACACCCTAAACACAGGCGTAGGTTTCGTCAACTACACGGCTCACGGTGAAGAGACCAGCTGGTCCGACCCGTATTTTTCGGTTTCCAACGTCAACGCACTGACCAACACAAACAAGTATTTCTTGGCCATGGGCAACTGCTGCCTAACGGGCAACTTCGGCCACGGCCAGCCTTGTTTCGGTGAGGCTATGCTTCGTGGCGAGAACAAAGCCGCATATTCCTATATCGGTTCCTGCCCTGTGACTTATTGGTACGAGGATTACTACTTCGGTGTAGGTGCCACCAACGTCTTTAGCCAAACGCCCACGCTGGAAAACACTACCACTGGTGTATATGACGGCATTTGGATGGACGAAACCTACAACACCGTATCATCAATCGTCTTCCTCGGCAACCTGGCTGTTTGTTATGCCAGCACTGGTGGTTACCAAACCAGTTCCAATCCTACCTATTACTGGCAAGCTTACCACGTGCTCGGTGATGGTTCCATCATGCCATACCGCGTGAACCCAACCCCCAACTCTGTCAGCCACGCCTCCTCCATTCCTTCGGGTTCAAGCAACTTCACTGTGAATGCACAAGCTGGTTCATACGTTGGCATTTCGCAAAACAACGTACTGAAAGGCGCTGCTCTGGTGCCCGCTTCAGGTTCGGTCAATGTACAGGTTAGCGGAATCACTTCGGGGCAACCCGTGAAAATTGTGGTTACCAAGCCTCAACGCCAGCCTTACATCCAAGACATCACTGTAGGCGGTGGCGGCGGCACCACATACACTGTTGCCGTTTCGGCCAATCCCACCAATGGTGGTAATGTCACAGGCGGCGGTACCTACAACCAAGGTCAGTCCTGCACTGTTACTGCTACCGCTAACAGCGGTTTCACGTTCACCAATTGGACGGAAAACGGCAGTGTGGTTTCAACCCAAGCCAGCTACACCTTCGTTGTCAATAGCAACCGTAACTTGGTGGCTAACTTCCAAGCACAGACGCAAAACTACAACATCACCGTATCTGCCAACCCGACCAACGGCGGTAGCGTCACAGGAGGTGGCAGCTACAGCCAAGGCGCAAGCTGCACTGTGCATGCTACGGCCAACAGCGGCTTTACCTTCACCAATTGGACTGAAAACGGCAGTGTGGTATCAACGCAAGCCAATTACACCTTCACGGTGAATGGCAACCGCACCTTGGTGGCCAACTTCCAAGCACAACCTCAGAACTACACCGTAACCGTGTCAGCCAATCCCGCTAATAGCGGTACTGTTTCAGGTGGCGGCACCTTCCAACAAGGTCAGACCTGCACAGTGCATGCCACTCCAGCTACTAACTACACCTTCGTGAGATGGACTGAGAATGGCAACCAAGTCTCCACCAATGCCAACTACACTTTCACCGTCAATGGCAATCGCAATCTTGTGGCACAATTCCAAGGCCAAAGCTGCTATATCGCCACTACCTCCAACCCAAGCAATGGTGGTACCACCAGTGGTAACGGCCTCTATCACTTTGGAGAGACCTGCACCGTAACAGCAACACCTGCCACAGGATACGAGTTTGTTAATTGGACGGACAATGGCAGCGTCGCCTCTACTGAAGTCGCCTATACCTTCACCGTCGAGAGTGGACGTAACTTGGTGGCCAACTTCGCCGTGCAAACCTTCCAAATCACAGCCACAGTTGAGCCTGCTGAAGGTGGCACCGCAACTGGAGGCGGCACCTACAACTATGGCGACATGGTCACTATAGAGGTGGACACCAACGAAGACTGGGCCTTCCTGAACTGGACGGAAAACGGCAGTGTCGTTTCGGAAGAAAAATCCTTTACCTTCACTGCATTAGAGAATCGCCATTTTGTGGCCAACCTTGAATACACCGAAGGAGTTGGCGAACAAAACGGCAGCCAAACCCTCATCTACCCCAACCCCGTCAACGACAAACTGACCGTTGAGGCAGAACAAGCTATTGGCACAGTGGAAATCTACAACCTCATGGGTGCGATGGTTTACAGCCAAAAGAACTGCGGAAACAAGGTGGAAATCAACACCGCCGACCTGCAAAGCGGCATCTATTTCATCCGTCTGACGAACGACAAGGTTTCTGAAACCAGAAGGTTCGTGAAAGAATAATACCGTTTAAATAGAACGAAACCGACCGCCTATGTCATTCCTAACGGAATCTATAGGCGATCGGTTTCTTTATGTCTTTATTCTTTATTCAACCCAGTAGACGTAGTTCTCTTTGCGTGGCGCAGCCTCGGGATAATCGCCCTTCACATAGCCCAACACACAGTTGCCGATACCGACATATTTCTCAGGAATACCAAGCTCTTTCAAGATTTCCTTGCCTTCATCGATCATGAAAACCTCGCGAGCGCGATGCACCCAGCAACAGCCCAGACCTTTGGCGTGAGCCGCGTTGAGCAGGTTACCCATCACCAATGCTCCGTCTTCCTTCCAGGTATAGACCGTACTGTCGGCCAAGACCACCAGCACCACAGGAGCACCAAAGAAAGGGTCAAAATCATCCCTGCCAATGACAACGGAATTGAGTCGGCTCAACTTGTCGCGCAACTCACGGTTGGTGACGGCAAGGATGATGGAACTTTGACGGTTTTTGCCTGAAGGCGCATACATGCCTGCCTGACAAATCTCTTTAATCATCTCTTTAGGTGGCATCTCGTCAGTATAGCTACGCACGCTGCGTCGTGTCATCAAGTCGTGAAGGGTAGAATCCATAGTTCTAGGTTATTGAGCTTGTCTAAATCGTGAGATTCAACTTCGTTAAATAATCTTCGTTTGAGGCGGCAAAGGTACACATTATTTTTGCAATTTTGCAGCCCGAAATTGGAATTAGATGCAAAAAGTCAAAAGTTACGTCTTGCCCATCGCCATCGTCTTGGGATTGCTGCTGCACGACTATTGTGCCGCCCTCAACGTGGTGGTGCCCTTCATCATCTTCACCATCATTCTGCTGACCTTCACCGCTGTTGACATCCTCAAACTGCGTTTCAAACCCTTGTTCGCGTGGATCATCCTCTTTCAAGTGGGGGTGAGTATAGGCGGCTATGCCCTACTCAGGCTTTTGAATGTCAACGAAATCATCGCTGAAGGGGTCCTGATTGGCGTTTTGTGTCCCGTGGCTGCATCGGTGGCCGTGGTCAGTACCATGCTGGGAGCCGACCGCAACACCGTGACATCATACACCGTCATCGGCAACTTGATCGTTTCCATCGTGGCTCCTATCTATTTCTCCTTCATCGGAGTGAACCAAGACATACCCTTTTTCGACTCGTTTCTACAGATTCTGAGACGCATTGGAACCGTCATTGGGTTGCCTTTCTTCGTGGCCCTGGCTTTGCAGCTCTTGTGGCCTAAAGCCAACCATTTCATCAGCCGTTACAAAGGCTTGGCTTTCTATTTATGGGCAGTGGCCTTGTTCCTGACTTTGGGACAGACCATCCATTTCATCTTCCTCAACGGCAAGGGCAACTGGATCAGCATCCTTTGGTTGGGCATCTCAGCCTTGTTGTTCTGCATCATCCAATTCGGGTTGGGCAAATGGATTGGGCACAAATATGGCGACACGATTGCTGGCGGACAGTTGTTAGGACAGAAAAACTCCGCCATGGGCATCTGGATGGCCAACCATTACCTCCACCCTTTAGCTTCGGTCTATCTGGCCTTTTATTCGGTCTTCCAGAACCTGTTCAACAGCTGGCAGATCTGGTATTACGGGCGGAAAATGAAAAAAGACTAAAACAAAATCGACAGACTATAGATTCCCATGGGAATGACATAGTCGGTCGATATTAGTAATTATTAATGCTTACAGCGAACTGTAGCTCGGCGAAAAGGTGTCGCCTTGGCGAAGATCACCAGTGGTAAGGCCTTTCTTCAGCCAGCGCATACGCTGTTGAGAGGTGCCGTGGGTAAACAAGTCGCTCTTCACTTCTCGGTATCCAGCCTGACGTTGCAGATAGTCGTCACCGATTTTTTGTGCGGCATTGATGGCTTCCTCAAGGTCTCCGTCTTCCAACGAGCCAAACATCTTGCTTTCATAATAGCCCCAAACACCAGCATAAAAGTCGGCCTGCAACTCGATACGTACGCTCACCTTGTTGGATTCAGCCTTGTCCAAACGAGCCATTTCCTGATGCTTTTCCGAGAGGGTGCCAAGCTGGTTCTGCACATGATGACCCACTTCGTGGGCAATGACATAGGCGCAAGCAAAGTCACCATTGATGCCCATAGCATTTTTCATTTCGCTGAAAAAGTCAAGGTCAATGTAAAGACATTGGTCAGCCGAGCAATAGAACGGTCCCGTTTGTGATGTAGCGTTACCGCAGCCCGTACTAACAGCTTGGTCAAACAAAACAAGTGTCGGCTCCTGATAATCGGCTCCATACTGTGCAAACACCTTATTCCAAACGTCTTCTGTGCTAGCCAAGATCTGCCTAGAAAACTTGGCAAGAGAGTCTTTTTCTGGCGTATGCTCATAGGTAGTGGACTGCGTCTGCCCACCTTGCTGCATTTGCTCCATAACAGCACTGGCATCGCCACCCATAAGGCTAATAATCAAATAAATAATAAGGCCGCCAATGCCAATTCCTCCGGCAGCTGCCACTGTTTTTTTCCCTCTGCGGTCTTCCACATTGGTACTTTCTCTTCTTCCATCTAATCTCATGGTGTTTTGTTTTTAGGATTAATGGCACAAAAATACAGAAAAAAGGATACCTGCGTATTACAAGTGACTTTTTTTTTCACAATTATTGTGTTTTTATTGCTACCTTTGCCCTCAGAAAAACAACTAAATCATCAAAACACAAATACTACAACATCATGAAAGCATTTGTCAACGACATTGAAGTGCGCACCTATTACGGCGCAAAAGTGAAATCGGTCGTGCTGGCCTACTGCCGCGCGAATAACCTGCCTCTCAAGCTTGAAGGCATAGAAGTGAAAGACGCTTACGGCAACATCATCGGCCTTGATGGCTCGTTGCGTGCCAATTCGAAAATCTACGTCAAATTCTAATGGTATGAAGAAAATCAGTAAACTCATGTTGGCTGCCTTTGTCGCCACGCTTTTCCTTTCGGCTTGCGAGCCCAAAGAGCAGAAGCTCTACATCGTTTCCACCAACGACATGCACGCCAACATCGACAACTTTCCTAAGATGGCAGCACTCATTGACAGCCTCCGCAGTGTTCACCCCGACCTGCTGCTTTTCAGCGCGGGCGACAACCGCTCCGGCAATCCCATCAACGACCGCTACACCGAGCCTGCCAAGCCTATGTATGAATTGATGAACGCCGTTGGCTTCGACCTTTCGACTTTCGGCAACCACGAGTGGGATGGCGGCCCCATTGCTTTGCGCAACGTGCTGGGCTGGGCAAAATTTCCCTTTGTCTGTGCCAATGTCACTTTCGATGACACCTTGCAGATGCCCAACGTGAAGCCTTACCAAATCTTTGAGCGCAATGGCTTGAAGATTGGCGTCATCGGTGGTATCCAGTTGGGCGAGAACGGCCTGCCCGACTTCCATCCGAAGAATGCCGACGGTTCACATTTCGTGCCTCTCACCGATGTGTTGCCAAAATACATCGACGAACTCAAAGATTGCAACGCTGTGTTCCTCCTCTCGCACTGCGGTTTTGAAGAGGACATGGAGACCGCTGCCCAATTCCCCCAACTCGACGCCATCTTCGGTGGACACAGCCACACCCGCGTGGCCGAGAAGCAAATGTCGGGCAACGTGATGGTCACGCAAGCCGAAGCCAAGGTGAAATTCGTGACTTTGAGTACTTTCACCTTCCGCGATGGCAAAATTGTCGACAAAGACATGCAGTTGCTCTCCATCAAGGAATTCCCGAAGCGCAATGCCGAGGTGCAGGCCATGGTTGACAAATACAACAGCAACGAATTCTTCCGCACTGTCGTCACCACCAACCTCACGCCCATCGATAACTACGAGTCATTGGGCTGCCTGATGACTGATGCCATCCGTTACACCACAGGCTCCGACATGGGATTCCAAAATCCTGGCGGCGTGCGTTTCGACACACTCTCGGCACGCCCCGTAACGCTGAAGGACATCTTCGCCCTCGACCCCTTCGACAACGAGATCATTGCCTTCACGCTCAGCGGTCAGGAAATCATCAACTTGATGAAGTCATGCTTCGTCACCGATGGTGGTCCCATCTACTGTTCGGGCTGTTCTTATTCTTATAAGATAGACGATGAAGGCCAAATGACCGACATCGAAGTGACCTTGGAAGACGGCAAGCCTTTGGACCTTGAAGCCAAGTACAACATCGTGATGAACAGCTACATGTCGAGTGTATTCGACTATGAGCATGAAGACGACGGTCACACCACCTTCCGCAGTTCCAACGAGCTGATGCTGGAGTATTTGGCAGAACATCCCGAGATTGATTATGGGAAGACGAATAGAGTGAAGGAGAAATAATAGATTCCCTTCGGGAATGGAAAATGTCAATAGTGTAAAGCGGCGGCTTTGGACTTTTACAATTCGTAAACGCTACAAGCCGCCGCAGTTTTACAAAAAAGGTACTCCATTCCCAAAGGGAATCTCAAATACTTTTGGCACGGTTTTGGTAAGAGAATAAGTGAACACTAAATCTAATAGATGTCTAACCCTTAAAAAAATCACCACTATGAAAACCAAGAACATCCTGATGAGCATCCTGTTGGTAATAGGATCCATCGCAGCAAAAGCAGCCGGAGGCTACCCACCTGAACTCGCCTTGGTCTCACAGCCCGTGATGGTGTACAACTACAACTCTGTCACGGTCATTTACGACGTGGAGAATATCGGCGACTACACCTATAGGGGTTACGTCTCCCTCTACCTCGACCCTGACTACGGCTACAGCTACGCCGAGAAATATGTCAGAGTGTATCCCGGTCGAATCAAGAGAATCGAAATCGACATCCCGCTGTACCGCATCGACAGAAGGTTCGCCTTCACCATCATGCCCTACTATGAGTTAGGCAACGAGCTCTACAGCTTCACCACCTTCGAATATTTCGAGCCCATCTCCTTCTACTGGAATGGTCCGCGCACTGAGCGCTGGGTGGTCATCACAATACCTCCGCGCATCCACTACTACCACCGTCCGGGCACCTACCGCTTCTACTATGACGGTTATCGTCCACCGATGCCGCCTCCTGGCCACGGTCCTGGCATGCCTCCTCCGATGGATCCGCATCACCACACCTACGGCTATCACCACAGCAACGGCGGTTATCCTGCCACCCACCCCGAGAACAACCCGTCTGCAAACAACAACGCAGCACCCACCGCAACCGTCAGGCCAAAAGTCAACGGAGGTAGCATGAGCTCGGGCAGCAGCAACAGCGGCGGCAACAACACACCTGCACCCACGCCCAATAACGGTGGCTCAAACAGCGGCAGAACGTCGAGCAGCAACTCGAGCGGTCGTGTGAGCGGCTCAAGCGGTCGCACCGACAACCCGACCAGCACTCGCCCAGCGACCAACAGCGAAAGCTACAGCCGCCCCAGCGGAAACACCAGCCGCCCCAGCAGTGGCAACAGCAATGGCGGAAGTAGCCGCGCCAACAGCTCAAGCAGCAACAGCCGCTCAAGCGGTACCTCGTCAAGCTCTTCAAGCCGCGCCAGCAGCTCAAGCAACAACAGCCGTTCAAGCGGAACCAGCAGCAGCTCCTCAAGAGGCTCAAGTAGCTCAAGCCGAAGCTCAAGCTCAAGCAGCAACCGCAGTGGCTCAAGCAGCGGACGCAGATAAGACTCCGATAAGACAAAAAACATCAAAAACGAGGACGGTCGAAAGGTGACATGAACCCCGAAAGTTGGACAAAAAACTTTCGGGGTTTTATTATGTCAC
>CAMHJX010000033.1 GCA_946185535.1 uncultured Bacteroidales bacterium
AGTTGTCGCCCGCCTTGACGCGCTCTGCCTCAAGGTCCTTCAGCTCCTCTTTGAGTGCCTCGAGCCCTTCTTTTGTGACATAGTTGGGCACGCCTTCGGGCAAATACGCCCGCATCGGCACCCTCGGAATCTCTTCCTGATCGCCTTCTTTGATGAAGCCTCTGCTCATGGAGTAGTATCTCTAAAAATTGTACAATATCGTGGCTGTAAGCTATCAGCAGTCAGCTATCAGCTCGGTTGCAACAAAGCTGAAGGCTGACTGCTGAAAGCTGATAGCTTATCGAATCATTTAATCACCAACTCCTTGATGATGTTGTCGCACTTACCCACCTTCTCGATGCACCAAAGCAGGTAGCGGGCGTCTATACAAATGGTGCGCTGCACCTTGTTCTCGAAGCTGAGGTCGCCGCTCATGGCCTCCCAGTTGCCGTCGAAGGCCAGGCCGATGAGGTTGCCCTCGCCGTCGATGACAGGACTGCCCGAGTTGCCACCCGTGATGTCGTTGGTGGTGATGAAGTTGACGACCAACTCACCGTTTTCGTTGGCATAACGGCCGTAGTCGCGGCGATTGGCGAGGTCGCGCACATCCTGCGGGATGTCGAACTCCCAATTGCCAGGCACATACTTGGCCATCACGCCGTCCATAGTGGTGTAATAGTTGTAGTTGACGGCATCGGCGGCCTTGTAAGGCTCCACAGTGCCGTAGGTCAGACGCATGGTGAAGTTGGCATCGGGATAGAAGTTGCGGTCGCTCTGCATCTCCATCAAGCCTTTCATGTAAAGGCGCTCGCCTTGGTTGCCGAGGTTTTGGGCCTCTTCATAGCGGGCATACAAGGTTTGGTATGACTCAATGATGTTCATTGCGAGAGCAAAGATTGGGTCTTTGTCCAAGGCTTTTGGCTTTTGCATCCACTTCTCCAGACGGGCTTGGTCGGTGAAGATGGACTTCTCGAAGGCTTTGGCCACATATTCGGTGAAGTCGCCACCATTCTCCATACCGATACGGAGTATTTCGCTCGGCATCAGGTTAGCCTGGTTGTTCTTGTAGAACAACGCTAGCAAGGCGGCGGTCACGTCTTGATCAAGAGGCATGCTGTAGTCCTTGAAGAAGGTCTCCACGGCAGGTTGCATCTTCTCGGCAGCGGCTTTGATGTCGGCTTTGTCGGCCTTGTCCTCAAACATCTGGTTGATGCGCATGAACCTACGGCTGAAGGCGATGGCCTCTCCACCGTTCCAGCCCGCCTCGCGGTGGTAGACAAACGACTTCTCGATCTCATCGAGAATATCCCACTTCGCTTTGATACCTGTGAAGATGTCGCCATATTCAGCCCTGCGTTTCGCGTCGGCGTTGACCCAGTTCATAAAGTCTTCTTCTTGGGCGATGCGGCGCTCATACACATGGTTGCGTTTGAGCTGCTTCACCTGACCGATGTAGTATTTCCAGTAGTTCGACACGCTGGCCTGCTTGGAGGCATACATGATGAACACCTCTTGGTCGGCGTCCATGTGCTTGCGGTAGTTTTCGAGTTTGGTCGTGCGGCAGTCGATGATGGCAGGACCTTCCTTTTCGATGACGTTCTTCACCGTGTAAGAAGTGGAATAACGGTCGGTCGAGCCGGGATAGCCGAGAATCATGGCATAGTCGCCAGGCTTCACGCCACCCAAATTAATAGGCAGGAACCATTTGCTCTTCATCGGGATGTTGTCGGCACTGTACTCGGCAGGGCTACCATCGGGGGCGGTGTAGACGCGGAAGATGTTGAAGTCGCCCTTGTGGCGAGGCCAGGTCCAGTTGTCGGTGTCGGCGCCAAACTTACCGATACCCCAAGGTGGGCAGCACACGAGGCGCACGTCCTTGTACTCGTCATACTCGAAGAGGATGTATTGGTTGCCGCTATAGAAAGGCACAATCTCGACGCGCACGTTGCGGTCGCCCTTGCGTTCCTTGGTGATGGAACGGCTGTTCTTGGCGACGATTTCATCGCGCTCAGTCTCGCTGGTCTGTGCCGTGACGCCTTTCAGCACTTCCTCGGTGACGTCTTCCACCTTATTTAATAATAGCACAGACAAACCGGCGTTAGGCAGTTCCTCGCCCTTGCTTTTGGCCCAGAAGCCGTCGGTGAGGTAATCGTGTTCGATGGACGAGTGCTTCTGCACATAGCTCAGGCCACAGTGGTGGTTGGTGAGCAGCAGGCCTTCGGGAGAGATGATCTCACCCGTGCAGCCGCCACCGAATTGCACGATAGCATCCTTGATGCTGGGTTGGTTGAAGCTGAAAATCTGCTCGGCCGTGAGTTTGCAGCCCATGGCTTGCATCTCAGCCAAGTTCTGGCCATTCAGTGAATAAGGCAGCCACATGCCTTCGTCGGCGCGGACGACCATCAGGGTCAGCAATAATGCTGCGATTAATGAGAATAGTTTTTTCATTGTGTTATGTGTTTGATGATTTTTGCTATTGAGGATGCAAAGATAGAAAAAGCACAACAAAAAACCCCTCCTGATGGGGAAAAAGGAGGGGAAAAACAATATAAAGATTATGAAAAAAATCCGACTTTATTTTTTCTCAATGCTCTCGCATCGAAAACTGATGCAAAGATAAGCATTATTTTCATTCACGGCACACTTTTGGACATTTTTTTTGGAAAAATTCCAATTTTTTATCCCATCAAGGGTACAAAACGCCTTTTCCCGTCCACGTTGGAGCCGTGATCACGCGCCAGCAATCACTGCTTGGCGGCCATGACCAGCTGACCTCTGTAGTACAGGTCGCCGTCCACATAGTAAGCACGGTGCATCACATGCATGGTGCCGGTGGTGGGATCGATGGTCACGTTCGGGGTTTCAGCCTTGTAATGTGTTCTTCTCTTAGCGCCTCTGGTATGAGACTGTCTTCTTTTAGGATGTGCCATTTCTTTGTTATTTTAACTAGTTAATTACCAATTGTTATTTATCGTTCAATTTAATGTCTTTCAAAGCGGCCCAGCGTGGGTCGATGGTGTCGGCTTCTTCCTCTTCGGCGGGTGCTTCCTCACGGTTGAGCATCTCAATCACAGCGGGGTTGCACTGGCCCTCGGGATGCACGCGGTGCATCGGGATGGCGAGGATGATGTACTCGTACACCAATGGGCGGATGTCGTATTCGTTCAAATCGGGCGAAACGACAGCCACGTCGTCCGACTCTTCGGCATTCTCTGTTCCCAACTTGAGGAAGAATTCCTGCTGGCTCTCGATGTGCTGGTCGAACTCGTCGGCGCAGCGGTCACAAGGCACGCGCACGCTACCGTTGAGGTCGAAGTGCAGCGTCAGCATGGTCTCCTGGCGGTCGATGTCGACCTTGACAGACACCTTTCCTTGCTGAACCTCAGAGTAATCCATCCCTGCGAAGAAATCGCTATCGATCTCATACTCAAAGGTATGGCTCCCAAGGGCAAGGCCGCTGACCGGAATCAGGAATTCGTTCTTCTTTTCCATTCTGCCTAAAATCGGGCTGCAAAAGTACGGAATTAATTTGAAAGTGGAACATTTGAGATGGATTTTTCGCAAAATTCACTATTTTTGCCACTACAAACTCACTGATTATGACACGCATCGAACGCATCACCCACATGGAATCCCTCTTCGACAAGAGCGAGGAGGTCGTCAAACGACTGGAAGCCGCCCTCAAGGACTTCGCCAAGCTGGAACACGACATCGCCAAGCTGGAGGCCTATTACAACTCGCCGCAGTGGCGCAAGGACTTTGAGGCCGACGAGGCCGGCAAACTACCCAAAGACCTCAAGCGCGGCGTCTTGAGCGAGGACGGCATCTATGATTTGCTGTCTGATTATCAATGCTTGAAGGATCAGATCAGGACAATTGAATAAGACTAGGATGGTCTGACTGATACATTCAATTCTTTTCCAAAGCTACAACGCCCCAATAACAAAGTTCCAAACGAGGAAACGGAGGAACTTGCCGACGAGGAGCAAGAGCATGGTTCCCACGGGCTTGGTTTTGAAAAAGCCGAGGGCGAGGGTGAAAACGTCGCCGATGAAAGGCACCCAGGCGAGCAGGGCGAGCCAGATGCCGTAGCGGTCGACTTTCTTTTTTTGACGCTCCATAGCCTCTGGGCTCACCTTGAACCACCGCTCAATCCATTCCCAACGACCGATGCGCCCGATCCAATAGGTGGTGACGCTTCCGAGCCAGTTGCCCAAGGTGCCGACGACGAGGCAGCCGATAGGGTTGTGCGTGGCCATAAGCACAGCCACATACAGCGCGTCGGAGCTGAACGGCACGATGGTTGCCGCCAGGAAGGTGCCCAAAAACAGGCCCAAGAGACCGAGACTTTCAAGCCAGGACATTAAAGAGGAATTTTTGGCAAAATTATGGAAAAATCCTGTTTCGTTTTCTTTAGTTGACCTGACAACAGACCTTTGTCACAATCTATCAATTTCTTTTTCAACAACTTACACGACAACAAACGACAACAAACGACTACTGTCGACTACAAACGTTTGTTCAACGGCTTTTTCTTGACAAGGTTTGCATCTTTGCGGCGTAATTCAAAATTAATACGGGTATGGACCACAACACAGACATCATCGTAACCAAAAAAGAATCCACGATGCAAATGCAAGAAAACGAGATAGTGCTCTACCAGCCGAATGAGGCTGTCCACTTGGAGGTGAGGATGGCAAATGAATCTGTTTGGCTGACACAACCGCAGATTGCTTTGCTCTTTGGGGTTCAACGACCAGCTATTACAAAGCACTTACGTAACATCTTCAAGTCGGGAGAACTTGATGAATTCTCAGTTAGTTCCATTTTGGAACATACTGCCTCGGATGGCAAGACTTATCAAACGCAGTTTTACAACCTCGACGCCATTCTTTCCGTTGGCTACCGTGTCAACAGCATCAATGCCACCATGTTCCGCAAGTGGGCCAACAATGTGTTGAAAGACTATTTGCTCAAAGGTTATTCCGTCAACCAACGCTTTGAACGCCTGGAACAACGTGTAAGCAAGACGGAAGAGAAAATCGACTTCTTTGTCCGCATGGCTTTGCCACCCGTGGAGGGCATCTTCTACGACGGACAGATCTTCGACGCCTACACTTTCGTCAGCGACCTGGTGCGCAGCGCCAAAAGCCGCATCATCCTGTTCGACAACTATGTGGACGACACGGTGCTGACCCTGCTCGACAAACGCGCCAACGGTGTGAGTGCACAGATTTACACACGCAACATCACACAACAACTCGCCCTCGACCAGCAGCGCCACAATGCGCAATACCGTCCCATCGCCATCGATGCATTCCAAAACGCCCACGACCGCTTCCTCTGCATCGATGACACGGTGTATCATATCGGCGCCTCGCTAAAGGACTTGGGGAAGAAATGGTTCGCTTTTAGCAGAATGGAATTGGGCACGGATGGATTGCGGGAGAAAATGTGAGGAGTTTCCTCGCTCCTATTTCATTCTTTTTACTACCTTTGCAGCGTTGCAGCACCAAGAAGTGCCTCAACACTTCATATTAAAGGCGTTACTGACGCTTTGTTTTTGGCTATTTGAATGTTGGAAACTCAAATTACCTCACAAAGACAAGGAAGATGTAAACGCCACGGGTATGTATATACATTCCCGAGGTGTGCAGAGGGCAATGCCCTCATGCACACTTTTCGGGTGCTATATACTACGAACGTGGATGTTTGCAGCTTGTTCTTGTGGTAAGGGTCTCCAACAACCTAAATAGCAGAACTTGCGTAAGACGAGCATCCACGCCTTTTTTATGCAGTTGAACAGTTATAACCCTCCGTCTTCGGGTGCTCGGCGGAAAAAAGAACAAAAGGACAATAGAGAGCAACTGACAGACACTAATACCGAGATTCATTTCGCCTCTGTAGGCACAGAACTGGAAATCTATTCAAAGCAGAAGCAGAAAAGGAAAATGACCTCGCACCAACTAATAGCGCGGGGGATTCGTTATGCTTTTTCTGCAGCGTTTCCAGTCGCTTGTGCCTAAGGCATAACAGCCCTTGCGCTTTTCTAAAAAAGCAGGGGCTTTATTTATTGTCTCGTTTGAGGCAATGGCAAAGAAAAAACACAGTTTAATTGATTTTCCAGAAGAAGTTGACAAAAAAAACGGAGTAAAAATCTACGGAGAAACTTCTTATGAGAATCAAATAGCGGTACTTAGTCATTATTTGCACAACTCTGGTGGAAAGCTTTCCAAAAAAAGAAAAGAAGAAATCATAGAAGCAATTCGAGATTTCCTGAACAGAAAGAATCTTCTTCAAATAAACACAGAAGAACTGACAGACGAAAACTTGTGGCAAGTTGCTGAGACACCTAATCAGTATAGCTTTTTCGATGAGTTTTTCAACATACCTTTTCCTGGTCCTAAAAACCCTCTTTTTACATTCATCGATCTTTTTGCGGGTATTGGTGGGTTCAGAATAGCCATGCAAAATTTAGGAGGAAAATGCGTGTATTCTTCAGAGTTTGATGCCAAAGCACAAGAATCTTATCTTGCCAATTATGGAGAAATGCCGTTTGGTGATATTACCAAACCATCAACTAAACAATATATTCCTAAAAGGTTTGATGTTTTATGTGCTGGCTTCCCATGCCAAGCTTTTTCATTAGCAGGAAAACGATTGGGATTTAAAGATGAAACAAGAGGAACCTTGTTTTTTGAAATTGAAGACATCCTTAGAAATCACCAACCTAAAGCCATCTTTTTAGAAAACGTGAAAGGACTTGCCATTCATGACAAAGGAAGAACTTTAAAGACCATTTTAGAACACTTAGATGATGCTGGATATGATGTCGTACCACCACAAATCTTGAATGCTATGGATTATGGTGTTCCTCAACACAGAGAACGCATCTACATCATTGGTTTTAGAAAGAACCTTCATGTCAACATTAGTAGATTTAAATATCCAGAGCCTACAAGTACAGGCAATAACAGGCCTAAATTTCGTGACGTAATGGAAAAACAAGTTCCATCTGTAAAATATTATTTATCTGATGTTTACGTAGAAACACTTAAAAGACATCGGTCTCGCCACGAAGCTGCTGGACATGGATTTGGGTATGAAATAATAGACATTGACGGTGTTGCCAATGCCATTGTCGTGGGAGGAATGGGTAGAGAGAGGAATCTTGTCATTGACAAAAGATTAACAGATTTTACTCCTGTAACCAACATTAAAGGAAAGGTCAATCGGGACGGTATTCGCAGAATGACACCGAGAGAATGGGCAAGACTTCAAGGATTTCCTGACACTTTCAAAATCGTTGTAGCAGATGCTTCTGCATATAAGCAATTTGGCAACTCTGTTGCAGTACCAGCTATCCAGGCAACAGCCGAACAAGAATTAAGGTTTATCGGCCTAATATAAAAACAGCAATAATGGCATTAACGGGAAATAAAGGTGAATGGAGCGAAATCTACACACTTTTTCGCTTACTCGGCCAAGGAAGAGTTTATGCAGGTGATGCAAATTTGAACAAACTAGATTTGTATTATCCAATAATCAACGTCATACGCGAAGAAAGCAAACACTATGAATATAAACCCGACACGGGGCAAAACATTGTTGTTATTGATGAAGATGGCTTTGAATATGCAAGAATTTCTATGGACAAGTTCATGGAAGAGTCAAATACATTGCTGGAAACCATTAAGGAAACCAACGAACGTGCTTTTGAAATTCCAAGCACTGAGTGTTTCATGGGACAAATCGGCTGCACAAAACTAAAAGCTCCATCAATAGACAAGGCAGATATCCATATTGTCATTCATGACTTACGTACAAACATGACACCCGAATTGGGATTCAGTATCAAGTCGCAATTAGGTAGTCCGTCAACTTTACTTAATCCTGGCATCCCAACTAATATCACATATCAAATTATCGGCAACGACCTTTCCGATGCTGAAATAACTGAAATAAACTCAATAGAAAATCACATACCTCGGATGCAAGCTTTGGTCGATAAAGGATGTAAACTGAAATACTCCGATGTTGAACATCAAACCTTCAAAAACAACCTTCTTTTCCTTGACACTTGCATGCCAGAGTTTATTGCCGATTGTCTTGCCTGGGTAAACATGCCTTATTCCAATTCATCATCAATAAATGATGCCGTTACAGTTATCGCACAACAGAATCCTTTTAATTATTCAGGTAATAACGTTCAGGCTTTTTATGAACACAAAATGAAAGTGCTTTTGCTTGACGCAGCTTTAGGAATGACACCAGCAAAAGAATGGACTGGTCGTTACGATGCCAATGGTGGATATTTGGTAGTAAAAAAGGATGGTGACATTGTTTGTTATCACTTTTATAACAGAAATGATGTTGAAGACTATCTTTTCAACAATACACGATTGGACAATCCTAGTAGATCCAGATACAATTTTGGTTCACTTTATCGCGGCGAGAATGGTAATGCCTACATAAAACTGAATTTGCAAATCCGGTTTACCAAGTAACCCATATCCTGTCTCCAAGTCATACTAGCCATTATCTTCCCGCCGCTGGCGATGATCGACCGCGGCAGCGAGTAGAAGCTTATCATGTTTCTGCTTACGCTTTGTGGCTGAGTGCTGGGCGTCATCGCCGCACTGATTATATTGAACAAGAATAATTGACTGAGATTGGCGGATTTTTTGTATTTTTGTGGGAAATATCCAGCCATGCAAGACAACTCTGAACTCTTCCAACCCCAAGAACTCCAATCGCCTTTCGAAACCATCAAGGAAACCGACAGCGAAGGCCGCGAATGGTGGAACTCCCGAAAACTGGCACGGCTACTTGGCTACCAGAAATACTGGAACTTTGAGCGGCTTATCAATAAGGTCACTCCTTTTCTGCAAAAAGAGAAAGGGTTGGACTTGAAGGAACATGTCGTTGAGATTGAGGAGATGGCACAACTTGGATTAGGTACTGCTCGAATAGTAAAGTCAGTAATGCTATCCCGCACGGCTTGCCTTGCCATCGTGTTGAACGCTGACCAAAGGAAACCGTTGGTGAAAGCCGCCAAAGAGTATTATGTAGATAACATGACCTCCACAGACCTTACCACAAGCGTTGAAGGCAATGTCCTCATGTATCGGTCATCAACAGGTAAAGTGAACGTTACTGTAGTTTTTAATAATGAAACTTTCTGGCTGTCGCAAAAACGTATGGCAGAGCTGTTTAATGTGACCGTTCCAACAATCAATTACCATTTGCAGCAGATTGACGAAAGCGGAGAAGTCCATTTGTCCGAGGCAATTAGAAAAATTCGAATTCCGTCGGACAGATGGGAAGATGAAGCGGTTTTGATGTACAATCTTGATGCTGTCATCGCCGTAGGCTACCGCGTGAACAGCTACGAGGCCACGCAGTTCCGCCGTTGGGCCACCGAAGTGTTGAAGCAATACATTATCAAAGGCTTTGCGATGGATGACGAACGACTGAAAGGGAAAGACGTTTTTGGTGCAGACTATTTCGAGGAACTGCTTGAACGCATCCGCGAAATTCGCACTTCCGAACGGCGCTACTATCAGAAAATCACCGACATCTATGCCGAATGTAGCAGCGATTATGACGCACAAGCCGAAACGACACGGCAGTTTTACAAGACTGTCCAAAACATGATGCACTATGCAGTGACACACCAAACTGCAGCTGAAATCATCTACGACCGCGCCGATGCCGATAAGCCCTATATGGGACTGATGACTTGGAAAAACGCTCCCGATGGCCGAATCATCAAAAGCGATGTCACCGTTGACAAGAACTATTTGTCAGAAAACGAAGTCACCCGCCTGAATCTGATTTCCACAGCTTTTCTTGACATGGCAGAAGACCGCGCCCAACGTCATATCATCATGAAGATGACCGACTGGAAACAAGTGTTAGAGGGCTACTTGAAAATCAGCGATTACGAAATACTTGAGAATGCTGGTAGCGTCTCGCATGAAGAAGCTGAAGCAAAAGCATTAAGAGAATATGAGAAATATCGCAAAATCCAAGACCAGACTTTTTTATCCGATTTTGATAAGTTCCTTGAAAGTATAAAATAACAACATAAAAGTGTAGAAATGAAACGCCTCCACCTCTTCCTCATCGCCGCCATCCTGTTCTGCGGCAACCTTGTGACTCGAGCACAAGACAACGACAGCGTCACGCTGTATTTCAGCGCCGAAGAGATGCCTGACCTCATCAAATGCCTGCCCCCGCCGCCAGATACCATAGGGACAGACTTCGCCAACGACATCATACGCTACATGTGGGGCAAACAACAACGCAACGACCCGGAACGCGCAGCACTCGTCTTTCAAGATGCCGTGTGGAACTACGACTCGCTCTTCGCCGTGTTTAAAGTGCCCTTCGGCCTCGAAATCACCAAGGAAGGCACTCCCGAGATTTATAAATTCATGATCAACAGCCTCTCCACCATCGACCCGACACGCGTCAAGCCGAAGGCTTTCTATCATCGCAAGCGGCCGTTTGAGCGTTTCCACGAGCACATGCTCACAAGATACGAGGAAGCGGAATTGTCAGGCGAAGGCTCCTACCCCTCCGGCCACAGCCAACGCGGCTATGCCACAGCCCTGCTACTCTCCGAGATCAACCCCGACAACGCCGATACCATCATGGCGCGTGGCTACATGTATGGTGAAAGTCGTGTCATCGCAGGCGCCCACTGGCAGAGCGATGTCGATGCCAGCCGTCTCTGTGCCGCCATCGGCGTGAGCCGACTGCACACCAGCCCGACTTTCCTCGCTCATCTTGAAAAAGCCCGCAACGAGTTCCAACGACTGACGGGTAAGCTGTCGCCCACCGACGACTTCAGCCAGTTTGTGAACATTGCAGATGTCATCCCCGACGCCATTCTGGAAATTCGTTACTACAGCACCTATAACTTCGTCGGAACACGTGTGGATGGCTATCTGGAACCCGTCGCACTGCTCACCCGACAGGCCGCCGACAGCCTACGCGCGGTGAGTGATGACTTGAAAAAACAAGGCTATCGCCTGAAAATCTACGATGCCTACCGCCCGCAGTGCGCCGTCGACCATTTCATGCGCTGGGGCGCCGATGTCAACGACACGCTCATGAAACCCTATTTCTATCCCGAAGTGCCCCGCGACAGGCTTTTCGAACTAGGCTACATCGCCAAGAGAAGTGGCCACACCCGAGGCTCCACCGTCGACTTGACCCTCTTTGACATGGCCACGGAAAAAGAAGTCGACATGGGCGGCACCTTTGACTGGTTTGGGTTGGAAAGTCATCCTAGTTTTGGCGGTAACCCAAAAACCGGAAAATACAAAGGCAACGACCGCATCACTGCCGAGCAATTCCACAACCGCATGATTTTGCGTGAGGCCATGCTACGCCACGGCTTCAAAGCCATTGATGAGGAATGGTGGCATTTCACCCTGAAAAACGAACCGTTCCCCGACACCTATTTCACCTTCCCAGTGAAGCAACTCAGCAAGTGATACCCTGAAACATCACTTGCCAAAAACGGTTTTGAAGAACTCCACTGTGCTGGCAACGACTTGCTTGCGGCGGCGGGTGATGGTGTGGCTTTCGCCTTCCACCACTTTGAGGGTGGCATGAGGGCCGTAGGTCTCCAAGTATCGCTCGCTGCACCACATCGGCACGATGCCGTCGCGGTCGCCATGAAGAAGAAGCACAGGGCCTTGGTAAGCAGCCGCAGTGCCATAGATATCGAGCTGCTGTGTGGTGACGAGGTATTCACGCCCCAGCTTATACAATCCCCAACAACGGATGTATTCCGGCGGGTCCTTAGGGTCGAATGTCGCATTGAAGAACTTACCACCCTGACAGGCCTCCTTGATGACCGAGCCTGGGGCAATCAATACCACACCCGATGGCACCGTGCTTTCGCTGGCCAGCCGTCCAGCAGCCATCGAGGCGATGACACCACCTTGCGAGTGGCCCAGCAAGCCCACACCTTTCACATACGGCAAGCTCAGCACATAGTCCCAAACGGCGCGCGCTTCAGCCAGTTCCTTCTCGATGGTCATGTACTGCTTGCGGCCTTCGCTTTTGCCATGTCCACCGAAGTCGAAGCGGATGAAGGCGATGCCAGCTTCAGCAAGGCCTTTCGCGAGCTGAGGCATAGGGATAAAGTCCTTGCTGGAGAAGATGCCGTGCATCAGTATCACCATCGGGCATTGGTCTGTTGTTGGATCAAACCCATCGGGCAAGGTAACTTTGTAGGCAATCTCGCCTTGAGGACCTCGGATGGAGGCTTTTTGCGCTTGGCAACCCGATAGAAACACTAGGCCAAGCAGGGTCAGAAGTAGATATTTAATGAACTGTTTCATAAATAGATAACGCTGATTACTGCGGTTTATTGTAATTTGATTAAATGCCGATGATGGAATATTTCATACATTTGCAGCAACAATATTATTCTGATGAAATCAAACTTGTTTTTTCAAGCGATAACGAAATTCCTCCTCGGCGTCATCATTTTGGGTCTGCTCATCTTTCTGCCTTCAGGCTCGCTGCACTATTGGCAGGGCTGGCTGCTGATGGGCATTTTGTTTGTCCCCATGTTCATCGCAGGGCTGGTTATGATGGTCAAAAATCCTGAACTATTGCGTAAACGTTTAAATGCCAAGGAACAGGAAAAAGAGCAAAAGGCCGTCGTGGCACTGAGTGGTTTGTTATTCATTGCCGCCTTCGTTGTGGCAGGCCTCAACTGGCGCTTCCAATGGTGTTTACTTCCGAATTGGGTCGTGTGGATTGCAACCGGCCTATTCTTGGTGTGCTACCTACTTTATGCCGAAGTCCTGCGCGAAAATACTTACCTCTCACGCACCATCGAGGTGCAAGAGCACCCAAAAGTCATCGACACAGGGCTTTATGGCATCGTCCGTCACCCGATGTACATGGCCACCACACTTCTTTTCCTGATGATGCCTTTGGTGCTGGCCTCACCGATTTCGTTCGGCATCATGCTATTGTATATCCCTTTGATAGCCAAACGTATACGCAACGAAGAAACTGTGCTCGAACAAGGTTTGGAAGGCTACAGCGAATACAAACAACGAGTGAAATACAAGGTTTTGCCTTTTATTTGGTGAAGTCATGAGATACAAACTAGTGATATTTGACCTCGACGGCACGCTGCTCGACACCATCGACGACCTCAAAGAGGCCGTCAACCACGCCATGAGCTTGAGAGGTTTCCCGACCTTTACGCGAGACGAAGTCATGGCCATGGTTGGCCATGGTGCCCGCAACCTGATGCGAAAAGCTTTGCCCGACGGCCACAAAGACGACGACATGGTAGATGCCGCTTATAACGACTTCAAGGTCTATTACATTACCCATATCGACACATACACAAAACCCTTTCCAGGCATACAAGACCTCTTGGCCAAGTTGCACCAAGAAGGCGTAATGCTGGCCGTCGCCTCCAACAAGTTCCAAGAAGGCACAGAGCACCTCATCAAGGAGTTCTTCCCCGAGATTCCCTTTGTAGCGGTCTTGGGCGGTCGCCCCGACTTTCCCCTTAAGCCCGACCCCGAGATTGTTGGCGAGGTGCTGCGCAAGGCGGGTGTCAATAAAGAGGATGCTGTCATGGTCGGCGACTCCGATACCGACATGGAGACCGCTGCCAACGGCGGCATCATGGGCATCGCTGTGAACTGGGGGTATCGGAATATGAAAGAAACAGCCCTTCGACAGACTCAAGGACCTCAACGCATGAAAGTGGTAGAAACCACTGAAGAACTACAACAATTGCTACTGCCATGACTGACAAGATGACTCCTGCTCAGCGCCATTACGTGATGTCGCGCATCCACGGCAAAGGCACCAAGCCCGAGCTTAAGGTCAGGCAATGGTTGTGGCGGCACGGCTACCGTTATCGCCTCAATGTAAAGAGCGTGCCAGGCAAGCCGGATATTGTCATGCGGCGGTATCGGACAGCGATATTTGTAAATGGGTGTTTCTGGCATGGTCACTTCGTTCATTTCGGAGTTGAGAGTTTAGGGTTGAGAGTTGAGAGTCAGTTGGAAGTGGAAAGTGGAGTGTTGAAAGTAGATAGTTCGCAGTGCTGTAAGATTCCGCAGACGAATCGGGAGTTTTGGGTGAACAAGATCAAAAGGAACCAGGAGCGCGACCAACGCAATTATCAAATGCTGCACGACAACGGCTGGCAGGTCATCGTCATTTGGGAATGCCAACTGACACCCAAGCGCATCGAGGAGACTATGCTCCGCGTGGAATTGTTACTCAACGAGCATTTCTTGGCTTTGCACCAACCGAAGGTGATACCATACAATGTTCAGGAAATGCCTATTTCTATTGCAGCGGAAGAAGAGCATTACGAAAAGAGGTGAGAATTAAAATATCTTTCTATCTTTGCAGCCTAAACCAATCAAAACGCATTAAAAATGAAGAAGTTTATTACTGCAATAGCGATGCTTTTGTTTGCCGGAATGGCTGCAATGGCTCAAGAAACCACCTACGCCAAGAGCGACTTCGTCCCTGGCGATGAAATCATCTTCGACGACAACTTTGAAGGGGAGAAAATAGGCGAGTTCCCGCTGAGGTGGGATTTGCTGGACGGATATGCGGAAATGGCACAGCAGCAAGGACGCCATGTGATTGCATTCACCGACAACGGCCTGGGACAGGTGATGCCGCTGATGAAACAGAAATGGGATTGGCTGCCAGAGGTGTTCACGGTGGAGTTCGACCTCTACGTGGCTCCGATGAATACGGGGGACGAGGAAGGGACAACGCTCGATATGAACATTTATTTCGGTGACCGAGGCGACGACAGCTACTACAATGCATCAAGTTACGTAAAATTCTGGTATAGGGAAGACGGCTCGTGCAACCTGTCGTGGAGCCTGCTGAAACCGGATGGGGACAACCAGTCGAGTGGAGAGAAGATGCTGGGACTGAACTCAGGCAATAGCGACTACCTGGAAAAAGACAACCCTGTGGTTGCCGGCGAGTGGAACCACTTTGCTTTCTCGTTCAACAAGCGAGCTTTCAAGGGCTATGTGAACGGCGTACGTATGATTAACGTGCCGGTTATGAAGGCTCCTGGCTATTTATTCTTTGCCAGCGGATCATTCTATCGCTACACAGGGTTGAGCAATGTGCGCATCGCACAAGGTGCCGTGCCGCTCTACGACCGCCTCACCACCGACGGCAAAATCGTTTCCTACGCCATCACCTTTGAGACCGGTAAGGCCGACCTGAAGCCTGAATCCGTCATTGAAATCAATCGTGTGGCCAAACTGATGCAAGAGCATCCCGAGATTGAGTTTGAGGTGCAAGGCCATTGCGACAACACTGGCACTGATGCCGTAAACGATCCGCTGAGTCAACAAAGGGCTGAAGCCATCGTGAACGCCCTTGTGAAACAAGGTATCGCGCAATCACGCCTCACACCTGTGGGCAAGGGCTCACATTCCCCCATTGCTCCTAATGATACAGCAGAAGGTCGCGCCAAGAACCGTCGTGTGGAGTTTGTGAAGAAATAAGCTTCAGATCAACATTCTTGTATTTTTCCTATATTCAGCATAGCCCGGCTTGTTTTGGAGCTGGCGCCGTTCCATCATGGGAATGCTGATGAACAGGAAGAGTGCTGTCATGGCGAAAGGGGCGATGATCAACCAATCAAAACCATAGATTGAAGCGTACATTGTCCAAACGCCCCACCACATCGAGATTTCGCCGAGATAGTTGGGGTGACGACCGTGTTTCCAAAAACCCACATTACAATACTGACCGGGGTGTTCTTCACGAAAACGGTGGATCTGGGTATCGGCAACCAGCTGCAAAGTGGCGGCTGAAATGCAAATTGCAAAGCCGAGCCAAGTCAACATGTTGGCCGCTTCCGTCGACTCAAACAAGCCGAATCCAGGAAGCATGACTGCGAACACCAGTACGGTCGGCATCATGTTCAAGCCAAAGAAATTGATGATTTGGAAAATGAAGGGCGACTGTGTCTCGCGATAACGGGTGTAGCGCCAATCCTCATGGGCAAGACCTTTGAAAGTAAATGCCCAGTTCCCCGTCAAACGGATGCCCCAATACCACACGGCAATGTGCAACAAAATGACCGGCAAGGTGAAGGTCGACTTGTAAAATGCCCAAACGGAGAACATCACAGGAGGTGCCACGCTCCAATAGGGGTCGTAAACCGACACGTTCTTATGGATAAGGCCGAAAAACCACACAATAATCGTGGCTACCACATCGGCCAGAAACAATGCCCACAATTCCGACATGGCATTATTTGAAACCTTGAACACAAGAAATCCCAACGCTGTGGCTATCAGATAAATGATGCCAATTTGTACAATGCTTTTTGCTTTCATTTCATAATAAACTCTAAAGTTCCACCCGCCATAATCTGTTGGTGGGTAATGGTGTAATCCTTAATCGGCTTCCCATTCAGCTTCACGCTCTTGACATGGATACGTTTTGCGGTCTTGTTAGGCGCTGATATCACAAAGTCTTTCCCATTCTCAAGATGCAAGGTGGCCTTAGTGAACAATGGCGTTCCGATGACATACTCGGCACTACCCGCATGGAAAGGATAGAAACCGAGACTTGAGAAAATATACCAAGCCGACATCTGGCCACAGTCATCGTTGCCAGCATAACCGCATGGTGTGGCGCGATAGAACTCGCTCCTCACCTGCTCCACCAACTCCTGCGTTCGCTCGGGCTTACCCGCAAAATTGTAAAGATAAACGGTATGATGACTCGGCTCATTACCATGAGCATATTGCCCGATGAAGCCGCTTGCGTTGCCGTTGACTTCGCCGCTAGTGGCAGTGAGGCTGAAGTTTTCGTCGAGTTTCTTCAGGAAGCCTTTCTTGCCACCGAAGAGGTCGATGAGACCTTGCGGGTCTTGTGGAATGAACCACATATACTGCCATGCATTGCCTTCAACGAAGCAAGGTTGCTCGTACGACAAAGGATCGAAGCCTTCCATCCAATTGCCTTTTTCGTCTTTTGGACGGAAGAAGCCCGTTTCAGGATCGAAGAGGTTTTTGTAGAACATACTACGGCGGTAAAAGTGCTCATAGTCTTCCGTTTTGCCCAGCTTCTTGGCCACTAACGCCACGCAAGCATCGTCAAAAGCCTGCTCCATGGTGATGCTCACGCTCTCGTCTTGCAAGGTCTGCGGCATGTAACCATATTGTTCCCACACCTCGAAAGGCGAGTTAAAGTGGCTCCGTGTGCTGCTCTCAACCATGGCCTGATACGCAGCTTCCACATCGATGCCTGGAATCTCGGCTATGATAGCATCGGCCAAGACAGGGATAGCGTGGTTGCCAATCATACAGTAGTTGTCCTGTCCCCAAAGGTCCCAGATAGGCAGGTAGCCGTAGGTCTGATGGTGCAGCACCATATCTCTCACAAACTGCGCAGCCACATCGGGCGCAATGAGTGTGTAAAGCGGGTGAGCAGCACGGAAGGTGTCCCACAGGCTAAAAGTGCTGTGGTAGACTTGTCCTTTCGGCATCTGCCTGATTTCGAAGTTGGTGGTCATGTAACGGCCATCCACATCGCTCATCGTGTTGGGCTGCATCAGCACATGGTAGAGACCCGTGTAGAAAATGGTCTTCTGCTCATCGCTGCCTTCGATGTCGATGCGGCTGAGTTCACGTTGCCAGGTGTCGTGGGCGGCTTTGACATAGCCGTCAAAATCCCAACTTTGGGCTTCCGCCAGCATGTTTTTCCGTGCGCCTTCGTTATCCACAGGCGAAATGGCGACTTTCACCATCAATTTCTCGCCTTCTTTGGGGTCAAAACTTAAGGAAGCACGGAGGGTACGACCGTTGACGACATCACTATTCCCGACATTCAGTCCGCCATTCATCAGCAGATGCTGGTTGAACGGCCTTGAAAACTCGGCACGGAAATACACCTTACGCATCTTGGCCCAACCCGTAACGACACGGTAGCCTTCAATGGTGTGGTCGTCGACAAGGCGAATCTGAGCTTGAATTACATCGTAGGTGCGACGCTTGGAGTAGTATGCCTCGCCACGGAAAGTGCCACGGTCGAGGTCGAGCACCACGGTCTGAGGCTGTCCCTCGGGGAAAGTATAGCGATGTATGCCCGTACGCGTGGTTGCCGAGAGTTCCACATTCACACCACTCTCCTGTAACAACACCTGATAATACCCTGGTCGAGCGGACTCTTTGTCGTGACTATAGTGCTGTCCGAAGTCAGCGGCCTTCAACTGCTCAGGTGTCACTGCGTTGCACAAAGGCATTAGGCTCACATCGATGAGGTCGGTGCAGCCCGTACCACTGAGGTGGGTATGGGTGAAGCCGTAGATGATGTCTTTGTTATAGTCGTAGCCTGAACAAGGGTCCCAAGTGACCATTTGCTCCGTTTCAGGACTCAGTTGCACCATGCCCTGCGGCATCGTCGCGCCGGGGAAGGTGCTACCACTCAACGCTCCCGTTTCATCAGTCTGTGTGCCGATGAAGGGATTGACATATTGGGTGTAGTCGTTGGCGCTTTGGGCACTTAGGAAGAGCGGCAGAAGAAGAAGGGCTGCTAAAAAGGTCTTGTTCTTCATTGTTTTCCGTATTTCATGGGACAAAAGTAAAAAAAGATGGTCTATTCTTGTAACATTTTTGTGTTTTATATACTTATTGGGTGAAAACAACATAAATAAATGAGACAATGAAACAATTACCATTATTGAAATACAACGACCTTTGGAGAGTGATGTGTCTTGACCACAGAAATAATTTAAACGGTGTTGTGGTGGACGATGCCTCACTCGAAATCATGCTCCATATAGAGAAAACCATGCAACGATTGGAAGTGATGGGTGATGATGAACAACGTGTTCTTTGGATAGAAATCAAAGCCCCAGCCAAAAAATACCGCGAAGAAGATGCCGATGCCAACGGGAACTATTGGTATCAATTATGTACTGGTCACTATAAGGACTTTCACTATTTGATACTTAGCAATCGTGAGTGGCGATTTATCGATCTCAGAAGCGCTCATCACATAGATGCCGAACGTAAGCCAGACCCTGATAGCGGCAACGTTTCAAAGGCCTTGAAGAAAATCGACATTTACATTTCTGCATTGGTCGATAGCATTTGCGAGAATCCCGATGCATACAATGCATATATCAATGAGCATCTTCCCTACACCAAACGTGACGGAAAAATCAAACGAGCAGACCTCAACAGGATATGTCCCAGCTATAAAACCTTCAATAATCCTGAACATGTGAAAAGAGTGCTAGAAAAGCAGCATTCTATGCCCTTGTGGACAAGCAACGAGATGACTCTCAGAAAGTATATGCATATTTGGCGCATCGCCTACGAAGCATATTGTACCAAATCAACGTTTGCACCAGAGCCAAAATCTGCATACGAGAATGTTTCGGACGAAGATATCTTTAGACACAATAGCAAAGGTCGCGAGATAGAAGGCTTAAATCTTGACAGCGAGGAGGATTTCTTGAAATGGGAAAGTGACAATAGTCCCTATCATTGCCTAGATGTGGCTTACGCCAGAGTCCATCTCTCTCCACACAAAAAAGGAGAGGGTTGGGATGACGAAGAGATTCCTGTTCCAGAAGGGCACTGGTATTTCTCCTTGTATTTCAGTGTTTATGGTTACTCACAGGACGTAATTAATATGCTCGAAGCCTTTTGCCACGCTGGAATAGGAGTGGTATGCGATGCCACGTCTCGTTTGCTTAAGATGGTCAACGAATCAGACTATGTCAGCATCTCGTCTATTCCCAACAAGTATACCCATGATGAGGAGATTGGAAACGAAATCTCATTGCCTTACAAACGCGAAGACATCACTACCCAACAAGTTGCCGAAGTGATTGCTGCAACAGAGTGGGTACCGCTGAGAAAAGTCAAACCAGTCTTATAAAAACAACTGTTCCATATCACAACCATGCACCTTTATTAGATATAGAATGCGGCGTCGAGCATTTTTGATTTTCATACGTCTGACTCTATTTCAAATTCCTGAGAAAGGTCCAACTCCATCAAGCATTTAACCAGCGAAGCACAAAACGACACTAATAGGTCATAGTTACCCCATCGTTCTCCTGTCTCTGGGTTGATGGGAGGCTCATAAGGCAACAGCTCTTCTTTGTGCTTTTTCAGATACAGTAGACCTTCAAACACACCTTTCATATAGTCTACTGTTGCCATCTCGAAACCGTGTTCCTTGGGGCGCCACAAATAATCATAAAGGGTTAGTTCGCCAATGGGAACATGATCCGCCATTTCCGTCATGTTGTGAGTGATGTTCTCGTGCCAAACCTCATCAGTCTCATACACATATTCTTTGATATGGCTAATGTCGGCATCTGGGAAATGGTCAATAACCTCATTCAGCGTCCTCAATTCTAGGGTTCTTCCGTTTTCCCTCACATACACCCCAGTACCGCGTTTACGGACAGGGATCTTTGATGTAATGTATAAATCCAAACTCATACTATATGTGATTTTTTTGTTTTCACCCTTATAGTATGAGAAATGCGAAAATGTTACATGGATTCCATCAAAAAAATGGATTTGACGGGAAATGATCACATGGGTATCTTTTATTTCAAAATATATCCCTCCTAAATTATTGGTTTTCAGTTTCTGATTCTATTTGTGGACTATAAACAATTACCCATTCTCCATTCTTGCGACCGCCTTTACGAGTAAGGATGCCCAGCTTTTTCAATTTTGCCAAATCTCTTTCAATAGTCCTTTCAACATTTGTATTCTTTTCCGACATCTTTTCCGACATCTTTTCCGACATTGCCTTTGCGGACAAGGATGGGTCACGAACTATCATTTCTAAAATAACAATCTGACGTTCAGATAGTTCTTTTAGGACATCTTTTAGGACACCTGACATTTCTTTAGCGCCATTACTTGGCTTTAAAGAATCTTTTTCTTTCGTTTCGATAGACAGAATAAGCTTCACCTGTAGCAATTCACGTTGTTCACCTGTCTATCAATAATCGACTTGACCTCCTCAAAAGACACCGGTTTAAAGTCGTTGTTGTCCACTCCCACGTCATACTGGGTCGGATAGAGATACTGAAGCCTCTCTGCATCAATTCCCGTGTTATTCTTTCTGGTGTGGACATGGCCGAAGAGTTGCCATACTTCTTTATAGCCGCCTTCGAAACATAGGAAGGGATAGTGGCTTAGATACATCTTCTGCTTATCCACCGTGATAAACATTTGCATAGACACATGTTCAAACCGCTGAATAAATCCTTGTCGGATATTTTTCAGGTCATGGTTGCCGAGGATCAGGTATATCTTCCCGTTCAGACGGTCAAGCAACCTAGTCCATTCAGCGGCACCTCCCAGACAGAAATCTCCCAGATGGAAAACTGTATCATCCTTGCTTACAACACAATTCCAATTATTTATCAATGTTTCGTTCATCTGCTCTACATCGTTGAAAGGACGGTTACAGAACTTGATAATATTTGCATGGTTGAAGTGCGTGTCCGCGGTAAAATACACTTTGTTTCCCGTAAAATTGAAATTCATGTTATAATTGTTACGTTTTATAGTCGATAAATCTAACGTATGTTGCTTTTAGCCTCGACGTCTGAACGGATTATTCCAAAAGTTGAATTCCGGCCATGATGGATATGAATGATAGGGAGTCAAATTTGAAAAGCCATGCTCTTTAGGCCAAAACAATTCTTTCTTATGTTCACTTGTCAGCAACTCGTCATCGTGTTCGACAAACGGGTCAATCCATTCAACTTTGTTTTTTAGCCATTGGAGTTTTTCGAATTCATCATCATCCTGTGTTTCTTTGTCGTTCAAGAAGACTTCATACTTTTCGGCATAAGACCTTAAAACATTAGCCCAAGCATATAATACGGCATTTAGAAAGACCTCTTTCAACCTCTCCATTTCCTCCTTTTGTCTCTTTTTCAGCTCTTTCCTCCTTTGCTCTTCAAGCTCCCATTTCCTATGTGCCTCCTCTCGCTCAAGCCTGAGCCTTTGCTGTCTCGCATCCTCTTCTTTGATGTAAATCGCTTCGTATTCGATTTTTGCAACGATGTTGAGAATTTTATCTTCCAGCTTGGCAGAAGAAGAATCTTCTGTATACACAGAGTATTCATGAAAATCCTTGGTACGAATGATTTCAAATCTCAGTTTTCCAGATGGAACAAATTGGTATTTAGGATAATTCGATGCTGTGTTTTCAACTCGTTGGTTTACTTCTAATAGTTTTATTGGAACTATCTCTGCGTTTACAATAACATTGGTACTCCGGTTGCTTTTAGACACAATTTGATGTCCGCGTAATCTCAACACCCGTATGATTGTAGAGAAAATCCTTAATGCGCGATCCAAATGCTCTGGCTCTACATGTATGTCAAGAGGATTATTGATTTTACTCTTATAGGGATTCCTTTTTAAATACTTTCCATTTTTTCTCCTATAGTATTCTTTGGTATCAATGATAAGCGGGTCTTTGGCATACAGTATTTCAGGGACAACAAAGATAGTTTGATCCATCTGTTTCAGTTCATGTTGTATTCTCTGCTTAGGGTCAGTATAAAGATTGACAACAAGTTCTTTGTCTTTTTGTGGTTCATTAACTTCTTCGTATGTTTCTAGTTCTTTGACTGTTTCCTCGGTCTTTTGTTCCTGAATTAACGCCTGTTCTGCTTTTTCTGTTTTGGACCTCTTCTCCAAACCGCTTTCGATAGGTGGTATCTCTTCCGTGAATTCTGGTAAGACGGGTATTTCTACTGGTTTTCCGAATTTGAGTTTTGACCAGTGTCCTGATGTAGGAGTCGGTATGTTCAATCGTCGGCAGTATTGTCTTAGAATCTCTGGAGGAACGCCCAATTGTTCCGCAACTTTTTTGGCCGGCTCTTTCCAAATCCATTCATATAGTTCTTGCCTTGTCATTGTCATCTTATTTTACAACACTAAATATCATCCTCTTCATCATATTCCCTTTTGTACTTTTCTGAAGCAGTTCCCTTCCTAGACTGTTCTACCCATTTTATAAGTTCGTCTTCAAAGAAATATATCTTTTCCCCTTTGTCATAATAAGGTATCCTGTTAGTCCGAACCATTTTGTTGATTGCGTTTTTGGTCAGTCCAAGAATCTCAGCAGCTCTTTCGGCTTCTATCGGCCTGTGTTTGTCGACCCCGAGCCCCAATTGGGATTCTATGTGTTCCAAAACGACCCTCATCTCCGCAACCTCGTTAATGAGATAATTCACCGCCTTGGGAACATTCTCTAACGTAAGCTCCTCTTTTTCTTTGGCTTTTGTAGTCTTTTCTTCCGTTCTCAAAACTAAGTTCATACTATTGGTGATTGTGTTGTTTTTACCATCATAGTATGTAAAAACCGAAAATGTTACAGTTGTTCCTCAAAAAAAAGTGAACTTTAGAAGAAAAAAAACATTCATGTCAAACAATGAGGAACCGATTCAGCATATTCCAGAAAGCCTCTACGGAGAGCGTAGAATAATGTGGTTCGGCTTCATGCATCATGTCTCCAGTGGTGAGGTAATGGTTTTGGCGCAGCTGTTTGATGGCATCAGCACAAGGAAGTTGGTCTATGGTTTGGCTATAATAGCCCAAAAGCGTTGGATAAAGATGAAGAAAATCATCATAAATGCGCCTTGCCATCTGTTGGTGCTTTTCGTCAAGTTGGAAATGCTCACCTCGTAACAAATCGGATCGGTATTGAGCCAAATTGCACTTCATACGATGAACGGTCACGCGGTATGAAACATCGGTCATTCCGAGTGCTTTAGCCATAGCTTCATTTGGTATTGCTTTCTGCTTGTTAAGCATCGTAAGCATGGCTCGGAGAAAAATAAAACCGTCACGAGATGAGAGTTTTTGATGGGCATAGGCCAGCAAGTCCGAGGCAACGGAAAGCTTCTGTTCATCGGTCAACTCAGAGGAAAAAGTTTCAACATCGGCAACACTTTCAGCCAATGGTTCCGTATGAGTGACTCGACCCTCTTTGGTGGCGCGTACACTAAGGTAATTTCGGAAGGTATTAAGAATCCATGACTCAAAAGAATCCTTCTTGTTGACACTCCGAAGAACTAAATAAGGAGATTGATTCTTCCCTTCATTTCCTTCACGAAGATAGAGAAAGAAATCTTCGATAACATCATCGAAACTATCCAACAACTGATGCTGGTAGACTTCAAAACGTTGCCTTAACTGATAACCAAGACGTTGATGCAGAAGGCAGTACATTGCTTCATCTGCTCGTCCATCTCTATTATTAAGAATTATGTCAACAAAACCAGGAATGGGGATTCCTGCAAATTCGTTTTCTGTTTGTATAGCAATAACCCCCATTCTATTCCTTCACCAGCTTAATCGTGCTTGTGCCTGCCTCACTTGAGATGCGTGCCACATAGACACCCTTGGCAACATCGTTGAGGTCGAGTTCGGCACGGCCTTCCAACAGCGTGGCAGACATCATTTGCCTGCCAAACAGGTCGAAGACAGCAACCTCGCCTTTAGCTGTATTAGCCTCAATCGTGACGCTACTCGAAGTGGGATTGGGGCTGACACTCACGGCAAGGGAAGAGGTCTCTTCAAAACCATCATCGATATAATTGCCTACCCTCACATCGTCGACATACACGCCATCGGCATCGTTCGACTTTGCCCTAAAGGCGATATAATAAGTGCCCGAGGCAGAGGGTAATGCATACGATTCTTCCACCCAATCCTCATAAGCATTGATAAAGTTGTCGAGCAGGTGCCAGGAATCATCAGAAGAGGTGGCATAATAAACGGAAAGTTCGTCAACATGAGCCCCCAGACTACGCTGACGATGCTTGAAAGTCAGGATGGGTTCGGTGACAGCGGAAATGTCCAAGGGAGCAGAGATGAGCCAAGCTGCATCGCCAAGCCAGATGAAGAAGGCTGTGTTGTTGAGAATAAGATATCCTGGGTCGATCACCCAACCATCCTCGCCTGCTTCAATTTGGTTTTGCCAGCACACAAACTCCTCCGAAGCTTCAAAGTCGTCGAAATAAGGCGTATCATCGGTGACAACAATCACGTCGCATAGTGTTTTGAACGTCGTAGGCTGCGACCACTCCGATTCCATTCCATCGCCACAGTTGGCTTTCACACGAAAGTTATAATCTGTGTTTGGCTCCAACATCTCCATAAGATAAGGTTGCGAAGTCACGGTAGTTTGGTGTCCGTTTATGTCAATCGTCCAGCTCTCTTCGTTGCCTACCGCAGACCATCCAAGGAGGGCTGAGTTAGTGGTGATCTCAGTGGCACTCAACCCCGAAGGACGAGCACAGCCGCCAGCGGTGGCAATCTCAACATCGTCAATAAAGATGTAGTAGCCGCCATTGCTGTGACCCAAGAACGAGATCTGAAAGGTGGAACTCAAGTCGTCCAACGTGAATGAGGCATCGTAGGAATTCGACCAGTCGTTGATGCTATATGTGGCCAATTGGTGCCAATTGTCGGAAGGGGACGTGCGATAGCTCACCGTGAGCTCGTCATTATCATACAAGGCCATCATCGCATAAACGAAACTAAATGTAGCGGTGTTGCTACCCGTCAAATCGAAGGTGGGCGACACCAGTCGGGCTTCTTGACCCGCACTGGCATTTTGGAAAGCCGCCACGTTGGAATTCGTTCCTTGCATTACCGCCCAAGTGGCAGAGCTCGTCGTCTCCACCGTCCAGCATTCCATCTCGCCTGATTGAAAATCCTCGAAATAGGATTGGCCTGGGGCGATAGGAATGGTGCATTGTGCAACCGCAGTAGCGGCACCAAATAATAAAACCATTACGGTAGCAAATAGTGCTTTTGAATAGTAGTGCTTGTTTTTCATAGTGTTTCTTTTTTTAATAATAATGAATAATTTACGAGGCAAAGATATGTATTTATGTTGAATCGTTGAATGTTTAATTGCTTAATTGAGCCATTTATTATCAGCCGTCAGCTAATAGCACCGTATGACCAAGCTGAAAGCTGACGGCTGATAGCTTATTATCTTCTCCCAAAATAATACTGTCCCTTCCCCACCGTCGTCTTGCCATATTGGATGGCGTTCACGGGACAATGGTGGTAACAACTCATACACATGGTGCAGTTGCCATTCCATTTCGGGTGACCGTCTTCGAGGGTGACGTTCTTTAACGGACACGCCTCCACGCATTTGCCACAGTGGATGCAGGCATCAGTGAAATGGTATGGTTTATCGCTGGTTGCGAGTCGACTGAAACCAGGATGTATCATATATGTCTTCATCCATGCCGCGCCACCTTTAACCATCTCCGAAAAATGCTCCTTATTGGCAAGTCTAGGTATGTTGCGTGTCAATATGGCATCGGCTTTTGCATGTTTCCTTTTGACGTTCTCCTCTGTGTCAAGTTTGAAGCCTGGCATACCGATGAAAGTCTCTGGCATCTGCACACTGAAGCAGGCCGACAGCGACCAGCCTTTTCGTGCCAAAGCTTTGCGCATCACCTTTTCGGAAAGGCCGCTTTCATCGCCGCAAGTGCAGGCAAAATAAACGTAAGACAAGGTCCCTGAGCCCGTCGAAGGGCCGACCTTTACAGTTATTTTTTCTATGAAATCCATCACCAATTTCGGTGGTCCCCAAGCATAGATAGGAAACACAAAGCCAAGGCTTTCGCCTTCGGCCAATTCGTATTCATAACGGCCTTCGCAAGCCGCTTCGGGGATGAAAGTCAATGTGTCGTTGAGCCCTGCGGCGATAGTTTCCGCCACATGTTTGCTGTTGCCACAGCCAGAGAAATAGAAGATCATAGTTTAGTCGTTTTGTTGCGGCAAAGTTAGGAAAAACAATTATTTCCTAAAAGGGTTGACTAAAATACTCAAAAAAATTCTCCTAAATGTGCGTTGTATTGAAAATAATTGTACTTTTGCAACGAATCCCCCTTAGGTGGAAAATACTAAGGCCTGCCCACTCTAAACAAGTGGGCTTAATTTTTTAAAATCAATGGATAAACAGCGAGTTATAGTTTATGTGGATGGCTTCAACTTCTATTACGGGTTGAAAAAGAATCATAGATGGAGGCGGTACTATTGGCTTGACATGGTAAAATTCTTTGAGATGTTTATGAAGCCAAACCAAGAGCTTGTAAATGTGAAATACTTTTCCGCAAAGCCAGATAATGTTGACAAGGCATTGCGCCAAAACGCCTTTTTCCAAGCCAATAAAGAGAATCCGAAATTTCAGTTGATATTGGGAAAATACCTGCGAAAAAACATCAAATGCTTCAACTGCGGTTATTTGATACAAACTTACGAGGAGAAAGAGTCGGATGTCAGAATTGCAACCCAAATTGTCAACGACGCCAACAACCATAATTGCGATGTTGCCATCGTGGTGTCGGCTGATAGCGACATGCTTCCTGCCATTGAACTGGCCTTAGAATCCGAGACGAAGGTGTTTGTTTACTTTCCACCTTTTCACCATTCCAACAGTTTGAGCAACATCAGTTCTTCCCGTGTAATTAATTTGGAGCGCTATGAATCACGCTTTCGACAGTGCATCATGCCTGATACGATACACTTGTCTTTGCCTAATTTTGACCTTACGATACCTCCCAAATGGAAGGCATACCAAATATGAGAAACTGTAAGATTCACTCTTGATTTCCTTTATGCCAAAAACCTCCCTCAATCGCTCAATACTGAAGCTCGCCATCCCCAACATCATCAGCAACATCACCGTGCCGCTGCTGGGCTTCGTCGACATGATGCTGATGGGACATCAGGATTCGGTGGCCTACATCGGGGCCATCGGTTTGGGTGGCACCATCTTCAGTGTGATGTACTCCATCTTCAGCTTCATGCGGGCGGGCACGACGGGGTTTACGGCACAGGCCTACGGTGCCAATGACCGCGTCGAAATCGCCTATTCGCTCTATCGTTCGCTCTGCATTGCACTGATTGCCACCGTTTTGGTGCTTTCATTGCAAAGTCCAGTGGAATGGCTCAGCATGAAGTTGCTTAACGGCAGTGAGGAAGTGTTGGCTTATACTTCAACATATTTCCACGTGCGCATCTTGGCAGCGCCAGCGGTGCTTTGCCTCTATGCCTTCAACGGGTGGTATATCGGCATGCAAAACACCACCATCCCCATGATCATCGCCATCCTTACAAATGTGGTCAATATCGTGCTAAGTGTCATTTTTGTCAATGCCATGGGCATGGGCGTCACGGGTGTAGCCTTGGGCACTGTCATCGCGCAATATTGCGGCCTGCTGACTGCCATCATCTTTCTCTTCGCCAAGTTCCGCTATCACCTCATCCCCATCCGACGGGTTATCCTACTGCAAGCCGACAAGCTGAAGCGTTTCTTCAAAGTGAATGCCGACTTCATGATCCGCAGTATCCTGCTTGTGCTGAGCATCGCTTTCTTCAACAACCAGTCGGCCAAACTCGGTGACGACATGCTGGCGGTCAATATGATTTTGATGCAGTTCTTCTACATCTTCTCCTACTTCACTGATGGCTTTGCCTACGCGGGCGAGGCTTTGGTGGGTCGTTTCACGGGTGCGCATGACCCAAAACAGCTCCGCCAAACCGTCAAGTTGCTATTTCTTTGGGGTTTCCTCATCGCCTTGCCATTTACGGTGCTCTATGCCCTCTTCCCCGACTGGTTCATCCGTCTCGTCAGTGACCAGCCTGGTATCATCCCGATGGCTCAACCTTACCACATCTATTTGGCTGCCATCCCGCTCATCACCTTCGCCGCTTTCCTCTGGGACGGTGTCTACATCGGTGCCACGGCAGCGCGTGCCATTCGAAACACTATGCTTATCTCAGCCATTGGTGTGTTCCTGCCCGCCACCTTATTATTAATGCCTCGCTTCGGCAACCATGGCCTTTGGATGGCCTTCCTAATGTTCATGGTGGCGCGAGGCCTTTCCATGACCTTAATGTCGAAAAAGGCAGTGTTTGAAACGAAATAAATCCCTACCTTTGCCAAAATTTTCACCCATGGAAGAAATCCTCACTTTCCTCGACGACGTCCTACATAACAACAACCGCCCTTGGTTTCAAGAGCATAAGAAGCAGTACCAAACGGCACAGGCCAATTTCAATGCTTTGGCTGAGCAAATCATTGCCGGTGTGCAGAAATTTGACGACAACTGCAAAGGCCTGACCCTGAAAGACTGCACTTATCGTTTCTACCGCGACACGCGCTTCTCGCCCGACAAGCGACCTTACAAAACCCATTTCGGCGTGTTCGTCTGCCCCGAAGGCAAGAAATCGATGCTGAGCGGTTACTACTTCCATTTGGAGGCCAAAGAGTCGGAATACCTCGGTCACAACATGCTCTGCACGGGAATGTACATGCCCGACACGGCCATGCTGAAGACCATCCGGGACGAAATCCTCTTCAACGGTGAGCCTTTGGTGGAGGCCATCGCCAAAGCAAAAGGATTTGACTTGGATACCAGCCACGCCATGAAGCGCGTGCCCAACGGCTATCCCAAAGACCACCCACAGGCCGAGCTCTTCAAACAACGCGACTGGCTCTTGGTCCAGGATCTCCCCGACACACGCCTCTCCGACCCGCATCTCGTAGATTGGGTGCTCTCTGAGTTCGAAAAGACCAAGGACTTCTGCCAATGGCTGAACAGAACGGTGAAAGGGGAATGACACAAAATACCGTTCACACAATGAGGCAACTGATGTTTGCAGCAGCACTCCTGCTGGGTTTGAGCTTAACGATGGTTTCGTGCGACAGCAGGCAACAACCCGTGAGCGAAAACCCGAAAGCCGACATCGTTGAAGAAGCCGTGCCTCAGATAGAGGAGGAAGTCATCGACACGATTTCATGGACGTACGAAGATGCTGAGGACACTGTGATGATTGGGACTTATGTGTTTGCTTCGCAGCCCGTTCCAGAAGAAGTGGAAATACGCATGAGAGGTCATTCGTTTCCCGACAATGCCAAGATTTCCATGAGCCAACTTCGCTATCTCACGCTTCCTTATTACGATTTCGATGGAAACATTCAAAAGGGCGAGATGGTCTGCAACAAAGCCATTGCCCATGATTTGCTCTGCATCTTCAAGACTTTGTTTTCACAGGCTTATCCCATTTACAGCATGCACCTAGTGGATGATTTTGATGCCGATGACGAGGCCTCGATGCAAGCCAACAACACCTCTTGTTTCAACTACCGTTACATCACAGGTACCAAAATCCTTTCGCGGCACGCTTATGGCATGGCTGTCGACATCAACCCCTTGCAGAACCCCTGCGTAAGAGGCAAACTGATCCAACCATCGACGGCAGAAGAATTCGTGGATAGAAGCAAGGATTTCCCGCACAAAATCGACAAAGACGACTACTGCAAAAAAGTCTTCACCTCATACAGATTCCGATGGGGCGGCAATTGGCGCAGGATGAAAGACTACCAGCATTTTGAGAGGTAATGACAAAAAACGTAAAGGCATAACACGCCCCCCTACCAAAGAAAAACAATCTAAAAACAGAAAATTTCTGTTCAGTTTTTAACATTTTGGTACAGTTTTTGTGTCTATCAAGCACTCTGCAATTAAAGATTATGACCCTCGACATATCGGTTCCTTAGTGTTGGCTTCGATAGTTATGCTCTGGTTTTGACCCGTGTTAAACAAGATAATAATTTGATATCCAATAACTTAATTAAAAACACAAGGCTATGAAAGACAATTCTTCTCTTATCAATGGCACCTTGAGCTGCCGCAACCTCGAAACCATTACCTCCAATCAAAGCCAGCTCATTCAAGCGAACCACGATTTGGTTGGCATTCTTGCCAGGAAACTTAGTATGCGGTGTCAAAAATGCTCGTGGGTGACGGTTGATGACCTTGTCAGTGCGGGTGATGAGGCCTTGGTCAAAGCAACCCAAAGCTATGACCCCTCTCGTGGGGCTAATTTCCGAACCCATGCTTCGCATTGCATTTGGAATGAGATGTTGGCTGAAATTAGATGCTTGTTTCCTGTTAAAATGCACGAGCGGTCGAAAGACATGCAAAAGTACCAAAAATACATAAAAGGTGATAAAC
>CAMHJX010000034.1 GCA_946185535.1 uncultured Bacteroidales bacterium
CTACTGGAATTTAAGCACTTATAAAATCACAACTGAAAATCGCGGAAAACAGGAGTTGAGTTGTAGAGACGTTGCGTGCAACGTCTCTACTGTTTTCACACCAAATCAATTTGTTTTGAACTTGTACTGAACCTCTTTCAGTTCGGCATTAGCCTTGGTGATCTTGTTCTTCAGATTTTCCTTATAGTTCGCCACCTTGGAAGCGATTTGCGCATCGCCTAAAGCCAGCATCTCGGCGGCAAGGATGGCGGCATTGAGGGCACCATTCACGCCCACTGTGGCCACAGGAATGCCAGGAGGCATCTGAATGATGGACAGCATGGCGTCGAGACCATCGAGCATACCCTTGACGGGCACGCCGATAACGGGCAAAGTGGTATTGGCAGCAATCACGCCGGGCAAGGCAGCGGCCATGCCAGCAGCGGCGATAATCACTTTGATGCCGCGACCTTGGGCCTCGCGAGCAAAGGTTTCAACCTCTTGCGGTGTGCGATGCGCGCTTAGGGCGTTCATCTCAAACGGGATTTCCATCTCATCGAAAAACTGCGCGGCTTTTTCGAGAACGGGAAGATCAGACGTGCTTCCCATGATGATGCTTACTATTGGAGTCATATCAGTTGTCAGTTGTTCAGTTGTCAGTTGTTCAGTTGTCAGTTGTTCAGTTATCAGTTGTTCAGTTAAAGCAGGTTGTTGAGCCTGTCGAAGTACTGTCATTTTATCGGTCGGCCCTTCGACAGGCTCAGGGACCTAGTTTATGACGCAAAAATAGTTTTTTTCCCCATGCGGTTGACCCAATGGAAGCATTTTGTATATTTGTATCGCCTTAACAGAAGGACAAACAAACCTCAATCCTTTGAAAATGAAAACAGTAAAAGTTATTGACAAGGAATTTGGGCTCTACATCCCCCAAGAAAAAATCGAAGCCAGCATCCAAAATGTGGCCGACCAAATCAACCACGATCTGGACGGCATGAATCCGTTGTTTCTCGTGATTCTCAACGGTGCCTTCATGTTTGCCTCTGAGTTGTTCAAACGACTGACGATTCCCTGCGAAATCTCGTTCGTCAAGCTGTCGTCATACGCGGGAACAGAGACTACCAACGTCGTTCGCGAGCTCATCGGCTTGGACCATCCCTTGAACGGCCGCCATGTGGTCATCGTGGAGGACATCGTCGACACGGGCCACACCTTGCGCTACACCACCCAGAAACTCCGCGACTTGAAGGCTGCCGACGTGCGCATCGCCACGCTGTTCTTCAAGCCGAATAACTTCCAATACACCTACCCCATCGACTACAAGGGCATGGACATCGGCAACGAATTCATCGTGGGCTATGGCTTGGATTATGACCAACAAGGAAGGAACCTACCAGATATTTATAAAATCATTGAATAAAAATGCTGAATGTGGAATGAGGAATGCTGAATGAAGGGCGAAGCCAAGCGTCGCATTGCGCCATTGACTTCGTCGAATCTGCGATTTCAGCATTCATAATTCAGCATTCATAATTAAAAACAACATACCATGCTAAACATCGTACTCTTTGGCCCTCCCGGGGCAGGCAAAGGAACGCAATCGCAGTTCCTGCGCGAGAAATATAACCTGACTTATATCTCCACCGGTGAAATCCTCCGCGAGGAAATTGCCGCTGAGAGCGAATTAGGTCTTCAAGTGAAGGAAATCATCAGCCAAGGCAACCTCGTCTCCGACGAGATCGTGGCCCAAATCATCGAAAAGAAGCTCTCCGAGAACATGGACTCGGCCGGTTTCCTCTTCGACGGCTATCCGCGCACCGTGCGCCAAGCCGTGATCTTGGACGAGATGATGGAGAAGTTCGGCATGTCGCTGACCGGCGTGCTGAGCCTCGAAGTACCTGAAGAACTCCTCATCGAGCGGATGCTTGAACGCGGCAAGACCAGCGGTCGCGCCGACGACAACCTCGACTCCATCAAGCACCGCTTTGTGGAATATGAGGCCAAGACGCGCCCCGTGCTGGACTTCTACCAAGGCAAGGACAACCTGCATGCGGTAAACGGTGTAGGCGAGATCCCGCAAATCTTCGAGAACCTCTGCACCGTCATTGACACGCTATAATTTGAAGAATCTCTAACCGAATCAACCCGAATGTATCCAAAACTATTCAGAATAATTCGGATCAGTTCGGTTAGAGATTTGTAATCAGTGTTCCCAGCGGATATCGTGCTTGAGGATAGTTGGCGGGTTGCCGCCGATGACTTGATGCTCGCCCGTGAATGATGAGGTCAGCAGCGTGCCTGCTGCCACGACTGTGTTGTCGGGCACCTCGGCACCTTTCAGCAACACGCACTTGCATCCGATCCAGACGTGGTCGCCTACAACAATAGGCTTATCGGGATTGATGCGTTCGTTTTCCGAATTATTTGACACGGGACACGGGACTTCGGGACTCGGGACAGAGTCTCGCGTCTCGTGTCTATTAGTCTCGTGTCTATATATGGGATGCTCGTCGGTGTCCATCACGAGAATGTCCCAACTCAGCAGGCAGTCGTTGCCGAAACGGATTTCCTTGGCACAGACAATGGTGCTTTCTGCAGTCATATTGAAGCCATCGCCAAAAAACAGGTTTCCGCGCACCGAAATCTTCGAACCATGCCCAATGCTCGCCTTGCCGCCAAAGATGACCGTGCCGCTCACCTGCCAGATGCTTCGTGAGCGCTTGCGGTCGTAGTGGCCCACATCGCCGAAACCGATTTTTATCATCGCCCTTTCCACCTTTTCAGGAAGCTCCACCTTGCCGTGCAGTTCGCGCAGATAGGTGCGGTGCGACACCACCACGGGCAGCTTCAATGCCGTTTTCAACGGAAAATAATGCAGGTTGAAGCGCAGCGTCTTCGGAATCGAGCAGAGGATATTGAAGAAATCAAAAGCGGTCATAGTGGTCTGATTTATGGCGCAAAGATAATCATTTCGCATTCAACCGACCGAATTTTGACTAATTTTGCGGCGATGAAACTGAACAGGATACTAATAGGATGGTTTGTTTTGTTGGCCTTGGCCTCATGCCATGACCCTGTAGAGACGCGGCGCGCCACGTCTCTACAACCCGAGGTATCGCCCGAATTGTTGTATATCGACAGCCTAATGTGGTATCATCCAGACAGTGCCTTGATGCACCTGATTTATTATTTCAAACCCGATAGCGCGACCATCACCCTCTCCACAAGAACGGAATGCAACCAACGATATGCACACTTGCTGCTGTCGGAATTGCTGTTTAAAAATGGTTATCCACAAACCAACCGAGAAAATCTGTTGTGGTCAGTGGATTATTTTGATTCGTTAACAATAGTGAAAATGCACGGGACGGACACACGCGGTGTGTCCCTACAGACCGAATCGGAATGTAGGAACGCATCAAATGCGTCCGCCCAAAACATGTCCCCAAATAACGTATTTTTGTCCGCCCGCGCCCATTATATGAATGGTGTTGGCTATCAGGAACACGACAGCATCATCGAGGCCTACAACGAATACATCCGCGCCTTGGAAATCATGGAAACGCATTTCCCAATTGTAGAGACGTTGCGTGCAACGTCTCAAAACACGACATCAAAAAAGACGTTGCACGCAACGTCTCTACACATCATACCCCACCTTCCCCGTTTCATGATGCTGATCCATTGCCGTCTCGGTGGCCTATTTTCCGACCAATTCATGCAGGAACCCGCTATCTATTGTTTCAAAAAGGCACTCGTTTTCAACAGATTGAAACCTGTTTTCCCAGACGATTATTCCAATTCGTTGTATTACATTGGGTTGCAATACGACAAACTACAGCAGTGGGACAGTGCACAGTATTATTATGATGAAGCCCTGCGACTACTGCCCGACACAAGCAACTGGCTTTTCAAGGTCTTGATATCAAGCAAAGCCAATCTCAACTATGTTTCAAGCGAGGAGGTTGAACCCGCCGTGAGCGACTTGAAACGCATTGCAGCGAAAGCCGATTCCTACGAAAAGCCATGGCATTTCTTCCTCATTGGGCAGATTTATTACAACGAAAAAAAGTATGACTCAGCCTTGGTTTATCTGGAACCGACTTTTGAACAAAGCAAAAACATTGAAACCAAAGCCTTGGTAGCCAAGTTCTTGCACGACATTTACCAAAGTCAGGGCGACACATTGGAAGCCTCGCAATACGCGGTCTATCATGCGGAACACACGGAACAAGAAAGGGTGAAAATGGCGCGGGTTTCATACCTCAACGAACTGTTTCAGAAACATTTGCAAAAAGAACAAGAAGCCAAATTGCTCATTGAGAAGAAAAAGAAAATCAGAACATGGCTCATTGTGGGATTGCCTTTGGCTGTGATAGTATCGGTTTCTGTGGTGGTCGTAGTTCGGCGAAGAAACCGAAAACGTTTGGCAGCGCAAGAAGCCTACGCCAAACGCCAGTTGAATGAAGTCCAACAACGCCACGACGAGGCAGAACGTGAGTTGCAAGCCAAGATGGAACAAGCCGCACAACACACGCGGGAAGTACTGCAACAGCGCGCCATGACGATTTACCAATCGGGCAGCGAGAACCGCTTGAAACAGATTTTGGCGGAATTTGAGACCGTCTATCCGAAAGCCATGCCCGAATTGATCTCCACACATCCCGAATTGAGCGAAACAGATTGTCATATCGCCATACTCAATTTCCTTCGTTTCCGAGCAAAGGAAGAGGCCGAACTGATGGGCTTCACCGAATACACGGCCCTGAAATACCGCTCCAACCTGAAAAAAAAGGCTGGTTCCAACCCGATTTTAACCTTGTTTAAGCTGGAAAAATCTGAATAGATTTTTCATTAAACACCTGATAATCAACATTACTGTATTAGAAAAATCTGAATTGGGCTTTGAAATTTGGGTATTTGATGGTTTTTGGCTATAATTTTGCAAAAACATCAAATCATAGCATCATGAAAATGAATAACGCCTTTACCTTGTTTGCGTTCCTACTGTTGGCAGCCAACATTTACGCCCAAGAGCGCCAAATTGTGCAAGGCTACTGCAAGGACGAGAACGGCAAAGCCATTGAGAACGTAAGTGTCTACGCCCACGACTCACTACTCGTTTCAGTCACTGACGAGCTGGGCCGCTTCACCTACAGCTATGCCAAAGCCGGCGAAAAACTCCGTTTTGCCCACATGGTCTTTGAGCCGACCTATTACACCATAAAAGACAAAGACATCAACGGCAAGAACTTGATGGTCAAGATGAAAACCAAAAGCCATGAGTTGCTTGAAGTGGAAGTGACGGCCAACGCGCCTCACATAGCCTTTGATAACCCAGTAATGACAGTCATCGACTACACCCTCCGTGAGGATGGCATTTATTTGATTGCCTACCGCCGCCGAAACTCAGCACTGCTTCACCTTTCCTTCGACATGGACACGCTCCACGAAATGAAAATATCGTCGCGCTACAAGTATCTCACCAAGGATGCTTTCGGCGACATCTATGTCATCAACGACTATCAAGCCAGCCAAGTTGGATTCATGGAACTGGACAACGGAAAGAAAATACTGATGAACTTCTATCATTCCATGTCGAGAAAGACCTTCTATGATAGGTTCTCCACCATTGTGGCGGCTTCCGACTGCGTCTTTATCACAGGGCGTTACTTTTACTTTAACAAAGAAATGGGATATTACTGCAATATCCTTGGCAGTGACAAGGAGCCTTACTTGTTGCATTACATCGTAGACGAAGAGGGCCGTGACGACATTTCATTGATGATCCGCACAAAAACAGGCATCGACTTTTGGGCTACCACTCGCATTTACAACCCTTTATACGCCATCGACAACAAGTTCTATCTCTTTGCCTACACCGACCACGAGACCCTTGTCTTCGATGCCGTCGGCAATGAATTGGAGCGCTATCCCCTCACCTTCCACGAATACCGCAAATGGAACGGCAAGATGGAACTCGACCGCCGCTGGAAACAGAAAATGTTGTATGACGCAGCCAGGAAGGAATTCTACACCTTCTTCGTCAACGATGGCATCTATACCCTGAAGCGCATCGACCTGAAAACTGGAACGGCCACCTCCGTGATGGACCTCAGCGGATATCCCTTTGCTCAGAATATGAGGATTCACGACGGCGTTTTGTATTTCATTTATCCTACGGGCATCAACCACCGAAAGGCATTGTATCAGGTGAGGATAGACTGAATTTTGATTGATTCTTTATCAAAATCGGTATGATTTTTGTAGTATTTAACTTGAATTTTTCCTAGTTAAACTGTCAAAATCACACTCTATGAAAAAGATTTACATTCTATTGCTGTTGTCAGCATTAACTTTTCAAAGCGCCGTGGCGCAAAACGAACTCCAAAACCCATACGCAGTAGCCAAGGAAGATGGATTCAGCTATCGTTCGTTGAAGAAACTCATCAGTAAGGACAGCCTTTATGTCGGGTCACAATTTGAGCGTCCCTATCATGACCTGTTGAGTATTCTGTATTCACGGGTAGGGCATTACAAGGATGCCATGCGTATGGCTGAAAAAGGCAACTTGTTTTCAGACAAAACGCGTTTGGCCAAGACCTATGAAAATGTAATGGCTATACCTTTGTCGGAAGTAATGGACAGCATTATCGAAAACAATCGTGTCATCATGCTTAACGAGATGCATTTTAATCCCCATAGCAGGGCTTTTGTCATCAGTTGGTTGGAAAATTGTTACCAAAACGGATATCGTTACTTTGCCGCTGAAACCTTATTTGCAAAGGACTCCTTGGTGAACGAGCGGCGCACCGTGCTATTTGGCGAGACGGGATTCTATAGCGATGAACCTGTTTTCGGCGACCTGTTAAGGACGGCGCTCAACATAGGCTATACACTGGTGCCATACGAGGCCGATGGTTGGGGCGTTGACCGCGAGAGGAATGAAGCAGATAACCTGATCAAGAATATCCTTGACAAGGACCTCGAAGCGAAATTTTTGGTTTATGGAGGCATGGGGCATATCTCAGACCGCAAAGGGTGGTCGATGATGGGTGGGTTTTTCAAGGAAAAGACTGGCATCGACCCGTTTACGATGGATTGCAGCGTCATGACTTTCTCTGAACAATACGAAAGTATGGACTCGCTGCGTACCGCATTTTTTAACCGCATTGATGCCCTGCCCGTCCGTGAGCCGGTTATCTGTTATGATACTGTGAAACACATCTATCCAAACAACTCAGGCATGGATGCCACCTGCTGCCTGCCGCGCACGCGCTTCATCGAAGACAACATCCCCGACTGGAAACTTTACAACGGCAAGGTGCTTTACACTATTGACCGTCCCTTCATCAACAAAAACGGCTTCCCCGAAGGCTGCGTGAGCGCGTTCTTGAAATCGGAAGGCGAACAATGTGTTCCCATCGACCAGTATATGTACGGTAAGAATGAAAAGAGGTTCAAATTGGCTCTTTACAAGGGCGAGTATCTGCTGCGGTTTGACGACGGGGAGAAATATAAATATGCTACAATCACTGTAAAATGAGTGCGTTATGAAAAAGAACTCTATTCTTGCATTACTATTGCTATTCTTTGCTTCTTCACTTTTCGCCCAAACCAAAACCACCGTTTACGGCAATCTTGGCGTGGAGAATGTGAACATCAGCATCGTGAACACGCCTTACGGCACCAGCACCGATGCCAAAGGACATTATGAACTGCCGCTTTTCGACCGCTCGGAGACCGTCAACCTGTATTATTCGTGCATCGGCTATCAAGATACTTTGGTGAGCCTCACGCCTAAGCAGTTGCAGCGCGATTCCATCAACGTCAGTTTCCGTATGCGCAAGATGAGTTACGACCTTCAAGAAGTTGGCGTCTCGGCAAGCAAAGACTTTTACCGATCTGGTTCCAACCGCAACATCGCAGACATCGCGTTTTTGGGCGGAAAAATCTACCTTTTGGAGAACAAGCCCAAGACTTCATCGATGGTCGTCCTCGACACCGAAGGCATTGAACAAGCCCACAAGGACTTCGACCAACTCTTTGAAAAACTCCACATTGACGCTTTCGACGACCTCATTCTTGTCGGGCAAGACAGTTGTCTGCAAGTGTATCTCGATGAAAAACAGGGCATTTTGCCCGTTTCCACCTTCTCGCGCGACGATTACCGTAATAAACTCCTCAAAATCGTGTGCGAGTACAACGGGGCTTACATTGTAAGGACCATCGTCCACGACCGTGGCCTTTATTGGCTCAAGTTCAACCACGGCAAGAGCCAGGATTTCCTTTACATGAAAAAAGACGGCTCCATGGAGAAGCCCCAATATTTATGCAGTTTCATTGACACCCTCGGCTATCGTGCATGCCAGTCGCAATGGATGAAGATTCAAAACGAATACCATCAGGCGATGGCGGAAAACTTCACCCTCGAGTCCATCTATGAAGAAAACGGGGACAGGAATCCAGTGCGCGAAGGAGAAAGCATAACTTCCATTAGCATAAAAAAAGCGGAACGAGGAAGCCCAGGCATCGACCTCATCAACGAAGGAACTTGGGACGGAAATCTGGTTCGCTTGGCAGAAACCCCAACCTTGCTTGGAATGATACAATGGTATTGCTCCATGATGGCCAAAAAGGAACTCCAGATTGTCCCCTTGAAAGTCAATGGTTTGCTTCAATTCGTTGGCCTTGACAACCGTGAAATCGTGGAAATCGACCCCGACTTCAAAGTGGCGAAAAGACAGCAAATGAAAATCACTTCGGGAGAACAATTCTTCCAAAAAGAGTTCCTCACCGACAAAGCCACGGGCAAAACTTACGGTCTTTTTGTGGAAGACGGGATGAGTTACATCGGCCTCTACGACCCTGAAGCAGGCACAGTCGGCATGGGACAAAAGGCCAGCAAAAAGATTTTTCCAAGGGTATTCAAGGTGCATGGCGGCTATGCCTACAGCGTGTTTTTCGATTCGGGGAGCAACCGCGGGGTGATTAGTCGGGTGAAGATAGAATAGGTTTTCGGAGACAACAATAAGGTTTTTATCTATATTTGCCCCGTCAAACTAATCAAACCCATTTCATCATGAAAAACTATTCATTTTGATCACCACGGCAACCGTCGCATTCGCCATAATGGCGTGCAACAACAGCGGAAACAACAAACAAAACACTGACAACAAAACAAGCACAGAGAGCACCGTCAGCACAACCGATGCCTCGGTAGAGTTGGGCAAAGCGTTTTTGGAGAACTTCTACAAAGGGTTGGAGGAAGTGTTTGACCAAGATCAAGAGGAAGCCTATCAGCATGTATATAAACATGTTACACCAGAAGCCAAGCAGTTTCTGATAGACCAATACGACTACGACTGTGACGGGGAATGCATGGCGATATGGCTCTTCCTTTATCAGGGAGGCGGTGATGTAATCGGCGACTGCCAGCGCACTATTGAACCGGCTGACGGGCTTTCGTACAAGGTTACCAATACCTATTATTATGAAGGCAAAAAAAGCTACGAATATCACGTGAAGCTTGGCCTTGTCAAAGACGCAGACACTTTCAAGATCGATTCCATCACTCCGGAAGACGAAGCGTATTACGATTAACGAATCATGACCTCCTTATTCCGATTAAGATACGACAGCCGCTGGGGCGAGGAATTGTTCCTCACGGGAAACACCCCAGAATTAGGCAATTGGAATCCAAACAAGGCCGTTCCGATGGAATATGTGGGGCCTGGGATTTGGTCGGTTTCCGTAGAGACGCACGGCCGTGCGTCTATACAAACCACGGAATACAAATATTTCATCCGTGAAAACGACCAAATCCGTTGGGAGGACGGCCCCAACCGCATTTTGCCCGAGGACAAAGACCGCGTTTGGGATTGGTTTGGCCTCACCGAAAGGCAGACCATGAAAGGTGTGGCAGTGCCGCTGTTCAGCCTGCGCACGGAGGATGATTTCGGTATTGGGGAATATGCCGACCTGCCAAAATTGGGCAACTGGTGCGTGGACAACGACATGAAAATCATCCAAATCCTGCCCATTAACGACACGACGGCACATTATGACTGGCATGATTCCTATCCTTATAATGCCATTTCGGCTTTTGCGCTAAATCCGATTTATCTCAACCTCGAACAGTTGGGGATTATAACCGACTCTGCTTTCAAGCGGATGCGGACGATGCTCAACAAGGAGGAATCCGTCAATTACCCAAAGGTACTAAAAGCCAAATGGAAATATTTCCATATCGCTTTCGAGCAACAATGGGAAGCGCTGAAAGACACAGCTGAATTCAAGCAATTCGTCAAGGAAAACGAAGACTGGCTCCATGACTATGCCCAGTTTTGCGGTGGGCGCGACGGCAATGGCACAGAGATCCATCTCTTCCTGCAATACCACTGCGACAAACAGCTTCGCGAGGCCGTCAAAACCTTGCACGACAAAGGTCTGCTGCTGAAAGGCGACATTCCCATCGGAGTGAATCCATCAGGAGTGGATGTGAAATCACATCCCGAATTGTTCAACCTCGATGTGCAAGTAGGCGCCCCGCCCGATGACTTCGCCGCCGAGGGACAGAACTGGGGCTTCCCGTCTTACAACTGGGAGGCGATGGCCAAGGACGGTTATGCTTGGTGGCAACGCCGCCTGCAAGTGATGGCTCGCTATTTCGACGCCTACCGCATCGACCATATCTTAGGCTTCTTCCGCATCTGGGAAATTCCAAAGACGGCCAAGTCGGGACTACTGGGGCACTTCTCTCCTGCCCTGCCCTTGAGTGTGGAAGAAATCGAAGGCCAAGGCTTCCATTTCGTCAAAAGCAAGCATTTAAAAAAAGGCCTCGACACCCTTTTTATCCCCGCCCAAAACGAGAAAGACAAGTACATCCCGCGCATCGAGCTGCACAGAACCAAGACCTACCAAACCCTCAACGAGGAACAGAAACACGCTATCGATGGCATTTACGAGGACTTCTATTTCCACCGCCACAACGATTTCTGGAAGCAGAAAGCCTTGGAAAAACTGCCCGCCTTGATTAACGCAACGAAGATGATTGCCTGTGGCGAAGACCTCGGCATGATCCCCGCATGTGTGCCTGAAGTCATGCAGGAGTTAGGTATCATGAGCCTTGAGGTGCAACGCATGCCCAAAGTGTTCGGGCATCAGTTTGTGCAGACCGAAGACCTGCCCGAGAACTGTGTCTACACCACCGGCACCCACGACATGCCCACCTTGCGCGGCTGGCTGGCCGAAGACCGCGTCCGCACCCGTCAGTTCCTCGACAGCCTCGACCTCGACGACCGCAAAGTCACCGCCAAGACCCTCAAAAAGATCATGGAGAAGCATCAGGATAGCCCCTCAAAGTGGAACATCTACCCGCTGCAAGACCTCTTGGACTTGGACGAAAAGAATTGGTCGCCCAACCCCGCCGACGACCAAATCAACGTCCCAGCTAACGCCAAGAATCAATGGAAATGGCGGATGAAGACGAATTTGGAGACTTTATTGCCGCCAATCCAATAAAAAACCTTACCTTTGAAGCCTAAAATCTTACCACCATGAAATTCAAACCCTACAACCATAGCGAAGCCGCTCTCAACGAACGCATCGCATTGATTCTCAACGAAGAGAAGAAAAAAGGGCACGAAAAGGAAGCCTTGCGCACCATCTTCCAAAGCATCGACTTCACCACCTTGGAAGCCTTCGACAACGAAGCCAAGATCAAGGACTTCTGCGAAAAGGCCTTGGCTTTCCCAAAGCAGAAACCTCATTTGAGCGTGCCCGCCATCTGCATCTACAGTCCCTTTATCCGTCAGGCTAAGAAACAGCTTGAAGGTAGTGGCATCCGTGTGGCTACAGTGGCCTGTGCCTTCCCTTCGGGCATGATGCCCTTCGAGCTGAAAGTCAAAGAGGTGGAATATTGCGTCAACGAAGGTGCCGATGAGGTGGACATGGTCATCTCGCGCGGCACATTCCTCGCTGGTCGCTACGACGAGGTCTTCGACGAAATCAAGACCATCAAAGAGACCTGTGGAAATAAGGCTAGACTGAAAGTCATCCTTGAGACGGGCGAACTGAAGACCGTGGAAAACATCCGCAAGGCCAGCGAACTCGCCATCCTCGCCGGTGCCGACTTCATCAAGACCTCGACGGGCAAGGTGTCAGTGGCCGCCACACCACTCGCCGCCATCGTCATGATCGACACCATCAAGGAATACTACGAAGCAACGGGCAAGAAGGTCGGCTTCAAGCCTGCCGGTGGCATAAAAACACCTGAAGATGCCCTCACCTATTATTATTTGGTGAAAAACATCCTCGGCGAACAGTGGCTCAACCCGAACCTCTTTCGCGTGGGCACGAGCCGACTGGCCGGACTCATTTTAGAACAGATTTAATAAATGCGGAATGCAGAATTATGAATGCGGAATGTCGCAATGCGACACTGGGCTTCGCACCCATTCAGCATTCCTCATTCAGCATTCCGAATTAAAAACACAAATATGGCAACAATTAAAGGAACTTATAAAGGTAATCTCCGTAACGAGATGACCCATGTGCAGTCGGGCAACACCATCCTCACCGACGCACCCACCGACAACCACGGCAAAGGCGAAGCCTTCTCGCCCACCGACCTCGCCTGTGCAGCCCTCGCCGGCTGTATGATGACCATCATGGGCATCAGCGCACAAGGCCACGAATTCGACATCGACGGCACCACCTACACGGTGAAGAAAACCATGAACGCCGATCCGCGCCGCATTGGGCAAATCGACATCGTGTTCAACTTCCCTGCCAAAGAATACACCGAGAAGCAGAAAGCCCTGCTGTGGGCTGCCGCCGAAAGCTGCCCCGTGGGCCGCTCGCTGCATCCCGATGTCATCGTTAACATCACCATGAACTTCCAAGCCTGATGGAATACAATGCACTGAAAGGTCTCCACAACAGCGTGACGCTGGTAGTGGAGCATAAGGACACTGCCGCCGTCTACGGCTCGGGCGCACTAGAGGTCTTTGCCACCCCCGCCATGATCGCCCTCATGGAGAAAACCTGTCTGGAAAGCGTCGCCGACAAAATCGGCGAAGGCAACACCACTGTGGGCATTGCGGTCAACATCAAGCACTTAAAAGCCAGCCCTGTAGGCTCCACCATTCGCTGCGAGGCAGAAATCACTGAAGTGGACCGCCGCCGTTTGGTCTTTGAAGTGAAATGCTTCGAAGGCGAGACACTGGTTGGCGAAGGCATCCATGAAAGGTTTGTGGTTGACAGCGAGAAGTTTATGAGTAAATTCTAGAATATGAAAGTTTGATATATAAGGTAAAATAGCTATCAGCCATCAGCAGTTAGCTATCAGCTTGGTAATGAGCGGCTGAAAGCTGATTGCTGAATGCTGAAAGCCAATAAATAATCCAATGAAATACACCTACCGCACTCAAGGCACATGCAGCCAGGCCATTGAGTTTGAAATCGAGGACGGCATCTTGAAGAATGTGCAGTTCTACGGCGGCTGCAACGGCAACACGCAAGGCGTCAGCGCCTTGGTGGAAGGCATGAAAGTAGAGGACGTGCTTCAACGCTTGGAAGGCATTCGTTGCGGATTCAAGAACACCTCCTGTCCCGACCAGCTGTGCCGTGCCATCCGACAGGCATTAGATAGTTGAGAGTTTAGTGTTTAGAGTTTAGAGTTTCACACAATTTAATTGATGCCATTACGTTATAGAACAGATTAAAGACTAATGAATATGAAAAAACACATCTTATTGGTAGCAGTTTTGGCACTTGATGTCACCCTCACCACCTTCACCAGTTGCAGAAAGCCCAAAGCTGAAGACACTACTCCAGCCAAGGAAGGCCTTTATTTGGGCATTGTAGGCTTCAATAGCGAGCTTTACACCATGCCGCTCGGCCTGCTCAACCAGGATACGAAGCATAACTTTGAAAATTTTGTTGACGGGCTTTCGATGCAAAACGGCACCATTCTCTACCATGCCGTCAACACGGGCCTCAACAGTTTGGCTGCAGCCAAAATCCCAGAGAACCTCATCAATGTCTCCGTGGTGACCTTCACCGATGGCCTCGACCAAGGTTCTTACATCCTTTCAGACTACAATTCAGGTAGCGAATACTTGGCCGCTGTCAATTCAAGGATCAACAACGAACTTATTGGTGGCACTAACATCTCTGCCTATTCCATCGGCGTGCGTGGATCTGATGTGAGCGACATCGATGGTTTCCGTAACAGTCTGAACAAACTGTCGAGCGATCCCATCCACAATGTCTTTGAGGTCAGCAATATGAACGAAGCCTCTGACAAATTTGCACAAATCGCCCAACAGCTTTACAACCAAAGCACCTTCTACAATGTCACGCTTAAACTGCCAGCACAAGAGCCCAACACCAGAATTCGCTTCACCTTCGACAATGTGACTGATGTCAGCGAATCACAATGTTATATTGAAGGTACTTATATCCGCAATGGTAACAGGGGGCAGTTGACTGACATTCAGTATGTTGGATTGGATTGCATGTCGGGCGTTGCCGTTACTGCCTCAACCGAAGGCATCTTCGACCTATTCTTGTTCCAAAACCTCACCGACCTGAACGGTACGCAAATCAGCACCGACTATGTGAAACAATGGAACTGGCTGGAGTCGACTTCGCAGTGGCAATACAACAGTGAGTTCACGCCCTCGGGTAATACCCAGACCGTTAACGAATACAAGAGCGCAATGATCATGCTCGTGCTCGACTGCTCCAGCTCCCTCGGCAGCGACTTCGTCAACATGAAGACCGCCGCCAATGGTTTTATTGAAACCTTAAGCGGGAATTATAACGGAAGATAGACCTATAACTATAAACACAAAAACCGGTGCCAGAAATCATCTGACACCGTTTTTTGTTTTGAGAATCTAAAACAGAAAACGATTGATTGGCAAGAAATCTTTTGAAAATCTGTTGAAAAGGGTTCCCCTATTGGCAGATTTTGTTATTTTTGCGGCGAAAAACACAAAATTAGGGTTATGACTACATTTGCACTGAACAATTTATGGAGGTACTTGCAAGGACTGATGCTTACACAAAGCGAACGGGAATGGCTCGTGGTGAAACTCTCTGAGCCTGTAAAGTATGAAGAAAAGGATAAAGTAGTGACTGAAACTAGAAAACAGAGAAAAGTACGTCCGTTATCACCTGAAGTTGAGTTTTTGAGCAACTTGCATCTCAAGGAATTTACACAAGAAGAACTGGACGAAGACCCATTATTGGCTGCCATTGTTGAGGATAGGAGGCTGCGGAAATGAGACATGTTTTTCTTGACACCAACATTCTGCTTGAGGTTATCCTCGAACGGAAGGAAAGGGATGCATGCAACCAGATTATGCAAGCAGGTCGCGATGGAGAAGTGACTCTTTTTGCTTCTTATCTCACATTTGCCAACATGGCTTACATATTGAAGAAAAGGAAAGTTCCTCGGGAGCAAGTTTACCATGCGGAACGAATTATGGAAAGATTGCTAACAGTCCTACCCATGGATGGCGACCAGTTACGAGCTGCCTTGCGCAACGAGGTTAAGGACTTCGAAGACATGCTGCAATACCAAAGTGCCATTGCAGGACAATGTGATTGCATTGTGACAATCAACACTAACGATTTTGTCGAATTCAGCAGTCTTCCTGTCTATTCTCCTGAAGGACTGCTTGACCTGTTGGACGAGGAATCAGTTTGAATCATAGATTGGAATAAACCCAAAACTCCATCGTAACCCTTGATAGGTCTTCGGCACCCGGACCTCCACTTGGTTTTTTCCCTTATTCAAATGAATCTGAACGGGTTGCCGCATCCAATAGAGCTGTTCATCAGTGTAAGGTTCTTCCTCTTCGGGCTTGCCCCAGGTGTTGAAATGGTACGCGTACTTTCCAGGTTCTTCCCATAGCTTTGGCGGCAACACCTCTTTGCCGTTCACAAAGCATTGGCAACCGCCTTCCCAATGACCTTGCTCTCCAATGCCATAACCATTACGGTTGGAACGGGCTGGCGTACAAAAGCCCAACCACACCTCAACGTCCATGTCTTGGTCGGCCACAATGACCGTTTGAGCTTTTGCCAAGGCCTGTTCACCTATTATTATATGATGCGCCTGACAAAAAGCATCCAAATCGACCGCGCCACCGTAGGCCAAAAAAGACTTGTTATCATCAATCTGCACATCCCATTCCATCTGTGAATTGGCCACCCAACGTATTTTGTCTTGGTGGAAACGATCGCGGTGAACAGCCATCTTTTCCTCGAAATTGGCCAAACGCGAGCCTGCCGTAGTCAAAGGACCAGGTGGAAGATTCTCGTTTTTGATGGTTCCGGCATTGCCGCCGTTCCAAAAACGCTCCGCGAAAGCCATCACGCCGTTAATCATACCGTTGTGCAGCGAGATGTTCTCATTGTTATCCACGCGCACGTCGTTCCAAAGGCAGAGGATGCCTCCCAAAGCCTTGGTCGTGTCGGGAACGGTTTGCGCTGCGGCGGTGTGCAGGAAACAACGGCTTGTGAACAGCATCGGGTCGTAATAGTTCAAATAACCCACAAAGGAATCGAGATATTTCCCCGCTTTGTTTGAAGCCGCCCCATTGGAGCCTTCCGCCTCGTTCCATATCTGCCGAATCACCTTGTCGGAGGCTGGCAGACCAGGATCCCATGCGATAGGCTGGCGGTCATACTTTTCCATCAGGTTTTCAATCCATTGCATGAAGCCTTTCGGGTCTTCAATATGGACTTCATCAGAACCGATATGGAAGTAGGGACAGTCGCTTTTCGGGATTTCGGTGAAGAACTCTTCAAGACATTTTTCCATCACCTTTCTGCCCTGCTCAGAGTCCATCGTGAATCCGAAAGCATTCTTGAAATAGGTGGAATGCCCAGGCATGTCGATTTCAGGCACTACAGTGATTCCCCGTTCTTTAGCATAGGCTATCACCTCTCTGATTTCATTGTACGTGTAGTACTTACCCTCATCTCGACCTGGCCTTTGATATTGAGGATCATTGAGTTGCGGATAAACCCTACACTCGATGCGCCATGCAGGATAATCGGTCAAGTGCCAATGAAAATAGTTCAACTTGTAGAAACTCATCAAATCGAGTGTTTCCTTCAACTTACTGATGGGCTGATAGTTGCGCCCCGTGTCGTGCATGAAGCCACGGAAAGGATATGAGGCCCAGTCGTGAACTTCCAGATTGGAAATGCGACAATCTTCATCCACCAACTGTGCCAAAGTGCTTTGCGCCCAATAGGGATTGCCCGAAATGGTCGCCTTGCCACATTTCACCACCAAGCGGTATTCATCGGGATTATCGAAATGGGTATTGGCATCGTAAACCACCTTTCTCAGTCTTTTCCTTTTTGTGCCCAACTGCTTAAACTCTTTCGGTTCCGGAATCACATCCGTCTTGGTGTCTAGCTCATAATAGCGCACATAATCTATGCGCAGTTCCACTGGTAGTTTGATTGTGTCAATGTAAGGCGAACGGTCGCGGCCCAACTGTGCATCAAGGATCAGGTAATAGTCATGTTGGCTAAAAGGAAACTGGCCGTTCTCACCATTTCGGAAACAGGGATAGTTGAACGTCCGCTTCCCGTTGAGGAAAAATACGAGGCTATCTTGGAAACGCTCCATGCCATAGATATTGTATTCCCTTTCATTATATTTCGGATATGCCACATGTGTTGGACGGTAGCGTTTATTCAAATTGACGGTATAATGGCTATGAACCGTATGATTGATATAGGGATTGTCTCTAAAATGCTCCATGATGTCAATTTCGCCACCATGAGGCCAGTTCACGGCATGGTTCGCATCGGGCAACATCCATATGGCCGGCCAAAAACCTTGCGCCACATCAAACTTAGCCCGTATTTCAACCCTTCCAAAGCCGAAAGACTTCTTATATCTGCTCCACACGCCCCCAGTGAGAAACGGTGCCTTGTCGTTGGGCAGAAAATCATTCACCATGCCGCGTAACACGAGGTCGCCGTCGTCGAAAGCATACAGCGTATCGTGCGACGACACGTGGATGGCCCAGTCAGCTTTGCTGCGGTATATCTTTGACCATACCTTGCTGTCCAAGACCCCTGAATCGAATTCATCGTGCCATATCAAGGCATAACGCCGGTGCTCTTGGGCATGGGAAACTCCGAGGAACCCTATGAGTATCAATAAGAAAACAGAAAAGCGTTTCATAACATCCATCTATTTTGGCCGTAAAATTACATTATTTTTCATTTTGTTCTTTATTTTTCAGCTTTATTTCATATTTTTGCCAAAAAAATCGAAAAAATGGAAAAAAGTGAATTGAGAGCCCACATCAAGGCTTTGAAAAAACAGCACACCAAAGAACAGCTTCTTGAACAATCCGAGAAGATTTTAGCCAAGCTGGAACAATATCCCGACTTCATCAAAGCCGAGAGAATCATGCTTTACAGTGCTTTACCCGATGAGGTGCAGACCCAAGCCTTCCTCAAGAAATGGCACCTGAAGAAGACTATCATACTCCCCACCGTGGTCGGCGACGACATCATCCCCGTGGAATATGCCAAGGACACCGACTTTGCCGTGGGCGACTTCAACATCCTTGAACCGCAGAACGAACCCTATCATGGTGATTTTGACCTGATTGTCGTCCCTGGCGTGGCCTTCGACCGCAAGGGCAATCGCATCGGTCGTGGCAAAGGCTACTACGACCGATTCCTCTGTCAGCATCTGAACGTGAAGCGCATCGGCATTTGCTTTGATTTTCAACTTGTTGACGAAGTACCTACCGAGCCTCTAGACATCAAAATGGACGAAGTCATCTCTTTGTGAGGAAAAAATCAAGATTTCGAGTCTTTTTTGAGTACACGTTTCGCTTTTATTCCTATTTTTGAAGCCCTTTTCTAAGAAACACAATCAAATAAATACTAAAAGTCATGAAGAAATCCCTACTATTAAGCCTCGTCGTGCTTTTGAGCATGACCGCACTAAACGCCCGTCCCATCGACGCGGCAAGAGCTAAGACCATCGGGCAAAGATTTGCCCAAGCCAACTTCGACAGCAATCTGAGAGGCAGCGATTTACAGCTGGTTTACACAGGCTCGTCAAGCCGTGGCGAAACCTGTTTTTATGCCTTCAATGTGGGTGAAGGCGGCTTTGTCATCGTTTCAGCCGACGACCGTTTCCGTCCCATCGTGGGCTATTCCGACGAAGGCACATTTGAGACTGAGAACCCATCGCCCGAGTTGATGTTCTACTTGGACAAAATCATCGAAGCCCGCACCAGCCGCAATGCCGTCCTCTTTGACGACAACGAACAGGAATGGCAAAGCGTAGCCACCACAGGTCGTCTGCTTTCGCGCAACGGAGGCCGTGCGGTCGACTACATCTGCACCACCAAGTGGAACCAAGATTCTCCATACAACTTGTACGCCCCCGAAGCCAATAGTGGTCCTGGAGGTCGATGCTATGCAGGCTGCGTAGCCACGGCCATGAGTCAGGTGATGAAGCGCTGGAACCATCCTTTACAAGGCACGGGAAGCTATTCCTATTACTGCCCCGACTATGGAAACCAGTCGGCCAATTTCGGCGAGACCACATACGATTGGGAGCACATGCCCGACCGACTTAATGGTGCCTCACAGCAAGAGATTGAAGCAGTTGCCTTGCTGATGTATCATTGTGGTGTGGCTGTCGAAATGAACTTCTCGCCCGGAGGCAGCGGTGCCAACTCATGGGATGTACCCGATGCCATCCAACGTTTCTTTTCCTATTCGAGCCATGCTGACCTCAGGTGGCGTGAGGGGTACTCACTGCTCAATTGGCAGAACATGCTGAAGGAATCACACGACATTGGTTGGCCTGTCTATTATTCTGGTTTCAGTAACAGTGGCGGCCATGCTTTCGTATGCGATGGTTACGATGACAGCGACCTCTTCCACTTCAACTGGGGTTGGGGCGGCAGCAGCGACGGTTATTTCGTCATTGATGAAATCGATTATGCAGGCTGGGCCCAAGCCGTGTTCAACTATGTGCCTTCTGATGTCTATGAATACATGCCTTTGCAACCTGAAAACCTCGCTGTCAGCTCCAGCGGCGACTTCGACTATGCCGCCACCCTGACTTGGACCAATCCCACCCAAGACATCCACATGCAAGACCTTACCAACATCGACCAAATCGTCATCACCCGCGATGGTAAAATCATACATACTGAAGACAACGTGGCTCCTGGTGCCGAGATGAGCTATACCGACCATTATCTTCCCAGAATGGTGAATTACAGCGTTTACGCCGTTGTCCACAATGCCATGGGTCTGACCGCCACGGTGAAAAACGTCCTCTTAGGACCCACATGCGAATGGACGGTTGAAATGACCTCCTCCAGATCGCAAGGATGGAATGGTGGAGCACTCTCTTTCATCAACGGTGCTGGCGATGAGGTAGCCCATCTCACTCTCGAAACTGCCGAGGACACATGTACCATCACCTTGCCTCTCGGCCATGTCGAAATACAATGGCTGAAACCTGAGCAAGCCATCGAAGACTTCCGTTTCAAGGTCAAAAATGGTGACGGCACACTCAAAGCCCATTTCCACGGCTCTTCCTCTGAAATCCAAAACGGATTGTTCTACATTATTAATAACACATGCGACAACAAGGACGGAGATACAGAAGGCACACACTTGACAGCCACCATCTCTGACGACCAAGTGACCTTGACTTGGGATCCCGTCCAAAATAGTCTCAACTACCAAGTATTCCGCGATGGTTTACTATTCGCCATGACCGAAGAAAACAGCTTCGTAGATGATGACACCAGAGCAACTTTCCACACTTATCACGTGACTGCCTTCACTAACAGCGGTGAGATTCTTCCTTCGAATACTTGCAGCTATCATCCCGAATCGCCCTGCATTATCCCAACGAACTTACGTGTGGAAGCTACCACCCCTGGGAAAGCCAAACTCACATGGGATGCTCCTGAAGACGAGTCCGTTGCGGGATACATGCTGTATCGTCGACCCAAAGGCGGAGAGTTCAAGCGCATCAAGCTGACTTCCAACACCAATTATACAGACAACCTCTCCAGCCAGCCCGACGGCCTCTACGAATATACGTGCGCAGCCTACTATCAAGAGACCCATTGCGAGTCAGGGTATGCCACGGCAGCAGGACATCCTGAACTGAATTTCGTGGAATTCAACAAAACCATCATCCCACAGCACCTCGACTTCTTCATCCATGAAGGCCGCGTCATCTTAGAATGGGAAGAAGGCACATTGGCAGAAGGCTACAACGTCTACCGCAACGGTGAACACATTGCCCATGGCGTAACAGGAAATTCGTTTGTCGATTATACCTCCACTTCTGCTGAAACTTACAATTACACCATCACAGGATATACTGCACATATCGAATCCAACCCTTCCAATGTCGTGTATGTGGATTGGACCACGGATGTTAACGAAAACACTGTAGATCAAAACATTAGCATTTATCCCAACCCAACCAAGAACACCGTCACCATCGAAGCCGACGGACTTCGCCAAATCAGGGTATTCAACATAATGGGACAAACTGTAGTTTGCCAAACGGCGCTCGAAGACAACATCACCATTGACCTTTCGGCTCAGCCACAAGGATGTTATTTCATCGAGACAGCAACCGAACAGGGCTGCACGACCACTAAAATCGTGAAATTATAAAGACAACAAAACACATTGATATGAACAAATTCGTAAAGGTGGCAGCTGTTGCACTGCTGTCAGTCATGGGCACATCCCTCATCGCCCAAGAAGCCAAAGAAAAAGAAGAACCCGTCTATCAGATTACGGAAACCGTCAACGTGAAGCACACGCCCGTCGACAACCAAGGCAGCTCCGGCACGTGCTGGTGCTTTGCCGGTATTGGCTTCGTCGAGGCGGAAATCCAGCGCATTTATGGCAAAGAGTTCAACCTCTCGGAGATGTTTGTCGTCCGCAATGCCTGGACGGAGAAGGTCGCGAAATTCATCCGCATGCATGGCAACAACACCCTCAGTCAAGGCGGCGAGGTGTGCGATGTGCTCTACATGATCGACAAATACGGCATGATGCCTGAGGCCGACTACAGCGGCAAGGTCATCGGTGAGGAACGCCACATGCATGCCGAGATGAACGAAGTCATCAGCTCGGTGGCCAAAGCTATCATTAAGAACGGCAACAAGAAAATCTCCCCCGCAGGTCCCAAGGCAGTGCAAGGCGTTTTGGATGCCTATCTTGGCATAGCACCAGAAGAATTTACGGTTGATGGCAAGAAATACACACCCAAGTCATTCGCCGAGGCCTATCGTATCGACCCCGCTAACTACATTGAAATCTGCTCCTTCACCAGCGAAGAATATAACAAGCCCTGCATGGTCGAAATCCCCGACAACTGGACCTGGACACCTGCCTACAACATGCCGCTCGACAAGCTGATGGAAGCCGTCGACTATGCCCTTGAGCATGGCTACACCCTCGGCTGGGCACAAGACGTCAGCAACAAGGGCTTCTCTGGAAAGACCGGTATTGGCATCGTCCCCGAAGACCCTGAAAGCGAGCAGCTTTGGAAAGAGATTGTCACCGAAAAGAAGGTGACCGACGAAGACCACCAGAGAGCCTACGACAACTGGGATGCAGGCGACGACCACAGCATGCTCGTTGTTGGTATCGCCAAAGACCAAAACGGCAACAAGTATTACAAGATCAAGAACTCATGGGGCGACAGAGGCCCATACAAAGGCTATTGGTACTGCTCCGAGCAATACCTGCGCCAATACACCATCTTCTTCACGCTCCACAAAGACGCCCTGTCGAAGGCCATGAAGAAAGATTTGGGACTTTGATAAAGTTTCCATACTTTTGCGGCCATAAATCGGCCTTTCGACAAGCTCAGGGTCCTTCGCGAGTAAAAGCTAAGGTGCCTGAGCCTGTCGAAGGCCCGACAACTAAAAAGACATCATTAACAATTAAACATTCAACAAATAAACTTCATTATGAAATTCAAGCATTTACTTACCGCAACCGCTTTGATGCTCAGCGTCAGCGTCGTTGCCCAACCGCAGGCTAAGGAAGAAGCCAAGGAAGAAGAAGGCTTCAAGTTCACCACCATTAAGGAACTCCCAGTCACCTCTGTCAAAGACCAGAACCAAGCTGGTACTTGCTGGTGCTACAGCTCACTGGCTTTCTTTGAGGCCGAGTTGCTCCGTATGGGCAAGCCCGAGTACGACTTCTCCGAGATGTACATCGTTTACAAAACCTACTTAGACCGTGCTGAAGCCGCCGTCCGTACCCACGGCGACGTGTCCTTCTCGCAAGGCGGTTCTTTCGGCGACGTGCTGTATGCCATCAGACATTACGGCCTCATCCCCGACGAGCTGATGCCCGCTGGTGCCATGCACGGTGACTCCTTGTCGAACTTCACCGAGCTCTCCGCTGTCACTGACCCATACGTGGAAGGTGTCATCAAGAGCCGCAAGATCCAAATGGACAAAGACGGCAACCCGCTGTGGAAGAAGGGTTTGGCTGGCATTTATGATGCCTACCTTGGCGTGCCTCCGACCGAGTTCACCTACAAAAGCAAGAAGTACACGCCCATGAGCTTCGCCGAATCCACTGGCCTCAACATGGACGATTACATCAACCTGACTTCATTCACACACCATCCTTTCTATGAGCCCTTCGTCATCGAAGTGCAGGACAACTGGCGCTGGGGCCAGGCTTGGAACCTTCCCATCGATGAACTCATGCAGGTGATGGACAATGCCATCGACAAAGGTTATCCGATTGCTTGGGGTTCCGATGTCAGCGAGGCTGGATGGCTCCGTGGCAAGATGGCCGGTGTGGCTGTCCTCCCCGACCTCGAAGCCAAAGGCCGCGACCTCCAAGGCAGCGACATGGCCCACTGGCTGGGCATGAGTGCCGCCGACCGTAAGAAGGAAGCCCAAAACAGCCCCACCCCACAAAAGTGGGTCACCCAGAAGGAACGTCAGATTGCATACGACAACTACGAGACGGGCGACGACCACGGCATGCTCATCTACGGCACAGCCAAGGACCAAATCGGCAACGAGTACTTCATCGTGAAGAACAGCTGGGGCGAAGCCGGCCAATACAAAGGCGTTTGGTACGTCAGCAAGGCTTTCGTTCGCTACAAGACCTTGAACATCGTGGTGCACAAGGATGCCCTGCCGAAGGACATCGCCAAGAAACTCGGCATCAAGTAATTATTGGTTTTCAAGAACGAAAAAAGGGAAAGCTTTTCGAAGCTTTCCCTTTTTTTGAAAGTTTAGGTCCCTGAGCCTGTCGAAGGGCCGTTCTGTAATAAACCGGCGTTTAACTACGTTGAATATGCGATTTCGACAAACTCAATTACCTAACTTAACGCTTAATCTGCTCAAACCCCTTGCCGTAAGCTCCCATCACGGTGTTCATCGTCATGAAAGCCTTGGGGTCTTCGTCTTTCACAATTCTAAGAATTTGTTGCGACTCGCGCTTGTGTGCCACTACCATCAAGATGGGACCTTCGTGCTTGGTGTACCACCCCGTGCCGTTGATGACCGTCACACCACGTTGCATCTCGTTGGTGACACGGTCGGCCACTTTCTCAGGCTCGGAAGTGAAGATGAATGCTTGTACGGTTTGTTTGTTGCCCGTGAGTACCAGGTCGATGCAATAGCTGCACACCCCCATTACAATGAAACCATAGATGATGGCTTGAATCTTGTCGTTCTCGATGACGAAATAGGAGCAAGAGATAATCACAATATCTATAAGCAAGATGACCCTACCCTGAGAGACATTGCGGTATTTGCAAATCATCATCGCAATGATGTCGGTGCCGCCCGTGCTGCCGCCTTGGGTAAAGGCCACGCCAATGGCCAAACCCGCCAAGCCGCCACCAAGTATGGCCGCCAAGATTTTCTCTTCAACGAAGGGTTTCATGGCTCCCATCGCATCGGGATTCGTTTGATACAACAACATCGGCTCTGTGAGGTAGTGCTGCAATACGGACATGAACAGCGATGCCACGATGATGGAATATACCGTCTTGATGCCGAAGGAAGGACCCAACACCTTGAGAGAGATGAGCACCAAAATGGCATTAATGACGAATACGGAGATACCCGTCGAGATGCCCGTGGCATAGAAAATCAAGGTTGCGATACCACTGACACCACCACCCAACACATGGTTGGGGATGAGGAAGGCCGTCCAGCCGAAGGCCATCACAAACAAGGCCAAAGTGATGATGAAGTAACGTTTTACCTCGGCCCAAATGTTTTTCTTGTTGGCTTTCATTTTCAAATTGTTTTAGGATGCAAATGTAGGGATAATTTGGAGAAAAACAGCTTTTTCGCCACAAGTTTTCTGGGGTATCTTTTTATTTACCTACTTTTTTTCTTTGCATTTTAGGTTTTATTCTATATTTTTGTCGGCATTATGATAAATCTTGCCTTTATAAAACGACAAGTAAAACGAAAATGGACAAATAATACAAATCAAAAAAATCAAAGCATATGAACAAAAAGACTTTACTTTCATTGATGATGCTTTTGCTCGCCTCCATTGGCATGGCAAGAGCGGACGAACCGTCTGTACATGAAGGCATAATCAGCTGGACTGAGCCTATCACTACCGAACATGCTAACCGCAGCCAGTTCTTTGACTTTGAGGACGGCCAAATTCCTGCTGGATGGACCAACGATAACAATTATCCTTGGACAGTCGTCAGCAACGCTTATTCTGGTTACAATGGCACTTACTGCATTAAAAGTGGCAACGGAGGCATATCTAGCTCCACTTCTTCCATTAGTACTACCGTGAACTATTCCCAAGACGGTACCGTCAGCTTCCTTGGTGGTTTCTGGGGTGAAGGCGACTATGATAGCTATGACTGGGATAAATGCAGATTCTATATCGATGGCAATATTATGTTAGACTATGGCGCTCACGATGCCTGGGAAAATGTCAGTTTCGATGTTACTGCAGGTAGCCACACCTTCACTTGGACATACAAAAAGGACGTCAGTGTGGATCCGACTGGTGACGCCTTTTTCATTGATGATGTTGCTTTCAATGACAGTGGCGTAAATTGTCTTGCACCCTCTAATTTGACTGTCACCAACACAACTGCCACCTCGGCCACTCTTAGCTGGACTGAAAACGGTGATTCCGAGTTGTGGTACATCTACTATCACCCTTACTCCCCATATACAAATCCCTTACCCTATGACACGGTTTCGGCTACCGTGAACCCATTCACGCTAACAGGTCTGGTGACTAACGTCCATTACGAGGCGTTTGTGGTTCCTGCCTGTGGTGGGGGTACGCAAGATTTCTACCAGTTTGCTAGCATCACCGTAGACTTCACCCCTGCCGACTCCTACTCTATCACAGTCAGCGCCAACCTTCCCAATGCAGGCACCGTTACAGGTGGCGGAGAATATAGTTTTGGCGACACCTGCACGCTGACGGCCACACCCAACATAGGTTATTATCTCTATAGTTGGATGAAAGACGATGTAATGATTGGAGATTATTATCAAGACGAATATACTTTCACCGTCACCGAAAGCGCCAACATCGTGGCCTATTTCCAGCAAATCGAATACTACCCATATATAACACCCATGCCCGAAGGAGGTGGTTGGGGTGAAGTTGTAGGCCTCGATTACTCCACCTCTGGTGCCATTCATTACGGTGATACGGTCACCCTACGAGCCATACCTAACGAGGATTTCCGTTTTTACAAATGGACCATGTGGGTTGGTACTGGCAATGACTACTATGGCAACATAGATTTATCCACCGATTCCATTTACACCTTTACGTTTGATGAGAACTTCGTTGGCTTTGACGCAGGTAATCAGGGCGAAATCGAATTTGTTGCCTATTTCGTCGAATGCATAGGCGACTGTGTACGTCCTTTGGATCTCACCGCCACCGAGGTTGGACCCACCTCCGCCACTCTCAGTTGGACTGAGCTAGGCACTTCCCAAGCATGGATGATGTATTACCGCCCAGCATTTACACCGGCATACGTCCCGTATGATTCTCTTGAGATTTACCAAAATCCATATACACTTACAGGTCTCCAACCCAACACCTCTTATGAAACATATATAGTTCCTTCCTGCGGCTTTACGGATGGCATAGCAAACGAATACCTCGCAAGCAATAATGTAACATTCACCACCCTCGAAGCTTGCCCAACACCTATGAATGTGGAAGTGTCCAACATCACAGGCACCTCAGCCACGGTTACATGGAATGGCTACAGTAATAGCTACTACTTACAAACGGGCCTTGTCTCCATTGTGCTGAACGAGAGTTTCGGTAGCGGAATCCCCTCCAACTGGAACAACAGCACTGATTATCCATGGAGTATCGTAGACGGGCACATACAAAGCGGCAACGCTGGAATAGAAAGCTCGACCTCTACCATCTCAGTCACGGCAACCTTCACAACTGACGGTGCCATTGATTTCGATGCCGAATGCATGGGTGAAGGCACGGGCACCTATTGGGATCATTGTGACTTTTCCATTGACGGTGAAATCATGCTCAATGCTGGCGAAAACTTTAATACTGCCGGATGGCTCCACTACAGCTACCCTGTCACCGCTAGCCAACATACCTTCACCTGGTCCTATACTAAAGACAGTTCATGGGATCCTATCGGTGACTACTTCGCAGTCGACAACGTGATGATGAGAGGATGTATATTCGATGAAAACAATTACGTTTCTGTTCCGAACTCCCCATACACCATCACTGGCATGGATCCAACCACCGCGTATTGCGTGCGTGTTAAGGGCGTTAACGAAGATATGGAATCTGGATGGAGCAGTCCTGTATTCTTCACCACAACTGAAGCTGAGACCTTCACCATCACAGTTACGGCCAACCCAGCCGCTGGTGGTAACGTGACCGGTGGGGGCACCTATATGCAAGGCGCAAGCTGCACATTGACTGCAACAGCCAACACGGGCTACACCTTTACCAACTGGACTAAGAACGGCTCCGTGGTGAGTACCAACCCTTCATACACCTTCCCCGTCACCGAGGGCGGAACTTACGTGGGCAACTTCACGCTCAACAGCTACATGGTCACTGCCTCGGCCAACCCGGCCGAAGGCGGAACCGTCACAGGCGGCGGCACTTACAACCATGGGCAAAGCATCACACTTACGGCAACGGCCAATGAGGGATACACCTTCACTGGTTGGGGTGACGGAGTCACCATCAACCCGCGCACGGTCACAGTCACTGGGCCCGCCACCTACGTTGCCAACTTTGAACTCCAAAGCTTCAACATCACTGTCTCCGCTGATCCCACTGAAGGTGGAACGGTGTCTGGTGGGGGTACATACAACTATGGCAGTTCTGTTACTCTGAACGCCACGCCCAGTGCAGGCTATGCCTTCATCAACTGGACCAAGAACGGAACCGTGGTAAGCACCAATGCCACCTACACCCTAAACGTCACCGAGGGCGGAACTTATGTGGCTCACTTCAGCCAAAACAGCTACACGCTCACCATTAACTACAAGTATGCCAACGGCACTACCGCTGCACCAACCCATACCGAAAATGTCAACTACGGCGCATCCTACAGCGTCACCTCACCTGCCATCACTGGTTACACGCCTGACATGCCCGTCGTTTCAGGCACAATGGGTACTGAGAACGTGACGGTTGATGTAACTTACAGTGTCAACAGTTACACACTGACCATCAACTACAAGTACACAAACGGCACCATGGCTGCACCGACCCATACCGAGAGCCTCAACTACGGCGCCTCCTACAGCGTAACTTCGCCTACCATCACCGGTTACACGCCTAGCCTGCCCGTAGTTTCGGGCACGATGGGTGCCGAGAACGTGACGGTCGATGTAACTTACAATATCAACAGCTACACCCTCACCATTAATTACAAGTATGCCAACGGCACTACCGCTGCACCAACCTATACCGAAAGCTTTGAATACGGTGCATCCTACAGCGTCACTTCGCCCACCATCACAGGCTACACGCCTAACCTGCCCGTCGTTTCGGGCACTATGGGTGCCGAAAACGTGACGGTCGATGTAACTTATAATATCAACAGCTACACCCTCACCATTAATTACAAGTATGCCAACGGCACTACCGCTGCACCAACCTATACCGAAAGCTTTGAATACGGTGCATCCTACAGCGTCACTTCGCCCACCATCACAGGCTACACGCCTAACCTGCCCGTCGTTTCGGGCACTATGGGTGCCGAAAACGTGACGGTCGATGTAACTTATAATATCAACAGCTACACCCTCACCATTAATTACAAGTATGCCAACGGCACTACCGCTGCACCAACCTATACCGAAAGCTTTGAATACGGTGCATCCTACAGCATCACCTCACCTTCTATCACAGGCTACACGCCTAACCTGCCCGTCGTCTCTGGCACGATGGGTAACCAAGACGTGACGGTTGATGTAACTTACAGTGTCAACAGCTACACACTGACCATTAACTACAAGTACGCCAACGGCACCACCGCTGCACCAACCTATACCGAGAGCCTCAACTATGGTGCATCCTACAGCGTCACTTCGCCCACCATCACAGGCTACACGCCTAACCTGC
>CAMHJX010000035.1 GCA_946185535.1 uncultured Bacteroidales bacterium
CGGGCTTGCTGTCGATGTCGTATTCGTAGACGGCATCAATCTTGAGGTCGCCGTAGCAGCGAGCTTTACCGTCTTTTATGTTGTGGAGCTCAGCGCAGAGGTTCTTTCCCACGAAACCTTTTGCGCCGGTCACTAATATCTTCATTTTTTCCACGTATTACACGTATCTACACGTATCTATTTTCGAGATTATACTCGTGATACGCGAGATACGCGGAGATTTATTTCACTATATTCGGAATCCCATTTAACTCGTTTTGGATGTACTCCAAAGAGGCGATTTTATCAATAGTCTCCTGAAGGTTCAGCCTATAAGTGTTGTCGGAGTTGAACTCCTCGATAGTGGCAAGTTTTATGTCGCCTTCCTTGAAATACTTGTCGTAGTTCAGGTCGCGGTTGTCGGCAGGCACACGATAGAAGTTGCCCATATCCTCCGCCTTGGCGCATTCTTCTTTGGTAAGGAGGGTCTCGTACATCTTTTCGCCATGACGGATACCTATCACTTTGATGTTTTCGACAGCTGAGCCTGTTGAAGCACCGCCACCCCACTGATGTGCAAACAGCTCGCATACAGCCTCAGCCTGAGTCTGTATTGTGCAGGCTGGAGCTTTCTGAACCAAAATATCTCCATTCTGTCCGTGTTCAAAGGCAAACAACACCAAGTCAACAGCCTCTTCCAACGACATGATGAAACGGGTCATCTTAGGTTCAGTCAAAGTAATCGGGTTGCCCTTACGAATCTGGTCTATCCAAAGCGGAATCACCGAGCCACGCGAACACATCACATTGCCGTATCGAGTGCAGCAGATCTTGGTATCGCCTGACAGTCGGCTCTTGGCCACGGCAATCTTCTCCTCGATGGCCTTGGTGATGCCCATGGCATTGATGGGATAAGCCGCCTTGTCGGTCGAGAGACAAATCACGCACTTCACGCCGGCATCGATGGCTGCGTCGAGTGTGTTGTCTGTGCCTATCACATTGGTCTTAACCGCTTCCATCGGGAAGAACTCACACGAAGGCACTTGCTTCAGGGCGGCAGCATGGAACACATAATCCACGCCCTTCATGGCATACTTCAGCGTACTCTTGTTGCGTACATCGCCGATGTAGAACTTGATCTTGTTGGCCACCTCGGGCATACGAGCCTGGAAGTCGTGGCGCATGTCGTCCTGTTTCTTCTCGTCGCGGCTAAAGATGCGGATTTCTCCAATATCGGTTCTCAAAAAACGGTTCAGCACCGCGTTGCCGAAGCTGCCTGTGCCTCCTGTGATGAGTAGGGTTTTGTCTTTAAATACTGACATATATTTTGTAGTTAGTAAATGGGCAAATTTAGTTTACATATTGGACGCGAGACTACGAGACGTGAGACGCGAGACAATTTGTTTTGTCCCGTGTCCTGAAGTCCCGTGTCCCGCGTCAAATAACATGTAGTTTAATTATGATGAGTTACTTTATAATTTTTACTTAATGCAGGCATAGATTCAAACCGTGCTGGTCGCCATCATTTTCTTCCACTTGAAGTAGCCGAACACGGCGATGACGACATACAAGGCATAAAGGCTGGCCTTGAAGGGGATGTCCTTGTAGAAATACAAGACACTGGTGACGATATCCACCACAATCCAGACGAACCATTGCTCCAAGTACTTGCGCGCCAAGGCCCAGATGCCCACGATGCTTAATGCTGTGGTAAAGGCATCGGCTACAGGAACATTGGAGTTGGTGAAACGGCTCAGCACGAAGTAGATGATGGCCCAGATGGCCAGGCCTACTCCTACCCAAATGAAGGCCATCTTCTTTGGCATGTGCCGAATGGGGAGGTCCTTGGCCTTTTGCTTATGCCGCATCCAGGCGATGAAGCCGTAGACGGTCATGGCCAGGTAGTAGAACTCCATGCCACAGTCGGCGTAGAGGCCTTTCTGGTAGTAGAGCACGATGCCCAAGGACTGCATCACGAAGCCCACGACCCACATCCATACGCTGGCCTTGTATTCCAGGAGGATATAGGCGAGGCCTAGAGCTGTGGTGGTGATGTCGAGCCAATGATGTACTAAGAAATCCATGGTAAGTCTATAATGATCGAGTGAGTCGTTTAGTGTTGGAGATAGCGGGTCTGGCGCCCGCTATGAGGGGTTTGGATGAGGGTGTGTCGTTTAGGATGGGGTTTAGGGAAAGGGATACCCGAAAACAGCGCTTTATTTGAGTGACCCTAAGCGGGAGACCCTCATGGCGGGCTTGACCCGCCATCCCTCACGCTTAGGGCCATTTCCTCTGCCAAAGCCACAAACTCCTTCGCCGTCATTTCCTTCAAGAAAATCAGTCCATGGGTAGCGCGGATGAGCGGGTGGGCATTCTCGAAGAAAAAGTCCTTACCGAGGAGGAACTGCACGTCCTTGTAATTCTTCACCCAGATTGTCTCTGCTAATTCGCTGAAAGGACCATCAAAATCTGGGTTGGGAAACTCCGCCTTGACCTGTGTGAGATAGCTGTCCTTGAAGGCCTTCTCGAAGACGGCAAAGGCGTTGAGCGAGACGGGCACATAGACATTGGCCTCGGCAGGATGGAAAGTCGACCAGACATTGCGGTAGCCAAAGATCCTCAACTTACTGAGGTCTGCTTCCTCACCCCACAGTCTGACAGCCTCGGCAATGCTTTGCATGACCTTGTAGTGTGTGTTAGGTCCTTGTCCCTCCGAGTCGATGGCCACGGTGATGACTGTGGGCTTCAATTCTCGGAATTGATTGAGGATGGGCTCAACATCGCGGGAAAAAACAGGTCCTTGAGCCTGTCGAAAGGCTGGTCCATTTTTTTTCAGCCCTTCGGCCCTTCGACCCTGCTCAGGGACCGCGGGCTTTAGAACCTCGCTTTTACTTTCATACAATCCTAGTCTTAGATGATGGATATGGTCTAAAGCGGTACCGGCATAAGCCCACACAAGCTCCTCTTCAAATTCGCGGATCTCGCCTTTGAGCTTCTGAATCTCATGGCTGTTGGGCTTGCCTTCCTTGAGGTTCCCTATCTCCATCTTGAAACGCGTCTCGACATCATCGACGCTCTTCAATCCCCAAAGACCTACGGCATCGCGGAGAATGCGGTGGCAGAAGCCACGGCGCATCTCGTCGGGGTTGCGACGGGCGACATTGTCAAGGTAATGGTGGATGTCTTTCTCCTGCTTGAACCGATAGCCCTGTTCAAAGAAATCGGGGTAGCGCACCATCTGGATGCGGCCTTGATGCAGGTAGTCCAAGGTGTCTTCCATGGCCTTCTGCAAGAAGGCATCGGTGACGCTGTGGTAGCCCGAAGTCATGATGGCAAAATGCACCTGGTTCTTGGGCGAGCGCAGCTGCCTGTTGATGAAGGGCATGATGCCAAGCATGATGTCATCGTGGTGCGGACCCGTGTGGTAGATGACTTCGTTCTCGAAGAACTGCGCGCCACGCCATAGTTTGGCTTCCACGTCTCGGATGACCTCTTGAACCGTGTCAAGACTCAGATTGGGAATCTTGGCACAGCGTGGGTCGTTCTGCAAGTCTTCCAGCGTCAGCTTATGGGCGTAACGGTCGAGGGTCTTGCAGAGGCCGAGCACAGCGTGTTCGGTCTTCTCAAAGGTCCAGGGACCGTCGAAGTATGATGGGTCGGTTTTAGGGAACATGGTTATTTTGTTCGTTGGAGATTCCCGCTGCGCGGGAATGGAGCTCGTGTATAGTTCATATTGCGGCGGCTGTAGGAACCTACAACTCACAAACACCTCTTGCCGCCGCTGTATAACACCGCGATCACACTCCATTCCCCAAAGGGGAATCCCATTTTCATCAATCCCGCTTAAATATGTCGCGCGTATATACCTTCTCCTTCACATCGTCCAACACACTGTCATACCGGTTGGCGATGATCGCCTGACTCATGGCCTTGAACTTGGCCATGTCGTTGACCACCAGACTGCCGAAGAAGGTGGTGCCATCCTCCAAGGTCGGCTCGTAGATGATGACCTCCGCACCCTTGGCCTTGATGCGCTTCATCACCCCTTGTATGCTGCTCTGACGGAAGTTGTCGCTGTTCGACTTCATCGTCAGGCGGTACACGCCGATGATGCAACGGTGCTCATGGGCAGCGTTATATTGACCTTGGTCGTAGTAGTCATAATACCCCGCTTTCTTCAGCACCTGGTCGGCGATGAAGTCTTTGCGGGTGCGGTTGCTCTCCACGATGGCGCGGATAAGGTCCTCTGGCACATCTTCGTAATTGGCCAACAATTGCTTGGTATCCTTGGGCAGACAGTAACCTCCATAACCGAAACTGGGGTTATTGTAGTGACTGCCAATGCGTGGGTCGAGACAAATGCCATCGATAATGGCTTGGGTATCGAGACCCTTCACTTCAGCGTAGGTGTCGAGCTCGTTGAAATAGCTCACACGCAAAGCCAAATATGTATTGGCAAAGAGCTTCACGGCCTCTGCTTCCTTCATTCCCATGAAAAGCACAGGCACGTCTTGCTTGACGGCACCCTGCTGAAGCAACATCGCAAATTGATGCGCTCTTTCTTCAATGTCAGAACAAGCCAATTGCTTTATGGCTTCGTTCTCCAAATCATAACCCTCGATAGGTTTCGGATAACCCACAATGATACGGCTGGGATAGAGGTTGTCGTATAAAGCCTTGCTTTCTCTCAGAAACTCAGGAGAAAACAGCAAGTTAAACTTCTTCACACCCTTGGCTGCATACTTCACATAAAGGCTACGGGTGTAACCCACCGGGATGGTGCTCTTGATCACCATTACAGCATCAGGGTTGACCGACAGCACTAAATCTATGACTTCCTCCACATGGCTCGTGTCGAAGAAGTTCTTCTGCGGGTCGTAGTTGGTCGGAGCGGCAATGACGACAAACTCGGCATCCTTGTAGGCCGATGCACCGTCAAGAGTAGCGGTCAGGTCGAGATCCTTTTCAGCCAGATATTTTTCGATGTATTCATCCTGAATAGGTGACTTCCTTTGGTTGATAAGTTCGACCTTCTGCGGGATGACATCCACTGCAACCACATGGTTGTGTTGCGCCAACAAGGTGGCGATGCTCAGGCCGACATAGCCTGTGCCTGCTACTGCGATGTTCATTGTTTTAGTTTAGAGTTTAAAGTTTAGAGTGTAGAGTCAGTTGAGAGTTTAGAGTTTAGAGTGTAGAGTTTAGAGTCAGTTGAGAGTTTAGAGTTTAGAGTTTAGAGTGTAGAGTTTAGAGTCAGTGGGAAGTTTAGAGTGTAGAGTGTAGAGTTTTGAGAGTTGATTGTTTATTTATGATTCTGAAGAGGGTTTATAGGAGTTCAAAAGACCAGAAAGCAAACGAGCATCTTCTTCAATCAGCATATCCATACTCAATCTGTCTTCTGAAGAAATGTATTCCAATTCTTCTGCAATCTCAAATTGAGAAGAGACTTCCATCAACGAACCGTAAGCTATTTCTATGAAATGAGCCTTGTCTTTCACAGAAAACGATTCACTCCTTCGGCTATATTAGAAGTTATCGAAAGCGAAGCTCTGCGAAGTTGGTCACACATGGCAAAACGTTCCTCTGCTGGAAATTTTTTGAGAAGTTTATATGTCCTTTTTACCACTTCCTTTGCCTTTTGATAGGCCACTAATTTTCTATAACCGAAGATTTCCATATCTAATGTTTTTGATGATTTTTGATGAATATTCTTTCAACTAAAAACTCTACACTAAAAACTATCTCTAAACTCTAAACACTCAACACTACACTTATAAAATACTACAAGCGTCCGTCAATAATAGCCCTAGGCAAAATGCCCTTCACGTCATAAATGACACCATTGTCCTTCACAAAGGCCTTCACATCCAAATCAAGGAACTCCTTGTGTGCCACAGCGAGGATGACCGCGTCGAATTGGGCTTTCGGGACTTCGTTAGTCACGGTCACACCGTATTCTTGGAACACATGCTCGGCATTGGCCCAAGGGTCATAGACCGTGATGTTGGGTGTGTATTCGCGCAACGTGTGGTAGATGTCGACCACCTTAGTGTTGCGGATGTCGGGGCAGTTCTCCTTGAAAGTGATGCCCAAGATGAAGATCTTGGCGTTCTTCACCATCACACCCTTCTTGTTCATGCACTTGATGGTCTGGTTGGCCACATAAGCACCCATGCCGTCGTTGAGACGGCGTGCATTGCTCATCACGCGGGGGAGCACACCGTAAACTTGAGCCTTTTGGATAAGGTAATAGGGGTCGACGCTGATGCAATGCCCGCCCACCAAGCCGGGACTCAGCTTAATGAAGTTCCACTTGCTGCTGGCGGCTTCAATCACATCGTTCGTGTCGATGCCCATGGCGTTGAAAATCTTCGCCAATTCGTTCATGAAGGCGATGTTGACGTCACGTTGTGAGTTCTCGATGATTTTGGAGGCCTCTGCCACCTTGATGCTTGGTGCCTTGTGGGTGCCGTTGACGAGGACGCTGTTGTAGACTTCGTCCACATAATCGGCAATCTCAGGCGTGGAACCAGAGGTTACTTTCTTAATCTTTTCAACGGTGTGCTGCTTGTCGCCAGGGTTGATGCGCTCGGGGCTATAGCCGGCATAGAAGTCGACATTGAACCTCAGTCCGCTGACGCGCTCCACCACAGGCAGGCATTCCTCCTCGGTCACGCCAGGATAGACGGTGCTTTCGTACACCACCACATCACCTTTGCTAATGACCTTACCGACGGTCTCGGAGGCTCCCCATAGGGGACGCAAGTCGGGGCGGTTGTCGCTGTCGACAGGAGTGGGCACGGCCACCACATAGAAGTTGCACTTTTTGATTTCCTCAAGGTTGGTGGTGCAGCGGAAGCCGTGGTTCTTGATGGCATCTTGAAGCAACTCGTCGCTGACTTCAAGGGTAGCGTCGTGACCCGTCATCAGGGCATCCACACGACGCTGGTTCATGTCGAAGCCGATGGTCTCGAACTTCGTTGAAAACAGGCGGGCAAGGGGCAGACCCACATAGCCGAGGCCTATCACACAGATTTTTGTGTCTTTCATATATTATTTATGGTTATTTATTATTTCCAACCAAACGGGTGTCCACTCAGTGGGAGCTTGGCCATGGGATGATAGTCACCGATGAGGCCGACAGGCTTCGCGTTGCGAATCTCATACACAATCTCGATACAACGGCGGGCGTCCTCCAAGCCGAAGCCATGACCAGCCAGAATGTTCTCATAGCTCTTGGTGTGCAGTTCGGTGAACCCTTGGCTGAACTCAAACTCCTCACCGTCAATCATGATGGTACGATAGGTGCGCTTCTCGCCTTCCACGGCATTCTCCGGCAGGGTGTCGGCATTGATGCTAAGGAAATAACGCACACGAGCACGTTTCAGTTCCAGATAGCCTGCCACACGGTCGTGCGAAGCCACATGGACGATGTTCTTCTGCACATCGCCGAAGATCCAACTCAACATGTCGTAGAAATGCACGCCGATGTTGGTGGCAATGCCGCCGCTCTTGTTGACATCACCTTTCCACGAGGCATAGTACCAGTTGCCCCGTGAGGTGATGTAGGTCAAGTCGATGTCGTAGATCTTGTCTTTCGGGCCTTCCTCGACTTTCTTCTTGAGCGCAACGATCTTGTCGTGCAAGCGCAGCTGCAGGATGGTATTGACCTTATGTCCCTGACGCTGTTCCACCTTCTGCAAGGCGTCGATGTTCCACGGATTCAGCACGAGAGGCTTCTCGCAGATGACATCGGCGCCGAGACGCAAACCGTAACGAGTATGGGCATCGTGCAGGTAATTAGGCGTGCAGATGCTTACAAAGTCTATGTTAGTGCCACTGTCACGCAACTTGGTGTTGTGCCGGTCGAATAGTTCCTGTTCGGTAAAGAAGGCAGCCTTGGGGAAATAGCTGTCCATGATGCCTACGCTGTCGCTTTTGTCGTAGGCGGAGACAAGGTTGTTGCCTGTGTCTTTGATGGCTTTGAGGTGGCGCGGGGCGATGTAGCCGCCAACGCCGATTATCGCGAAGTTTTTCATTTTTGTTTGGCTTCTGGCCTCTGGCTTTTTTATTACACATTGTTTCAGGCTTGGCTTCTGACCTCAAAACAACGTTCAAGCTGCCAGAGGCCAGAAGCCAATAGCCAATAGCTATTACAAATTATTCTTTTCGATATCCTTAAAGTACTTCACTGTACCGTAGGTCATTTCATCGCAGGCGGCGTCATCGCAGACGATGATGCCTTTCGGATGCATCTGCAGCACGCTGACGGTCCACATCTGACTAACAGCACCTTCGATGGCATGGGCCAAGGCGCGAGCCTTGCCGTGACCATTGGCCAGAATCATCACCTCACGGCTGTCCATGACGGTACCCACACCCACGGTGAGGGCGGTCTTCGGCACCTTATTGATATCGTTGTCGAAGAAGCGGGAATTGGCGATGATTGTATCAGAAGTGAGGGTCTTCACACGAGTGCGTGAAGTCAAAGAGCTGCCAGGCTCGTTGAAGGCAATATGGCCATCGGGACCAATGCCGCCCATGAAGAGGTCGATGCCGCCGTAGCTCTTGATCTTCTCCTCATAGCGGGCACACTCAGCCTCAAGGTCTTCAGCGTTGCCGTTCAAGATGTTGACATTCTCCTTCTTGATGTCGATATGACTGAAGAAATTGTTCCACATGAAGCTGTGGTAGCTCTCGGGATGGTCCTCAGGGATGCGGACATATTCGTCCATGTTGAAGGTGACCACATTCTTGAAGGAGACTTGGCCTTTCTTGTAAAGCTTCACCAGTTCCTTATAGGTGCCGATAGGCGTGGAACCCGTAGGCAGACCCAAAATGAAGGGTTTCTTAGCGGTTGGCTTGAAGGCATTGATGCGTTCAACGATATGGTTAGCAGCCCAACGCGACATGGCGTCGTAGTTTTTTTCGATAATGACTCTCATGGTTGTATGTTGTTGATTTGTTGATTGTTTAATTGTTTAATTGTTGGTTGGTAGAGACGTAGCGCGCTACGTCTCTACAAGATTAATGGGTTTTTCTGTATTTTTGAATTAACGCAATGAATTCCTCGGTTTCCTTGCGGATCTGTTTGACGAAACTGACATCGTCGATGCTGCCGACAACGGCCAGTTTTTCAGCTTCGTTGCGGAAGGTGGCGTTACGGAATTCGTTCTCGTAGTCTTTCTTGCGGCTTTCGTACACTTGGTCGCAGATGAAATGCTGAATACGGATGGCTTCATCCAAATTCTCATGCCACATCTCTTCGGTGAGCACATCCGTCTCGTCCTTGTAAAGGAACATCAACGCAAAGTAGGCATGATGCAGTTTCTCTGCCTGATAGTTCTCCCAAAGCTCATCATAACGGTGATGTATCTCGCCCCAAGTGTTGAGCACACCATCACGAATATCTGCGCGCAACTGGTCGGCATACTCTACAGGCATAGTCTGACCTCCAAGGTTAATCCACTTGCGGAGACGCTTGCCTTTCATATGGTTCACGATGGTCTCCATATCGATGTCGGGATGGTTCTCCAAGTAATGCATCAAGGTCTTGACGGCGTAGTAAATGATCATGTCGCCATAGGCATGGTAAGCCTCCAAAGGCTTGAGGATGCGCACTTTGCGTTTGCCTTTTTCCATGTGTTCGCCAAAAACCTCCAAGGATTTCACCGTAACGGGTTCGTTGTCAAGAAGGTTCTTGCCGCATTCGCGCAAGTCGTAATACTCGTATTTCTCAGGATTCTCACCCTTAGTGCGAAGATAAGCCTTGGCTACCCAAACTTCGAGCAACTTGCGACCTTCGATGATTTCTTCAACGGTGTCGGGCGCAAGGGTTTCAAACTCGATGTTTTGGATTTTGCGTTTGCGCTTGTCACGGCTGATATACTTCGAAGTGTTACGCGCAATGGCGTACATGTTGTACATCCACCAATAAGCGGGCATGACCTCCAGCTCGTTCTTGGCCGTGTTGTTGTTGACCAAGCAGAAAGGCAACATGATATTGAGTTCGCTGGGATAGTCAGCCTTCGACAGCAAGGTGAATGAGGCGAACTTCGACGAGTGCTTCACACTGGAGCAGAGTCCAGGCCAGAAGCCACGCGAGGCCACAATCTCGCCATCGGTGGCGCGGCTGTTGTGGTTGGAACCCATGGTGGCACCGGCAGCCATATTGCTTTGTCCCATCACGCAAGCCGAGATGAGGAACGAGTTGTTGTGATGCTGTTCGTGCGAAGGGAAGATAAGGTTGTTCAGCACCTCGCAGCACGAAATGGTGGAGTTGTCGCCCAAAACAGAGTTAATCAGACGTGCACCATATTTCAAATTACAATTATCGCCCAAGACGAAGCGAGTAGCCACCACGGAATAGAAAATACGGCAACCAAAACCCGTCACTCCATTCACCATGATGACTCCTTCTCCGATTTGCGAAGGCTCCTCTTCCGAGGAATTGATGGTGATGTTTTTCAGTTTGCTGGCCCCTTTGATATAGCAATGCGGTCCAACCTTGGCATCCTTCAGAATCCAGCAGTTCTTGATGACACACGACTCGCCAATAGTGCCGTAATAGCCACGGTGGAAGTCGACGCTGGCTTGAGTGATTTCCTTGAGACGTTCCTGCAACTTGGTGTCGTCGGTATATTTGGCCCAAAGATAGGCATCGGCAGTGATCATGCCATCGAAAGGCAAAATCTTGCGGCTCCCGATTTCGTTCATCACCTCAAGCCACACACGCACATCCTCGGGCTCGCCTTCCTTAATGGTGCCGTTGCCGAACTTGGAGTGGTCAGTGGTTGAGATTTCCTGAATGTTGAAGAGGATGCTTCGGTCTCCGATGATGTAGTTGGCCATGTAATGCACATCGTGGATGGCCACGTCGTTACCGATGTCGCACGAGATAATGCTGCTGTCTGTGATGCCGATAGGTACGCGCAAGTCATGGTATTGCAGCACCCTACGCGTGACGCGACCGATACGCACCATGCCGAAAAAGTGATTGTTGCGTATCATATTGGTGTCAAACTCATCGGTGACCCAGATATCGTCCCAGTTGGTGGCCGAGTTACTGTTTTTCACCAAGCGTTCGATTTCGTCGGAATGAAGATGACGCCAACCACCTTCTGGTTTTTTCACCTGTTGGTTGCGGTAGTAATATTCATCGTGACCGTGCAAGTACTTCTCATCGATGAAGTTCTTGTAAATCCGGTCATAATCTATAATAGTTACTTTATCCATTTATGTTTGTTAGTATTTAATTAGTTTTCAATGCGTTAATTGTTCCTTTATCCTTTTGACTAGGGTCGGGAGTGGACCCGTCATCCCTGTCAGGAATTACGGAAAAGGACTGACAACGACACCATAGCGTTTGCCGTTATGCTTGAAAACCGATGGATAAAAAATCATGTGCATATGAGTGAATGTATCAATACCCATTGGGGTTGTTTTTCTGCCAGTTCCATGAGTCGCGGCACATCTCCTCAAGGCCATACTGTGCCTTCCAGCCCAGTTCCTTCTCCGCCTTGGCGGGATTGGAATAACAAGTGGCAATGTCGCCTGCCCTGCGTGGCTTGATGCTGTATGGGATCTTGATGCCATTGACCTTTTCGAAGGTCTTCACCACTTGAAGCACCGAATAGCCTTGTCCCGTGCCAAGGTTGTAGATGGCACAGCCACAGTTCCTTTCGATGGCTTGCAAGGCTGCCACATGGCCACGGGCCAAGTCCACGACATGGATGTAGTCGCGAACACCGGTGCCATCGGGAGTATCATAGTCGTTGCCAAAGACACCCAACTCGGGACGCTTGCCGACGGCCACCTGGGTGACATAAGGCATCAAGTTGTTCGGGATGCCGTTAGGGTTCTCCCCTATCCTGCCGCTTGGATGCGCACCAATGGGGTTGAAGTAGCGCAACAACACGATATTCCATTCTTTGTCGGCCTTTTGCATGTCCATCATGATCTCTTCGAGCATGCTCTTGGTCTGGCCGTAAGGATTGGTGCAGTGTCCCTTGGGGCATTCCTCCGTGATGGGGATGATGGCTGGGTCACCATAGACGGTGGCCGATGAGGAGAAGATGATGTTTTTGCAGCCATGTTGGCGCATCACATCCAGCAATGTCAGCGTACCACTGATGTTGTTTTCGTAATATTCCCAAGGCTTCTCCACGCTCTCACCCACGGCTTTCAAACCTGCAAAGTGGATGCAGGCATCGAAGTGATGGGCTTCCATCACGCGGTTGAGGCCTTCGCGGTCGCGGATGTCGACTTCGTAAAACGGGATTTCTTTGCCCGTCAGCTCTGCCACGCGCTCCAATGATTTGCGGTTGGAGTTGCAGAGGTTATCGACGACCACGGTCTCGTGTCCCGCAGCGTTGAGTTCCACTAAAGTATGTGAGCCGATGAATCCGGCACCGCCGGTGACTAGGATGTTCATGGATTTGTAACTGTGTTGTGTAGGGTTAATCAGGCTTTTGAAGTCATGTCATTCCTGCGAATGGCTGTGCGGTGGCGTGGAATCTATGTCTTCAAAAGTCGTTCATTATGGTTTTTGCTTTATAAATCGCCTCCTATAGATTCCCTCCTATCCACTTACCCTCATTGGAATGACATAGGAGGCTGGCTTTTATGATATTATTTCGATTTCTTCTTTGTTAAGCTGATACAAATCAATAATCATCCCATCAATCTCTTTTGGGGCTTCTTTATTCCCGTCCAAAGCACGGTCAACAAGAGCCGCGAGTTGTTGGTCTTGCTCTGGCGTAATCTTCGGGAAAGGCAAAGTCGAAAGGTTGCCTTTCAATATCTTAAGATCATTGAATCGCTTGACATACAGGAAGTTGAACAACGATGAATTAAGGAAAGCCAACACCGTCTTGACACTCATGCCGTCCACTTCAGGAATGAGAATGTTGGCGCTGTTGAGGAACAATCGCTGCTTGTCGTCGTAGGTGAAGCAAAGATGACCTGAGACAAACTTATACACCAACTTTTCCTTCGCCCGATACAACTCATTCTTCGCACACTGCTGAAAATCAGCGCGATTGTATTTGACATAACGGCTTGCTTTTTTCAGGCTGTATTTGCCAATGTCCTTACCCGTATAAATGGGTTCCAAGTCTTTTCTTGGCCTGTCTTTCAGCACTTTGGCATTGTTGCCCGTAATGATGCCCAAAGCCCATTGGCTATGCGAGAGGTCATCGTGACGCAAACGCTCCACCTTTCCTATGATGGCTTCATCACGGTCATTGAGCATGGGAATGCCACAGAAGTTGTCTTCAACAAGCTTAAACTCCTTCCTCGAAACTTCATTATTGGCACCATACACCAAGTAATTCTGGCTTCCAAAAATCGGTTTCCTGCTGACTTTCAAGCTGACAAAATCGGTAAACACACCTTTGAAACGCTCGCGATAGCATTTCAGGCTCTCGATGTGTGTTTCATGGGTCACAAAACGACGCAAATCGGCATGCACCTTGATTTTCAGCACGGATGAAGGCAAAAGGAAATGCTGTATTCCATTCCTGTTCAGGAACTTGAACGATTCGGTGAAAAACAGCGAAGCCTTCTCTTTGGATTGAATGATTTCGGAGTCGTGAAGCTTGCCTTTTTCCGTACCCCAAGGCGGGTTGGTGACGATGTAGTCGAACTTCAAGTCGCCCAAAGCCGAGGCTGCGTGAAGCAAGAAGTCCATCTGGTAAATCTGTGGATAAACCGATGATTCATTGAACTTGACCATAAGGTTGGCTTTGGCAATCATCACGGCAAGCGGATCGTTGTCGATGCCATAGAGCTGCTCCATTTGGGCATGTTGGACTTTCAGAAGGAAGATGCCACTACCACAGCAAGGGTCAAGGAATCTCTCACCATTCAAGACGCGGATGTCGGAAAGCATCTCGTTGACAATCACGGGCTTGGTGTAGTAAAGTCCTTTAAGGATGCGACTACCTTCTGCCGTCAGCGACTGATAGACGAAACCAATCCAGTCATCTTGTCGGTTTTTCAGGATCTGACGTGGCACTTCAAGGTCAATGCGTTGATACTGCGTGTATTCCTCGAAGAAACGGCTTTTGTTGGTTGGGTTGACCTTGTTATGCTCCAAATACATGGCGCAGAGGCTGAAAATCAAGTCATTGATGGGATAGTAAGCCGCCTTCAGTTCTTCCACAAAACGGGGCAAGCTACCCGCCATCACATAACCTTCGGGTGTGATGATTTTCTGCGAACGGCTCTTGTTGGCCCGACGCGTCAAACGGTCAGCACCGCTGTTTTTCAGCTTGTCCCAGTTGCGTTGGGTGGCTTTTGAGATAAATATTTTTGATTCCGTCATGATACAGCTCCGCCTCCTAAGTCCCATCAAGATTACTTAACGAACTCTATTTCAACCATATACACAAATGCCTAAAATGGCACATTAATCTTGCAAAGATAAGAATTTTTGTAGTTTTACAACTAATTTTATTTAAATATTAATAAAAGAGCGACTGGGGCGGTTCTTTTACTCCAAAAAATACTAATTTTGCCCTCATAAAAAGCGTAAACTATGATATTGTGTTTGGAAACAGCGACACCGGTTTGTTCGGTCGCACTCAACTCGGCCTGTTGCACTTTGGCCATGCGTGAAACAGAAGGACAAAACGCTCATTCTGAAAAGATTACCAACTTTATCAAAGCAGTGATGGAGGAAACAAATATTGATTATTCCAAGTTGGATGCAGTGGCCGTGAGCCAAGGTCCTGGCTCCTACACGGGCTTACGCATCGGTGTGAGCACCGCCAAGGGCATCTGCTATGCCGCCGACCTCCCACTGATGGCCATTGACACACTTGAAGCCATGGCACATGGCATAAAGGAAAAGTTGGGTAGCCAAATCGAGCCTACTGACCTGCTCATTCCTATGATTGATGCCCGACGCATGGAGGTGTATGCCTCGGTCTTCGATGCCAACTTGCAGAGAATCAACGATACAGCCGCCATGGTCATTGATGAGCATACATTCGACGAACTTGGTAAAGACCATCGTTTGTGGCTCTTCGGTGACGGTGCTCCAAAGTTAAGTAAACTCTTTGAAAGCCAACCGAATATCAATATCATCGATGGCTTCAAGCCTTCGGCAGCCTATATGCGGACTTTGGCGGAACAGGCCTTGCAAAAGCAACAGTTTGTCGATGTGGCTTATTTTGAGCCGTTTTATTTAAAGGATTTCATTGCGGGCAAGCCGCATGTCAAGGGGTTAGTTTAGAGTTTAGGGTTTAGAGTTTAGAGTCAGTTGATAGTTTAAAGTTTAGAGTATTATGAAGAAACTGATATTTATAATATTGCTTTTGGTGGGAGGCTTTTGGGCTTCAGCTCAAGCGCCGCACCTTTTCGAGCACACCTACCCTGTCGTCACGGAAGAGAATCCCGAAATCCGTGGACTTATGGATTCGGTTTCCATTGACAGCATCAAGGCAAACATTGAACACTTATGCTCTTACCACAACCGCCGCTGCGACAGCCGTCATATTTATGATGTGCAGAACTGGCTCATTTCGCGCTATCAAGACTTCGGCGTTGACACTGTGATTCTGCACGACTTCAAAATCCACAAGGAGGGTTTCCCTGAGGAAACTGCCGATAACATCATCGCCGTGAAATGGGGTACGAAAACCCCACAGGAATTTGTCATTTGTGGGGCGCATTACGACTCTTGGAATTCAGACGGTACCGACCCCGACACCATCCGCTCGCCTGGTGCCGACGACAATGCCTCAGGTGTGGCTGGTATCCTTGAAACTGCCAGATTTCTAAGTCATTACACCTTCGACCGTACCCTTATCTTCGCCAATTGGTGCGCCGAAGAGATTGGTCTTTTAGGTAGCGCCGCCTATGCCGCCGATTGCGCCGCTCAAAACATGGACATCGTGGGCTACTTCAACCTCGACATGACCGGCTATCTTGAAGAGGGCTCTGACATCCACGTCCATCTGATGTACACTACCCAGGATTCGCTTATTGCTGATTTCGTCTACAACTTCAGCCATGTCTACTTCCCCGAGATGCCCATCTGTCAACAATGGCTGGCTTGGGGCGACAGCGATTACTCATCCTTCAACCGCAACGGCTACCCTGCCGTGCATCCCTTCGAAGATGTTCATGCCAGCTCTCCATTTATCCACTCGCGCAACGATGTCTTGGGATTGAGCGTCAACAACTTGGAACAATGCAAACGCTTCACCGAACTCAATCTGGGCTTGGTAGCCACCTTGGCAGGCATCAACAACGATGGTATTACGGAAACCGAATCCATCAACGTGGCGATGTACCCCAATCCAGCGCATGAATCGGTCACTATCCTCACTGATGACAACATGCTGGATGTTGGCATCTATAATCTCTTGGGACAGCAAATCGAAACGATGGCATTGGGTGGCACAAGCAAATGCACACTCAACACAAGTGATTTGGCATCAGGAGTTTATGTTGTCAAAATTAGGACAGAAAGAGGAATCGTTGCCAAACAATTGATGGTCTATTGATCGGATTCCATCTCCTCATATGTGACCACATGCAGTTCATACCTCGAAGTCTTGTTGTAGGCTTCCAGCGAAGCTTCATCCATCTTCGAGACGGAGACCTGCTCTGAGGACAATCCCTTAACATTCAGCAAGTAATTGGATAGCAAAGCGTTCCTTCTATCCATCAGCCTCGACAAAATGACCTTTGATTTTGCTTGATAAACGATGTGTGCAACCATTTCGACATCTCGCTTTGATGATAGCTTTTCCTTCTCGGAAAACTGCGCGGCATATCCACATAAGCCTTTGTCGCTCAACTTGATGGATTGAATAGCCTCGTTGGTGAGGAAGTCGATGCCCGTGGAGTCGATTTCGGGATGTTGCGAAAGATAATAGTCGCGCTGCAATTGCATGTTGCATAGGCGCTGAAGGGTCTCCTCATAGTTCACTTGCTGCTCAAAGATGACGGACAGATTGGGCTTCATGCTCATGGTGGAAGCCACGTTGTCAAGCATTGTATACTCTTCGGCAGTGAAATCGGGGTGAAGCAGGTCGAAAGGTACATATTGGATGTCATCATCATCCGAGAACAGTCGGAATGGTGAGGTCACCACCTTGACCATCAGGTTGCCGAGTACCTTCAGCAGGGCCTTACGATAGGAGAACTGCGGGTCGTTGAGGTTGCCCGAAATAGGCAGGTCGATGCTGACGTTGTGGTTCTTATCGGTAAGCAGATAAAGGCCAAGCTTCAGCGGAATTTTCGGGAACTCTGGTTCCACCTCCTTCATCTTGTCGCCCACTGCTGGCGAGGCTAACTGCAACTTGTTGATACCCTCAAGGTTACCATCGACAATCTTGTTCTGGCTACGGAATGAAAGGGTGCCACTTTCCAGCGGATACCCGAACATCTGTTGGACATAAGGTGAGAAATCGGAGACTTTCACGTTGCTCAACATCAGGGTGAGGTCGTGGTTGTCCAAGCCATGGATGTCGCCTTGCCATTGCATTTTGAGTCGCCCCTCCTTGTTCAGCATGGCATCCAAGTGGACGGCATTCTTGCCCGTCAAGGTAAAACCACTGGAAGTGATACGAATGTCTGTGATTTCATAAACGAAAGGATTGGGCAAGGTATAGTCTTGATACTCAAGATTAATCTTGTCAAGGAGGAGATCATTAATGCCAATGACAAGGGTCTTGTGCTCCTGCACCTCCTCAATGGCTGCTGCCACCGTATCGATGATCTTTTCATAGACCGTGGTGTCGTGATGATGCACATGGCCGAGGAAAAGGTCGAAGTTGGTGGTGCTATCGGCATTGACAATATAGGCGGTTTCAAGGCCAGAAAGACGCAATCTATTCAAAGTCAATACATTCTGATTCAGATTAAACCGCCCAATATCCGTCCAAATGGAATCAATATGACCTAACCTATAGCCGCTAGTGTCGCATAATGAAAGGTCGTTGATGACAATGTCACCTTTCATGTCGAAATCGAGGATATGCTCCGTGCGCCCCTCAGCTGAAAGATCCAAGGAAAGCAGACCTTGCAGCGAGTCGACTGCCAAGGTTTGCTTTAGATAAGGCTCAATAATATCGATACCTAAGTCATTTACTTTCAAATTAATAAAATACTCTTCCGCATTCTGCGAAAGGTGCAAGTCGGTATGCAAGGTGGCGCTGTCGGCAAGGCAGAGATCGAGGCCAACGTTGGTCTTCATGTCCGACAAATCGACAAAAGGCACATGGATGGCAATGTCGCGAAGGTTGAACTCACTCCCGATATCCAAGTCGGTATAGCGAAGATAGCTCTTTTCGATGGTTACATCGTTGAAAATCAAGCCAAAATTGGAAGATTCTTTCTTTTCCTTCGGCTCATCGGAAGCGAAATGCTGCACCATACTGTCGAAGTTGAACCAGGTGCGGTCCTGCTCAATGTTGACCTTCAGTCCCGAGAGCAGGGCGTGTTTCACCCAAAGGCGGTTATCCAGCAAGTCCAAAACCTTGATTCGGGTATCGAAGTGGTCAAAACACACGAAAGAAGTCTTGGCGTCGTCTTCATACAGCGTCAAATCATTGATTTTCACCGTTCCCGAAACCACATTGACCCACAATTTCCCGATGGTCAACTCACGGCCAATCAGTTCCTTGTCGTGCTTCTCGATGTACCATTTCGCGATAGGCGACACCAAAAGCACCGCTGCCAGCAACAAAGCAAGGATGCTGCCAAGAACGATGAGCGATATTTTTAGGCCTTTCTTCATTTTCTAAACCAAAACATTCAAAACAAGTCAAAACCTTCATTTGCCAAGGGCGGCCCAACCAACCGGTTGGCCGCTGGAAAGCCGCCGTTCCGAATCAAGTTCGGAATGAGGGGCAGCTTTCCACGACTAATCAAAAAAGTTTTGCATAGTTTTGTTTGTTTTGTGACTTATCCCAAAACCTTTACGCCAGCGTCAATGCGCTTCAAGGTCTCTTCCTTTCCCAAAAGCTCGAGGATTTCACCGATGTGCGGGCCCTTGCCGGCACCCACCACCATCAAACGCAAGCCATTCATTACCAAGCCCATATTCAACTCGTTGGAGGTAATCCAGTTGTTCAAGGTTTCGTCAATATTGGCCAAAGTGAATGGTTCGATGTCTTTGATGACTTCTTTCACCTTAAGCATGGTCTCAGCAGAGTTTTCTTTCCAGCGTTTCTTCACGGTCACGGGGTCGTATTCCGTAGGAGCCTCGAAGAAGAAGAAACTCTGATCCCAAATCTCCTTCACAAAGTTGACTCTATCTTTCACCAAGCCAGCCACTTTCACAGCGAAATCGAGCGGCACATCGAGGTTCTTTTCCTCTTTCAGCCAAGCTTGATAGTCCTTGCCGACTTCCTCGTTCGACTTGCGCATGAGCCACTCGTGGTTGAACCACTTGGTTTTCTCCACGTTGAACTTGGCGCCACTCTTGCTACAACGCTCGAGCGAGAAGGCCAGGATGAGCTCTTCCATGGTGAAAATCTCTTGCTCCGTGCCAGGATTCCAACCCAACAAAGCTAGCATGTTGATGAAGGCCTCTGGATAATAGCCCGACTGCTTGTAACCCATGGCCGTGTCGCCGGTCTTCGGGTCGACCCAATACATCGGGAAGACGGGGAAACCGAGGCGGTCGCCGTCGCGCTTGCTCAATTTACCATTGCCATCGGGTTTAAGCAACAGGGGCAGATGGGCGAATTGGGGTGCTTCCCAGCCGAAAGCCTCGTAAAGCATGACATGGAGCGGCATCGAAGGCAGCCATTCCTCACCACGAATGACATGGCTGATCTGCATCAGGTGGTCATCGACGATGTTGGCCAAGTGGTAGGTCGGCATGCCGTCGCTTTTGAACAAGACCTTGTCGTCGAGCGTATTGGTTTGCACATGCACCTCGCCACGGATGAGGTCGTGCATCACGATTTCACGGTCCTCGGGAATCATGAAACGCACGGTATAAGGTGTACCATCAGCAATCAGTTTGTCGACTTCTTCCTTGCTCATCGTCAAGCTATTGCGCAAATGCTTACGGCTTTGGCAATTGTAAATGAAGGTCTGCTTGTTGGCTTCGGCTTCCTTGCGGTATTTGTCCAACTCCTCGGCAGTGTCGAAAGCGATGTAGGCACAGCCTTTTTCCAGCAACTCGTCGCTGTATTGTTTATAAAGGTGTTTGCGGTTACTCTGCTTGTAGGGACCGAACTCGCCGCCCACATAGTCGCTCTCATCGAACTTGATGCCGCACCAGTCCAAGGACTCCACGATATATTGCTCAGCACCCGGCACGAAACGGGTTTGGTCGGTGTCCTCGATGCGGAGGATCATCTTGCCGCCATTCTTTTTGGCGAACAAATAATTATATAATGCTGTGCGCACACCCCCAATGTGCAAGGGACCCGTCGGGCTGGGGGCAAATCTAACTCTGACTTCTTTCATATTGGATTTCAAATTGAGGGTGCAAAAATAATCAATTCAAAGATTCAAGATTCAAAGATTCAATATTATTCCTAAATTTGCACAAAATTTGACCCATATTTCGACAAGCTCAATAACATGGAAGACAACTACCAACTCATCACCAAGACTGCAGCCGGACTTGAGGAAGTGCTGGCTCGGGAAATCAAGGCCCTTGGGGCGAAGAATGTGCGACTGATGCACCGCGCCGTGATTTGCGAAGGCAACAAAGAGCTGATGTACCGTATTAATTATGAGGTGCGCACCGCCCTCAAGGTGCTGAAGCCATTCAAGAATTTCTTCGCCAAGAATCCCGATGAACTCTACAAGAAAGTGAAGGAAATCAACTGGTGTGAACTGCTCCGCACCGACCAGACCTTCTGCGTCGATGCCGTGACGAGCGGGCGTTTCTTCACCCATTCGCAATATGCCGCCTTGACGGTAAAAGATGCCATCGTTGATCTGTTCCGTGATGTGTATGGTATTAGACCCAGTATCAACACTTTAAACCCAGACCTACGCATCAGCCTACATATCCGCGAGGACAAAGTGACCATCCTCTTCGACAGCTCGGGCGAATCGTTGCACCATCGCGGCTACCGCAAGCAGGTCGACAAGGCACCGATGAACGAGGTGTTGGCCGCAGGTCTCATCCAGCTCACAGGGTGGAAGGCCGACTGCAACTTCCTGGATTGCATGTGTGGCTCAGGCACCTTGCCCATCGAAGCGGCCATGTACGCGATGAAGATTCCGCCAGGGTATTATCGCAAGCAGTGGGGCTTCATGAAATGGGATGACTACGATGCTGAGCTTTGGCAGCGCATCCGTCAGGAAGCCGACGACAAAATCTGCGATTTCGAATATGAGATTTGGGCCTCCGACCGCTCCCCCAAGGCCGTCGCTATCGCTGAAGGCAACCTCAACTATGCCCACTTGCAGCACGACATCCAGCTGATGAAGAAAGACATGCACGACCTCACCCCACCCGAAGGCGGCGGCATTATGGTCATCAACCCACCCTACGGCGACCGCTTGGAAGAAGACAACATCGACCAACTCTATGAAGAAATCGGCCACACGCTAAAGCACAACTTCCAAGGCTTCCAATGCTGGCTCATCACCGATGATGCCGTGGCTTTGCGCCATGTGGGACTGAAGCCCACGGCCAAGATACCCGTCTGGAACGGACCGCTGGAGTGCCGCTTTGTGAGATTTGATATTTTTGAAGGATCGTTGAAGGAAAAGAAAGCACGGGAGGCGGAATCTTAACGTCATTGCGAGGAGGAACGACGAAGCAATCTAGAAAAAAAGTTTCTTGTCTAGATTGCTTCGCTTTGCTCGCAATGACGGAAAGTCATCACTTCTTATTATACTGATTCATCGTTCTGTCCGGCCCTTGAACAACAAAGCTCTTGATGATTTCCACGGCCTCGTCAACCTTTTGGTCGACAATAGGCTCCTCAGAGGGTTTCCATTGGCCTAACACGAAATCAACCTGACGGCCACGCGGGAAGTCGTCGCCCAGACCAAAACGCAAGCGACAGAACACATTGGTACCCAACTTTTCGATAATGTCGGTCAGGCCATTGTGACCACCATCGGCACCTTGTTTGCGAAGGCGCAATGTGCCCAATGGCAAAGCGATGTCATCGTTGACAACCAGCAGGTTCTCCATCGGTATCTTCTCTTGTTGCAACCAGTATTTCACCGCCTTACCACTCAAATTCATATAGGTCGTCGGCTTGATGACGAGCAGGGTCTTACCCTTGAATTTCATCTCAGCGGTCTGGGCAAGACGGTTTGTGGTAAAGGAACCTTCAAGGTCCTTCGCCAAACGGTCAGCAATCTTGAAACCGATATTGTGGCGCGTGTTGTCGTACTCGGCACCGATATTTCCCAAACAGGCTATCAGGTATTTCATTTCGTCAGGTTCTATTTTATCTCGATTACGAAAAAACCGTGCAAAAATACGACTAATTAATGACATTTGAATGCTTTTTCAGCTGCCACAATGTGACAGCCCTACAACTGACAACTGAACAACTGATAACTATTAACTAAAAAAGGCCGCCCGAAGACGGCCTATTCGTATGAGTGATAAATGATTACTCTTCGGCTTCTTCAGCGACAACAGCGCCACGGGCAGCGTTGACGGCGAAGATAACGGTGTAACCAGGAGTGACGGGAGTCACATTCTCAATGTTCAGATCCTTCACCTTGATGGCTTCGTTGATGTTCACATTGCTGATGTTGACCTTCACATAGTCCGGCAGATCCTTAATCAGACCGCAAACCTTGACCTTCTTGATACCCATTTTGGGTTTACCACCACGCATGACACCGGCAGCCGAGCCTTCGAGGGCGATAGGCAATACAACGGTGACGGGCTTGTCTTCCTTCACGATGAGGAAGTCGGCGTGCAACACCTTGTCGGTCACAGGGTGATACTGGATGTCTTGAAGAATGGTCTTGTAGGTCTTTCCATTGACCTCAAAATCGATAATGTAGGTCTCAGGGGTGAAGAGAATCTTTGAGAAATTCTTCTCAGAAGTGGCGAAATGGATTTGTTGCTCGCCGCTACCGTACATGACACATGGAACCATCTCGGCTTGACGCAAAGCCTTAGTATCCTTTTTCCCTACGTTCTCGCGAAGAGAACCGCTCAATGATACAGTTTTCATTGTGTTTGATTGTTTAATTGATTGTTAATTTATTGATTTATTTGTTGGTAGAGACGTAGCGCGCTACGTCTCTACAGGATTTGCATTATTTGAATAACGAACTGATAGATTCATACGATTCCACGCGGTGGATGACATCGGCAAACAGCGCAGCCGTGCTCACCACCTTGATCTTCTTGGATGCATTGGCGGGCAACGGGATGGAATCGGTGACCACCACCTCGCTGAACACCGAATTGTCCAAACGCTCCATGGCGGGACCGCTGCACACGGCGTGGGTGGCAAAGGCACGGACGCTCTTGGCACCGTTGTCCATCAAAACCTGACCAGCCTTGACGATGGTGCCAGCGGTGTCGATGATGTCATCAACGAGGATGACATTCTTGTCCTTCACATCACCAATAAGCGTCATGCTATCCACCACATTGGCGCGCGAGCGTTGCTTATGACAGATGGCGAGATCGCAACCCAAACGTTTGGCGTAGGCCGAAGCACGCTTCGAGCCGCCCACATCGGGCGAAGCCATCATCAAGTCCTCAATTTGCATCTTCTGGATGTAGTCAATAAAAAGGCTTGAAGCATAGAGGGCATCCACAGGGATGTCGAAGAAGCCCTGGATTTGGTCGGCATGCAGGTCGAGGGTGATGATACGGTTCACACCGGCGGCGGTCAGCAGATTGGCCACCAACTTCGAGCCGATGCTCACACGCGGTTGGTCCTTACGATCCTGACGAGCCCATCCGAAATAAGGAATCACTGCGATAATCTTGTGAGCCGAGGCACGCTTGGCCGCGTCAATCATCAACAGGAGTTCCATAAGGTTATCGGTGGAGGGCATGGTGGACTGCACGATGAACACGTGATGGCCACGGATGCTCTCTTCGTATGAAGGCTGGAATTCGCCATCGGAGAAAACGACGACTTGTGACTTACCCAATTCAGTGCCATATGCTTCGGCAATCTTGGTGCCTAATTCCTTTGTGGCCCTACCGGCGAAAATGGAAACAAATCTTCCTGACATTTTTGAAGGATATTATGTTGATTTAACTCCGTTTTTCGGGCTGCAAAATTAGGGATTTTATTCGAGCCAACAAGGCAAAAAATAGTTTTTTTTCTCAAGTTGCTTGCTGTGAATAAAATTTTCTGTATTTTTGCAGCCGCGTTTGACGCGATGAAGCACATGCCGAAGTGGCGGAATCGGTAGACGCGTCGGTCTCAAAAACCGATGAGGTAACACTCGTGCCGGTTCGATCCCGGCCTTCGGTACTCCAAACCCCTTTTAATCGATTGATTTTGAGGGGTTTTCTATTTGTCGGGGCGCAAATAGGGCGCAAATTTCAACCGACCATGAAAACCGAGTGTTGCCATTGTATTTTGATTTTCTTTGGTTATAGGGTTATAAGGTTATACCATTGAAAACACCAATAAATACAAGCGTTTCCGAAAAAACACCCTATAACCTGCCTCAAAAGAAAAAGCCCGTCAAATCTTTGGTATTGGTTTTACCCATTCGCTCCGCAACTGATGTAGTGCAATCTGGAGCATCGTCGTGAGCATTGCGTCCCTCTTTCAGAAATGATGTCATGGCATGGCTGTATGCTGGCCACTTCCTCTCCCATCCAACAGGCATCAGCACCACATTATTCACGGCGTTGGCATTGCTATAGATTCTCACCTGCTTGTTCTGCGTCTGTGTGAAGGTGACAATCCGCGTGAATGTGTTGCCCTGCTCGCGGCACCGCCTCTCGATGTTCTTTGCATAGAGACGACCCGCTCCGTTGGCTTCGATAGCACACTCCGTTGTGTGGTTGGCGTAGAGCTTCCTCGCCATTTCAGGCTCGGTTTCGTCCATATCGTCTTGCGTGTACATCACATCGGTCACATAGCAATAGCCCTTGTGTTCTCGGTAGAAAACCGAACAAAGGAAGTCCTTGCCCGTGTCGGCAGGGTCACAACAGCACTTGTCCACTCCTCCGTTAGGCAGTTCGGTGTAGGTGTTGAACTCGCGATACATCAAACCTTCCAAAGGAGTGGGATTCTGCTGGTACTGGGTTTCGAACACAAACGAGTTGGCCAGTTCAATCTTATGCAACTCCTCCACGGTGTGCTTGTGTTCCCACAAGGCGTGTTCGTTGCCTTGCTCATCAATGGTGAGGCAAGGGATTGACACAACTTTCCATTGGTCAGGTTCAATCTCCTGAAGGTAGCCACAGAGGTCATGGGAGTGAAGCCGCTGCATAATTACGATGATCGGAGTGCGGCGGCTGTTCACACGGTTTCTTATCGTGGTCTCAAAACGGCGGTTCACCCGCTCACGGACTATATCGGAAAGTGCGTCCTCTGGCTTGATTGGGTCGTCTATCAACACAGCACCGCTGAAAAGCCCACCACCATCGGCAGCAAACTCATCCAATGCCGTGTCGTCCTCTGTGTCAGTCGCACCAGCACCGAAGCCCGTTATCTGTCCAAGGGTTGTGGTGGCGTACAAGCCTCCTCCCTGCTCCGTTTCCCACTTGGCCTTTTGGTCGCTGCCTCGCCTTATCCTCGCGTCAAAGAGCAGGCGATAGTATTCGCTGTTCATTATGTCCTTCACGGCAACGGAGTTGTCCGTCACCAAGCCACCCGAATACGACAAGTGTATGAATTTGCATTGCGGATTGAGGGCAAAGCCGTAGGCGGGAAACATCTGAGAAACGAGGCAGGTTTTGCCGTACCTCGGAGCCAAATTGATGATGAGCTTCGTGCATCGACCCTTGACGACTTCATCAAGTGCGGAGGCAATGAGCCGGTGATGCTCACCCACGATGTACGGTGTCCCTTGTGTGAACTGGAACATCTTCGTCACGAATTGCATAAACGACCCCGACAGAAGTTGACGATGCGACAATATTTCACTTTTGGTTGCCAATGCCGTTTATCTTTTTCAACTCCTCGATGTCAGTTTCAGATAGTCGGGGAAGCGTGATTTCTTTTCCATTTGTGGTGATGTCCATGCTCTCGACAAAGCCTTCTTCCTTGCCAAGTGTTGAAAGCAGGTAGCGGAGCATGTTTCCATCGGGACGCTCAAGCCAGCCAGTGAAGTTGCCTTTGTCGTCTCTTTCAGGGATGCCAAGGGCCAAAATCCTTGCAGATACAAGGCAATCGTCCACCAATGCGCCACGCTCATCTTTGAGTGCTTGCATAAATGCCTCGTTCTCCTTCATCCAATTGTAAAGTGTGCCACGGTTGACACCGAAAGCAGCCGCTGCCTTTGTGATGTTGCCACCTGTCTTGTGCAGCACCTCTCGGAAACTCTTTATCGTTGGTCTCTTCATGCGCGTGTAAGTGTTCAATTTGTTGAATTTCATTCTATCATCTCAAGCACACGTTCACCTTTGATGAACCTATCGCCCTCCATAGCACCAACGAGTTCGACGAAAGCAAGGTAGTTGTCATAGTTGGAGAATGAGAGGATGCAATATGCGGCCTCGTCCATCGCCTGTTGTTCGGCTTTCTCCTCGGTCTGCCGCTTCATTTCCTTGACGTGCTGCTTCTTCTCTTCAGCGGTCTTTTCAGGCTTCTTTGCATCGTTCTCTACTTCCTGACCATCCTCACCATCGAAGCCGAGCAATTCCGTTCCGATGTCGGGAATGTCGAGGTCAGCCGTTCCGACGAGTGAGCCGATTGCCGCGAGGTCGTCAGTACCCAGTCCCACGTCCGAAAGGTCGATGTCGGGAGCGTAGCGGGCTATCAGGTCAATGTCGGCCTTTGTGTTGCCCACTGCCATGTAAGTGAGTTGCTCCTTCTCCTGCTTCTCGTCGAGGCTGACCGCTTCGACCTTCAATGTGTAATCGGTTTCAGGTGTGCCATCGTACTTGTAGTACAAATCCATTGCCTTCACACGGCGGTGTCCATCGATGAGGTTTCCCGTGCGCTCGTTCCATACAATGCCGCCGAGAAAACCCACCTTTTGGAGGTTCTTCTTCTGCAACTTCACGGCATCTTCAGTGTGCCGCTTGGGATTGACGGGGTTGAGGTTGATTTCACTCCTCTTGATGTTGCGCGTCTCGCTCTGTTTCAGTCTTGTAGTCATGCTCGAATAGTATCCTTTCTGTCAGTGGGTAGGTCGTGAAAACCTTCTTGAGATCGTTGGGAAAGTTGTCGCGGAGCCACAGCAAATAGCCGATGTCGTTTACCGCCGTGCCTGCCGACTGGTGCGCTCCGTATCGTTCCGGCTTGATGTGGCCTTTACGCTCGATGTAATCCAGCACATCGGAGTTCTTGTAGGTCGAAAGCGGATAGCATTTCTTCGTTTTCTCGCAAACGGCCTCCATGTCGTAGGTGCGCAACATGACGCGGCGGTTGAGGCTGTCCGACTGCTTGAAGCCGAAAAAAGCCCATTCGATGCCCGTCCGCTGCCTCGCCAAGTCCGTTATCTCCGCAAGGGTGACAATCTTTTGCTTTGGGTTCTGCTTGCAGCCCATGAAACCGTACTTGATGTAGGAGGAAACGGCGTAGTGCGGCACTTGTACGAAGGTGGCGTTGGCGTACCTCGATTGCGCCCAGTTGATGTAGCGGTTGATATGCTCCAGCCCCTTGGTGATGTACATATAGACACACACCACACGGTGGAAGCGGGGCGCAATGAGGTCGAGCATGGCAATGCTGTCCTTTCCCGATGCCGAGTGGAACAGCAAGGCCATGTCCGTCCTCCGAGCGATGCCGTCGATGACTTCTATCGCTCTCTCCATGTGTTAGGCTACCCTGCCACGGACGCTGCGGTTGATTCTTTGGCGTTGGCGGGCGCGTGAGCGGCTTGCCGTTTCGCGACCTTGCACATAGTCTGCCCTGTTACGGTAGTAAGCGGTGGTTCTGCCGTTCTCTACCTTTCTTGCATAGGCTCCTTCCATAATGTTTTGGTTTTGTTGGTTAGTAAAAAATTTTGGTTTTTGGTTCTATTTGGTAGTCCGGCTCTGGCGGTATTGCTCCAAAGCCTCCATTTCGTCCGCTTCCAACAAGTGCCATTGCGGTGGCTTGTAGCCATCGAAATAAACCTTGAAATAGGTCTCAATTGTCTTGCGGTCTGTCTCGGTCAAGTAGTTCAATTTGATGATGGTTGCCAACCTTGCCTTGAACTCTTTGCTTAATGGTTCCTTGCTCATGGTCTTGCTCCTTTCATTCATTCAAACCCGCGATGGCCCACGATTGCGGCGATGTGGAGGTAGAAAAAGAACGGAATCTCTTCCTCTGGCTTGCCTTCAAACTCTTGCCATTGGTCGTCAAAGTCATGAAAGCCGAACTCTTGATTGAGAAACTCAATGTCCTCTTTAGTCAGGGATGCCGTCCCTATCTCGTCAATCTCACAGTCCAATGCCCATGTGTTGGCGTAGTTATAGAAGTGGACGAAGCCAATGTCATTGCGGATTGGCACCTGCCAATTGTCCCTCCCCTCCTTTGCCGCCTCGCGGTTCTTGGCAAGCTGCTGTTGGTCGGTGAACATCTTCTCATACTTCGTGTTCGCTGACCTGATTTCGATGGTCTTGGTTCCACGGAGAATTTCCAGCGCGTTCTCTTTCTTCATAATGAGGGCGTATGCTTCTACCTCGTTCCCGTTTAAGTTGATTTTCATGGTTTTTGGGGTTTCATGTCGCAAAAATACTAATAATCTCACAAACAAACGAAGGTTGTAGGCTGATTTTTCACAACCTACAACCTTGCCGCCATTTACTACTTTTGGAATCGTGGTTATAGACCTTCAAACTTGTTCTTCAGCCCATAAACGCAGGCTGTCTTGAGAATCACGCCGCCAAAGGTGTTGAAGACAAAATCCTGAACGGGCGTGAACAGGTTGTAAAAGTCCATGTAGAACTTGTCGAGCGTCTCGTTGTCGCTCATCTCAGCGGAGATGTTCGTCTCGAACGCGGTGTTCAAGTCCTCTGCCGCGTCGAGGAAGTTCTCTACGGCTTCAAGCAGGTTCGCCGTCTGTTTGGTGATTGCAATTTGCCCTGTCTCTTGGGCTTGTTTGATTGCTTGTAATGGTGTCATAGTCTATTATGTTTTAAGTGGTTAATAATTCGTTTGTTTTGCGGTGGCAAAGGGGCGACTTTTGCAGCCGCCCTTTGCGACCGTGTGACCGCTGAATGAAATATGTTTCGGTCTCATTGATAAGTTATTGTTACAATTCGATTCTCATAAGATTGGCTTTTTTGTAGCAACGCCATTCTTGTTTCTCGGTGTCGAAATAGGTTTGCACCGTGTCATTGCGCTTGCGGTTGTCCTCGCCAGCGGTGGCAGGCA
>CAMHJX010000036.1 GCA_946185535.1 uncultured Bacteroidales bacterium
CCACATTAGGACTTGACACGTTTCATCTTTCGACCGCTCGTGATTGCAAATCCGCCGGAACGAGTGTGGAACGAGTGAACTTCGGTAAACAAACAAAAAAAATCAATTAAAGCAGAAAATTTTTGTTTGAAATGGAATTATTTGTATTATTGCAGTGTGATTTAACCCCAAAAGCGCTATGAAAAGACTTTACATCATCCTTTGCTTGCCTCTAGCTGCACTATTTTTCGCCTGCTCGACCGACATCGACCTTTATGCGGAATATGAGGAAAAACCCATCGTCTATGGCCTCCTCGACCCCAATGCCGACACCAATTTCATCAAGATCAACCGCACTTTTTATGTGCGGGGCGACGCTTATCAAGTAGCCACCAACCCCGACTCGAGCAACTATCCGGGCAAGCTGGATGTCCGCATGATTGAATATTGCAACGGCGACTCTATACGCGAGATTGTGTTCGACACCATCACCATCCACAACAAGGAACAAGGCATATTCCATTCGCCCGACCAAAAGCTGTATTACACAACAGAGAAATTGGGCATGAATGGGAACAACAAAAACTACAGCTATAGATTAAGCATCATCCTTCCCGACCGCACATTGGTCTCCGAGACCAAGATGGTGGGCAGCAACCACTTCGATGTGCAAAGCTTGGGAATGAATTTCTCGAAAGAGTATTTCGGAACGAGTCAGTTTTTCCTGTTCCGTCCAGCCCCGAATGCAGGCATCTACCATGTGACCATCGCCTTCACCTATTTGGAGCAAAGGACACCCGATGCCGACTCGGTACCACGCACCATGATCTGGGACAAAGGTTATTATTACGAGAGCAACTTGACCTATCAGATGATGAATGAGTGCTATATGTTTCACTATCGACCCGAAGAGTTTTATGCGCATTTGAAAGAGTTTGTCGGTGGCGACACAGTTTCGGGCGTGCGCCGGTTGCTTACAGATTATCCCATTGAAGTCACCGTTGACGCAGGCGGCGAGGAGTTGTCGCAATACATCTATTTCAACGACCCTTCAAACGGTGTTGCTTTGGGTGACAACGATTTGGCGCTCATCGACGGCGGCTATGGCGTGTTTTCGTCAAGAATGACGGTGAAACATGGCATCAGGCTGAGCGGCGAGACGGTGCCCGATCTGCTGAGGATGACCAATTGGGGCTTCAAGTTTATCGGCGGAAAGGAGGAATAGGAACATTTACATATTACGAAAGATTTATGTTAGATTTGTTTCACTAATCCCTTTTTTTCCTATTTTTGCAGTTTAATCCAAACTGCGCCTAAATGTACGCCTATATAACTGGCAAAGTAGCCGAAAAGTCGCCCACCTGCGTCGTCTTGGACAACCAAGGCATCGGCTACCTCATCAATATCACGCTCAACACCTTCACCGCCATCGGCGAGAAGGAAGAGGTGCGCCTCTATGTCCATGAGCAAATCCTTGAAGATGCCCACAACCTCTTCGGCTTCTTTTCGGCCAAGGAACGCGACCTCTTCGAACTACTCATCTCCGTGTCGGGCGTAGGCTGCAACACGGCCAGGCTTATCCTCAGCTCATTGACCGTCAACGAGTTGAGCAATGCCATCGCCAACGACGACGTGAAGACCATACAAGCCGTGAAAGGCATTGGCGCCAAGACTGCCCAACGCATCGTCATCGACCTGAAAGACAAACTCAAGAAAAACGACTTCACGACCGAAATATTCGCTGTGGCAGACAATACAATCAAGTCTGAAGCGTTATCAGCATTGACGATATTGGGCTTCGGCAAAGCCGCCGTCGACAAGGCCCTCGACCGCCTGCTGAAACAAATGCCCGACGCCAACGTCGAAACGCTGATTAAAGAAGCACTTAAAATATTGTAATTTAGATGAATACCCATATAGTACAAATGCGGAATGAGGAATGCGGAATGAGGAATGTGGATTCTCATTCAGCATTTAACATTCAGCATTCAGCATTCCTAATTCTTTTCTTTCTTGCTTTTTTCTTATCGCCAGCCCTCAATTTGACTGCTGCAAGCGACTATAATATTTTCTATCCCAACCCATACACTGTCGAGCCCGACACGAACAAGATGATCTATCCCATCCCGGTCAACACGGGCAACCCCTTGATGGACCTCAACAACAAGTCGCCTTTCTACCTCAACGACCCCAGCAACTTCGAAACCGAAATCATCTATGACCCCCTGACTGGACAATACACCTTCAAGCGCCGCATCGGCCAGTTCTACTACGACACCCCCACCACCCTCACGCAAAGCGAATATTTCGAGTATAAGAATCGGCAAGGCATACAAGAATACTGGAAGGAACGCCGCAGCCAGAACGCGCGTTCAACCACCAACGGCAGTTCCATCATCCCACCGATGTTCATCGGCGGCAAGGCCTTCGAGACCATCTTCGGCAGCAACACCATCGACATCCGTCCCCAAGGCTCGGTCGACCTCACCTTCGGCTTCAAGCACAGCTTCCGCGACGACCCCTCGATGACCGAACGCCGCAAACGCCACAACGACTTTGTCTTCGAGCAGGACATCCAGCTCAACGTGATGGCCAAAATTGGTGACAAGATCAACTTCAACATCAACAAGAACACCAAGGCAACCTTCAATTTCCAGGATAAGCTCGCCCTGAAATACCAAGGCAAGGAAGACGAAATCATCCAGCTCTTGGAAGCCGGTAACGTCAGCTTCCCCCTCAACAGCACCCTCATCACGGGTACGCAACAGTTGTTCGGTGTGAAGAGCAAACTGAAGTTCGGCAAGACCACCATTTCATCCATCGTCTCCTACCAAGAGAGCGAATCGCAGAACATCACCGTACAAGGCGGCGCCCAAACCAACGAGTTCGAACTCAGCTGTTTGGACTACGAAGAAAACCGCCACTTCTTCCTCAGCCAGTACTTCCGCGACCAGTATGAAGCCGCCCTCTCCACCTTGCCTACCGTCACCTCAAGCATCAACATTACGAAAATCGAGGTCTGGATCACCAACACCAACACCTCGACGCAAAACACGCGTAACATCCTTGCCTTGAACGACTTGGGCGAAGGTAAAGACAATTGGATCTACAATCCTGAAGTCACCCCGACCAACACCAAGGTCTATCCGCGCAACGGGGCTAACAACCTGGTCGCCCGTATGGACACCACGCAAATCCGCAGCATCAGCACGGTGACCAACTACATGAGCAACGACCCCATGCGCATCGGACGGTCGGGTTACATGGTCTCGGGCCGCGACTTCGAGAAAGTGGAAAACGCCCGCCGCTTGAGTAGCACAGAATATTCGGTCAACTCAAAATTGGGCTTCATCTCCTTGAATGTCAGCCTCAACGCCAACCAAACCTTGGCTGTGGCCTACCAATACACCATCGTGGGTTCCGACGAGGTCTACCAAGTTGGTGAGTTCTCCGACCAAGGCATCAACACGCCTAAGGTACTGGTGACCAAACTCTTGAAAGGCACCACCGTCAACACGAAGATGCCCATCTGGAACCTGATGATGAAGAATGTGTACAACATCAGAGCCTATCAAGTGGGGTCGCAAGACTTCATGCTGAACATCTTCTACAACGGAAACTCGAACAGCACACCATACGGTTACTTCACCGAAGGCTCGGTGAAAGGCGTTTCGCTGCTGAACCTGATGGGCTTGGATAACCTGACCACGCAAAACAACCCCATTGCGGGCGGTGATGGTGTATTCGACTTCCTGAACAATGCCGCAACCCAAGGCGGTACCATCAACGCGTCGAATGGCCGGATCTTCTTCCCAGTGCTGGAGCCTTTCGGCAAACACATCCACGAAAAAATCTTCCCCGACGAGCCCAACCTGGCTAACAAATACGCCTTCGACTCGCTTTATACGATGACCAAGACCTCCGCTGAGCAGTATTCGGAAAAGAACAAGTTTAGTTTGAAAGGCTATTACTCGTCGCAGTCGGGCAGCGAAATCAGCCTCAACGCCATGAATGTGGCGCAAGGCTCCGTGAATGTCACAGCTGGTGGTGTGCAACTCGTCGAAAATGTCGACTATACCGTTGACTACACCTTAGGCCGTGTTACTATCATCAACGAAGGCATCCTCAACTCGGGTACGCCCATCAACATCTCGTTGGAGTCGAACTCAGGCTTCAGTGCAATCCGAAAAACCTTCCTCGGTTCCCGTGTTGAGCATGAATTCAACCAAGACTTCCATGCCGGAGCCACAATACTCTATTTGGGCGAGAAATCATACACCCAAAAGATCAACTACGGCGAGGAAGCCATTGCCAACACCATCTATGGTGCCGACCTCAGCTACCACACGGATGCCCGTTGGCTGACGAGCTTCATCAATGCCCTGCCTGGCATCAGCACCAAGGCAAACTCGCGCATCAACGTGGATGGTGAGTTTGCCCGATTCATCCCTGGCTTGTCCAAATCGGCCAGCGAACCCGGCACTTCTTACATTGACGATTTTGAGGGCGCCAAGTCGACCATCGACCTTCGTCTGCCCACTTTGTGGAACTTGGCCAGCACACCGCAAAACCAAAACGACATGTTCCCTGAGGGAGCAGCCAATACAGGTCTCGGCTATGGCAAAAACCGCGCAAAACTATCGTGGTATGTCATCGACAACTCTGTTTTCTACGACCGTAACTACAGCTACCGTCCAGCCAATGTCGACAACGAGGAACTATCGAAAAACTCAGTCCGTCAGGTGCTTGAGACCGAGCTTTTCCCAAACAAAGACATCGAAACCGGCACACAGACCAACATCTCCGTGCTCAACTTGGCCTATTATCCTGAAGAGCGTGGCCCCTACAACTACGACGTTGACCCGACGCCCTACTCTGCTGGTATCAACGAAGACGGCACGCTGAAAGACCCGAGGAGCCGTTGGGGTGGCATCATGCGCAAGATGGAGTCGACCGACTTTGAAGCCACCAACATCGAATACATCGAATTTTGGCTGATGGATCCTTTCGCCGACGAGGAATTTGCCGACAATCCAGGTAAACTTTATATCAACTTGGGTGACGTCTCAGAAGACATCCTTCGCGACGGTCGCAAATTCTATGAGAACGGTCTGCCCGCCACGGAGCATGTCGAGAATGTCGATACCACCATTTGGGGTCGCGTGCCTACCATGCAAGACCTCGTCAGCACCTTCAACAACTCTTCGGAAGCCCGTCAATTCCAGGATGTGGGTTATGACGGCTTGCGCGATATAGACGAGCGTAGTTTCTTCGAGAACACCTATCTAAGTGTTCTTAGGGAACGCTTTGGCGAAAGCTCAGCTGCCTACACCCAGGCCTACGATGACCCTTCGGGCGACAACTACCACTACTTCCGTTCCAACGATTGGGACACGCCGGACGACGAAGTCCACAAGAGCATTTTGGCCCGCTACAAGCAATTTAATGGCCCTGACGGCAACTCGCCTGCCGACATCCAGCAGACAGAAGGCTACATGAGCAGCAACTCTACCTTGCCCAATGCCGAAGACATCAATGGCGACAACACTTTGAGCGAGTCAGAACGCTATTACCAATATGAAATCGACCTTAACCCTGCCAAGATGGTCGTCGGCCAGAACCACATCGCCGACATCTTCCAATCCGGTGGCGTTTCGCTGCCTAACGGACAAATCAGCGGCGTCACTTGGTACCAGTTCCGCATCCCCGTAAGGCAACCCGACCGTGTCATCGGCCGCATCGACGACTACTCCAGCATCCGCTTCATGCGTATGTTCCTGACCGATTTCCAGCGTCCTATCGTGTTGCGTTTCGCCACCCTCGACCTCGTGAAAGGCGAATGGCGCACCTATTCGCAGAGCATCCAAGCCCCTGGCGAATATGAGCCCAACGACATCAGCAACGAAACCACCTTCGACATCTCGGCCGTCAGCGTTGACGAAAACAGCCGCCGCCAGCCAGTGCCATACGTCATCCCGCCCGGCATCCAGCAAGAGCGTGTCATCGGCATGACGCAGACCACCCGCATCAACGAGCAGTCGCTGCAAATGACCGTCCAAAACCTTGTGGACGGTGACGGTCGTGCCATCTACAAGACCGCTGACTTCGACCTGCGACAATACAAATACCTCAAAATGTTCGTCCACGCCGAAGCCGCCCACGAAGAAATGCCACTCGAAGACCAAGACCTCACCGTCTTCATGCGTATCGGTACGGACTTCACCGAAAACTATTATGAATACGAAGTGCCGCTGAAGGTGACACCTTGGGGTACACCTTATACCAACGAAGAAGCCATCTGGCCTGAAATCAACAACTTGGACATCAGATTGGAAGACCTCGTTGAGGTGAAGCAACGCCGTAACGAAGCCATGAACCAGCCCAACAGCAACGTGCGCCTCAACTACATCTACTCCGAAAAAACCAAGAAGGGCACAGTCGACAACAAAGACTACTACCATACCATCAAAGTGATTGGTAACCCCAGCATCAGCGACGTGGAAGCCATGATGATCGGTATCCGCAACCCGAAACGACAAAACTTGGCGGAACTCGACGACGGCCAACCCAAGAGTGCCGTGGTGTGGGTCAACGAGTTGCGACTCACCGACTTGAACAGCAATGGCGGCATAGCTGCCACGGGTCGTATTGAGGCCACCCTTGCCGATTTGGGTCGCGTAAGTGTTAACGGCTCCTACAGCTCGGCAGGCTTCGGTGCCTTGGACAGCCGCATCACCAACAACACCTTCGAAGCCCATTCCACCTTTAACGTGGCCACCGACCTCGAATTGGGCAAGTTCCTCGAGAACACCGGCCTCAAGATCCCGATGCACATCGACTATGGACAAAACAAGATTACCCCGCTCTATAACCCCTACGACCCCGACATCAAGTTGAAAGACGCCCTTGCCGCCATGAACAGCGACGAAGAACGAACCGAGTTCACCTCCACCATTCATGACTACACCCGACAGAAGAACATCAACTTCATGAATGTCAGGAAGGAACGTGTCACCAAGAAGCGCAACGATGACGAAGGAGACAAGGGCAAAAAAGAGAAAGAAAACTTGAGAGACCCCAACCAAGGACTGAGAGGCGGTCGTGGCAACATGCCCAAGGTGCACTTCTATGACATTGAGAACATCAACCTCTCATTCGCTTATAGTGAAACCTTCCAAGAGAACACCGACATTAAGTCCTACATAGTGAAGACCTATCGGGGCGGTTTGGGCTACAACTACGCCGGCAATCCCAAGCCCGTTGAGCCTTTCGCCAAAGCCAAGTGGGCTTCGAAACCCGCCTTGCAGATCATCAAGGACATCAACTTCTACTACGCTCCCAAGAGTATCGTCTTCAACACCGAGATGTACCGCTACTATTCGGAGCGAGAGATGCGCAACAAGAGCGGCGGCATTATCAACATCATTCCGACCTACTCGAAGCAATGGGACTGGACGCGTAATTATCAGTTGCGTTACGACCTCACCAAAGCCCTCACCTTCGACTATTCGGCACAAGCTCAGGCCTACATCTACGAGCCCGCAGGCTTCGTCGACCGCAACGCCGACCCTGAGAAATGGCAGAAAGTGCAAGACACCATCAAGAACGAGCTGAAAAACCTTGGTTCCGTGTCGCGCTATACCCAAAACTTCAATGCAAGCTACACCTTGCCTATTAATAAAATCCCGATTTTCAACTGGATTACCGCCAGTGCCAACTACCAAGGCACCTACAACTGGACCGCCCCTGCAAAATCCATACAGCCGCGCTTGGGTAACACTATTGACAACTCCAGCAATGTACAAGGCAACGCCACCCTCGACTTTACCAAGCTTTATAACAAGGTGCCTTACCTGAAACAGGTGAACACACCACAGCGACGCAACGACGGCAGGAACGAAAAAGACCAGAAAGGCAAAGGAAAAGACAAAAAGGAAAAAGACTCGAAGAACAAAGACGATAAAGGAAAAGAGGAAGGAGCTCAGCCAACCGATTCCACTAAGGTCACGACAAAGACGAATTACGGCAAAATCGTGCTTGACAACTCGCTGCGCATCCTCACCCTTGTCAAGAAAGTGTCGGGCACCTATTCTGTCAACAACGGACAGTCGCTGCCTGGCTTCATGCCCAAGACTGATTACTTTGGCATGAATACCTTGACGGGTTGGTCGCCTGGTGTCGGATTCGTACTCGGCAGCAATTTCGGCAGCGATGCCAACATCTACGAGAAAGCTTTGCTCAACAGTATTGATGTTGAAGACGCCAAGCGTTGGCTCACCACCGACTCCATCCTCAGCGAGCCATATGTCCGCCGCAAGACGGAGACCATGAACTACCGCGTCAATACCGAGCCTTTGCCTGGCATCAAGATTGACTTCACCGGCAACAGAAGCTATGCCGAAAACTTGCAGCATTACTTCCGCTACAATTGGAACACCAACAACTTCGACATCTTCACCCCGACCAACAACGGTAACTTCAGTATGAGTTACTTCATGGCGGGTACCGCCTTCGTCAGTTCCGACTCCACCTCATCGCGGTTGTTCGACAACCTGATGGAGAACCGAAAGATCATCGCCGAACGCATCGCCCGCAACAACCCGCAATGGATCGAGAATGTGAACGAATACACCTTCGACAGCATCGCGGGCGACTATTTCCCGAAAGGCTATGGCTCGAGCTCGATGGATGTGTTGCTCTACTCCTTCATCGCCGCCTATACGGGTCAGGATGCAGAGAAGATTTCGCTCAACCCCTTCCCACGCATCCCGCTGCCCAATTGGAACTTCACCTATAACGGTTTGACCAACATCCCATCCATAAGTAAGATATTCAAGACGGTCAGTATCTCGCACGGCTACAAGTCGAACTATGCCATCAACTCTTGGGCAACCAATGTTTACTACAACGAGAACAACAGCGTTCAGACCTTCGAGAACTCTGACCTCATCATCCCCAAGTACGACATCTCCCAGATAGTCCTGAACGAACAATTCACTCCTTTGGTTGGCGTTGACCTCGGATTGCAAAACTCCATGACCTTCAACCTCCAATTCAAGAAGTCGAGGACGCTGACCCTGAGTTTCGCCAATAACCAACTCACTGAGGTGAATGCCCGCGAAATCGTGATTGGAGGCGGTTACCGTATCAAGGACCTCTCTTTCAATGTTACTCCAATTGGTGGCGGCGGCAAGGCACAAACCATCAAGAACGACCTCGTGCTGAAACTCGACATCGGCTACAAGAGAGACATTACCATACTGCGCCGAATCGATGAGAACAACAATCAAGTGTCGGCCGGCCAGAACAAAATCAACTTCTATCTCACTGCCGACTACAACTTCAGCCAACGCTTGTCAGCACAAGCCTTCTTCAAGTATGACCTCTCGATTCCCGAGGTGGCCAACACCTTCAGAAACTCCACCACTTACGGCGGCATCACCCTCCGACTTAGCTTGGCACAATAAATTTTTCAGTAAAATGCAGAGTGAGCCACTAAAATATGTAATTTCGCAGCCAACTTTGAAACTTAAACAAAGTTAAATCAAAACACTTTAAAACATACATCAAATGAACATTCCAGCAAATCTGAAGTACACCAACGACGATGAATGGATCCGCCTCGAAGGCGAAGAAGCCTACGTCGGCATCACCGATTACGCACAACACGAACTTGGCGACATCACCTTCGTTGATGTTGACCCCGACATCGTCGGCGAGACCCTTGACGCCCAAGAAGAATTCGGCGCCATCGAAGCCGTGAAGACCACCGCCGAGCTGCTCATGCCCGTGGCCGGTGAAATCCTCGAAGTCAACGAAGCCCTCGCTGATGAGGAAAATGCAAAACTAGTCAACAGCGACCCCTACGGCGAAGCTTGGATCATCAAGATCAAAGTGAACGATGTCGCTGAACTCGATGGCCTCCTTGATGCCGCTGCTTACGAAGCAAAGATCGGTTAATCATTGGAACGACTGACCAGAAATAGCATCCCGGGAATCCTGTGCGGAATCGTCATCTTGATTCTAACTGGACTCCCGGGTTCTTTATTCCCCCGCGTCAAGCCTGCCATCGGCCTCGACAAGGTGGCGCATATCCTCATGTACGCTGGTTTCGCCTTTGCCTGCCTTTGGGGTTATCGCAAGCAATTCGTTTCCAATGGCTTATCCTACCAAAAAAGAGCCATCTTCCTCACCATCCTCATCAGCATCGCATACGGTGGGCTGACCGAGATTATGCAGGAAACAATTACGGTTCTCCACCGTTCTGGTGATTGGCGCGACCTCATCGCCGACAGCATCGGCACAGGTTTAGGCGTACTTATTTTTTATCTTTTTTTTCGCCGCAAAAAATAAAATTCGTTTCAGTTGCGTTTTATAAGCAAATAATTACTACTTTCGCATCGTCAATTGAAAAGTAGAATTTAAAAACATAGTACCATGGAAGAGAAAAAATCACCTAAGGCTAATCTTGAGAACAAGAAATTGATGTTCATGCAGATAGGAATGATCATCAGCTTGCTCATTGCGTGGTTGGCCTTCGAGCACAAGAGCTACGACAAGCGCCAGATTGACGAGAGCCTGCTCAATCGCGAGGTCGTATTGGACGAGGAAATGGTGGAAATCACCAAGCAAGAGGAGCAAAAGCCACAACCTGTGGAACAGCCCCAGCAGACCACTCAGCTCGAAATCGTGGAAGACGACGTAGAGACTGAAGACCTCAACATCAACGCCGAAGTGGAGCAGAACGAAGTCATCGAAGAGTACGTTGCTCCTGAGGTTGTTGAAGAAGAAGTTGTGGAGCAGGAGATTTTCCAGATTGTAGAAGAGATGCCTGCCTTCCCCGGCGGCGAGGCCAAATTGATGGAGTATGTTGGCAAAAACATCAAGTATCCTCAGATTGCCCGTGAGACTGGTATCCAAGGCCGTGTGTTCATCGGTTTCGTTGTTGAACCCGATGGTTCCGTTTCCAACGTGAAATTGCTCCGTGGTATCGGTGGTGGCTGCGACGAAGAAGCTATGCGCGTCGTCAAGTCGATGCCGAAGTGGAAGCCCGGAAAGCAACGCGGCAAGGCTGTTCGTGTATCCTATCAAATTCCTGTATTCTTCAAGCTGCAATAATCGGCTGAAGACATTAGTATTGAAAACATTGTGAGACAGAGAAAAACCGACGTGATGTCGGTTTTTCTCGTTTATGTCCGAAGGAAACTTTATCCTTTTTGAAAGTGCTTATAAACAATCGTGGCCTTGGCAGAGCCAACGATTTCCGTCAGTCGCTCCAACGAAGCCTCCTTGATGCCTTTCACGGATTTCAGTTCCAAAAGCAGCTTCTCAGCCGTCTTCTTCCCTATCCCCTTGATGTCAGCCAACTCAGAGTGCATGAAGCCCTTCTCGAACTTCTTGCGGTGGAAGGTGATGGCGAAACGGTGCACCTCGTCCTGGATATGCGCCAACAATCGAAACACCTCTGAATTAGGTTTCAAGCCCACAACGCGTGGCGGAAAGCCGAACAGCAATTCATTCGTGCGGTGACGGTCGTCCTTAGCCAAGCCTGCGATGGGAATGTCGACATGCAATTCATCCTGAATCACCTGACGCACCACCTCCATCTGTCCCTTGCCACCATCGGTGATGATGAGGTTGGGCAAAGGCTTGTTTTCCTCAATCAGCCTAGAATAACGGCGACGCACCACCTCTTTCATTGAAGCGTAGTCATCGGGGCCTTCCACAGTCTTGATGTTGAAATGGCGGTAGCCCGCCTTGTTGGGTTTGCCGTTCACAAACTGCACCATGCCCGCCACGGCGTAGTCGCCCTGGAAATTGGAGTTGTCGAAACATTCAATCACCTCAGGTATCACATCAAGTTGCAAAGCATCCTTGAGGCTGTTGAGCACGCGTTTTTGGTGCCTTTCAGGATCAACCAAAGTAAGTTGTTTTTCCAAGTCAATCTTGTACTGGATGGCATTGCGACGTGAGAGGTCGAGAAGTTTGAGCTTGTCACCACGCTGGGGAATAGTCACTTGCACCTCATCAATGGGGTAATCCAATTTCATAGGCACAATGATTTCAGGGGCATGGTCGCCAAACTGCTGCCGCAAGTCGGTTACAGCCAAGAGCAGCAATTCTTCCGCCGTCTCTTCCAACCGACGCTTCATCTCGAAGGAATGGCTCTGTACCACGGCACCGTCTTTCACCTTCATATAGTTGACATAAAAAGATTCGCCCTCATCAACATATGAAAACACCTCCACATTGTGAATCGTGGCACTGACCACGGTCGAACGGCTTCGGTATTCTTCCAAAAGGTCATATTTCTCCTTGATGAGCTGAGCCTCCTCAAACTCCATACGTGAGGCATGGTCCATCATTGCCGATTTAAGTCCTCGAAGCACCCAACCCAAGTTGCCCTTGATGACCTCTCGAATCTCGGCAATCATGGCGTTGTAGTCCTCTTTGGAGATCAAGCCTTCACAGGGACCGTTGCATTTATGGATGTGGTAGTCAAGACAAACCTTGTACTTACCTTTTTCGACACCCGCTTCCGTCAATGGTGTGCGGCAGGAACGCACCTTATAGACTTGACTGAGCAAGTCCAGCAGAATATGCGCCGTGCGCACCGAGGGATAAGGACCGAAGTACTCCGAGCCGTCGTTCACCTTGCGCCGGGTGAGGAACACACGCGGGAAGGCCTCCTTCTTGATGCAAATCCAAGGATAGGTCTTGTCATCCTTGAGCATGATGTTGTAGCGCGGCTTGTACTGCTTAATCATCGTGTTTTCCAGCAGCAGTGCCTCCGACTCCGAGTCAACAATGCTATATTCAAGGTCGGCGATTTTGCTCACCAAAACGCGTGTCTTGCCGAATTGCTCCTTATTAAAATAACTGCTGACGCGGCGTTTCAAGTTTTTGGCCTTGCCAACATAGATAAGGGTACCGTTTTTGTCGAAATAGCGATACACGCCAGGCTTGTTGGGAAGTGCGGCGAGCTTTTGTTTCACTATTTCTGGCAGGTCTTGCATGCAGTTTGTTTTTTAATCCCCCTAGCCCCCTTTAAAGGGGGAACAGCTTTCACATAAAAATAAGCTGTTCCCCCTCAGAGAGGGGCTAGGGGGAGTAAACTATTCCTGTTTCTTCTTCATATGATCCCAGCCTTGGGCTTTGATAGGAATAACATGGTTGTCGGGAGTAATCATCTCAGCTACGCCTTTGTCGTCCGTCATGTAGCCGATGACAGTGACATCTGCCGACATGGTCTGTATCTTCTCGTAGTCCTTTTGGTCAATGGTGAAGAGCAGTTCGTAGTCCTCGCCGCCGCTCAAAGCCGCCACCGAAGGTACGATTTGGAACTCCTTGGCCATCTTGTCCGTGGTCGGGTCGATGGGGATGCGCTCTTCATAAAGCTGACAACCTACGCCAGATTCCTTGCAGAGGTGTAAGATTTCGGATGCCAAGCCGTCGGAAATGTCGATCATCGAGGTAGGTTTGATGCCTAAGGTCTTCAGCTGCTCCACAATGTCCTTGCGAGCTTCGGGTTTCAATTGGCGTTCAAGCACATAATCCATGCCCTTCAATTGGGGTTGCATGTTGGGATTGGAGAGGAACTCGGCCTTTTCGCGCTCAAGGATGAGCAAGCCAATGTATGCTCCACCCAAGTCACCGCTCACGCAGAGCAGGTCGTTCTTCTTGGCACCGCTGCGGTAGACGATGTCCTCTTCCTTGGCCATGCCAATGACCGTAATGGAGATGACCAAACCTGTCTTGCTGCTGGTCGTGTCGCCACCCACCATGTCAACATGGTAGCGCTCGCAAGCCAAGCGGATTCCAGCATACAACTCATCCAATGCTTCGGCGGTATAACGGCTCGACACACCCAATCCGACCACAATTTGTGTGGGGGTGCCGTTCATGGCATAAATGTCGGAGAAATTGCTGACGGCCGCCTTATAGCCAAGGTGCTTCAGTGGGCAATAGGTCATGTCGAAATGGATGCCTTCGATGAGCATATCGACCGAGACAAGGGTGCGGTAGCCTTCGTGATTGATGACGGCGGCATCGTCGCCGACGCCTTTCAGCGAAGAAGCATTACGCAAGGGGAAGTCCTGCGTCAGTTGGTCGATGAGGCCGAATTCGCCCAGTTCGTCGAGTTCGGTCAAGGGTTTATTTTCTTCTGCCATATTCTTCATTATTATTGGCTGCAAAGGTAAGTTTTTTTCCTAACTTTGCGCCATGAAAACCATCAAAGACATTTACAAGATCGGTGTTGGCCCTTCGAGCAGCCACACCATGGGCCCGCAAAAGGCGGCCTCACTGTTCAATAGCCGTTTCCCCAACGCCGCCTCGTTTGAGGTGACGCTCTACGGCAGTCTCGCTGCCACGGGCAAGGGCCACATGACCGACAAAGCCATCCTCGACACCCTTCAGGCGCCCACCGAAATCGTTTGGAAACCTGATATTATCCTTCCATTCCACCCTAACGGCATGTTGTTCAAGGCTTTCGATGCAGAAAAAAAACTTCTCGGCGACTGGCAGGTGTTCAGCATAGGTGGCGGCAACTTGGCCGAAGAAGGCAAATTGGATGAGTCACCTGAGGTCTACCCGCTCTCGAAGATGACAGACATCCTCAATTGGTGCGAGCGCACCGGCCGCACCTATTGGGAGTATGTGTACGAATACGAGAACCAAAAAGAGATTGAGGACTACATGCTGGAAGTTTGGCAGGTGATGAAGGCTGCCGTTGAGCGTGGTCTTCAAGCTGAGGGTGTCCTTCCTGGACCACTCAACTTGAGTCGCAAAGCCGCCACCTACCACATCAAAGCCTCGGGCTACACGCACACTTTGAAAAGCCGTGGCTTGGTGTATTCTTACGCCTTGGCTGTCTCTGAAGAAAACGCTTCTGGCGGTGTCATTGTCACGGCACCGACCTGCGGCTCATGTGGCGTGATGCCTGCTGTATTATACCATTTATCAAAGAGTTACGAATTCACCGACCAACGCATTGTCCGTGCCTTGGTGACGGCAGGCTTGGTAGGCAACATCGTGCGCACCAACGCCTCCATCTCTGGTGCAGAGGTGGGTTGTCAAGGCGAGGTGGGTGTGGCTTGCGCCATGGCTGCCGCTGCTGCCAACCAATTGTTTGGGGGAAGTCCGGCCCAGATTGAATACGCTGCAGAGATGGCGCTTGAACACCACTTGGGCATGACCTGCGATCCTGTTTGCGGTCTTGTCCAGATTCCTTGTATCGAGCGTAATGCCTACGCCGCTGCCCGTGCCCTCGACTCCAACATCTACTCCACCTTCTCCGACGGCCACCATCGTGTGTCGTTCGACAAAGTCGTGGAAACAATGAAAGAGACCGGCAAGGATTTACCATCGCTCTATAAGGAGACTTCGCAGGGCGGTTTGGCAAGGGATTACACACAAATGAGCTAAAAACGAAAAAGCCACTTGTGAGTGGCTTTTTTCGTTGTGGTCCCACTAGGGCTTGAACCTAGGACCTACTGATTATGAGTCAGTTGCTCTAACCAACTGCGCTATGGGACCGCAAAAAAACAAAGCCAAAACGAAGATTTCCTCCTTTTTTCTTGCTTTTTGCGCTGCAAATTTACAATTTTGCACCGAATTAGACCGAAATTTTCTCAAAAATGAGCGCAAAAATCAAGAATATCATCTTCGACCTCGGTGGCGTTGTCCTCGACATTGACGAAAGCATTGTTTATAAAGAACTCGAAAAAATGGGCATCAGCACTTCTGAACTTACTCATTCCAAGGAGTTTATAGACATCATGAGCAAATTCGACACAGGCATCTACACTGCCCCCACCTTCCGCAAAAAAACCAAGGCCCTCCTTGGACTAGAGAAAATGACCGACAAAAGGTTTGATGCCATCTGGAACGCCATGCTTTTGGACATTCCCCGCGAACGCATCGCTGCCTTGGAACAAATCAGAAAGCACTACAAGATTTTCTTGATGAGCAACTCCAATGTGATTCACTACGATTTGTATGTCAGGGACTTGCAGCTGCGCTTTGGCTACAATGAGTTTGATGAACTGTTCAACAAGTCGTATTTCTCCTTTGCCGAACACCTGGAAAAACCCGACCCGCGCTTCTTTGAACTCATTCTTGACCATGAAGGGCTGTTGCCTGAAGAGACACTTTTCATCGATGACACGGCTGCAAATATTGAGGTCGCCAAATCATTGGGTATCAATACCTATCATATTAGTCGTGAAGAGTTGGTGCGCAACTTGTTTGAGAAAGGGGTTTTGAAGGAAGGGGTGGTCTCGTGAGATTCCCTGCGGGAATGGCGAATCCGTTTTTAGTATACTGCGGCGGCAGGTAATGTTTACGAATCGTAGACTTTACAAGCCGCCGCATGTTAATTAATTGAATAACTCCATTCCCGCAGGGAATCTAATAACAGTTTTCAATCTCGTTCAATATCTCCAAAACCTCCTCCACCGACAGCGTCTCCATTAACCGCATTTTGAACGGCTTGAAATTCGGTAACCCCTTAAAATACGAGGCCCAGTGCTTGCGGATTTCCAATAAAGCAATGTGTTCGCCCTTCCACTCGATGGAACGCTGCAAATGAATTTTACTCACCCGTACGCGTTCTGCCACATCTGGCAAGGGTAGTTCCTCTCCTGTCTCCAAATAATGTCTTATCTGGCTGAAAATCCATGGATTGCCGTAAGTAGCACGGCCAATCATTAGTCCGTCCACGCCGTAGGTGTCCTTGAAATACTTGGCTGAAGGCCCGTCCACCACATCGCCATTGCCGATGATGGTTATGTGCATGCGGGGATTGTTTTTCACCGCTCCGATGAGGGTCCAGTCGGCGGGCTCGCTGTATTTTGTGGTACGCAAGCGTCCGTGGATGGTCAAGGCGGCGATGCCCACATCTTGCAGGCGTTCGGCAATGTCGACAATTTCACGGTGCTCGCTGTCGTAGCCTAAGCGAGTCTTCACCGTCACAGGTGTCTTCACCGCCTCCACCACGGCCTTGGTGATGGCCACCATCTTGGGGATGTCGTTCATGATACCTGAGCCCGCGCCTTTCGAAGCCACCTTCTTCACCGGGCAACCGAAATTGATGTCGATAATGTCGGGATGGGCGCTCTCAGCATAACGCGCCGCTTCCACCATAGGCTCTACGGCATTGCCGAAGATTTGAATGCCAACGGGACGCTCAAATTCCTCGAAATCCAACTTCTTGATGCTCTTTACCGAATCGCGGATGAGGCCGTCGGCGGAGATGAACTCCGAGTAGACCACATCAGCACCAAACATCTTGCAGACATAGCGGAACGGAGGATCCGACACATCTTCCATGGGCGCGAGGAGTAAGGGATAATGATCGAATTCGAGGTGGGCGAGTTTGTACATTGAGGTATTTCTATTTAAATCGGCCCTTCGATGCTTCGGCTGTGCTCAGCAACCACAAGCTCAGGGGCCTTTACTTTTTCGTTGCAAAATTACAAAAAGTGTATCTTTGCAGCAAAATAAACTGCTTATGACAGACAACTTGAGACAATCCTCGGGAATGATAAGAATTCTCCTCTTTTTGGTTATCTTATTGATTAGCGGTCTGATAGGAGTCGCTGCATCAGCCATATTCATTTTTGCCGGCGACACGGGAATGAAAATCGGTCAAGGCATCAGTTCCATTTTCATGTTCGTGGTGCCACCCATCGTGTATTATTTCATCACACGCAAAGAGCACCAAATGCACGACTTGGGTCTCCGCAAACTCACTCCGCCGTGGTGGCTTATATTTATAGGTGTGGCCGTAATGTTCGTTTCCATACCCGTCACCACCAGCCTGACCACATGGAACGAAAGCATGAACCTCGGGGGCGCTTTTGCAAAACTTGAGGAGTATATGAAAGCCTTGGAAGAGACGGCACAAGCCGCTACCGAAAAAATGCTGAATGTCACCACCTTCGGCGGAATGCTGTTTAATCTAGTCATCATCGCACTGATACCCGCCATAGGTGAAGAATTGACTTTCCGTGGTGTGTTGCAGCAGTCGCTGACGCGAAAGATGAACCCGCATGTCGCCATCATCCTTTCGGCGGCCATCTTCTCCTTTATCCATTTCCAGTTCTACGGATTCTTGCCCAGAATGTTTCTCGGAATGTTGTTAGGTTATATGTTCTACATCACCAACTCGCTATGGACCTGTATGTTGATGCACTTTGTCAACAATGGTGCGACCGTTGTCCTCTATTATCTAGACAACATAGGGATGCTTGAAGACGCAGAAAGTTTTGGGGAAACGCAAAATGTACTGATTATCGCGGTCAGCGCGATGATTACGATTGGACTCATCATATGGAGTTGGAAAAAGGCTCAGCCCAAGCGCCCCATAGAGGCCGCTCCCATAGTTCCCCCTACGGAAAACGATTAAAGAAACTTGTCCAAGAAGATGAACGGCATCAGCGACTCAACGCCGTCGAAGACCATGATGGGTCCTGTGTCGCCTTGGCAAAGCACACGCAGAGGCTGTTTCGACACCTGCTCCACCTCAACCATCACCTGACGGCAAGCCCCGCAAGGGGCGACAGGTTCCTCGATGCTCTTGGAAGCCGACCACGCCGTTACTGCCAATGCCTCAAAAGGAACACCTGGATATTGTGCCATGGCAGCAAACATCGCCACCCTCTCGGCGCAGAGACCGCTTGGATAAGCTGCATTTTCGACATTGTTGCCCAACACGATAGCTCCGTTGGCCAATCGTAAGGCGGCACCCACATTGAACTTGGAATAAGGTGCGTATGCATTGCGAGCCGCCTCGTGGGCACGACGCATCAACTCGGCATCCTGCTGCGGCAGCTCTTCCATTGTGTCATATACCTCATAGGGGCAGACAAATTGTTCTTTCCTCATGATTGTTGGTATTGTTGCCGCAAAGATAAAGAAAACTTTTGAATTATAGAATTTCAAAGCAAATCTAACACTAATCTCTCATAGAAGGATAGTTGTTCGAAAGGGATTCCCTTCGGGAATGGCATAAATAATTCTGTGTTTTGCGGCGGCAGGATAAACTTACGCATTGTAAACGAAATAAGCCGCCGCTAATTAAAAACTTGCTATTCCATTCCCGAAGGGAATCTATTCTTGACGGGAAACAGGGCTGGCAAACAGCAGCAACGACACAAAAAAGGCAAATAATGTGGCACCTGCTTGGGTCTCCAAAGTATCCTCGGGAAACATCGAAAGCAACATGATGGAGAGAAACACCATATACAAATAGGTATGATTTCGTTTGGACGCAAGCCAAGGATAGAGCAGGACGAACACGAAAAACACCAAGCCCACAAGACCGAATGCCACCGCGATGGCAAGATACTGATTGTGAGCACGGAAGCGAAATTCCTCTTTCAACGGGGAATGAATCTCGTCATAGGTCTGGGCAAAAGCCTGCGGCACATCACCCGTACCCATACCGAACCAAGGATGCTGTCCGATGATATAGAATGATGCCCTCGTGAACTCTATCCTTTGCGAAAGCGAACCACCATTCGGATTGTTGTAACGACGATACAGATTGTATTCAAACAAGGTCGAAGAGAGGCGCGCCCGCAAGCCGGGATGCTTCCAATTGTTGTAGTTGGCCACACCCTGCTCAATGTTATGGATATCTTCATCGGTCAAAGCCATCACACCTTGGGCATCCTTGCGGAGACCTTTGGAAGTGAGGTAACGCGACAGGGTGGCCTCAAGGTCCTCCCCGTTGAGTGTCGTTCCTTCCAGCGGCAAGCTGCTACGCTGAGGCCAAGCTTCCTGCAATTCGGTACGACAATAATACAACCCCACAAATTTGCCGTCTTCGATGGGGGAACATACCGTATCGTGCCAATAATCGTTGCCTTGAGCGGTCTTTTTCTCCAAAGTGGTGAAATCCACAGGTTTCACCTCTATCATAGGTTTGACGACAGACATCACCACTGCCACAACAACCGCTATCACACCAACAGCAGAGAGCCCAATGGCAATGCGCCATCCCCTACCCTTTTTCCATTGCAGGAAGGCATAAACGGCTGAAGCGATGACAACAGCTGCCAGAATAACATAGCCCGACAAGGACTCAAAGATATAGATTTGATAGATGAACCAAAGCAGAAGAAACCACTGCAAGAAACGGTCAATGGCTGTTTTTATACCAAAGGCTGGAACTGGATTCTTAGCTGTAGACAGCCCTTCGACAGGCTCAGGGACCTGGGTCGTTGAGCCTGCGGTCCCTGAGCTTGTCGAAGGAGTCGAAACGCCTCGATTATAAAGATACCACCCAATAATGACGATGCAAAACACGATATTCAAACAGAAGCGGATGTGACTGATGAAATGAGAAATCTCGCGGACATCCTCGTAATCGTGTCTCATGTAGGATACAAAGCTAAACTGCGTGGCGATGAACACCGAAAGCACATAGACGAGCATCACTATGTTGAAACGCTTGCGGTCAAGCGGCTCCATACTTGACAGGACAAAAGGCATGACCAAAATGGGCAGCTTCACGCGGAGGTCTTTCAAGGCATACTGGAAATCGGAGGTCCACAGCAGACCAACAACATGCATGAGGTAGAAAGCAACCAGGAGGACGGCGGCTTTGTTGTGGAAGAAGCGGGAGAACTTAGATTTGAAATCGTGACGAAAATAGATTCCTCCCTCCCCTGCGCTACCTCCACACGGAATGACATTTTCATCACGATTTCCTACAACACCATCAATAAGCCAGACAAGGGCGAGCCAAAACTGCGACATGCCCATCAAGAAGGGCGACAGTGTGAGTCCCACCGCCACCATCAGCAAGCCCAAGAGATAAGCTTGTTTCAGATAGGGTCGTATGGAAGCCTTCGAGGTCATTACTTGCCACTCAGGATGGTGTGGTATTCGTCTTTGCCGTTGGTGTTGAGCAGGATTTCAAAAGCGCGTTTCAGGTCGGGGTCGTCGTTCAACGAAGTGACAATACGACCCTTTTGATAATAGTAACGACCCACAATCTCCGAACGCAGCAACTCCTCAATGTCCTTGCGGTTGCTAAGGAGGTCTTTGTCTTTCTCGGCGGCTAGGTTCTTCTCCAAAAGGTCAATCTGAGGCTGAATCTTGTCGAGATACCCCTCATCCTTTGCAGTTTTCTTCAACTTCGCAATAGCTTTCTCGCTCTCAGTAGTATAGCTGAACTTCTTGTCTTTCACAAACTTCATGAAATCCTGATAGGTGGCTTCATCAATCTGGAAACGGTCGGCGGAATCGATGCTCTTGTGTTCGCTGTAGTACTTGTTGGCATAGTCGAAGATGTAGTTCTTGGCATAGAGATAGGCCGTCACTGTGGCGTAAGGGTCGCGGTCGACTTTCACATCGGGCATAATGCCGTGACCTTCATAGACTGTGCGACCGCCCATGGTCTTGAATGCTTTGCCAAGAGTATCGGTCTTCACTTGAGTGGTGTCCTTTTTGTGCGAGTAGTCGATTTCCTGAATGCAGCGCCCGCTCGGGATGTAATAATGCGCCACCGTGACTTTCATCTGCGTATTGTAGCTCAGAGGCAAGATATTCTGCACCAATCCTTTACCGAATGTCCTTTGACCGATGATAACACCACGGTCATAATCCTGGATAGCACCTGCCACAATCTCACTTGCCGAGGCACTGTTGCCATCGACAAGGATAGCCAAGGGGATCTCAAGGTCAACAGGATCATTGGTAGTGGGGTGCATACTGTTGGCATTGGCAGCCTTACCCTTCATCGAAACGACAGCTTTGCCTTTGGGAATGAACAAGTTGACGATGTCGACAGCCTCATTCATCAGACCGCCACCGTTGCCGCGCAAGTCGAGGATGAAACCCTTCAGCTGGCGATCTTTGCGCATTTCCATGAACTTCTCCTTCAACTCCCGAGCCGCATCGCGAGTAAAACCACTCAGTGAGAGATAAGCTACACCGTTGTCGAACACCTTATAATAAGGTATATTATCGATTTTCACTTTCTCGCGCTTTAGCTTGATTTCCAACGGCTTATCTTGACCGTAACGCTTAAGCTTCATTGTCACTTCAGTGCCAGGCTGTCCCTTCAGCAGGTCGCTGACCTCTTGAGTATTCTTCTTTTTGCAGTCCACGCCATTTACCTCAAGGATGATATCACCAGCGATGATACCTGCTTTTTGAGCCGGCCATCCATAGTAAGGCTCAGAGATTCTCGTGAACTCTCCGTCATATTGGATGACAGCGCCGATGCCGCCATACTCGCCAGTGGTCATGAACTTGGCGTTCTCGATATCCGATTCGGGGATGAAGACCGTATACGGATCGAGGCCATCGAGCATAGCCTTGATGGCGGCCTCGTTGAGTTCACCCGGATTGATTTCGTCGACATAATTGAGGTTGAGCTCGCGCAGGAGGCTGTTATAAATGTCGAGGCTCTTGGCGATTTCGAAGTTGTTCTGTTTCTCTTGGGCGACTAGGCTCAAGGAGAGGAGCAGGGTTGTGATTAAAGCGACAAATGATATTCTCTTCATTTTATTCTATTATTCAATTACTATGTTTAGTTTCCCCTTCGGGGAATGGAGTATTTTCTTTTTAAACTGCGGCGGTGAAAACCACTTACCCAAACACAACATTTACATCCGCCGCCATAAACTAATAGACTCCCCTCCATTCCCGAAGGGGAATCCCCAGCTATGGCACTGGGTCGTATCCACTGCCCCCCCAAGGGTTGCAGGAGAGGACACGCTTGAAGGTGAGCCAGCCGCCTTTGAAGAAACCGTATTTCTGAATCGCCTCGATGCCGTAGTTGGAACAGGTGGGTATGTAGCGACAGCTATTGCCAATGAAGGGCGACAGCGTCACCTGATAGATCCGAATCAAGAGGATCAGGAACTTAGCCGGCAGTTGGGCGATGCGTCTCATGGTTGTTGAGCTTAGTTGAATTATATTTGATAATCAGCTCGTTAACAGCTTTCTTCGTCTTGGCTAACATCTCTTCGTAGCTGTGGATGACCGTAGCCGTATAGACTAACGCTACATCCACGGAAATATTATCTTTTTCACAGATTTCGTAAAGCGCAGCCTTGTTGCGGCGCCACGACTCGCGAATCAACCGTTTCACCCGGTTGCGTTTGACGGCGTGATGGAAGCGTTTCTTCGAAACCGAAACCAATAGCCGGACTGTGACTGGATGGTTCTCATCGTGTCGAAACAGAAAAATGACACGATAAGGATACACGCTGAAGCCATGACCCTTATCGAAAAGCGCCTGAATGTCGTTTTCCTTACAAATCCTTTCGTATTTCGGGAGTCCCTCCGTAGCCGTCATTGGTTAAAACGCTTTGGAAGACAGGTGTTTATTTCTTCTTGCTCTTCTTATACTCGGCGGCGATGTATTCCTCAATGGCCATGGTCATTGAAGGAGCCGTCTGGGTAGGTGCACGGAAATTGAGTTCAAAGCCTGCATCAATGATGGCTTGGCAGGTGGCCTCGCCAAAACCGCCGATGGCGACCTCTTTCTGTTCGAAATCGGGGAAATTCTCTTTCAGCGAGTGGATTCCGGCAGGGCTGAAGAAGACCAGCATGTCGTATTCGTTGATTTTCACCACATCCTTCAGGTCGGCAGGCACCGTGCGGAACATCACCGCCTTGGTGAAATTCAACTTAGCGGCCGTCAGCAGGTCGATGGTCGAGTCGGAGCTGATGTCGGAGCAGCAATAGAGGTATTTCTCATCCTTGTGCTTCTTCATGATGTCGATGAGGTCGTTCAAGGTTTGGTTGCCGTAGAACACCTTGCGCTTGCGGTATTGCACATAGCGCTGAAGGTAAAAAGCCGTCGACTCATTGATGCAGAAATATTTCAGCGTTTCAGGAACGGCATAGCGCATCTCCTTGGCCACCCTAAAGAAATGGTCGATGGCATTGCGGCTGGTAAGGATGATGGCTGTATATTCCGGAAGTTTGATATGTTCTTGACGAAGCTCACTTGCCGTGACATCATCAAGCTTGATGAACTTCTCGAAAGTGAAGTTCACACCGTATTTCTTCATCATGTCGGCAAAGGGTGTCTTCGAAATGTCGGCAGGCTTGGGTTGTGACACCAAGATTGACTTAATCTTCATCTCTTTTTACTCTTTTTATGAACGTAAAAGTGCTCAATTTTTCCCACATCCGAGTTGTATAACTCATTAAAAAACAGTTCCCTGACTAAAGTATCGCCAGCCTGCGGTCACGAGTGTTGCAACGGGTGCGATTTCGAGGGCGCAAAGATACAAAAAAATATAAAACGCAGATAATTTTGTTGCAACTCTCGTTTCAATGATGCCCAAAACCAGCCTGAAAATGGCCGCCAATCCCAATAAACCAATGCCAATCCAAACAAAATATTTTGTTGGATTATAAATCAAAAGCAGCACGACAGGCATCATCACGATGAGGGTGAAAATGGATATGGAAAACTGGACCGACATTTGCCGATCGACCGTGTCGCGGGTCTCGAAAAGCCAATTGACAAGATGCAGCATCAGATAACGGAGCAATACCCAACCCGTCATACAGCCACAAATGGTCCAAAACATCGACCAACTGTTGTAGGACAACACATCATGCGACAACACCACACAACTCTTCTGCACAAAGAGCGCCATAAGGAGGATGTATCCCATGGTGAACGACACACACAAAAAACTGCGCACAGGATTCCACTCTCTCAGCAACTGGTTGGTGTGGGCCACTCCGCCTGGCACCGACAGCACCTGACGGAACTGGCGGGGATAGAGTTGCTTGTTGAGAACGATGAGCAACAGCAATACGCCCAACAAGGCCAAATTCCAGCCTTGAAGGATTTCATAGCTCATGCGTACCAAAGGCGTCAGCGTGCCATCAAAACCCGAAGTGATAAAACTCGGCACCACACTATCGCAGGCGATGGTATCGACAGCCTGCACTGTGTCAACAGCTTGAGTCGTTTTCTCAAAGGGATGATAGAATATGTCGGGGTACTGTGGCATGAATTTCTTTCATAATTGCGCTGCAAAAATAATGCATTATTTGCAAATCAAGACAAAGTTTTCCTAACTTTGCAGGTCTAATTTCTGAAATCATCAATTAAACAATAATCAATCAACAATTAAACCTCGTAAAATGGATTTAATGCAAGAAATCATTGCCAATGCCCAAGCCAACAAGCAGCGCATTGTGCTCCCCGAGGGCGACGAGCCCCGTACCCTGAAAGCCGCCGACCGCCTTTTGGCTGACGGTGTCGCCGACATCATTCTGATCGGACCTGCCGAAAAAATCAAGGAGATGACCGCAGAATATGGTCTCCAAAACATCGGCAAGGCCCGTATCATCGACCCGAAGAACAACCCCGACAAGCAGAAATATGCAGATTTGCTTTACGAACTCCGTAAGGCCAAAGGCATGACACCCGAGCAAGCCGACGACCTGGCCCAGAACTTCATGTATCTCGGCATCTTGATGGTCAAGGCTGGTGAAGCCGACGGTCTCGTCAGCGGTGCCCGTAGCACCACGGGCGACATGTTGCGTCCCGCCTTGCAAATCATCAAGACTGTGCCCGGCGTGACCTGCGTCAGCGGTGCTTTCACGATGTTCCTGCCCGAAGGATGCCCCTACGGCACCAACGGCCGCATGGTCTTCGCCGACTGTGCCGTCACGCCCATGCCGACAGCTGAGCAATTGGCCGAAATCGCCATCTGCACTGCCGACACCGCCAAGGCTATCGCCAAGATCGACCCCATCACCGCCATCCTGAGCTTCTCCACCAAAGGCAGCGCCAAGCATGAAGTCGTGGATAAGGTCATCGAAGCCACACGCATCGCCAAGGAGCGTTGTCCCGACCTCGTCCTCGACGGTGAGCTGCAAGCCGATGCCGCCATCGTTCCTTCGGTGGGTTCGAGCAAGGCGCCAGGTAGCCCTGTCGCCGGCAAGGCCAACACCCTCGTGTTCCCCTGCCTCGAAGTGGGTAACATCGCATACAAACTTGTCCAACGTCTGGCTGGTGCTGAAGCCGTCGGCCCTGTGCTGCAAGGCCTCGCCAAGCCATGCAACGACCTCAGCCGTGGCTGCTCAATCGACGATGTTTATAAACTGGTCGCTATCACCTGTAACCAAGCAATCGCACAAAAACAGAAATAACCATGAAGATATTAGTTCTCAACTGCGGCAGCTCTTCCATCAAGTACCAGCTGCTGGAAATGGAAAACGCCAATTCATCGCGCCTGCTGGCCAAAGGTCTGCTGGAGCGCATCGGCCTTGAAATGGGCGAATTCACCCACAAATACAATGGTGAGAAGTACTACGAGCAACTTCCCATCCCGAACCACACCGAAGGCATCAAGTTGGTGCTGAAGGCATTGGTCGACCCGAAGATGGGCGTCATCAAAGACTTGAAGGAAATCGACGCTGTCGGTCACCGCGTGGCTCACGGCGGAGAATTGTTCCCCAAGAGCGTCCTCATTGACCAAAAGGTCATAGATGGCATCCAGTCGCTCACCGACCTCGCCCCGCTGCACAATCCAGGCAGCTTGCAAGGCATCCACGCCATGGAAGAAGTGCTGCCCGGCATCCCGATGGCTGCCGTGTTCGACACTTCGTTCCACAGCACCATGCCACCCGAGGCATATCTCTATGCCGTGCCTTACGAATACTATGAGAAGTATCGCGTGCGCCGTTACGGCTTCCATGGCACTAGCCATAAGTACGTGGCCGAAAAAGCCGCTGCTTTCGTGGGCAAGGACTGGAAACAGTCAAAGATTGTGACCTGTCACCTCGGCAGTGGTGCCTCCATCGCCGCGGTCGAATATGGCAAGTCGGTAGAGACTTCCATGGGCTTCACCCCCGTTGAAGGCCTTGTGATGGGCAGCCGCACCGGTGACCTCGATGTGGGTGCTTTCATGTACATCATGGACAAGGAAGGCTATACGACCAAGGAGATGAACACTTTGGTTAACAAGAAGTCAGGCCTCGTGGGCATCACGGGCGGCAAACAAGACATGCGCGACGTGCGCGCCGCCAAGGAAGAAGGCGACGAACGCTGCACCTACGCTTTCAACATGTTCGCTCACCGCGTGAAGAAATACATCGGAGCCTACATGGCCGTAATGAACGGTGCCGACGTCATCGTGATGACTGGCGGCATCGGTGAGAACGCCTGGTTCATGCGTGAAGCCATCCTCGAGAACATGGAAGGCCTCGGCATCGAGTTTGACCCCACGATGAACAAGGAAATCATCGGCGACGCTGGCGTCATCTCCACTCCCAACTCGAAAGTCACAGTGGTGGTGTATCCTACCGACGAAGAGTTCGTCATCGCACAGGATACCTATAATTTGGTGACAAAGTAATTGTCTCTTTTTTCAGAAACACAAATCTGTCACAAATCTGTTAATAATCAGGAGCGGCCTCCTTTGATGTGACCCCCAGAAGTTGGACGGTTAAACATTAATTATCAAGGTAAAGAG
>CAMHJX010000037.1 GCA_946185535.1 uncultured Bacteroidales bacterium
AGCTATGGTAAACATCCGCATTCATTTGAACAGTAGTCATCTTTCCCTCCTTTTTTCTGCAAAAATAGACATTTTTTCTGAAATTTATAGGAAAAAGTTTTCATTATTATTCCGCATCGGGTTTATACTCCAGAATATCCCCCGGCGTGCACTGCAGCTCGCGGCAGATGGCATCTAAGGTGCTGAGGCGGATGGCCTTGGCCTTGCCCGTCTTGAGGATGGAGAGGTTGGCTTGGGTGAGGCCGATGCGCTCGGCCAATTCGTTGGAGCGCATTTTGCGCATGGCGAGCATTACATCAAGATTCACAATAATCATGGCTCAGATGGTTAAGTTGTTTTCCTCCACCGCGTCGGCGGCCACTTTGTACATGAAGGCGAAGAAGAGCAGGAAGAAAGGCTTGAGAAAAATTTCAGGCGTGATTGCCATAACCAAATCGTTATCCCAAAGTATAGAAAAATTTGATGTTCCTATTAGCCTGAAAAAGTCGACCGCAGCAATCCAAAACAACAGCTTTTCGTTGCTTTTGGGGAACGCGGTGTTTTCGCGAAGTCCTATCATAACGTTGATAACAGCTTTGACACACATTCCAATCATTACGATCGAACTAGTCGCATAGCATACAAGAACAATAGTTTTCTTAATTGCTCCATTTGACCAATCAATAGGATGTGAAGAAGCATTGATACTGAACACGGAAATGGAATTGGCCACCATTGACATTAGCCACGCAAAGCAAAGAGCCAATGCAACAAAGCCACAAATACGAATATTTCTTGAGGTTTTGTTTGTCATAATTACGTAGTTTTCCTGTTTGTTTTGCAAAATTAGGCATTAAATGAATATAAACCGACAAAGGATGCCGAAAAAAGCCCGGCATCCTTCAAATCGCGTCAAAGAAAGGTTTATTGCTCACTATAATAATCCACGGCCACAGCGGAATACTTTCCCAATGCTTCATCATAATAGGCCATATATATGCCTTCTTGAATAATGATGGAATCATATTGCACTTCGATGGGTGCACCAATTACCAGATAGCCATCAGCAGTAAAACCGTCATCCGATGTAACGGGGACAATGACCAACTTGCCGTCTTCAAAATATCCCAATGCATTGGCTTGCATGGACGAACCATCTTTCTTGCGAATAGCCAAACAAAGGCCTGGATTGGAGGAATTACACATTCCATTAGGCATTTTCCAAACCCACGAAACACTATATGGCAGCCCTTGTGTTTTAGCATCATCATTACAGTCGTTCATCACCGATTCGCAGACGTAGGAGTAATCCCTAACGGTTTGGTTTTCGAAGAAGGCTTTGCCGTCCTCCCAGCTCATGGCATCGGCCATTTCTGCAAGGGTAAGGTCGTTGGGGTCTGCCGTTTGCTGTACGGCGGGCGTTTCTTGTTGTGCTGTCTTTTCCTTGCTACAAGCAACGATGGCGACAGCGGCCAGTGCGAGAACCATGGCTCCCATTGGAATTCTGCTATTTTTCATTTTTTTTAGTTTTTTTTGTGAAGTTACTATTTTTCAATTAATTCCTTGTTGCAAATATATTAAAATGTTTATAAAACCATAATCTATCTGTATATCAATACTATGCTTCTCATTATATTACTAATACAACAAAACTTCTTGTATCAATAATTTCTTCCGAAAAATCCCGTGAATAGCTTAGTTTAACTTCTTCACGGCCCTTCTTCTCTCCAATAAAAATAAAAACTTCTATACCTAACTTACCGTTACCCTCTTCTGTTTGTTGATAGAAATGGTTTTCCAGCGTAACACATTCTAATTCATCAGCATTCTCACATTGCCAACCATAGCCGGTTGAAAAATTTGAATCCAAGACTACACTAAATGAATCTCCTACATTTATTGTATAATCTGCTTCTTTTTCTTTATTACATGAAACACAGAAGATTTCTAAAACCATCATCAGTGCCGTAGCACAAAACATCCAATTTATCTTTTTCATACTCACATTCATTTTCACAACATAGAGTTTATTACTATTTTCCTTGAAATTATCTGATCCTCAGTATAGATTTGTAAGACATATATGCCTCTTGGGATATTATTTGTAGGTATATACAATGGGTTATTTGGATTCCTACACACATTAATTGTTTGACCTAATGAATTAATAATTCGTACTTGTTTTATAGTATGAGAAGAACTATGAACAACTGTTATCCCACCTGATGTTGGATTTGGATAAATTTGAATACCTGTTTGTTCTATGCATAGTTTTTCTCCTTCTTTTATCAATGATTTCTCTTCATCATAACTTGACAAAATCATACCATGACTGTTGTTAATTTCATCATTCTCATCCTGATTATGACCTCTATTACTTGAAATATATGCATAAAACTCTGCCCCTTCATTTACTTCAAACCCATCCAAGAGATTCACCATTTCGTGTCCCTTAAAAACCACATTCTTTCCATTTTTTATTTTGACATTTTCTTGGATCAAATCAGCTTCATAAACAACAGGATTAGGGATTAGATATGTTGCGCCACAAGCCACTCTTGCTGATGACATGGCTATTCTCATGTAACCATTTTCACCCCATCCTGTCCCCCAAGAATTTCTGAGTATCCAATACTCTCCTTTTATTGGATCCCTGCCCCATCCAATTAATGCAACAACATGATTTGACCCATAGTAACACGGATTCGCATTACATACAGTATTATTATCCGAATACACGTCGCCAATGTAGTCCCGAAAACTATTATTTACAAAAACGGTTGCGAAAACAACCCCATATGTCATAATAGCATTCTTAATTCCATGTATATTTCCACAATCAATCCGCCCCCAACCACTAAAAATAGCCCTTGAATCATCCTCATGTGCACATGTTGAAGGAGCATATGTCTGATATGGAAAATTAAACCTCTCAATTATTCCATATTGGGTCATACATTCAACCTCTTTACGTTCATTATCCGACCCATTGCAACCATAAAAATGAGAATTATATTCTGGCACTCCCCCAAGACACCAAGCAATATACGATTCAGAAAAAGATTTTCTATTGACACCGTATGCTCCTGTTGCATAGTTATACACTCCTTCAGCTGTAGCCGCTGCCCCAAATGCATAACAAGACCCACACGAACCTTGGTTTTGAATTTGCCCAATATAACTGTGTCCTTCACAATCTCTCAGATCAAATGATTCTGGTAGATTATCTCTTAATTCAATTGATAATTCTGCATCATTTTCTTCCGAAAGATATTCAGATAAAACATCTTCATAATCTTGCAAATCCGATTCTAATTCTATATCACCATTTTTAATCATTAATTCCAACATTGGGATTTCTGTTTTATTTACAACCTTACCATCTTCCATATATTGAATTGCATTATCATCAGATTGACAATATGCGCATTCGATGTCATAAGTTCCTTCTTCTGTTTTCTTTGAGATTGTATTATATCCTTTCAATGCACAATACGAATATTCAACACTGACTTTCCCTCTATAAAAATCCCATGTATCTACAAAGGTATTGTTCGGTAGCAGGCATACAGAGCGCTCGCTTCCATCAATCTCAATTATCGTGCTAACAGGATAGCCAAGGCTTTCGCAATAAACCACAGAAGGGTTAGGCATACCATTCTGAGCTCTACATATATTGCATATTCCAGAAATAGCACAAAAAAACGCAACCAGTATCAATGTTCGTTTTTTCATCTCGTCATATCTCCTATATTATTTCTTCATCTCATCAATCTGTTTCTGCAAGTCAATGACATAGCGTGTCAGTTCCTCCACTTTTTCCAAAAGGATGGCATTCATCTGGCCAAGATCAACATCGCCTTGTTCTTCCACTTCGCTCGCAGAGGGCACACCCGGCAGATGCTTGTTGGCTTTCACATAGGCGTCGAGTTCTTTCAAATTCATTAATTTGTAATTCTCGCCGAAGACATAGTCAGGCCAATATGTGGAACTAGTGGTAACCCGTATGCTTTTTGCCAAGACTTCACCATTCACCGCCAGCTTTGCCTGTGGATTGTTCGTTCCTATCCCTACATTACCACTATCAGCAAGGAAGAGATAGAAATTACCCCCGTTCTGACCTGTAACCCAAGGTTTCCAAAAGTTTAGACCATAGCCTTCCTGCTGACTGCTCACATATTCAATACCCCACTTGCCATAAGGCTCGTTTGCATCAACCACGTCACCAAAATAGATAGCACCATTGGCTGAACCAAGTTCTCTCGGGGTGCTTCTCGAAATGAGAATGTTGCCATCCAACACATGCAACTTTTGCAAAGGCAACGTTGTGTTTATTCCCACTTTACCCGTCGCATCTATATAAATGCGGTCTGTATTGTTAGTACAAATGCGGACAGGAAAGGCATTAGTTGAGCCTAACATATTCCCACTTGTGAGTGACAACAAGTTTCCGTCTCTATACCATAACTTTTGTTCAACAATTGGAGTGACAGGGTCCGTGCCCGTTCCAATCCCATTGGGGCTGTCTTGCGCCTGCAAGCCGATTGCAGCCGTCATGAAAACGGCCATTGCCATCATAGTTAATTGTTTCTTTTTCATTGCTTTAGACTTTTTAAAATCGACATTTTGTTTGTTTTTGGGTGTCATGACCCTGCAAAACTACAAATAATTATCGAATTACGATATATTTTTGATGAAATTTTTGAATTATTTTCAAAAACAATCAAATTAGAAGAAACAATAGTGCAATTCCAAATTATTGCGTATCTTTGCCGTTTGAAAGATAAAGTAAAGAGACAAGACGATGACCGAACTTACATTGAAAGTGACCGACGAAAGCCTGATTCCCATGTTGCGCAAGCTGTTCCGCTCGATGGATGGCGTTGAACTTGCCCCGCGCCGCCGTCGCAAAAGCGGTATTGAATTGGCTTACGAGGACGTCGAGGCGGGAAGAATCTATTACGCCAAAGACGGCTCTGACCTTATTCGCCAATGCTTAGACGATTAAACTGAACTATGTACGAGGTCAGATTTACCAACCAGTTCAAACACGCCGTTAAGCGTTGTGCCAAGCGCGGGCTTGATGTTTCAAAAATCGCAGTGATAGTTGACATTCTGAAAGAAAACGGAGCCTTGCCTCAAGAATATTATCCCCATAAACTCTCAGGCTTTAAAGGCAACAATACTTGGGAATGCCATATCCAAACTGATTGGTTGCTCATTTGGGAACAAAACGATACCGAGCTTACACTTTTGATGCTCAACACGGGCACCCACTCAGACTTGTTTTAAGCTATTTCCTTTTCTTATTAAAAAAATAATAGTGTCATTTTGTCAGTTTTTTGTATTTTTGCCGTTTCATTGTCGGGGACTGTGTCCCGCAGTTCCAAGTAAAACTTTTTCAAACTGCGGGACGCAGTTTGCGACAATGAAATGAATTGAAAATTAAATAAATACAAATAAAATGAAGATCTCTTATAACTGGTTGAAACAATACGTCAACTGCGATTATCCGGCCGAGAAGGTCAGTGAACTGCTCACCTCAACGGGCCTTGAAGTGGAAGACCTCGAGCGTTTTGAGTCGGTGAAAGGCGCCTTGAAAGGCGTGGTCGTCGGCAAGGTGCTCACCTGCATCGACCACCCCAACTCCGACCACCTCCACATCACCACCGTCGACGTAGGCGGCGAGGAACCGCTCCACATCGTGTGCGGCGCACCCAACGTGGCAGCGGGCCAAAAGGTGCTCGTGGCCACCATCAACACCGAACTTTGGATTGGCGACGAACATATCACCATCAAGAAAGGCAAGATCCGTGGCGAGGTCAGCGAAGGCATGATTTGCGCCGAGGACGAGCTGCAACTGGGCACCTCGCACGATGGCATCATGGTGCTGCCTGACGACTATGAAGTGGGCAAGCCCGCCTCGTTCTATTTCCCTGTGGAAGAGGATTATACCATCGAAATCGGCCTTACCGCCAACCGCAGCGACGCCACCTCACACATCGGTTCGGCCCGCGACCTCGTGGCCGCCCTCAACCAGCGCGAGAACACCACGAAATACCACCTCATCCGACCCTCAGTGGACGATTTCAAGGTGGAGAACCATAACCTCGACATCGACGTCTTGGTGGAAGACACACAGGCCTGCCCGCGCTATTCTGGCGTGACCGTCAGCGGCGTGAAAGTCGGTGAGTCGCCGGCTTGGCTGAAGAACCGACTTGCCGCCGTCGGCATCCGCAGCATCAACAACATTGTCGACATCACCAACTACGTGCTGATGGAAGTCGGCCAGCCCATGCATGCCTTCGATGCCGACAAGATCACGGGCAAGAAGGTCGTGGTGAAATGCCTGCCCGAAGGCACGCCTTTCGTCACCTTGGACGGCGTGGAACGCAAGCTCAACAGCCGCAACCTGATGATTTGCAACGCTGAAGAACCCATGTGCATCGCCGGCGTGTTTGGTGGACAGAAGTCGGGCGTGACGATGGAGACCACCAACGTCTTCCTCGAGAGCGCCTACTTCAACCCCACCAGCATCCGTAAGACCTCAAAGTTTCACGGCCTGCAAACCGACGCCTCGTTCCGCTACGAGCGTGGCGCCGACCCCAACATCACCCTCTTCGCCCTGAAGCGCGCCGCTTTATTAATAAAGGAATTGGCTGGCGGAACGATTTCTTCCGAAATCAAGGACGTGAAGAACGGCGACTTCGCCCCTGCCCGCGTGGACCTGAAGTTTGACTACCTGAACAAAATGGCTGGCAAGGTCATCGACCCAACCCAAGCCGTCAACATACTGAAGAGCCTTGAGTGCCAAGTCGTTGAACAGAACGATGAACACGTGGTCGTCGACGTGCACACCAGCAAGGTCGACGTGACTCGTCCCGCCGATGTGGTCGAGGAAATCCTCCGCATCTACGGCTACGACAACATCGAGATCCCGAGCCGCATCCACGCCTCCATCAGCCGTGCTACGAAGCCCGATGCCGACAAGATGCAGCAGAAAATCAGCGACATGCTCATCGCCAATGGCTTCTACGAGATCATGAACAACTCACTCACCAAGGCCGCCTATAGCGAGGCCTTCCCCGCCTTCGACCCGGCCCAAAACGTGAAGATTTTGAACCCGCTCAGCAGCGACCTCAACGTGATGCGCCAAACCCTGATGTGGGGCGGATTGGAAAGCATCGCCTTCAACCAGAACCGCAAGGTCAGCGACATGAAGTTCTTCGAGTTCGGCAGTGTGTATTTCTTCGATGCAAGCAAAGTCGGCGACGAGACCAAGCCGCTCAAACCCTATAACGAGCACACCTGCCTCGACCTCTTCCTCACCGGCAACAAACAAGCCGAGTTGTGGAATGCCCCGAGCAAGGCCCTCGACTACTTCGACCTGAAGGAATACGTCATGGGCGTGCTCAATCACTTCAAGTTCGACTTCAAGGCCTTGGAAGCCAAGGAAGCCAACCTGCCGCATTTCGATTATGCGACCACCTATTGCGTTGACGGCAAGGAGATTGTCACCCTCGGCAATCTCAGCAAGAAGACCTTGAAACACTTCGACCTGAAGAAAGATGTCTACTACGCCACCTTCAACTGGACGCTGATGATGCAATGCCTGGCCAAGGCCAAGGAAGTGCACTTCGAGCCGCTGTCGAAGTTCCCCGCTGTGCGCCGCGACCTCGCCATGATTTTCGACAAGAACGTCACTTTCGACGAAGTCAAGAAAGTCGCCATGGCAGCCGAAAACAAGATCCTGCAATCCATGAGCCTCTTCGACGTCTACGAAGGCGAGAAGATCCCCGCAGGCAAGAAACAGTACGCCATGAGCTTCGTCCTGATGTCGCCCACCACCACCCTCACCGACAAGGTGATTGAGAAGACAATGGGGAAGATTCAAGGAGCATTTGAACAGCAGTTGGGAGGAGTTTTGAGATAAAAGGACTATGGCTGATGGCCTATGACTATGGCCTGACCCACGAAAAATCTTGGATTTCAAGCTTTCGGTGGGACAAGCCATAGGCCATGAGCCATAAGCCATAGTAACTGAACAACTGAACAACTGACTAACTGAACAACTGACATGGACGTACAAGCAATAAAACGAACCTTCGGCATCATCGGCACCGACCCTGAACTGGACCGCGCCATTGGCATTGCGGCGCAGGTGGCCGCCACCGACCTCACCGTGCTCATCACGGGCGAGAGCGGCACAGGCAAAGATGTGTTTCCGAAGATCATCCACCAGAATAGCGCGCGCAAGCACGGCCAATACTTTGCCGTGAACTGCGGTGCCATCCCCGAAGGCACCATCGACTCGGAGCTGTTCGGTCACGAGAAAGGTGCATTCACCGGTGCTGTAGGCGAGCGCAAAGGTTACTTCGAGATTGCCGACAAAGGCACATTGTTTTTGGACGAGGTAGGCGAATTGCCCCTCTCCACCCAAGCAAGATTGCTACGTGTGCTCGAAAACGGCGAGTTTATCCGCGTGGGCGGCTCCAAGGTGATGAAGACCAATGTCAGAATCGTGGCCGCAACCAATGTGGACCTACCCTTAGCCATCGAAAAAGGCCGTTTCCGCGAGGATCTTTATTATAGGTTAAACACCATCCCGATTCACATCCCCGCCTTGCGCGAAAGAAAGGCCGACATCCCGCTGCTATTCAGAAAGTTTGCTGCCGACTTTGCCGAGCGCAACCACATCCCTGCCATCACGATGACCCCAGAGGCGATAAAGATGATGGAGAACTATCGGTGGGACGGCAACGTGCGCCAACTGAAGAATGTCACAGAGCAGATTTCCATCATGGAAACCGAACGTACCATCACGGCGGAGACTTTAGTTAAGTATCTGCCAGTCAGGGTACAAAGCAGCTTACCTATACTATTGCCACGCGAGGACACTCCTGAAGGAATGTCGGAGCGCGACCTGCTTTATCGTGTGCTTTTCGACATGAAGAAGGACATCGCCGAGTTGCGCGCCCAGGTCAACAACATGAACAATGGTCGCCCAGCGGAAACCAATTATGTCCAAGCCACGCCAGTGACCCAAATCGGCGACACCGTAGTGACCCGTGTGAACCAAAACGAGCCCGAGGACAATGAGCAGGAATTTGCCGAATTCGTTCCGGCTGAAGAGACCTACGGGGGCGTTTCGACAGGCTCATCGGCCCACACGACCGAGACATTGTCGCTTGAACATCACGAGAAAGAGATGATTATCAAGGCGTTGGAAGCCCATAGAGGCAAGCGCAAAGACGCCGCCAAGGCTTTGGGCATCAGCGAGCGCACCTTGTACAGAAAAATCAACGAATACGGCATAAATCTATGAGGTTGAAGGCAAAAATAGCGGTTATGGTGTTGGCTTTGGCGCTCGTTTGCCAAGGTTGTGGCATCTATTCCTTCTCGGGCGCATCGATACCCGCCGAGGCCAAGACCGTTTCGGTGCAGTATTTCCCCAACCACGCCCAGCTCGTCAACCCGATGCTGAGCAACAACTTCACCAATGCCTTACGCGACGCCATGACCAACCAAACCACCTTGGATATGGTGGAGACTGGCGGCGACATCGCTTTCGAAGGCGAAATCACCGACTACAAGACCACCCCCGTAGCCATCACCTCAGGGCAAACCGCGGCCATGAATCGACTCACCGTCACGGTACAAGTGCGTTTCAGCAACCGCATTGACGACACCAAAGACTTCGAACAATCCTTCTCGCGCTACGAGGACTACCCCAGCGACCAGGACTTGAACTCGGTGCAAGAATCACTTACCTCGACAATCATTGAGCAACTGGTGGAAGACATATTCAATAAGGCATTAGTTAACTGGTAAATTAATAAATCGGCCCTTCGACCCTTCGATGGTCCTCAGGGACCGCAGGCTCAGGGACCTTAACTATTTAATAGATGGACAGCAAGCAACTCATAGGATACATGACGCGGCCGGAGACGCTGAAAGACGGAGCCGTGCAGGAGATGGAGCAACTGGTGGCGGATTATCCCTACTTCGCCATCGGGCAGGCCTTGTTGACCATCGCCTACCAGAACACCGACGACAAACGCTACGAGAGTCAGCTGAGACACACGGCAGCCATCATGCCCAACCGCGACAAGCTGAGCCTCTTCACCCTCATCGCCCGCCACCGCTGGACAAGCGAGCCTGAGGTTCCTGCCCTGCCTGATGAGATTGTACCTGCCGAGCCCGTCCACTCCGACACCGAATCCGTTGAGCCGAAAGAAGAGCAAAACAACCGTATCATCCGCGAAAAAGTCTTCATCATCCCTGAAATCGACCTCAGCGGAAGCCATGAGGAACTCTCCGCCGAGATGGCCTTGCTCGAGGAAAAACGCAAGTCGTTAGATGAGCTGAAAGCCATCATCGCCAACCGTCTGAAAGAAATCGAAACCGAAAAACAGCAGAAAGAGATTGAAAAGCCGAAGCCCAAGAAGTTGTCGCGCAAAGAACTGATAGACAAGTTTATACTCGAAAACCCGACCATCTCCAGGCCCAAGGCCGAGTTCTACAATCCTATCTCGGTGGCGCAAAATAGCATCATCGACCAGGAGAACATCGTGAGTGAGACTTTGGCCAAGATTTATGAAAAACAAGGGTATATTGAAAAGGCTATTTCAATTTATGAAAAATTAGGCTTGCATTATCCAGAAAAAAGTCGTTATTTTGCAGCCCAAATTAAACGGCTCCAAGAAAGCAAAGAAAATTAATCATTAAATCTATAAAAATGTACACAGCATTAGTAATTACAATCTTGTTTGTCAGTGTGTTATTAGGATTGATCGTTCTGGTTCAGAACTCAAAAGGTGGCGGTTTGGTCTCCAACTTTGGAGGTGCCAACCAGATGATGGGCGTGCGTCAGACGAGCGATTTCCTTGAGAAAGCCACATGGACTTTGGGTGCTATCTTGGTGGTGCTTTGCCTCCTTTCGAGCATTACGCTCCCCAAGAACTCCAAAGAAGGCACTCCCAAGAGCGAACTGGAGAATGTGATTGCTCCGCTTCCCACTGTGGAAACTCCTGCAGCCACTACGAATATGCCAGCTTCATCCGATGCTCCTGCTGAAGCCACTGAGGCTCCAGCCGAGGCTCCGGCAGAATAATAAACAGACAATCGAGCAAATGATATAGGATGGCCAGATGGTCATCCTATTTTTTTGTTTTTACCAATTCCATTGATTGATTTCGCGGCTAATATGAATGCGGCTGCCGTGGTACGACAGCCCTACAAGCCCATCATCGGGATTGTCGTTTCCCATGGGGTTTGTAGGGCTGTCCCATTGGGGCAGCCGCAAATCATCAATCACCGTTTTTTATAAAACCGATCCAATTCCCATTTCATCGGGTTATGTTGGATATATAGGGCAATGTGGTTCATTTCCGTCCAATTTCGAATGATATGGTCATGGAAACGCGGTTGCCATGCAAATGAAATGTCGTGTTCGTTGGCGTATTTGGTGACAGCGGATTTGTATTGTCCAATGATACGCGACAGCCGCCCGCAGCAATTGGAACGGCGTTGCATTTCCTCGTTTTTGTCTAATTGTGAATCGTCAATGATTGGTTCGTCACAGCGGCTGCCCTGATTGCGGCTGCCCTGATAGGACAGTCCTACAGGCCCGGAATAATGCATCATGTTCCCGTCTTGGGCTGTAGGGCTGTCACACTGTGGCAACCGATAATCGTCATCATTTTCTATGCGGTTGTCGTAATACGGCAGACCTACAAGCCCATCATCGGGATTGTCATTTCCCATGGGGTTTGTAGGGCTGTCCCATTGGGGCAGCCGCTGGTCGAATTGCGACAATTGTTCATCATCAGGCCATTCAATTGGATTGTCAATAATAACAATCATGTGAACGTGATTCGGCATCACCACGAATTCAGGAACCGCGACATTATCATTGATTTCCGGGATTTTACCAATGCATTGTAATGCATATTTTCCTATTTCCGACAATTCCACCCGACCATCAACCACATCGCCAAAATACAAATCATGGTTTTTCGTGCAAAAGGTCACGAAATACCTACCGCCATTGTAATCGTGCCATGTGGCACGCGGAGATTTTCGTTGTGGTAGATTGTATGGCATTGACGGTCAATTTTCCGCAAAGGTATTGATTTTTCAAGACAAAACAATTTGGCGGAAACAATTATTCAATTCTCATGATTGCGGCTGCCGTGATACGACAGCCCTACAACCCTGCGTTGGAACGACAACCATCCAGCCGACGGGGTATAGGGCTGTCACATTATTGCAGCCGCAAAAAAAACAGCGCACCCGAATCTGAATACGCTGATTTATTGCTATAATAGAATAATGATATTTTAAACATTCATTTTTCTTTTTCATCTTCAGAATGGCAGTTCTATTTCCGTCTCTTGATCAACAATTGGATATTCCTTTTGGTATAGTTTTAACAAAAACAAACCAATTGTGGTTACCGCATTGACAATAAAAAATGCCAAGATTGGTTCACTAATTACAAAATCAGCATCTGTTTTTCCATGTGCCACCTTTGTTTTGTCACTGCGAATATCTTCAATGGCTTGACAACTAGAAAGAATCCCTCTCACAATCTGTCTAAATTCATTTGGAATATTTTGCGAAGGATGTGCCTTCAGCTTTATTAGACACTTTTCAGCAAGTTTGTATAATGTATCCTTATCGTTATACGACTCATCAAACAGCCTTTTGTCCTTTAGTATTTCTTTAATTATGCTTTCGAGGGCAGAGTTAGCCAAAGAAACCGCGGTATCAGGTTCATCATTAACTCTTTTACATGCAAATTCAAAGGTCTTTCCTGCGGTTTTATAAGATGACTTAACTTCATTCTTGAAGATCGGAATACTCGGCAAAAAGTCGGGAGTTTCGATTTCTAAATCTATGGCGATTTTAAGCAGAGTTTCATCATCAATATTGTTAAGTGTTGCATCTAAATCTAATTCACCATTATCCTTTACGCAAATCCCAAAGTTTTGATTGAAAGCATTATAATACTCTATCCATCTTTCAAGATATGCTCGGATATCCGTACTAGAATATTCCTTTATCAACTCTGCTTTTACTTTTTTTATCAGAGTCATCAAATATTTTGGTGATATTTGTTCCATTTGTGTTTTTATTTCAACGTCTCTATTATAGCAGCCACATCCACATCGTCCAAATTAAACCATTCCCCACGAACTCGTTGTTGGCTGTATGCAGTATGCAACGCAGATTCTATTGCCTCAGCAATTTTGCGTGTCGGGAACTTTTTGCAAGCAAGCATTTCTATTGATGGCTTCTCGCTCTGTAAGGTCTTTTCTCGATATTCCGGCTTGTTGGAAATGCCAATTTTGTGATAACCGTTGGTATTATCGCGCATTAGATAAACAAAGCACCAATTAAAAGCATAACCGACTGCATTCGAATCAATTTTCCGACATGGAAGTTCATAATCTGGAACAAGCCTTGCTAACTCATTCAAATATTGTTTCGCATAAGCTGAAAATAATTCATGCTCATAAGGGCTGTATTCATCATCAACAAAATCTCCAGTCAACGGTGCCTTGTTGCCTTTGCAATATGTTATACGATATTGGCAACATTTTTCATTTATAAACAACTCGATGTCATCTTGATATAATTCACAATAAGCATCAAATCTTTCATCTTTTTGTAATGTCTTTTTTTGTATTGGGTAATCTACGATACTACCACCCTCAAATAAAAGTGAGATAGTGTCACCTTGTTGAACTCTAATGTCTTTATCTGTTGAGAAACAAATGTAGCTATGGTCTTCTTTGAATTCTAAAGATATATCTAATGATGTGTTTGTTATATGATAGGTAAAACCATCATTCCAAATGTCATTCCAAATCAAATTCTTACTTTTTGTGAACGGATCGACATTCAAATCAGCCTTTGGCAAAAGAAAAGACAAACAACTATCTAAGTTTGGAAACACTTTTCCCAACTCAACAGATTTTAATTCATCAAAGCCATTTACTTTATGTCTGTAATAATTATTGAGGATGGCATAACCACTATAAGGAGTGATAATATCTATAAACTCAATGTAAAAACTCTTTGAAGAACGAAATAAAGCAACCCTTTCTTTAGCTGTTCCACTAATGGAAGCTTGACCTATTATATTTGAACTAGTTACCTTAGCTATTCTCTCATGACGATAGAAAGTAAATTGTGCATAGGTAATATCATCCATATCGATACCCCAATTTGCTAAAGATTCAGAAAACTTTGCCTTACTGTCACCAACAAATATTATTTCCATTTACGTGTTTTTAAGAATAGTTTCGGTATGCAAAAGTAATAATTTTTATCAATCAACTAACACAAATAAAAAAACAGCGCACCCAATCGGATGCGCTGTTTTCGTTTGAATCAGGAAAGATTATTTCCCTTCACTCAGCTTCTTATAGCCTTCGTAGCGGAGCTTTGCGAATTGCTCGGTCTTGGCAAACAGTTCCTTGGCTTCCTCGGGGAAGGTCTTCACAAGCGAGTTGTAACGCACCTCACCCATGATGAACTTCTGGAAGTCGGCCCAGTTGGGTTCCTTCGAATCCAAGTGGAAGCCGTTCTTGCCTTCCTCTTCCTCGGCGGGGTTGAAGCGCCAGAGGTGCCAGTAACCGCAGTCGACGGCGAGCTTCTCTTCCATCTGGGAGTGACCCATACCGATCTTGATGCCGTGGTTGATACACGGAGCGTAGCAAATCACCAGCGACGGGCCCGGATAAGCCTCAGCTTCCTTGATGGCCTTGAAGTACTGGGCTTGCGAAGCACCCATGGCGACCTGTGCCACATAGACATAGCCGTAGCTCTTGGCAATCATGCCGAGGTCTTTCTTGCGGACCTTCTTACCAGAGGCAGCAAACTTGGCGACAGCACCGGCAGGCGTAGCCTTCGAAGACTGACCACCCGTGTTCGAGTAAACCTCGGTGTCGAGGACGAGGACATTGACGTCTTCGCCGCTGGCCAACACATGGTCGAGGCCACCGAAACCGATGTCGTAGGCCCAACCGTCACCACCGAAGATCCACTGGCTCTTCTTGGCGAGGAAGTCCTTGTTGTCCAACAGTTCTTGTTCAAGCTCGCAACCGTGGCAGATGCAGATCTTGCGACCAGCAGCCTTAGCCTTCTTGGCTTCTTCCAGCTTCTGAGCGGCAACTTCCTTGCCGTAGATTTCCTGGGCTTTCTTGGAGCCGAAGAAGTCGATGCAACCGTCGATGGAAAGGATAGCCTTTTCGAGGGCGGCAACGAATTCGTCAGTAGCCTTGCGGTTGGCGACCGTGTCGTTGTAGGTGTCTAACCACTTCTGCGTGGCTTCCTTCATCCAATCGTACACGGTGGTGTTGACCAGTTCTTCAGCCTTCTTGCGGAGGCCTTCGCGGATCTTGCGGGCACCCGTGGCCATACCGAGACCGTACTCGGCGTTGTCCTCAAACAGGGAGTTGGCCCATGCCACACCCTTGCCACTGCGGTAGTTCTTGCAGTAAGGCGTTGCAGGAGCGGAACCGCCATAGATGGACGAGCAACCCGTGGCGTTGGCCACCATCATGCTCTCACCAAAGAGTTGGGTGATGGTCTTAATATAAGGTGTCTCACCGCAACCAGCGCAAGCACCAGAGAACTCGAACAGCGGCTGTGCAAACTGGCTGTTCTTCACATTGGCGAACTTGTCGATGAGTTCGTCCTTGTAGGCGACCTTCTTCTGACCATACTCCCAGTTCTTGGCTTCGTCGAGTTGGCTTTCGAGCGGTTTCATCACCAAAGCCTTCTCCTTGGCGGGGCACACGTCGGCGCAGTTGCCGCAGCCCGTGCAGTCCAAGACAGAGACTTGCATTCTGAAATGCATGCCAGCCATTTCCTTCGGCATCTTCATGTCGGCAGTGGCCATGCCCTTAGGAGCCTTCTTCAGCTCAGCGTCAGTCATGACGACAGGACGGATGGCAGCGTGCGGGCACACCAGCGAGCACTGGTTGCACTGGATACAGTTGGCAGGGTTCCACTCGGGAACGACGGTGGCGACACCACGCTTCTCATAAGCAGTAGTGCCAGCCGGGAATGTACCGTCGACGATGTCCTTGAAGGCGCTCACAGGCAGGTCGTTACCACACTGAGCCACCATCGGGCGCATCACCTTATTAATAAACTCGGGATCGTCAGCGTTGTGTTCGAAAACGAAGTCGGTGGTGCAGTCGAGCTTGGCCCATTCAGCGGGGATCTCAACCTTGGTGATCTCGCCACCGCGGTCAACGGCGGCATAGTTCATATTGACAACATCCTCACCCTTCTTGCCGTAGCTCTTCACGATGAACTTCTTCATCTGCTCGACGGCCAGGTCGTAAGGAATGACGCCCGAAATCTTAAAGAAGGCGCTCTGGAGGATGGTGTTGGTGCGGTTGCCCAAACCAATCTCAGCGGCGATCTTCGTGGCGTCGATGATATACATATTAATATTATTGAGGGCCAGATACTTCTTCACATAGTCGGGAAGATGTTTCTTGGTCTCTTCAACGCTCCAAGGCGAGTTGTAGAGGAACGTGCCGTTCTTCTTCAAGCCGCGGAGGCAGTCGTACTTGCGGAGATAACTCGGGACGTGGACAGCCACGAAGTCGGGCGTGCCAACGAGGTAAGGAGCCAAGATAGGCTGGTCACCGAAACGCAGGTGCGAGCAGGTGTAACCGCCTGACTTCTTGGAGTCGTAGTCGAAATAGGCTTGGCTGTACTTGTTGGTGTTGTCACCGATGATCTTGATGGAGTTCTTGTTGGCACCCACGGTACCGTCAGCGCCGAGGCCGTAGAACTTGGCTTCGAACGTGCCCTTCGGCAGGATGGAGATTTCCTTACCGACCTTGAGCGAACGGTGCGTGACATCGTCCTTGATACCCACGGTGAACTGGTTCATCGGTTTGTCGGCAGCGAGGTTCTTGTAGACGGCAAGCACCTGAGCAGGAGTGGTGTCCTTTGATGACAGACCGTAGCGGCCGCCGATGATCAAAGGCTTGTAGGGGCAGTCCTTGAAGGCTTCCACCACATCGAGGTAGAGCGGGTCGCCGTTGGCGCCGGGTTCCTTGGTGCGGTCGAGGACGCAGATACGCTTCACATGCTCCATCAGGCTCTTCGGCAGGGCTTCCATGAGGTACTTCACGCTGAAGGGACGATAGAGGTGAACGGTGACGAGACCGAGCTTCTTGCCAGCCTTGTTCTCCTTGTCGATGACGGTCTTGATGACGTCGTTGATGGAGCCCATGGCGATGATGATGTCGGTGGCATCGGGAGCGCCGTAGTAAACGAACGGAGCATATTGACGGCCAGTGATGCGGCTCATCTGCTTCATATACTTGGCCACGATGTCGGGCAGAGCGTCGTAGTACTTGTTCTGCAACTCACGGGTCTGGAAGTAGATGTCGGGGTTCTGGGCGGTACCACGGGTTACCGGGTGCTCAGGATTGAGGGCGCGTTCGCGGTATTCCTTGAGGGCCTTCTGGTTGACGAGCTTGCGGAGTTTCTCCATGTCGGCAGCCTCGACCTTCTGGATTTCGTGAGAGGTGCGGAAGCCGTCGAAGAAGTGCACAAACGGCACGCGGCCTTCGATGGCGGCGAGGTGTGCCACAGGGGCGAGGTCCATGATTTCCTGGACGCTGCTGGTGGCCAGCATGGCGAAGCCCGTCTGACGGCAGGCCATCACGTCGGCGTGGTCGCCGAAGATGGACAGGGCCTGAGCGGCGAGGGCGCGAGCCGAGACGTGGAACACGCCAGGAAGCAATTCACCGGCGATCTTGTACATATTGGGAATCATCAGCAAGAGGCCTTGCGAGGCGGTGTAGGTGGTGGTGAGGGCGCCAGCTTGCAACGAGCCATGGACGGCACCGGCGGCACCGGCTTCGGATTGCATCTCAACCACTTTGACGGTCTCGCCAAAGATGTTCTTCTGACCTTTGGCAGCCCATTCATCGATATACTCGGCCATCGGCGACGACGGAGTGATAGGATAAATGGCGGCCACTTCACTGAACATGTAGGCAACATGGGCCGCAGCCTGGTTACCATCGCATGTCAAAAACTTTTTTTCTGCCATTTCTATTGATTTAGTATGAATTTATAATTAGTTGATTAGACATTGATTACTTATTTTGTGGTCAAAATAATTGACCGCAAAATTCGCCCGCAAAATTAGGCATTCCCCATCAAATAAACAACTACATATCAAAGAATTATTTTTCACAAAAAACAACATTTTTTTAGAGGCTATTGAAATTATTTGTAATTTTGCGCGCTCAAAAACAGAAAACAACATTAAACAACATTTAAAACTCACTAAAAATGAAGAAATTAGTTCTTACACTCGGACTGGCCTGCCTCTTCATGGTGGCCTGCAACAACACTCCCAAGGAACCCGTCCAGCCTGCTGCACCCGTTCAAGAAGAGAAGACCGAAGTCGTTGAAGAAAAGCACGATTGCCCCATGCACGCTCTGAAAGAAGAGTATGCCAAGTGGGATGAGATGACCGATGAGGCCAAGGCAGAGCTGAACAACAAGGCCTGCGCCGTCTTTGCTGAAATGGATGCCAAGATGGAAGAGATGAAAGCCGCCGGTGAAGGTTGCGCCAAAGAGATGGCCGAAATGACCGAAGAAGCCAAGGCTGAGTGCGAAAAGAAGTGCGCTGAGATGAAAGAAGCTTGGGCCAACTTCGCCAACATGACCGTTGACGAGCAGAAGGACCTCGTCTTGAAGCGCCTCGAAGGCTGCGGCGGTGAAGAAAAGGGCTGCTGCAAGCACGATGCTCCTGCCGAGACTCCTGCTGAGACTCCTGCCGAGACTCCTGCCGAGTAATTGAGAAATTCTAATTCAATGAAAAAGAGGGCTGAAAAGTCCTCTTTTTTTTGTATCTCGAACACGGATTTCGCGGATAGACACGGATACTATAATTTCCGTGAAAATCCGTGGAATCCGTGTTTTTTTTATAATTTTGCAGCGATGAAAACCCATCAATGCATATTGGTTTGTCTTCTTGCTGTGATGCTATGTGCCTGCGACGCCACCACGCGCGAGGCCCGCCGCATGGTGAAGCGTGCCGAGCGGTTGGCCGATACCTTGCCCGACAGCACCGCGCGGTTGATTGACAGCGTGTTGCGCATGCCCGCGAGCTTCAGCGAGCGCGAGCGCATGGACATGGCCTTGCTGCAGGCCGAGGCCCTCTTCGGCGACCGCGGGCAGGAGATCTCGCCCGTGATGGACGACGATTTCTTCGACGACCACGCCAACCTCTCCACCAGCCCCGAGTTGGAGCGTGCCGCTGCCTATTATGCCCGCAATAAGCAATACGGCAAGGCCGCCCATGCCGCGCTCTACAGCGGTTTCGTGCAGCAGCACTTCGACGAGAAGGAGGCCGCCATGCGGTCGTTCAAGGAGGCGGAGCAATATGGTAAAATGGTGGACGACAGCCTTACCATGGCACGGGCGGAGTATTGGATGGGGAAGATGCTGTATGATGAAGGAAGAGAACAAGAAGCCTTGATTTCACTTATGGCTTCCGAAAGATTTATTGGAGACCATTATGCCGACAAAGCTACAATTGAAAATAGCATGGCCGTAATATACATATTGTTGAATCAAAACGATAGTGCAGAATTATGTCTTCAGCAGAGCGTGGTATATGCAGAAAAAGGACATTCTGATAGGATAAAACGTAAAACCCATAACAACCATTCAGTGCTTTATCGACTTGAAGGCAAATATGATCAGGCCATTAATTCTTTACAGCAGATGATAAATGACCCAAGTCTTGACGATAATGAACGGCTTATACTCTACTTAAATTTTGGCAATGTGTTTTTCGATATGAATGAAATTGATTCGTCTGCCAAATATTATCAACGAATGGAAACGAATCTCCCCACTATCAACGTAAAGAAAGAAACAATAGCTTCCGCATACGATGCTTTGTCTCATTTTGCCGAAAGCCAAAACGATGCGGCTTTAGCTTTGGAATACCGTGAAAAACATGAAAAGATCCTATATGATTTGATGATTCACCAGCAAGAGCAAACCATATACAGGATCCAACAACAATATGACTACGAGAGCCTTCAAAATGTGATGAACAAGAAAATTATCCGAAGGCATTTTATAATATTGATTATCAGTGTATTATTACTTATTACAACCATCATTATTTTGGTTCTGCAAAACAGGCACAAACAATTGCTGAAATCGGAGGAAGAAATGAAGCAGCAATTGGATAACCTGAAACAGAATTTGCTGCAAACAGTGAAAATCTCTGTGTTGGACCATGAGATTTCCTCTCGATTAAGGTTGATTCTCGAAGTCCACGACAAGACACTACAGAGAAGTGACCCCAAAAAGGAATGGGAGTCTTTGGTATGGCAGATCATGAATGGTGAGCAAGAAGCCTTTGAAGCTGCCCGTAGTGTTTTGGAAACGGCTTATCCTAAACTGTATTCAACCATTAAGGAAAACTATCCCGACCTGACCGAAACAGAAGCCAAGATATGCCTGCTATCCTGTTCCGACCTTTCCAATACGGAGATAGCCGAATTGTTAGGACTGAGAACAAATACCGTCAACCAAAACCGCAGCAACCTGCGCAAGAAGCTGAACCTGAAACCCGACCAAATGAAGGAACAACTGCGCCAGGCGCTTTCCAAATGATTTTGGTTTTGCCTTCACAAGCCTAAAAGGCTTGTCTGTTTTGTCATTTTTTACCCTCCAACACTTATATCCAAAGCTAAAACACCTATATATTTGATTTTGTTTCGTGTTGTTTTTCAATGGTTTATTTTTTTACCACTGAAAAAAAGCTATATGGAACGAAATAAAACTATATCTCAATTGACAGATATGTTTGACTCAGTAATTTTGTGCTATGAAACATTTCACGACACGTGTAATTAATCCCTATTATTAACCACAAAAATCAAACGACAATGAAAACAAAAGCATTACTTCTCGTTGGCCTCTGCGCCATTGTCCTATGCAGTTGGGAAGCGCAAGCCGTAAACACAAAACCCATACCTATCAATAAAACAGAAATAGCAGACCCACCACAAGGGTATGATAAAATTAATTTGAAAGGCAGCTTGATGTTCGGCATCAATCCCAATGCCATTGTAGCAGGAGCCAGCGATGATGATATTTACATCGCCTTCAACCAAAGCTTCGGCAATGTGAACATCTCCATCTATAGCGGCATGGGAGGCCTTGTCTACAGCACCGTGGTGAACACCAGTGTGCAATCGGTGGTCATCATCCCCTTTACCTCTGCAGCAAGTGGCTCCTACATCGTGGAACTCAACAGCGCCGATGGCGATGCAGAAGGCGATTTCGACAAAGATTAATTTTTAATTCACCCATTTATCAACAATCTAAATCCAAATCATTATGAAAAACTCAAAAAGATTCCTTGCCATCATTATTTTGGCAATTGTGGCCTTCGTGTCCTGCAAGAAAGATAACGAAAACGTCTTGAACGCCAAGGACAACAACGATCAACAATCCTTTGATTACCGACAGATTGAAGACAAAAAAACCTACTTCAAGGAATTTTGGCAGAAAATGGCTGACAGCAAGACGGACGAGGCCTTCAACCTTGAAGACGCCGCATGGCACCTAGCCTGCCTAGCCAACCTCGATTTCTGCAAGGTCAACGTGGAATACGACGACGTGAAATTCGATACGGTTGAAATACAAGTTGATGTCACAGATGACATTGTGCTTTTGAATGATCTCAATGCTGCATACCGGCAAATGTGCACCGAAATACAGCATTTCAAGAAAAGGTTTAACAACGAGAACCAGAACCTATATTACATCAATGTGTCTATCAATCCAGACGGTAAAGCAAAAATCGCGTTGATGACATCCATTCAATCTGATTTAAAACATTTGTATAACCACACTTGGTATTTCTCTGACGAGTATAGTGCTTTAGTAGCATGTGACAATTTATTTAGCATAGATTCGACCTATCTTTGGAACGGTCTAGCTGCAACCGAACTTCAGCGCATTCTTAATCTTTATGAACATCACGAGTATGAAATCCCTGGACCAGGTGGGACAACTCAAATAGTTTTTTTACCCACCCGTGACCATACTTTTAATTATGTGAATGACCGTGATCCATATGGTTCTCCTTTTTTAGTAAACTCGCGTGTTTTTGCTGCAGAGGGAGATGCCGTTTCTTCACCCACTTTCATTTTATCAAAAGACGACATGTGTTACTGCCTTGACTCTTATCTAGGACTTGGCTACGACTTCATTGCTGATAACTTATATCTCAACGAGCATCCTATTTGTTGGCAAATTAATTGTTTATCATACCACCCTACTAATTACAAATGGTGGAGATATTATCATGATCTTTATGTTGAATACGGACAATTGATTAGTATCAATCCACCTGGACCAAGTGATAATTAATAATACAATATTGTAGAAATTGGATAACACCTTTTCGAATTATTGTATCTTTGCCATAAAATAAACTCAGAACACTCAGAATACCATGAAAAAAATTCTATTCTTACTTGTACTTGCCGCGACGGTAGTGACCGCGCACGCCCAAAACGGTGAATTGTATTCTATCGGGTTCCACGAGATAAAAGATTATAAATTTAACATCGAAAACGGGATGCGTCAACACGACGGAGAATTGTTCGTCAATCTGTTCCTTGGTGTGGATAGCGGGAGTCCCTACCAACCACCCATCAATTTTGGGAACCTCTTCTACAAGATGTCGCGTTCTTCTTTCACTGTCATCGATTCGCTGTTGGTGGAGAATCCTGATGCTCCCTTCTACCTTTTTGCCAAGGACCCTAATGGAGAAGGCAACATCCGAGCCAACTTCGAATACAACGAGGATTGCGACAGCAGTTTTCTCCGTATTTGTCATTTTCCCGACAACGACCTCAACATCAACCATGAAGAAGACATCTTGACACCAGTGTGCAAAGGTTACTCCTTTAGCAGCTTTGATTCCCATATCGTCGACAGTAGAGGCAATTTGATCATGGAGTACGGAAAAGAACAACCTGATGGAACCTACAATCAATTTATCGTCCGCTGCGGTCCCGAAGGTACACTGAAGAACCAGTCCCAGTTGCTTGAAAACTCTATGATAACATTGGGTAGTCTACAGGAATATAGTGATTCGCCTCTTCAATACTACCAATTGGGCTACGACATCAACGACCCAAATCTCCACTTATACGTGATGGATTCTCTCCTCCAAACTACATATTCAGTTGTCAGCAGGATATTGACCGAAGAAGTACTCGATACAATCCATATTGCTTATGAGGCGTTTGATTTCGACTATTTCACCCAGATGATTCCACTTGAAAGAAATGAAGTACTTTTGTCTGCAGGATATGTGAAGGACACCCTCTACCTTGACTGTACGACTGAACATGGAATCGTTGTGGCAAAGTATGACCTGCGAACCACGCAGTTGAAAGACTTTGTCGTGTTCAACGACTTTCCCGGTGACTTGGCATTGGCACGTGTCATGGGCTTCAAAATGATGTCGGATAGAACGGTATACCTACTGTACCAAGAACAAGGATACCCAGAAGAAAGCCTCATTGCCGTGAAAATGGACACAGACTTGAACATGGAATGGAAACGCTTCATCAAAACAGACAATATCAGTATCCAACAACCGCTCTCATTCCCTGACATATACGAAGAAGAACAAGAGGAGGAAAAAGGCATAGGTTGGTTTGGACCAGCACTCAAAGATGACAACACCAAGCAAGGCTTCGTCTATTTCTTCCTCAACCACGACGGCACGGTGGGCGTGAGCGATGGCGGCATCGAGGTGCGTCCCTACTGCTTCTACCCCAACCCCGCGCAAGACATGCTCCGCATGCAGTACTCCCCCGATGTGCAGCCCGCCCGAGTGGAGCTCTTCGACCTGCAAGGCCGACTGGTGCGCACGCAAAGCAAGGCCTTCGAAAGCATCGACATGGGCCAGCTGCCTGCGGGCACTTACACGATGCGCATCACACTGGAGGATGGGAAAACTTATTCGGATAAGGTGGTAAAGGAGTGATGACGGGGATTGTGAACTAAACCTAATACTGTTACCATCATGAAACCGACCAGAACCCTATTGCTCCTGTTCTTTGCCGCCCTCGTCGCCTTGCCCGCATCGTTGGCGCAAAACACCTCCACCCAAGGCAAGGAGTTCTGGCTCTCGTTTATGCACAACGGCTTCAAGGACCATTCCTCGGGCGGCTGGGTCACGACCCAGGTGCTCATCAGCGCCAAACGCGACTGCACGGGCACCGTTTCGAACCCGCTTTCGGGCTGGTCGCAAAGCTTCAGCGTCAGCGCCAACAGTATCACCACCGTCGAGATACCTAGCGAACAAGGGTACCACAGCGGAAGCCAACACGAGCGCATCTTCGAGAAAGGCATCAAGGTGACCGCCGACGACACCGTTTCGGTGTACTGCACCAACATCGCCTACGTGTCGTTCGACGCCTCGTTCGTGCTGCCCGTGGAGAGCTTGGGCGACGAATACATCATCCAATGCTGCGAACAGTCGCGTCCGGGCCACAATCCCTACGTTTGGAACAACGAAACCACGGCTTTCGTCATCGTGGCCACCGAAGACAACACCGAAATCGACATCACGCCCACCGTGAACACCTTGGGAGGCCATCCTGCCAACCGACTCTTCACCATCACGATGCATGCCGGCGAAACCTACCACGTCAGGTCGGAGCGCATCACCGGCCGCCCCATCGACCTCAGCGGCACCCGGATACGCACCCACAACTGCAAGCGTATCGCCGTCTTCAACGGAAACACGATCACCTGTGTGCCAAATGATGCAGGCAACGGCTACGACCATGTGTTCGAGCAGGCCATGCCCCTGCGCTCGTGGGGCAGGAACTTCATCGTGACCAACTCCAAGAACCGCACGCGCGACTTCGTCAAGGTCACCTCAAGCGCCGACGACAACATCGTCACCAAGAACGGCGAAACCCTGGACACGCTGATGGCCGGACAGTCGTACTACTTCCCCATACCTGAGAGCGAGGGCTCGTGCTACCTCCAGACCACACAACCCAGCGCCGTCTACCTTTACCAGACCAGCCACGACGACACCCAAGGCGACCCCTCGATGGTGTGGATAGCCCCCGTGGAACAGCGCATCAACGACGTGACCTTCTCCACCTTCGACCATCCCGACATCAACATCGAGACGCATAGCGTCAACATCATCATCCACACCAAAGACAGCGCCAACGTGCTTCTCGACGGCGAAACCGTCGCGCCCTCCAACTTCCATCGCGTCAACGGCAACGACGACTACAGCTACGCAAGGTTGGACATCAGCCACGGCGTGCACCGCATCACCTGCCACAACGGGTTCAACGCCCACGTCTACGGCTTCGGCCGCGCCAAAGGCTATGCCTATCTGGTGGGCTCCACCGCCTCCGACCTGTCGACCACAGTCCTCGTCGACGGCGAGACCGTCCAGCAGAACGACACCATAAACAGCTGCTCCTTGAGTCCCATCACTTTTGGAGCGGAAATCAACTACCAGGACTTCGATCTTGAATGGGATTTCGGCGACGGCTCACCGCACAACCACGACGTCACCGCCCTCCACGGCTACGACGACTACGGCTTGTATGAGGTCACGCTCACCGTCACCTCCGAAGACATTCCTTGCCAGGCCTCTTCCACCGTCACCAAGACCTTCTTCGTCAAACTGAACCGTGTCGTGTCGGATGCCGACACCGTCAGGCTTTGCTACGACAACAGCCACCCCGCCGCCTTCGTCTGGATCGACGGCATCACCTATACCTCCGACACCCTCATCGTCGACAAGGAGCTTCCCTACGGCAACTGCAATGGCCTCTTCACCCTCGACCTCAGCTTCGTCGACACCGAGACGCAAGACGTTTTCGTGCCGCCCCACGAGGATGAAATCGTATGCGATGCCTATCTATGGCCGCTCGACGGGCAGACCTATGCCACCTCAGGCGTCTATTCCCATTCCATCGACCTGGCACCCTTCGAGTGTGAGCGTGAGATCAGACTCCACCTGTCGCTTTCCTACTCGCCTCGTCCTTTCATCGGAAGCGAGGACCCGCATCCCCACCATCCCATCACGGCGACCGAGTTCAACGTGAACCACTACACCTACCATGTGAAAGACACCATTACCGATGCCAATGCCTGGCATCTCGACCGATGCAGGTGGGACATCTCCAAGCCCAGCTGGCGCCTTGTGCCCAATCCCGACGACCCGTTCGAGTGCACGGTCTATGCCATGGACTGGACGAAGGACACCGTCTGGCTCAGCTTCACGGCGGTGAACGACTGCGACAGCGTGACGGTGAGGTACGACCTCCATCCCTCGTTCTACGGCGTCGAAGAGAACGGTCCAGAGACTTTCAACATCGTCCCCAACCCTACCAAAGGCTTGGTCACCGTCACAGGCGAGAACCTAAAACAGGCTGAAGTGCTCAACATGCTCGGGCAAAAGATGCTCAGTTTGCAAGGCAAAGGCAACGAGCTCCAAATTGATATGACGACGCTGCCCGCAGGCATCTATTTCATCACCGTCACCGACGAGGAAGGGCGGAAGTGCGTGAAAAAGGTGGTGAAGGAATGATGAAGGGGATTGCAAATCCCCATTTCGAAGCCGGCGGATTGCAAATCACGAGCGGTCGAAAGACATGCAAAAGTACCAAAAA
>CAMHJX010000038.1 GCA_946185535.1 uncultured Bacteroidales bacterium
ATCACCAAAAGTGATCCCAGTGCGTTCCTTGTTGCACGACGGCATAACGCAAACCACCGCCAGTGCCAATGCGAATAATAATGTCTTTTTCATTTTTGTGATTTTTTTGGATTTGTTTCCGCAAAACTATAACAAAAATCTACGGAAAAAGCAACCCCCAAGCCCAACTATAGGTTTTTCTTGGTTTGAAAAACTATAAAATATTGGAAAATAATGGATTACAAAAACAAAACTATAGGTTTTTGTTTAGCCCAAAAGGTCGGAAACGGGTGTTTTACCCACCTTTTTGATGAGGTCGGAGCGGTATTTTGTCACCGTGTTTTGGCTTAGTTCCAAAATCTCGGCCTCTTCCTTGATGCGGAAACGGAGAAAGTTGAGTACAAGCAAATCGCGCTCTTGCTCGGTCAGGTCGGGATAGGTGGATTTCAGTTTTTCGTAAACGTCGGGGTAGGCCTTGTTGAAGGCTTCCAAGATGTCCTTGCGCGGATGGCCGCCTTTGTCGTAAAGCGCCTTTGTCTCTTTCACCAAATCTTCGAAAGTCTTTTCCTTCAGGGCGGCTTGGGCTTCGGTCAGCTGTTGGCTGAAGGCTTCGCGTTGCTGGTCGAAAGCCTCGCGCTGCCGTTGGTGTGCTTCGCGGAGGTTGGCTTCGGCTTGTTTGTGGCGCTTGCGGGCCACCAAAAGCACAAGCACAAGGGCCAAAATCGCCAACGCAACCAAGGAAACCATCAATATGTTTCGTCGTACAGATTGTTGCCTTTTCAGCAGGGTTTCGGCCTCCTGTTTTTTCTGTATGTAGTTGTTGAACAATTCGGTAAGTTCGGAAGTCACGGGGGCGAAGGCTTCTATCGGATGTGGATATTGCGCCAGAAGACGGGCACATTCGTTCATTTTCGTGGTATCGCCCAAGGCTCCATAAACTTCGTTCAAGTACTCTAATGCTTGGATTTTTGCAGTGGTGTTCGAAAAATCCGGATGTTGCAATCCCTCAAAGGCTCGGTTCAGATACACCAATGCCGAATCAAGCTGCTTTTCCTCTTTATGGATCCAGCCGATGGTCAATTCAACGTCGTGGCGGTCAGTCTCATCGCAATGCGGAAGCAGGTTTTTTTGGTCGTGGATGACAGGCGCTGCGTCGTGATGTAGTTTGTAGTCGATGATGCCATTCCTTGAGACCGCCATCCTGAAAATAATGTCGGAAGAGTCGTTGTCGAAGCATCTGATTGCGGTGTCGTAGTAATAGCAAGCGCTGTCGAAACGCTCACTGATGTCGAATCCGTATGCTATCAAAAACAATGTGGTCCCCAATCCCGCAGGTGAGTTGGAATATTTCTTGTCGATGGCCAAGGCTTGACGGTGGAAATAGGAAGACGGATCGGGCAAGAGGGAGATTGAATAATCTGTGCCTAATCCCTTGTAGGTTTTCTTTAGAAGTTTGATTATTTGCTTATCTTGCTTTGTAAGTTGTTCTACATCAAATGATTGAATGATAGAAAAGCGTTCTTCCAAAACTTCCAATGCGCGGTAGTATTCCTTGCAGCAGGCCACGGTGCTGTCCTTGTCCCTATAGTCCAAGGCGTTTTGGAAGAAGGTTTGGGCGAGGTTATAGATGGAATCGGCACGAAGGCTGTCGGCTGTCGAAATCATCTGCGGCGGTTCTTCTGAAGCCTGCTTTGGTTGGCCGCAGGCCGCCAACAGGATGGCGCAAATGATTGTCGCTATGAGGTGCTGTGTTTTCATCGAGGCAAAAATAAGGAAATTCTCCGAATGTTCACTTTACAATGTCGTTATACCCGAAAACCACCTCCAAGCCTTTCCCTTTGAAGTATTCCCTCACTTGGTTTTCAGTCCATTCCGTAGCAGCCAAAATAAAATCGCCGCCCCAAGCGCCCAACGATTTCAAGACACCTTCAAAGTCGGGGAAACGCTTTTGCACTGGTTCTTGCCCAATGCATCGGCTGATGATGCGTTCGTGGCATTGCATAAGCATAGCGAATTCATCCAAACTTTCACATTTCGGCACGGCACGGCTGATTTCCGAAACTGATTCTATATCTTTATGTAAATCAATGGGATTTGCTTGGGCTAAAAACGCCTTCACTTCCTTTGACGAGCTTTGCTTTTGGCCTTGATAGATAAAGAAGAGGTGATTGTCAAAAAGAGGTTTGAAATCTATAGGTTCAACCATGGGAGTCGGCCCTTCGACGGGCTCAGGGACCTTAGCTGGTAAATCAAGCGTAGGCCGTTGAGCTTGTCGAAACGCCGATTTAGACATGGACAATTGGTAATATATCGGTTGCTTTGCCGTGGCGCAAGCGATGTCATAGCCCGAGCCGCCAAAGGTCAACTTCAGTAATTCGTAGGGATTCACTTCAGCCCATCGCGCTAGGTTGGCAATCAAGGTGGAACTACTGCCGAGGCCCCAATTTGGATCGAAGTCAAGACGGGTGGTGAATTTTAAATTGTTGCCTTCAAAAGTATTGGGATTCAATTGCTTGACGGCTTGCAGGATTTGTCTTAGTTTTTCGGCTTTAGGTTGGTCATCACTGTCGATAATTTCAAGGTTTTCAGGGTTCAAGGCTACCGAAAACCAAGGGCCATCGGGTTTGTAGGCATCCCAATGTAGAGATGGTGTGCAAACCGTCTCTACCGTTAATGATTGACCCAATTTCAGCGGTGTTGCCAACGCTAGGGCACCTTTTAAAACTAGGTACTCACCTGTCAGAAGGAATTTTCCATGAGAATAGTATTTTTGAACCATATAGAAGCTGATTTTGGCACGCAGAATTCGCAGAATTTTATGAAGCCTACCGGACCCTTATTTTGAATGGAAACGCAAGCGTTTCTTGAAATCGCTGAAAGCGATGACTGTTGTTCTGCGCATTCTGCGTGAAATAATACATATAATAATCTGCGTGAAACCATTAGTAATTATTGACAACTCTATGTATCCCATCCATCAAATCATCCACATTAAAGTTTATCAAAAGTCCGACCTTCTTTCCCGTAAGTTTTAGATAAGATGTAAGTTGTTTATAGTGAACAGCATTTAGTTCTTCAACTGATTTCAGCTCTATGATGAGTTGTTCTTCAACTAAAATATCTAATCTCAATCCTTCTCCAATTTCATCTCCTTTATACACAACACTAATGGGTACTTCCATTTCTGCCTTTAAACCTTTGAGTTCAAGTTCTTTCATAAGTGCTTTTTGATACACTTTTTCCAATAATCCAGGCCCCAAGGTCTTATAAACCTCTAAAGCGCAACCAATTACTTTATAACTCAAGGGATCATTTTTGAAAGTAGCCATATTTGATTTTATTATTTCGTCGCTTTGCGCTTCTGCGATTTCAGCGGATTCTGCGTGAAAAAATCATTTTCTGCGTGAGTCTAAGAATTGTTCAACCCCTGCATACGACACGGTCTTGTCCTTGAAATACTCGCGTGCCTGTTTTTTCTCCTCTTCCGTGGCATTCAGTTGGTTCAAGATATTGTTCAGATGCATCTTCATGTGGCCGGCTTGGATGCCTTTCGTGGTCAGCGATCGTACGGCGGAGAAGTTGTTGGCCAAACCCATCGTAGCGGCTATCATCATCAGCTCTTTGGCGGTAGGATTGCCCAAAAGTTCAAGGGTCTTCTTGGCAAGTGGGTGCAGGCTGGTCAGTCCGCCAATGGTACCCAAAGCCATCGGCACCTCTAGTTCAAAGTGGAAGATGCCATTTTCAATCGTGGCCGTGGAAAGGCTCTCATAATGCCCGTTGCGCGAGGCAAAGGTGTGTCCTGCCGCTTCCACCGCACGGAAGTCGTTGCCCGTAGCAATGACCACTGCGTCGATGCCGTTGTAGATGCCTTTGTTGTGCGTGGTGGCGCGGTCGGTGTCGATGTGGGCGATGTCGACGGCTTTCTTGAATTTCTTGGCATATTCGGCTCCCGAAAGGTGCTCGTCGATGCCGTTAAGTTGCTCCACAGGGCATTCCACCCAGACTTTCACGCGACAGTCGGGCGTGTTGTTCGACAAGATGGTCATGATAATCTCCACTTTGCGGAGGTCCTCAGGCAGGTCTTGTTGCTCGGCGAAAAAGTCCTGCAAGCTATGCCCAAACTGCTCCAAAGCGGAGTTGATGAAGTTGGCTCCCATGGCGTCGCCCGTGCCAAACTCCACACGAATCTGGTAATAGTCAGGGATTTGAGCGCTGTAGTCGATGAGCCGCATCCCAAGGATGCCACCGCCGCGTTTGCGCATCTTTTCGGTCATGGCATCGGTGTCGGCCAAGAGGCGTTTCTCGATTTCGGGAAACATCGCAAACAGTTTTTCCTTGTCGCCGCTCCATCCGAAGTGTACTTGTCCGACCTTACGCACATCAATGACTTCGGCATGGAATCCGCCTCGCTCGCCCCAGAACTTGGCTGCAGCTGAGGCCGCCGCTACAACGGAGCTTTCCTCGATGACCATCGGCACGATGTAGTCCTTGCCGTTGATGGTCACATTGGGCGAGATGCCGTAGGGAATGAAGAAATTGGTGATGGTGTTCTCGCTGAACTCATCAAAAAGCTGTTGCTGCTTCGAGTCGGAGTGCCAGTAGCTTTTCAGCAGGCTGATGACTTCGCCGGGGTTCTCGAAGTAATTGGCAATCAGCTTTAGCTTCTCTTCTTTGAGAAGTTTCGAAAAGCCTTTCTTTATGCGTTCGCGAGTAGCCATATTGTTTGTTCTACAAAGCCCATGTCATTCCCTAGGGAATCTATGGGCTTTGTTATTACCATTCTTCTTCTTCAATCACTTTTTCGGGAACCAGACTCTCTTCAAACTTTTGGCCCCAGTCTTCAGCAAAGGCGGACATTTGTTGCAAGTAATTGTCCCAAATAGGCTGATAATTAGGATCTTCTTTGTTCATCCATTCCTCGCAGGGATGGTTGCTTTGGGTCTTTTGCATGAAGTCGGTAAGGGTGTAACGCACACGGCCTTCGCGTACTTCGATGGTGAAATAATAGGTAATCCAAGGCCATTTCGATTTCACTGCGTCGCCGTTGTCAAGCTGGAACTGATGCTTGCCTTTCAGGGTGCGTCCGTCGTTTTGGTTGAGAATGGTTGAAGGGCTCTTGTAGTAGGTGTTCATAAACTGGCTATAGATACGGTTAAACACCTCATCCTCAGAACCTACGGTGTTGATGACCTTGCGGAAACAAATCTTTTCCGTCTTTGGGTCAATGGGCATGTTGGATTGGGCAAAGGTAAAAGTCGCAAACAAGACGGCGACAATAAGCAATGCTGTTTTCTTCATTTCTTTTTTAATTTGGTCACAAAATTAGTAATAATTCATGTCGCTTCGGCGCAACGGGTGTGAAAAATAACAAATATTAGGCCAAAACTACAAGGGCTTGACTTCAGAATTGTCGTGGCAAGCCAAATCCTTTAGCGGATTGCCTTTATAGTATAAAGTGGAGGCGTTATTCAAGGTGGCTTTCAGGTATTCAGTCACCCAGACTGTGGCTTCGGAGGCTTCGGAGAGCTCAGCATAAAGCTTATTCACTTGAGTTTCAACCATGTTTAGCATACTGCCGTCATGTAGTTTTATGTCGGCTCTGGCTGTTTCGCCTCCCCGATTGATGAATCGAGAGTTGCCGTTCAGGTCTAGGTCGAGCAGTTCGGTGGCATGGATCCTTCCATTGAACTGTGAGGATTTTGTTAATGAGGCTATGCAAGTGGCACCGTCAAATTGGAAATCGAGCAGTTTTGAAGCCGCATCCATCACGATTTCGCATTTGTCGCCCGCGTAAGTCAAGGCATTGCAGGAAGAAGCGCCGCTCAAGTTCACATAGAGTCGTTCTCCATTATATGAGCCTGTGAAAGTGACTTTTGAGGCAGTCTTGGCATCAATTTTTTCGAGTTGGCTCAAATGTACGGTGGCACGAAACTCGGAGTTGATGGCCGAGAAGGTCTTGAGCATAAAGCCAAGTTCGAGATGGGTGTCATTCATCTTGGCTTTTACATAAGGCTCCAGATAAGCGGAATAGTTCAGTTCGACATAAGTGGAACTGTCGGCCACAACGGTCACTTGCCAGCCGTCGCTGATTTCGATTTCACGGATGTCGGCGTTTTCAAAAAGGGTCTTTTGCACCAAGGTCATGTCGACTTCTTTTTGGCAGGAGGTGACGAAGCAAAGCGCCACGCAAAGGATGAATATGGTTTTGATTGTTTTCATGCTGTATTAACGAAATAAAGGGCCGTTTATTATTGATGATGGTAAGGTTCGCCCTTCAGAATGGTGAAGGCCCTATAAAGCTGCTCGACGAAGATGAGCCTCACCATCTGGTGGCTGAAGGTCATGGGCGAAAGCGACATCTTGGCGTTGGCGCGGTCGTATACTTCTTGCGCGAAGCCGTAAGGCCCGCCAATGATGAACACCAACCGCTTGGCACCCGAAGCCATCTGTTTTTCAAGGCTTTCAGAGAATTCAACCGAAGTGAACTGCTTGCCGTTTTCATCCAACAATATGACTTGGTCGCCAGGTTGCAGCTGTTGCAGCAACAGGAAACTTTCGGCCTTCTTCTGCTGGTCTTCACTGAGGGTTTTGCGGTTGCGAGGGTCGGGAATCTCTTTCATCTCGAACGATCCATAATGCCCTATGCGGCCCACATATTTCTTGATGCCGGTGATGAGGTAGTCCTCGTCCGTTTTCCCGATGGTCATTAATAAGATTTTCATATTTTACTATGGCTTATGACCATGACTATGACCGCTCCCACATAGCGTAAAGCGGTCATAGTCATAGTCAATGGTCATGGTCTAATAGGTTCAAAACTGCTTTCTTATCCCGCTCCAACTGCGCTTTCAACTCAGCCAGCCCGTCAAATTTCTCCTCGTCGCGGATGCGGTCGATGAAGCGCACATGGATTTGTTTGCCGTAGAGGTCGCCGTCGAAGTCGAATAGGTTGACCTCGATGATGGGATTGTCCTCGCTGCGGTCGCCGATGGTGGGCCGGTGCCCGATGTTGGCCATGGCCTTGTAGGTCTTGCCTTCGTAGTCGACGAGACAGGCATACACGCCTCGGTTGCTGATGAGCATGTACTCTCTCGGCAACTCAAGGTTGGCCGTAGGGAAGCCCAAAGTGCGTCCTATCTTGTTACCCACCACAACCTCGGCAGTGACGGAATAGGTGTAGCCCAACAGTTGGTTGGCCCGCTTCACATTGCCCGTGGCAAGGGCGTTACGAATCTTCGTGGAGCTAATGGCGATGTTCTCAACATCTTGTGCGGCAACGCGTTCCACCTTGAAGCCATATTTCAGCTTCATGTCGTTGAGCAGACCGAAGTCGCCCATGCGGTTCTTGCCGAAGTGATGGTCGTAGCCAACCACGATATAGGCGGGCTTGATGTTGTCGATGATGTAGTCCTTGATGAACACCTCCGACGGTGTGCGCGAAAACTCTTTGGTGAAGTTGATGATGACCACATTGTCGATGCCGAACTCCTCAAATTTCTTGAGTTTTTCCTCGGGCGTGCAGAGGAACCGCAGATTGGAGCAGTCGATGTTGAGCACCTGACGGGGATGCGGACTAAAAGTGACCACAACCGTCTCACCACCAATGCTTTGTGCCAAGGTCTTCATCTTGTTGAAGATAGCCTGATGGCCGAGATGGACACCGTCGAAGGTGCCGATGGTGACCACGGTGTGGGGGAGATTTCTAACTTCTATGATATTTCTAAAAACTTTCATCTTTGAATGATGAATGCTGAATGAAGAATGCTGAATGATAGGTCTGGTAGGCCATTCAGCATTCAGCATTCCGAATTCCTAATTATACAAGTTTTGTTTCTATTAAATATTTGGCGATTTGCACGGCATTCGTTGCAGCCCCTTTGCGGAGATTGTCGGCCACGCACCAAAAATTGAGGCCGTTCTCCACCGAGAAGTCGCGGCGGATGCGACCCACGAAGACTTCATCCTTGCCTTCGGCATAGAGGGGCATCGGATAAATGTTGTTGGTTGGGTCGTCTTGCACCACCACGCCAGGCATGGCAGCCATCAATCTGCGGACATCGTCGATTTCAAATGGCTTTTCGGTCTCCACATTGACGGCTTCACTGTGGCCGCCCCACACGGGCACACGCACCGTGGTGGATGAGATGGCGATGTGCTCATCGCGAAGGATCTTGCGCGTTTCGTTGACCATCTTCATCTCTTCTTTGGTATAGCCGTTGTCGAGGAAGGTATCGATGTGGGGCAGGATGTTGAGGTCAATCGGATGGGGATAGCAAGTCGTGCCGCTCGCGCCCGCGCGTTCAGCCTTCAGTTGGTTGACACCTTTTTGGCCGCTGCCCGAGACGCTTTGGTAAGTACTGACGACGATGCGCTTGATGCCGAAGGCCTTATGGAGCGGTGCCAAGGCCATCACCATCTGTATGGTGGAGCAGTTGGGGTTGGCGATGATGTGTGTGTCTTTGGTGATGGTGTCGGCATTGATTTCGGGGACGACCAAAGGAACATCTTTTTCCATACGCCAGGTCGAGCTGTTGTCGACAACAAAGGTGCCTTGCTCGGCAAAACGCGGCGCATATTGTTTCGATGCCGATGCTCCCGCCGAGAAGATGGCAATGTCGGGACGGGCAGCGATGGCATCGTCCACGCTGACCACTTTATGGGTCTTGCCTTGGAAAACGATTTCCTTGCCCACGGAGCGTTCCGAGGCAGCGACAATCAATTCATCAATCTGAACTTTCTGTTCATCAAGCACTTGAAGCATCTTCGAGCCGACCAGTCCGGTAGCCCCAACCACTGCGATTTTCATTTTTCCCTCCTTTTGCTATTTGGGCGCAAAAATAGGAAAAAAGTGAAAAATGGATGATTAATTTGGCATTTCTATTATGCATCCATCCAATTCTCAATCCGTAGATTGGGAATGCGTTCGAAATGATTGGTATTGCCTGTTACAACAATTAGATTCTCATGCAGAGCTGTTGCTCCGATAAGCATATCAAAATGATCTATTTTTTTGCCCGTACGTTCCAACTGCCAGCGAATGTCACCGTATTCCTTGATACAATTGGTGATGTCGTATTGTTCAAAAAGGTTTTTGATTACCTCAACATCTTCAAAATGTTTCTTTTGTCCAGATTTGTATGCGCCAAAATATAGCTCTGCCAGTGTAACCACAGAAATTTTGCACTTGTCGACTCCCACGAGACGAATATGCTCCACAACGCTGGGCATTTTCTTTATCAGGGCAATGCAAATGCAAGTGTCTAACAAATAGGTTTCTTGGGTTTCCATCATCACCATTCTTCGACTGTTCTATTATTAACAACGCCTTGTCTCAGTTCATCAGCGACTTCCAGCGGTGTGCCATCTCCACCCCAATCGCTGCTAAACTTTGCCAAAGCGGCATCAAGCCTTTTGTCATCATCGTTTTTCCTTGCTTTCTTCTGCTTTTGTATCAGTGATTTCACAAAAGCCAACACCTTTTCCATTAAAACTTTGTCATCAGCGATTTCACCCATTGCGCGGTACAATTCCGCATTCACCTGCATAGTCGTCATAATCTTAATGTGTTAGTTTCTGTGGCAAAATTACATTTATTTTCCAAATCTCAGTATCTTTTTCACCAAAAAATGCTACGCAATTGTAGTGCTATGTCCACGGAAAATGTTATGTAAATAGCTTAAAACCACACTTTATACGAAAACGACGGAATAATCGGGAAGAAAGTCCGCTGCCAAAGCGTTTGTGGCTCGTCGGGGAACTGGTTCCAATACAACGGGTCGCCTTTCTTGTCGCCGTAGTAGTAATAGTACGGATTCTGTCGGCAATACACATTGTAAATTGAGAATGTCCATTCGGCTTTGCGGCCTTTCTCGTTCCTGGTCTTGAACTTGGCGGCCAAGTCGAGGCGGTGGTAGTCGCGCATTCTGGCACTGTTGCGTTCACCGTAGATGTTGGTTTGCTCAAAATGCACATCGCCTTCAGGCGTCATGACAGGTGTGTTCTGCACCCCGATGACGGGTGTGTAAGGCAATCCCGTCTGATAGGTCCACAAGGCACTCAGCGACCAACGCTCCGTCAGTTGATAGTTCACATTGATGTTGATGGAGTGTGGACGATCGTATTCAAACACATATTCCTTACCGTTGTTGATGTGGTCAAACTGCCGCGTGGTATGCGACCAAGTGTAGCCTACATAGCCGTCCAAGCGGTTGAAGTTGAAGCGCGTCATCATCTCAACGCCATACGACTTGCCCTTGCCACCTACTTCTACTTTGTTGCGCCAGTCGGAGTCGCCGAGGAGGGTGCTGTAGCCTTCGCGGTAGGTGGCCAAGTCGCGGAGCAACTTGTAGTAGGCATCGATTTCCACGCTGATGTGGTCTTGCCAAAAACCGCGTTGCCAACCGACAGAGGCTTGGTCGGAAGTGGCGGGCTTGATGCGCGCGTCGGCGGGAATCCACACCTCGTTGTTCATGATGGAGCCAGGCGTCATCATCAAGTGAGCGTTTTGAGTGACGCGCATGGCGGTCAGGTTAAGGGTGCTCTGCCCAATGTTGAAGTTGAGGTTCAGCCTCGGCTCCCAAGCGAAATGATGATAACCCTTGTTCATGAAACTATTCGCCCTCAAACCGATGGATCCGTTGAACCAAGTACCAAATTTCAGTTTGTTGTCCAAATAAAGCGAGTTGTCGAATACGCTCGAAATGTCGGGAAGACTGGTCTCTGAGAAGCTGCTGGAGAAATGGCTGGGGCGATAGTTGAGGTAGGAGCTTTGCAGGCCGTATTCCAAGGTGTACGCATTGCTGACAAAGAGTTTCCAATCGGAGCGGAGCGAGACATCGCTGACACGCGATGAGGTCTTGACGAAGAAATCGGTCGTATCGACGGCATTTTCCAAGTAAGCCTTTATGTTGTTTTTGAGTCGGTATTGCGTAAACGACAGCGTATTGGCCATAAATAGCCGAGAACTAACCGCGCTGTTCCATTGTCCCGAGACAAGCAGGTTGCCCCAAATGTTATTGATGCTGTTGCGTTCGATGTCGCCGTTTTCCTTTTTGTTTTTCCAAATGCGCATATAGTCGTCGCCTTCATAAACATTGAAAGCGAAGCTGTTTTTGGCATCGGGTGCCCAAGTGTACTTGGCATTGATGTCGTGGAAGCCGTAGGCAATGTTATAGTCTTGTCCGCCTTGCTCTTTGCTGATTTGGCTGGCAATGTAAAGGAGTGCTTCAGTGAGGGTTTTGCGGCCCGTGATGATGAAGCTGGAGTTCTTCAGCCCGCCAGGACCTTCCACGGCAAAGGCCAAGTCGGTGAGGCCTGCGCTGAGCGAGCCTTTCAGTTTGGTGGGGTCACCTTTCTTGGCGGTGAGGTCGACGATGGAAGACAGCTTGCCGCCATAGCGTGCTGGAAAACCGCCTTTGTAGATGTCCATGGTGTTGATCATCTCGGAGTTGAACACCGACATGAAACCGCCCAAGTGGTTGACATAGATAAGCGGCACATTGTCGAGCATGTAAAGGTTCTCTCCAGGATTGCCACCACGCACAATCATCAGGCTGGAGGCTTCAGTAGCCGCCTCGATGCCAGGCAGTTGTTGCGCCGCCTTGATGATGTCGGGGCGACTGCCGAGGGTGGGCAGTTGGTCGATGCTCTTGGCATTGAGGGTCAAGGTGTTGAAGCTTGTTCTTCGCTCAATGCGAGAGGCACTTACTTCCACAGATTGCAAAGTCTCAGTCAAGGGCTTCAAACGGATTTGCAAAGGCTGGTCGGCGTGATCCACCTTAAGGCAGGTCTCCTCATAACCAATACACGAAATGCAAAGTGTGGCAGGCAACTCCACGGCAAGGTTGAAATAGCCTTTCTGGTCGGTGGCCACGCCTCGGCTGCGGTCATGAAGATAGACATTGGCACCGATGATGCGCTCGCCATCGTTGGCATCGCTGACGAAACCAGAAACATGGATTTGTTGGGCTTGGACAAAGAGGGAAGCGAAAACGCAAATCAAGAAAAAGGTCTTCTTCATGGCGCATCAGTTTTTAGGATTGATGAATACCGTGTCGCAGGTCATGGGAGCGATGGCGGCAAATACACCGCGACCGTTTTCCACATTGCTGTAAAGGTTAATGGGGCTTATGACGCCGAGGAAAAGGTTGGAATAGGCATCGGGTTCCTCGAAGGCGTTTTGGCTTTTCATGTAATGGTAAGCCGATTCCGAGAGGCCATGCATCCTGACCACCACATAGCCCGAACGCACAGCGGTGCCAGAATGGTCTCCTCCCCAACCGTGGTTGCCAAATGTGCTGTTCACCTTAAGTGTATAATCCGTTTCGGTGATGATTTCATTGCTGAATAGAAGGCGGTCAGAACCTTCGTTGAGCAACACCGGGTCGTCGGTGTTGATGGATGAGGTTATAGTGCCTTTGGAGAAGAAATAGCCTGATGCATAGTCGTTTCGGAATAGCGCATCCATATTCATTTGGTAGTATTCCTTTTTGTTGGGGTCTGTCTTGAAGGTGACCAAGAAAGCAGGACAAGGGTTGCCTTCTTCATCCACAGTGGCGTTTTCCATGATTTCCACAAGGGTCACCAAGGGCTTCTCCGGCATTTCGGTTTGTGCAAAAAGCGTGTCGTAGCCAGGGATGACGACCTTGCAGGCATATTCGTGCAAGGCCTCGGCAGTGGTTTCACCTACATAACGGCCTTTGCCATCATGTTGTAGTTTTTCCGTGAACTGTCCGTCAACATAAAGCAGCACCTCGGCATTGGTGCAAGGAGCAGGGTGTACCGAGTCAAGGCATTGTGCAAAAGTGACCTGAGCCCACACGGGCTGGTCTTCCTGAAGTACGGCGTTCAAAGAGGGTTGAGGGTCAAAATCGGGGCGGTCATAATTGCTGACCTGCTTGCGGCAACCGGTGAAGGCAAGCGCAACAAAAAGGAAAAGAATGAATGAATTTTTCATGTTAAAATGTTGATTTATTGTCTGTAGGGCTGTCGTACCACGGCAGCCGCTGAGGGCGAGCGCCGCGAGAAGGAATAAAATGATAATGTTTTTTTTCATATTAAAAGTGGAAGTTTAGACCAAATCGGTTCATTGCTTTAATCTTTTTTTTATTATTCTTTTGTAATGTTGTGTTTACATTATCGTAATTCCTTTCATAGAACAAGCCAAAATGTTTCGATAAATTTAGTGCTAACCCTATACCCATGCCATAAAGGAATTTGTATTTTGTAGGCCAATAATCTGAGGTAAAGATAAATAAACCAATGTGTCCGTCAAGATAGACATCGATGATTCTAAAGTTGGGGAATAGCAAGGGAATCGGATGGAATTCAGAATTGATACCGTATTTCCAAAATAAGTCACGACATTCTCCATTATACAAAATGAAATTATTGTCTTCATAAAAAGTCATACTATATTTGAATGTCCCTCCATTTACAAAGGCCCCCACGTTAATCGATTGGGAGAGAAAAAAGAATGCTTCCAAACCGATGCAAGAATAGTTATGGTCAAGTTCTTTATCGTATTGTTTGCCATAATAGGGTTTTATGCACCATGGTGTAAGGTTATTATGGTTGTTTTGGGGAAAGAGCATGCTATTTACTAATAACAAAGCTAATATAATAATTGGTTTTTGGAGCACCGTTGCCATCTGTTTTCTTTTCATTCCACAACGAAATTAAAGTTGAAAAATTGTATGTTTACATTCTTAAGCAAATGAGAAAAATAAGTTTACAAATATAAACAATGACTATGTCAGCTTAAACGAAGTCAAAAAACTTACCATTAAGTAAAAGCGGTCATAGTCATAGTCATTGGTCATTGTTTTGGATTTTGCCATTTCTTCGGCCCGGGGAATCGAACATTGAGACCGAAGCGGTGGATGGCTTTGGTCTTTATTTCATCTGTTTTGGGTTTGTATTCCTTATTTAGGTTGTCAAATGCCAATTCATAAAAGACACCGAAATACTTTGATGGATTGATGGCTAAACCAATGCTACCACCGTAAAGAAAGTTGTTGCGGACAGGCTCGGCTGAAGGACCATCGTAATCAGGCTTATACTGCTCTGTTACGGTTCTCATGCCCAATTCTCCACGGCAATAAATGTCGATAAAATAAAAGTTCGGCAACAAAAGGGTCAGAGGATGCAGTTCTGCATCAATGCCATAATGATAGTAGCGTTCGATTTGTGTCCCCTCAAAGAGCACTTGATTGTATGTGGTATCTGCGTCTTGAACGGTAGAACCTATTTGTACAAATCCTTCATGAGTGCCGAAACTGCCGAAGACTCCTACCACGCACCAATTGGTAATGCCATAGCCTACGCCAACCCGGAAGTCGGGATAGCCAGAATAAGGGATTTTCTGCATCAATTGCGAATAGCTCGCATCGATTTTGAAATTGCCCTTGTTAAAGGGCTTTGATGAGGTGAAAGGGATGTCTCTTTGTGCGTAAGCCATAACAGGCAGCAACAACGCGGCCAATAAAACCAGTTTTTTCATTGATTAATTATTGTTGGACTTTGATTCTATCGCCTTAACGCTTGGCGTGGTGTTTTATTGCAAAATCATTATTTCCTCCATTTCTTCGGCCCGCCGAAACGGACGTTGATGCCGAAACGGTTCATAGGTTTTACCTTATTGCTTTGGTTAATCGTGATTTTGTTTACATTGTCGTATGCCCTTTCGTAAAACAAACCGAAGTGTCTTGTCGGATACAAGGCAATACCCACACCTGCGCCATAGAGGAACTTGTTTGTTTTTGGCCAATAATCTGAAGTATAGGAAAAAGCTCCAAGGTATCCGTCAAAATAGACATCGATGCTCGTAAAGTTTGGGAATAGCAAAGATAGCGGATGCAATTTGGTATTGAAACCATATTTCCAAAAGAAGTCGCGGCTATCTCCATCAAATAGTATGATGTTGTTGGAAGAGACGGTCATTTGGTATTTGTATGTCCCGCTATTCACGAAGAAGCCCGCATCAATCCATTTGGAAAGGGAATAGTTCATCCCAAAGCCGAGACAATGATAATTGGCATCAAGGTTGCCTTCGTGTTGCTTCCTATAATGAATCTCTATGTTCCAAGGCATAAGGTCGTCTTGACTGTTTTGAGGAAAGAGCGAATAGCAATAAAAAAGCGAAACCAATAGTATTATCGACTTCCTAAACATTTACGTCGTATTTTGATTTATTCTAATAACTCCAATAATGAATGGAATATTGTAAGTAGATGAGCTTACATAATAGACACGAGACTTCGGGACGCGAGACACGAGACAATAGGTTTGTCCCGCGTCTAATAGTCCCGTGTCAAAGCATTATGCAGTTTAATTCTGAACAGTTACTTATGTAAATAGTGTTGATTAGCCAATTTCATATTGTTTTGGGCAATATACGTGTATTTCACCAACATCAAGAGTTGAAGCCCTTGCGTCTAAAACATTAAACCCAAATCCTCCTGTATTGGGATGTTCATATTCCCACATCCAAGAATGTATAAAGTCGTATTCATATTTAACAGTTTCAAAACCGCTAGTGCTAGTCCATGATTCTTGAAAATCCCATCGATATGGGTATTGCGGTATCCATTGGTTTCCTCCTATACGTGGCCAATCTCCTGCTGCATCTTTATAAACTACTTGATTATTATACGAGCATGTAATTGTACGAAGACAGCCGAACCAACCTAAGAAATTATGATGATAAGGTTTTGCATAATGTTTATATGTAACTCTGGTGTTGTTATTTGATAAATATAGTTTTATTTCAAAATACAGTTTATTATCTTCATTAATTTTAGTCCAATTGTGCATATTTGAACAGTATAAGCAATTGTTTTTGTCCGTGTTTACGCTATCGTCAAATATTACAAAAGAGAAAACATCATCATTATTTCTAAATCCGTTGTCAACATAGTCTGTCAGCTCTTGGATATGTGATTCCAAAGTATACACCAAGCCTCCTTCGATTATTTTATATACCTTATTTTTAACCTGAAACATTCCATCTTTATTTGCAACATATTTGTAATCATGATTATACAATCTTGTTTCGAAAATGTATTCTCCGTCTTCACATAAAATAAGTTGATACTTGTCATGATGTTCTAAAGCATACTGTATCATCTCCTCTTTTGTTTTAAAAAAGTTTTCAGGATCCAAGTCCTTGTATTCTTTTTCCATGTATTCAGCATAGGAAACAAAGCCGTCTTTGTTGCTTTTGTTTTTTTTCTCATCTACGAGGTAATCTATTACTTCATCAAATGAGTTGAATGAAGCATAGGAGTTGAATTGTTTTGTTGTCTTTCTGCCGTGTTTTCGTTTTCTTTCTTGCATCCCACAGCGAGGAGCATTAGGGCCATCAAGGTGGTCATCATGGTAAGTTTTGCCGTTTTCATTGTGTTTGATTTTGATGTTTGTTTTGTTGTTACTTTTGTTCTATCGTTAGAGATGCTGCAAAATTACAGTAAACCATATCCTTGGTTTTGGTGCGTGTTGGTTTTTCTTGTAGGTGTGCCGCTTTCAGCTGTAAGTGTGTCGTTTTTGGTGGCAAGTGTATGAGAGCGAAATATGTCTCGGAAGCGGGGCCATTTGCGCACGGAAATGGGCAACGCCGTGCCGTCGTGCATGACGACATGGCGTTGCCTGCCATTGAAGTGAACTTTAGCTACCTGACTGAGGTTCACGATGGCGTTGTGGTGGATGCGGACAAAGGGATAAGGCTGCAAGACTTGTTCGAAATAGCGTAGGCTTTTGCCGCAGGTTACCGATTCTTCGTTAGTAATGTATAGTGTGCAAAGGTAGTCTTCGCAGATGATATGCGAGAGGCTTGCCACTTCCACTTGCTTGAAGCCTTTGGTCTCACTGATGATAATCCGTCCGTCAAAAGGATCCATGCTTAATCGCTGACCGTAAATTCTCCGTAATACTCATCCCCATTGGAAAGGGTGAAAGTGACAATGTAGTCTCCCGTGTTAGGAATGTAGCTTTGCAGACCATTGGGTGTGAGGATAGAAAGGCAATCCACCGTGCTGCCAGTTACCGTTGTGATTTCAACTTCAACTTGTCCAATGTTTTGGGAGAAAGCAACAGTAAGCGTATGACCGTTGATAGAGGCTTGGATGGTGAAGCCTTTTGGGACTCCTTGAACATGTGAAGCCTTAATTTGAATGGGATGGTGATTGTCTGATAGATAACAATTATCAGCCAAAGTCCATGCATTGGGAATCATTAACATAAGCATCAATACGATGAGACGGTTTTTTAAATACTTCATAGTTGTAACGTTATTTGATTTTGTTGCTACAAAAGTATAACGAAAAAACCGAAAAATGTCAAAAAGAATAGTTGCAAAAAGTTGCAGGATGTAAAAGATAGATTATCAGATACTTGAAACGTGGTTTCTCAAAAATGAAACCATGTTTTCTTGGGTTTCGAATGCGTTTTTCAGTTTCTTTTCATACCGTTTGATGGATGAATAATCCCTATTGAGGAGGATGGCGGTTTGTTTTTCATCCATGCCGAGCAGATAGAGATGGCAGAGATTGACCAAAACGGGATTGGACTTTAAACCTCGCTGCTCAAGCTGACTTTCGAATGAGCCAAAATAGCGGTTGACGACCAAAGCCAATTGTTGGAGCTGGCTTTCGTTGAGCACAAGTTCGGGATAATCGGCGGGCGTGGCCGACCGCTTGATGTTTTTGTCTACGATGGAATGAAGGATTTCTTGGCAAAGAGGCTCTGCCAAAAAATGTTCAAGACTGTTTTCCCCAAAATGGTTTTGCACTTCTCCAAGACTTTCAGATTTAAGTTGTCTCAAACTCCGCTTATCTTTATGATGGAATAAGACAACAATGGCAACCATAAAAATAAGTAGTCCAAATAACAATGCTACGGTTCGTCGTGAGTTCTTGATGATGATTTGCTGATACTGACGTTCAAGTGCTTTCTGTCGAAAGGTATTGTACAATTCTATTAGCTGTGATCTCATGGCGCTATGATTCTCCAATTGATTGGCATAGGGTGCTAAATAATTGGCATATTCAAGAATTTCGGAATCACGACCTTGGGTCTTGCAGATTTCCAACAACCTTTCCGCTGCTTGCTTTTTAATATCATCAAATTGCGAATTCTCATAAATTCGGCACAGATACACCCATGCTGAATCATATTGTTTTTCAAGATAGAAGATTTCTCCAATTGTTGAACTTCTTGAATAATATTCCTTGTCGTTCTCTGCTTGAGCAAGTATTCCATACATTCTTTCTAATGCAAGTTGTGGATTATGGTCTTTTCTGTATGAAAGATATGTGCAAAGACTGGCAATATCCCTGTACGAGAGACAATTCGTGTCGTTCAAAGTTTCAGTTGCTTTTTGAAAATAGTATTCTGCACTATCAAGATTTTCTAATATCTCATGTTGTATCCCAATTTCTGTCAATATCCATGAGGGATGCCATGATGGAGCACCATATTTGCTGTAGTGTTTTAATGCAGCTTTCGCGAAAAAAATACATTGCTCTTGAAGATAGAGATCTGAAAACAAACTTGTTAAATGTGAATAGACCATCGCCATAAACCTCGCCTTATGTCCAATCAATTCCTTTTCATCGAAATGGCTTTCCATCACTTCCAAGGCTTTTAGGTATTCGGCGCAGGCCGCCACCACACTGTCGCGCTCGTAAAATCCCACACCATTCATGTAATGTGCACGGGCATCCAAAAACGCGATGTCGTCATTTTCGGCGCACAACGAATCGTAATATGCCACCGCCCGCAGCAATTCGGCGCGGTTGGTTTGTTCATAATCGTTTTTATAGAGCAATTCGGCCAAAAGGAGATGGGCATAGTGCGCGGTAGAGACGGTGCATGCACCGTCTGTACAATCCATATAATCAATGATTTGCGCCAAGGCGCTATCTGGCTGCTGCCACATCAGGCTGTCGATGGCCTGCAATTGTCGTGTTTGTAGAGACGCAAAATTTTGCGTCTCTACCGTGGCGGAATTGTCGCCACATGCGGCAAAGGCCGCCAACAACATCAAAAACGCTATGGAACGAACCCATTTCATGCCTGCAAAGGTAGGCATTTTTGCGAAAAGACATGTTGAGAAAAGGAAAACGAAACAATGGCGATTTTTTTTCTTGCATTGTTTGATGAGCTTGTCGAAGCATTGTTTTTTTTTCTAATTTTGCTGTTTGTAACTATCTCAAATTAAGTTTAACTAAAATGTTTCACACTATGAAAAAGACTGTATTAATGATGGCCGCCCTCTTGTTGGGCTCAATGGCCTTTGCACAGACTGAAGACAAGGCGCAAGCCGTCGACCAGTATGGCAACAAGGTGAACGTCAAGTCGTTGCAGACTTCGAGTCGCGACGGCATCTTGGTGTTCGAGTCAAAAGACAAAGACTACAAGTTCTGGTTTGACACCAGAGTTCAAGTCGACTTCGGTCACTATTTCGGTGCCCAGGAATGGGCCGACCCGATTGGCTCAGGTGCCAGCATTCGTCGCGCCCGCTTCGCTGCCAAGGCTCAAATCACCCCCGATTGGTATGGTGAAGTTGATATGGAACTGGCCAACGGTTCCTTCGAACTGAAAGACGCTGTGGTTCGTTACAACGGCTTGAAGAACTGGCAGTTCACTGTCGGTAGCATGAAGCCTGACTTCACCATGTCGCGCAACACTTCTTCGCGTTATCTCATGTTCATGGAGCGCCCGATGGTAATCAACGCCTTCGCTCCCAGCCGTCACCTCGGTGTCTTCGCGAAGTATACCAACAAGTATTTCTTCGGTAGCGCCAGCGTGCTCTTCCAAGAGATTGAAGGCCAGGAGACCCGCGACTATGTGGAAGCCAACAACAAGGACTATGGCATGGACGAGGGCCTTTCCTATGTCGGTAAGGTCGTGATTCGTCCCATCAACGAACCTGATCTCGGCATCCATGTCGGTGGTGCAGTCATGTACGACGCTCCCAAGACGTCCGATGAGATGGGCGTTTACAGCGGTACCCGTTTCAGCTGCCGCAATACCACCAACATCAGTCGTAAGAAATACATCGACACCGATGATATCAAGAACACCGATCACAACCTCATCGCCACTGCCGAACTCGCCGGTCATTACAATGGTCTGCGTCTCGAAGGTGCCTGGGTATCGGATTGGACATACATGAAGCCTGAAGTCGGCATTGACAAGCCATATCACTTCCAAGGTTGGTATGTCGAAGGTGCCTGCCTCCTCCTCGGTGGCAAGCAGAGCTACGACTCCGATGGTGCCAAGTTCAACCGCGTCCGCGCTGGTCGCAGCTGGGGCGACATCGAACTCGTTGGCAAATATGAGTTCCTCGACATGAACGACTACGAAGGTCGTGCAGCCGACCAAGCCATCTATGGCGGTTCTGCCGAACTCTATGGTGCTGGTCTCAACTTTTACTTCTCCAAGAATGTGAAGATCGCCCTCAACTATCAATATGTCAACAACGACCGTTACGCCAACGGCAAAGGCAAACTCTATGTCGGTCTCGATGCCGATGGCAACCCGACCAAGGACTTCACCAAGGTCACTGCCGCCGATGGCAAAGCTGGTGTGAACTACCACATGCTGCTGGCCCGTTTCCAGGTCGCTTTCTAAACCAATCTATTGTCTAACTTTTTAAAATTGAGAATAATATGAAAAAGATAATGTTTGTGGCTTTAGCCCTTTTGATGGGTCTTGCCTCTTGTGTCAAGGATAAGCAATATCCAGGCATCACCATTTCCAATGTTACTTACAATCCTACTGCTGTCCAAGAAAATGATGAAGTCACGGTGATGGCTACGATTACCAGTTTCCAAAAAATCATCGAAGCAAAAGTGGTTTATACTATCGACGGTGAAAGCTTGACATTGGCAATGACTGAAGGTACCGATAAACTCTATAAAGCTGTTATCCCTGCCTTTGCCGATGGAACGACGGTCAGTTTCTATGTCGAAGCCGATAATAATGAGGTTACGGCTGCTTCTCCCGTTATGGAATATACCGTGGGTGCAGTCGCTGTCGACTACAGCGTGCTCCGTCTCAACGAACTCAACGGTAACGACAAGTTCATCGAAATCTACAACGCTGGTGCCGATGCCATCAACCTGAATGGTGTGTACATCGAGAAGGATGGTGCCCAAAACTGGTTGGCCGACAACACGGTGAAAATTGATGCTGGTGGTTATGTGCTGCTTTACAGCGAAGATGTTACCATAGAGGGTGCTGCTCAAGCCGGCTATCCTGAGAGCCTTACTTTCCACAGCGGCCTCTCCGCCAAGAAGAATGTCCGCATACATCTCTTCACCCCTGCTGGTGTCTCTATTGATGACTTCAACCTGACCAACATCGAAGCCAACGATCCAGCTTACATCCCGGCTCCTGCTTCCTACAGCCGTAATGCCGATGGCAAATGGTACTATGCCGATGCCACTCCGGGTGCTGTCAATGTTGACGGCACAGTTGCTCTTCTCGGTCTCGAAGGCGGCGTCACTCCCGAGCCTCCGACTCCCGAAGAACCCGACTACACCAACCTTGTCCTCAATGAACTGAATGGCGACACCAAGTTCATCGAGTTCTACAACAAGGGTAACCTCGATCTCTCCATGCAAGGCATGTATCTCACTAAGGATGGAGTGGACGATGCTCCAATTTGGACGGGTAATGCCGCTATTATAGTTCCTGCTCATGGTTATGTGCTTTTGTATAGCAGCAAGGTTCAAGCTGACCATCCCGAATTGGATGAAGCTTACATTTTCAATAGTGGTTTGTCTGCTGCTAAGACGGTTCGGATAGCTCTCTTTATGGCTGACGGCACCGAAAGAGATGTTTTCACTAGAGGTTCTACTGGCGAATGGGGTCAGACTATTTCTGATGTGGCTCCCAAGTCCTATGCCCGCACACCCGACGGCGGCGACTGGAAGCTGGCCGACCCGACTCCAGGCGAAGCCAATCCCGCCGAAGGCGAAGACATTCCGCAGGAATAATAAATGGCTATCAGCTATCAGCTCGGTTTATGCTAGCTGAAAGCTGATTGCTGAAAGCTGAAAGCCAATTTTAAATCTTTGAATCTTTGAATCTTTGAATTTTGAATCTTTGAATCTTTGAATTTTGAATTTTGAATTTTGAATTTTGAATCTTAAATAACTCTATGGCAAAAGAAGAAATGAAAATCGGCGAAGTGTCAAAGCCGAGATTTGAGTTCCGCTCCTTCGGACAATGCTTCTGCGAGGCCCACAAACGTATGGCCCGCCTGTCGATGCCCGTCCCCGAAAAGGTTTGGGAGCGCCTCAGCGATGAGATCTATATCATCTCCCGCAAAAACGACATCAACAACACCAAGATACGCGACGGCAAGATGGACATCAAGACCTTCGTGCAGAGCGTCGATGGCCTCGAGCAATGGAATCCCCTCATGAAGGGCGAGTTCCCCATCAGCCGCGAGGTGCTCGAGAAGGAAGTGTTCCCCGCTTTTATGGTCGAGATGCCCAAGCTGACCAAGGATACTTATACCTACGATGAGTTTATCGCCATGGTGAAGGCCAATCCCGACCTGGCTGCCGTGCGCGTCCACAAGCGCCGCTTCGGCTATATGGTCAACGACACCATCTGCGAGTTTGGCGAGGTGCTCATCAACGGCGCCAAGGTGGTGACCATTAACTCCGAGTCAACCGAAATCGAGGACATCAAGAAGACCATCAAGGACTGTGGTTTGGAAGGTGTCGAAAACATCAACTATTTACAGGCGATCAAGCGCGTCATCGGCATGTCCGACAAGCCGCTTGCAAACGAATAAACGACTATGGCACAAGAGATTGAAAAAAAGTTTTTGGTAAAGGGTGACTTCAAGGCCGAGGCTTTCAAGGCCACGCGCATCACCCAAGGCTATCTCAGCAGCGTACCCGAGCGCACCGTCCGCGTGCGTGTGAAGGGCGATAAGGGCTTCATCACCATCAAGGGCATCGGCAACGCCTCTGGCGCCGCCCGTTTTGAGTGGGAGAAGGAAATCCCTGTCGAGGAGGTGCAACAACTCCTCGAAATCTGTGAGCCTGGTGTCATCGACAAGACCCGCTATCTCATCAAGAACACCGACGGCAAGCACACCTGGGAAGTCGACGAGTTCTATGGCGACAACGACGGCCTTATCGTCGCTGAAGTCGAGCTTACCGACGAGAACGAGCCCTTCGACAAGCCCGCCTGGCTCGGCGAAGAGGTCACCGGCGACCCCAAGTACTTCAACTCTATGTTGATGAAGAATCCTTATAAGAACTGGTAATCATCGACGCGGGACTACGGGACTTCGAGACTGCGGGACGTTTTCTGGTCTCGCAGTCCCGACGTCTCGCAGTCTCGCAGTCAAAAACACACCCCCATGAGCACATTCGACCCTTTGGACATGAACAATTACAAAGTGGAAAAACTGCCCAAGATGCAGAAGTCCAACTTTGAGATTTGGATGGCACGCCTCGGCGGCCCCTTGGCCATCATCGCCTTCGTCGTGATTTATTGGTGCTGCCACATCGGCTTCATCGACAACCTGAACACCGAAATGCTGACCGAGAAGGCCTTGAAGCGTTGCAACGACATCGGCTTCGAGGAGTTCATCCGCACCAACTACGCCATGCTCGCCATTTTTGTCGCGGGTCTCATCCTTTGGATGACGGAAGCCATCCCCAACTACCTGACCTCGCTGTTCATCATCCTCGGTATCGTGCTTTGTAATGTCACCACACAAAAGGAGGCATTGAACCAACTCGGTCACCCTGTGATGTGGCTGAACATCCTTTCCTTCGTTTTGGCGAGTATGCTGGTCAAGACGCAGTTTGCCAAACGATTGGCCTTGGCCTTCGTCATCAAGTTCGGCAAGAGCGCCAAAGGTGTGCTTTGGAGTTTCTTGATCATTAATTTGGTGCTGTCTGCGTTCATTTCGGCCACCACGGTGAAGGCCACCATCATGCTGCCCATCTTCATGACGGTGTGTGCCATCTATGGTGCCTCCAATGGCAACCGCAACAACTTCGGTCGCAACCTCGTCATCCAAAACCTCTTCCAGGTGAATATCGGTGCCAATGCGTTCTACACGGGTAGCGGCGCCCACCTGCTCGCCATTTCATTAATTGCGGGTTTCGTCGGCAGCTGCGACTTCGGCTATGCTGACTGGCTTGTCTCATGCGGCCCGATGAGTGCCTTGATTCTCGTGATAGGCTTGTTGCTTGGCACATACGTCTTCTTCCCGATGAAGAAAGAGGAGCAGGTGCCTCAAATCGAAGGTGGCTTGGAACGCTTGAAAGAAGAGCTGAAGGCCATGGGTAAGATGAAGGCCGAAGAGTACAAGGCCGTGGGCATCTTTGTCTTGGTGCTTGTCCTTTGGGTCACGAAAGGCACCTTCCATAACATCGACGAAACCATCGTCGCCCTGTTGGGTGCCGTCCTTGCCCTTTTGCCGGGCATCGGCGTGGTGAAATGGAACGATGTCGACATCCCTTGGCACCTGATGCTCTTCTCGGCTGGTGCTTATACCCTCGGCTCTGGCCTCAATGCCACCGACCTGCCCAACACCATGGTCAACGCTGCTTTCGACAGCCTCGGCATTACTTCCAATACCCCCTTCTGGGTACTTTATGTCATCCTCACCTTCTTGATGATGTATTCGGGCTTGGTCTTCCAAAGTAAGACCATCCGCACCATGGTCTTTGTGCCCATCGCCTTGGGTGTGGAGGCGCGTTTCGGCTTCCCCGTCATGAGCCTCAGTCTGCCCGTGGCCATGCTTATCGAGCACTGCTATGTGCTGCCCTTCAACAGCAAACCCGCTGCTTTGTTGTACAACACCAATATGTACAGCCAAACTGACGCTTTCAAGTTCGGTATCACCATGATGACCATCTCATGGGTGCTCATCCTTGTCTGGGGCGAGACGGTGCTGCATTGGCTGGACATCACGCCGGGGTTGTTTTTGGTGAAATAGGATGTGATCTTCTTTTCGCATTGCAAATGCTGATGTTCACGGCTTCCGAATGGCGCATTCGGAAGGGCGGATGATGAGTGGGGTCACCTATCCAACTCCACCCCCACACCAACCCACTCAATCAATTCCATCTCCATCCTCGTGCTATCCACCGCCGCCGTCCTGCTGCTTTCAGCGGGTGCATCCTTCGCCTGTGCGGCTTTCTCCCGTCGGCATCCCATCAGTAGCATCATGGCCGCCATCAAAACCCATGCCCCATTCCTCATCGCTCTCATAGTTCTTTATTATTAGTCCTATCTGTCCTATTAGTCCCCTTCGTTAGCACGTAAGCACGCATAACGTAATCACGAAAAACCCCCTCTCAATACTTCTCCCTCAAATACCCTCTAATGGTTTGGTTCACATCCTCCCACTTTATTCCCAGCAGCACCTCAATCACATCATATTCTCCTTCGTTTTCTTTTATCTCGTTAAGCATCCTTATCACCAATGCCTTGCCTCCTTTGCGTTCAGCCATTTCACATATTGCCATTTGGATTGCGTATGCGTAATTGTTGGCAAAGTCAGCATACGCAAACCTCTCTTGCGAAGCCGCCTTTGTCGAGTCGGTCACAAATCTCCCGTCCTCGTCTTTGTAAGCCATAACCAAATCAACTCCCAAATCAATCTGCGGATTTTCCATGAGCCATTTCTTTAGTTCCGACATAATGGTTTCCTTTGGTTGCAGCGTATGGCCACCGTAATATGAGCAAACACCTTCCTCAAACATCGGAGCCCTCTTTCTTCCAGTCTTCTCCTTGATGATGAAGTGCATGATTTCATGCGCCAAGCTTTCGCCTCCCTTGGTGAAAAACACCTTGTTGCAATCGGCAAATGCAAACCCATGAGGATAAACCCTGCCACAGCCGATAAAATCATAGCAACTGACATCCGCCCCAAGATACCTGAAGTATTCCGTCCTGTCATTGAAAAGATAATACTCCACTGGTTTGGGCTTTTCAAGCCCCATGGCGGCTGCAAACTCATTGGCAACGGCAAAGGCTTGGTCCGCCGCTTCCTTGTCGAAAGGGTAATTATATGGATAAAAATAGGAAACCCAACCCACTTGGTAGGATTTCATGTCCGGCTTCAACAATGAGAGTTTGGAATAAAACCTGTACTCATTCTCGGCCACTTTGACAACTGGGTAAGTGAACACGCCTGTCAATTGGTTATCGGTGGGAAAGTTGCTGAAAAGCATGGTGCGCATTTCAAACAAAGTGTCGTTCCGCTTTTCAACCCCTATAAACAATTCCTTCCCGCCCATGAAATCCATGAAATCGTATTTGGAAAGAGTAAACGACTGGATGAGCAAATCAGGATTACCGTAAGTGGCCACTTCCGATTCCATCCAAAATGCAGCAGGCGACTGATCCGACACAAGGCAGCTTTTGTAGTCATTCCAGAGTCTTACAATGCCTTGAAAATCGGCAGAGGTTGTATCCAC